>URFZ01000001.1 GCA_900547165.1 uncultured Eubacteriales bacterium
TATGCCGTGAGCCTCTGGCTACAAAAATCGCTGCAAATGTAGCCAATTTGTAGCCACTAAAAAAAGAAAAATCCTGAAAAACGCTGTATTGCCAACGCTTTTCAGGATTCAGAAAACACTAAATATTTATTCCCACTCCACCGTTCCCGGGGGCTTGGAGGTTATGTCGTAAACTACGCGGTTGACGTGGGAAACTTCGTTTATTATGCGGTTGGATACGCGGCCGAGTATTTCATATGGGATGTGCGCCCAGTCGGCCGTCATGAAATCGACCGTAGTGACAGCGCGGATGGCTATAAGCTCATCATATGTGCGGCCGTCGCCCATTACGCCAACGGTCTTTACGCCGGGCAATACGGCAAAGAACTGGCTCATCTTGTCCGCATAGCCGCACTTGTCCATCTCATCGCGCAGCACCGCATCCGCGTCCTGCAGTATGCGCACCTTTTCGGGAGTGACTTCGCCTATTATGCGCACGCCGAGGCCGGGGCCGGGGAACGGCTGCCGCCATACAAGTTCATGCGGAATGCCCAGCATTTCGCCCACGCGGCGCACTTCATCCTTGAAAAGATCCTTCAGCGGCTCTATCGTGCCAAGGAACTTTATATCGTCAGGCTGCTTGACCTGGTTATGATGCGTCTTTATAACGGCGGCGTCGCCCTTGCCGCTTTCTATGCGGTCGGGGTATATCGTTCCCTGCGCAAAGAAGCCGTCGCCATAGCTTTCGCGTATCTTGTCCCAGAATACGCGGTAAAACTCCGTGCCGATTATCTTGCGCTTCTGTTCGGGATCGCTTACTCCCTTCAGGCAATCATAGAAATGCTGCTGGCAGTTTATGCGGACAAAATTCATGTCAAACAGCTTTGTGAACGTCTGCTCAACCATATCCCCTTCATCCTTGCGCATAAGGCCCTGATCCACAAATACGCAGGTGAGCTGCTTGCCGACGGCCTTTGAAAGCAGCGCCGCCGCAACGGACGAATCCACACCGCCGCTGAGGCCCAGCACAACGCCCTTGTCGCCAATGGTGCGCTTAAGCTCGGCAACGGTGGTATCGATAAAGCTGTCCATCTTCCATTCGCCCTTGCAGCCGCAAACATCGAACAGGAAGCGGCGGAGCATATCTATGCCGCCTACGGTATGGTTCACCTCAAGGTGGAACTGCACGCCGTAAAGCCGCTTTTCATCGCACTCCATGGCCGCAACGGGGCATACCGGCGTTTTGGCCGTTATCTTAAATCCCTCCGGAACTTTTGAAATATAATCGCCATGGCTCATCCATGTTATGCCGTGGCCTTCGTCGAACAGCTTCGAGCCCGTAAGATAGTCCGTTTCCGTTTTGCCGTATTCGCGCGCAGCCGCCGTCTCCGCGGGGGACACGGTGCCGCCCAGCATATACGCCAATATCTGGCAGCCGTAGCATATGCCCAAAATTGGCACGTTAAGGCCGAATATTTCATCGGATATATGCGGGGAGGTTTCAAGATACACGCTGTTTGGCCCGCCGGTAAATATCAAGCCCGCGGGCTGCATGGCAGCGAGCTTTGCCATGTCTATTGTGTATGGGACTATTTCGCAGTATACGCCAAGATCGCGCACGCGGCGGGCAATCAGCTGATTATACTGACCGCCAAAGTCCACAACAATTATTTTCTCCATCCGATTACTCCTCGTTACGGAATACTATGCCGTTTTCGTCGGCCTTTTCGATTATTGCAAGGGAATGCAGGTTCACGCCTTCGCTCCTCAGGCGCGCGCCGCCGGGCTGGAAGCCCTTTTCAACCGCAACGCCCATGCCTATCAGCTGCGCGCCGGCCTGCTCTATTATATCCACCAAGCCATGCAGCGCTTCGCCGTTGGCAAGGAAATCGTCTATAATGAGTACCTTATCGTTGGGACCGAGCCACTGCTTGCTCATCAGCAGCGTTACTTTCTTTTTATATGTATAGGAGAATATCTCGCTTTTGTACAGGCCGCCTTCGATATTGTCGCTCTTGGCCTTTTTGGCGAAAATCATGGGCACGCCGAATTCCTCGGCACAGATGGTGGCAAGCGCTATTCCGCTGGCCTCTACCGTAAGCACGGCGGTGATGCCGGTCAAATCAAAAAGCCGACCGAATTCCTTTGCCATTTCCCGCATAAGTTTAACGTCCACGCGGTGGTTCAAAAATCCGTCGACCTTAATAATGTTGCCGGGCAGGACTTTGCCCTCTTTCTTGATGCGCTCCTGAAGTACGTTCATAGTGGGGTATATCTCCTATCAAAAGTAATCAAAATAATTACTACTAATTATCGCCCAAAACCGCCATTAATTCAATAGGCAAATAGGCTAAATGTTTTTTTGACAAACAATAATGTTTTCTTTCTTCCCTTCACAATTATTTCAAATTAGCATTACAATGACTCCATTGCTTATTTTTCGATTAAGACTATAATAGTATTGTAACGGGAACAAAAGTTCCCGTGGGCAGGAGGTAACCCCTATGAACATAAACAAACTTACGCAAAGATCGCTTGAGGCGGTGCAGTCCGCCCAAAGCATAGCGGTATCGCATAACAATCAGCAGGTGGATCAGGAGCATTTGTGCGCGGCGCTCCTTGGTCAGGAGGATTCGCTCATAAAGAGCCTTATCGAGCGCATGGGTTCCGATGCGGAGGGCTTCGCGGGCGCAGTAGGCGCGGCGATAGCAAGGCTGCCGCAGGTAACCGGTTCCAGCCGCGAGGCGGATAGGATATACGTTACGCAGGATCTTGACAAGGCGCTGAACAAGGCCGAGGAAATAGCCATCCATATGAAGGACGAGTATGTTTCCGTGGAGCATTTGTTTCTTGGCATGATGGAGCAGCCCAACTCCGCCATGAGAGAGCTGTTTTCCCTCTATAACATAAAGAAGAACGACTTCCTTAAAGCCCTTGAAGAAGTGCGCGGCGGCGCAAGGGTAACTACCGACAACCCCGAAGGCACATACGATGCGCTGAACAAATACGCACAGGACCTTGTTGAGCTTGCGCGCAGGCAGAAGCTTGATCCCGTTATCGGCCGCGATGACGAGGTAAGGAACGTTATACGCATACTGTCGCGTAAAACCAAGAACAACCCCGTGCTGATAGGTGAACCGGGCGTTGGTAAAACGGCCATAGCCGAAGGCCTTGCGCAGAGGATAGTGCGCGGGGACGTACCGGCCAACCTGAAGGAGCGCAAGATATTCTCGCTGGATATGGGCGCGCTGATAGCGGGCGCAAAGTTCCGCGGCGAATTTGAGGAAAGGCTGAAGGCCGTGCTGGGCGAGGTCAAGCGCAGCGAAGGCAAGATAATACTGTTTATCGATGAACTGCACACAATAGTTGGCGCGGGCAAAACCGAAGGCAGCATGGATGCCGGCAATCTGCTCAAGCCCATGCTTGCGCGCGGCGAGCTGCACTGCATAGGCGCAACCACGCTTGACGAATACCGCAAGTACATCGAAAAAGACGCCGCGCTTTCCCGCCGTTTCCAGCCGGTAATGGTGGATGAGCCGAGCGTTGAGGATACAATATCCATACTGCGCGGCCTGAAGGAGCGCTACGAGGTTTACCACGGCGTTAAGATAAGCGACAACGCGCTTATAGCCGCGGCAACCCTTTCGCACAGATATATAAGCGACCGTTTCCTGCCGGACAAGGCGATAGACCTTGTGGATGAAGCCTGCGCGCTGATAAGGACGGAAATGGACTCTATGCCCACGGAGCTTGACGAACTTTCCCGCAAGATAATGCAGCTTGAAATTGAAGAAGCGGCATTGAAAAAGGAATCCGACAAGCTGAGCGAGGAGCATCTGAAAGAGATACAGAAAACCCTTGCCGACGACCGCGAGAAATTCAAGCAGCTCAAGGCCAAATGGGACAAGGAAAAGGATTCCATCAAGAACGTGCAGCGCATACGCGGCGAGATAGAAGACCTTAATGCGCAGATGGAGCGCGCCGAACGCGAATATGACCTCAATAAGGCGGCCGAGCTGAAATACGGCAAGCTGCCGAAGCTGAAGGAAGAGCTTGACCATGCCGAAAAGGAAATGGAGAAGGGCAAAGCGAGCGGACTGCTGCGCGACCGCGTGACGGAAGACGAAATTGCCCGCATAGTTGCCCGCTGGACCGGCATACCGGTAGCAAGACTGATGGAGGGTGAACGCGAAAAGCTGCTGCGCCTTGAAGATATTCTGCATCAGCGCGTGATAGGTCAGGATGAGGCCGTAAAGACCGTATCCAACGCCATTCTGCGCACAAGGGCCGGCCTGAAGGATCCTTCAAAGCCCATAGGCAGTTTCCTGTTCCTCGGCCCCACTGGCGTGGGCAAGACGGAGCTCGCAAAAGCGCTTGCCGAGGCGCTGTTTGACGACGAGAACAACATGGTGCGTATAGACATGAGCGAATACATGGAGAAATACTCCGTGGCCCGCCTGATAGGCGCACCTCCGGGATACGTCGGCTATGATGAGGGCGGTCAGCTTACCGAGGCTGTGCGCAGAAAGCCTTACTGCGTTGTGCTGTTCGACGAGATTGAAAAGGCTCATCCGGACGTTTTCAACGTGCTGCTGCAGGTGCTTGACGACGGCCGCATGACCGATTCGCAGGGCCGCACGGTGGACTTCAAGAATACCGTAATAGTAATGACCAGCAACCTTGGCAGCCAGTACATACTGGACGGCATAAAGGACGGCAAGATAACTGAGGAAGCGCGCAATCAGGTAAACGCGCTGCTTAAGCAGAGCTTCCGCCCCGAGTTCCTTAACAGGATAGATGACATAGTGTTCTATAAGCCGCTTGATAAGCAGGAGATATTTGCCATAACCGAGCTTATGCTCAAGGATATCCGCCGTCGCCTTGCCGAACGCAGGCTGGACGTGCAGCTTACAGATGCCGCAAAGCACTATATTGCCGATGCCGGTTACGATCCGCATTACGGCGCAAGGCCGCTCAAGAGACTGCTTCAGTCCAAGCTTGAAACGCTGCTTGCCCGCAAGATAATCGAATCCGACCCCGAGCCCGGTACGGTTTACACCGTGGACTGCGTAAACGGGGAATTGGTGGTTAAATAATCTTATACAGCAAAAGACCGCATAGAAATATGCGGCCTTTTGCTGTTTTGGGCTATATGCCTGTTTGCTTAGCTGCGGAGCGGCTCCGTGCGGCGGGTATCATCGCCGGGCTGATGCTCCGCATCGCCCTTTCCTGCGCTGTCTTGCGCGGCAAGCGTACCGGTCAGGTTCTTTTTAAGAGGCAGATAGCTCTCGTCGTAGCTGAACTTCATCTCTTAATCTCCCTTTCACTTTTCGCTCACCAATAGCATTTGCCCAAAGCGCATTTGATATGCTATGATAAAGAATGGTATTTTGCATAAAGAAAACGCGGCATCCCCGAAGGAACGCCGCGCATATGCACAGAAATCGCTTTTATTAGAAGCTGCGCTCAACCTTGCCGGAACGAAGGCAGCGAGTGCAAACATTCACCTTGCGCACAGTGCCGTTAACCACCGCGTGAACGGTCTGAATGTTGGGAGCCCAAGTGGTCCTGGTCTTTCTGTTGGAATGGCTTACCAGATTACCGCTCATAACGCCCTTCTTGCATATTTCGCAGTACTTACCCATGCATTACACCTCCTTACGACGGTAGCGTGCGTTTTTACTCAAACAGATAGTATTTTAGCACGGTGTTCAAGCTTTTGCAAGCAAAAAATAATTTATTTTATGCATTTGCATAAATAGTCAGTTTGACAAGGACATAAAGGCGGTGTTACAATCGGTTGTCCGCAAAAATAGCGGGCGCGCAAAGGAGGATATTTTATATATGACGACTGAAAGAAAAGCAAAGTTGAAAGAGATTTTGATGGATCTGCTGTTCGATATAATAGGCGGCATTCTTTACGCCGCGGGAATATACAGCTTCGCCTCGCAGGCGGAGTTCGCCCCGGGCGGCATATCCGGCCTTGCCATAATCATAAACCACTTTACCCAGTGGCCCATCGGTATATGCACGCTGGTGCTAAACATTCCGATAGTTATAATATGCATAAGGACGCTGGGCAAAAAGTTTTTCTTCAAGTCTATCAAGACAATGGTCATAAGCACCGTTATAATAGACTTCGTATTCCCGCTGCTGCCCGTATATAAAGGCGATGCGCTCATGGCGGCGCTGTTCGCGGGCGCGCTTAGCGGCGCGGGGCTTGCGCTGGTATATTGGCGCGGCTCCTCCACCGGCGGCACGGATTTTCTTATAATGAGCCTTAGGAAAAAGTTCCCCCATCTTTCCATCGGCACCATATCCATATGCATTGACGGCATGGTAATACTGCTGGGCGGCGTTGTATTCGGCAGGATAGACGCCGTGCTGCAGGGCATAGTTATGACGGCCGTAAGCACCACGGTGATAGACAAGATAACCGCCGGATTCATGACGGGCCAGGTAACTTTCATAGTGACCGGCAAGCCGAAAGAAATATCCGATGAGATAATGCACAGCATAGGCCGCGGCGTAACGAGCATAAAGGGCACGGGCATGTTCTCCGGCTCAGATCGGACTATACTCATGTGCGCCTGTTCCCGCGCGGAGGCCTGCCACATCCGCGGCATAGCATACAGCGTGGATAAATCCGCACTGGTGCTGCTTTGCCCCTACGACACTGCATACGGGCTTGGATTCCAGCAGCTATCCGATTAAAGGAGGAAAAGATGGAACTTATACTTGCATCCGCTTCCCCACGGCGCAGGGAAATGCTTACCCTTATGGGGTATGACTTTACCGTTAAGCCAAGCCGGGCCGAAGAAAACATAGGTCATTGCGCGCCGGGCGAATATGTAAGCCGCCTTGCGCGGATAAAGGCCGCAGCCGTTGCGGAGGAAAACCCGGGCTGCTGCGTGCTCGGCTCCGACACAATAGTTTACCTTGACGGCGAAATTTTGGGCAAACCGCGTGATGAAGAAGATGCTTTCCACATACTGTCCACGCTCAGCGGCCGCACGCACACCGTGTTCACGGGCGTTGCCATAATAGCCGGTGACAAGGAAACCATATTCTATGACAAGACCGAAGTCACGTTCAAAACGCTCGAGCCGGACGAAATACGCGACTATATAGCCACAGGCGAGCCTATGGACAAAGCCGGCGCATACGGCATACAGGGGCCGGCGACGGTGCTGGTAGAAAAGATAGACGGCTGCTACTTCACGGTAATAGGGCTGCCCAATCCAAAGGTATACGATGCGTTGAAGGCCATGGGCATACTGCCTAAATGGCGGCAGCATTAAATTGCTCTATTTTTGCCGAAAAAGCACCGCCTTTGGCGAAGTGCTTGATCAAGGGCCGCGGAAATAGTATCATAAGCTCACAGGCCGCAAACAAAAAAATGCGGAAGGTCGAATGGGCGCGGCAATATCCCGGCAGCATATGTCGGGATATTGTATTTATAAGAAAGTGTCTGTTTGTCTGTATAAATCGACCCTCTCAAAAAAATTTTAACTTTTTTGAAAAAAGGGGTTGCCAAATACGGAATCACGCGCTATAATAACACTTGTTCCGTTCCTCCTTAGCTCAGTCGGTAGAGCATGCGGCTGTTAACCGCAGTGTCGTTGGTTCGAGTCCAACAGGGGGAGCCAGTTAAAGCCGGAAGCGATTGCTTCCGGCTTTTGATTTATCCCGATACCGGAATCACCTTTTATCTGCCGTGTTCTTTCTCGCTTCGTAGTCCTCATCTATGCGCTTTTTCCACTCCGTGCCGAGCGCTGCGCTGCAACGCACGGTGGATACGGCTTCGCTCAGCACTTCGTAGTTCAGCTGCGTTCCCTGATGGTCGCTGTGGTAATTCACAGCCCTGTCCGCGCCTATGCCGAAGCGGCTTGCCGTTTCAACTGCATCTATGTTCGCGCCGAGGAACAGGAATTCCCAGCCGTATTTCGCCTTCTGCCGCTCTATCATCTTCTTCACGGTTTCGCTGTCGTAACGGCGGCTGGCGTTCTCCATTCCGTCCGTAGTTATCACGAACAGAGTATGCTCCGGCACGTCCTCTTCCCGCGCATACTTATGTATATTGCCTATGTGGTGTATCGCGCCGCCTATCGCGTCCAGCAGCGCCGTGCAGCCGCGCACATAGTATTCCCTGTCCGTCATCGGCTCCACGCGGCCAATAGGTACACGGTCGTGAATTACCTCGCTGAAGTTATTGAACAGCACGGTCGATATCAGCGCCTCCCCCGCCTCTTTCTTCTGCTTTTCTATCATTGAGTTGAAGCCGCCTATCGTATCCGCTTCCAGCCCGCTCATGGAGCCGCTGCGATCGAGTATGAATACTATCTCCGTCAGGTTCTTTTTCATTTTCTTTCCCTCCGCGTAAAAAATATGGCTGCTCAGTTCGTTCCCTCACCTTGCAGTCATATCTTACATCAATATTCGTTTGGCATGGTCGCTTGGCAGGCGACAAATAGCTTCTATCGCTTATCGTCCACGTCTATTATTTCTCCAATAAACATAATATGCGGCTGCCAACCGCCGTTGAAATCCGGAAACGCTTTTGGCGCGGAAGCATAATATTGCTGTATCTCCGGCGCGATATTTTCCTTGGCAAACTGGTGCTGATACAGCTTTTTACACAGGAAAGTCAAATTCGCTTCCTCATACGTTACGCTGTTTCCCATTGCGGCAGGAGTAAGCCCCGCCGCGGCAGCCTTATCGCCATCCCTGCCCGAATGCGCGCCCATATAGCGGAGCGCATTGCGGCAGGATTCCGGATAAAAGCTTACGGTGAACGTATCGTTTTCGGTAAGAAACTCGCTCGTATAGCGCGCAGGATGCACATATACTGTTACGATAGGGCATGTTTTGCCGTCGTGTCCCCATATGTTGCCAAGGCTGCCCCAGCCCAATGTGCAGCTATTGAAGCGTTCCATGGTTCCCGCCGTAACAAGTGCCCATTGTTCGCTGAACATTTCAAATACCCTATAGTCTTTTGCCTTGTAGTTCGTCATCATATTTACTCCTTTCCTGCCACTACGCCCCTATCAGGCTTTGGTCAAACGCGAACAGCGCTTCGTTTATTTCAAACACGTTGTAGTTGCCGCGCTCAACGAAGTATTCAACTATTATATCGAACTTGTTTGAATGTGACAGGGCAAATCCAGCCTTCATGAGCATTTCACGCATCTCATCAAGCGGAAGTTCAAGCGCTATGCAAAACGCTATCGCGGTCGGTTTTGACGGCTTATACAGCCTGTCCGCACGTATCTTCGAAAACAGCTTGCGGTCTATGTTCGCTTTCTTATAGCATTGCGCGTCCGTCATGCCGCGTTCGTCTATTTTGCGCAGCAGCATTTCGGAAAAGCTTTCGTCCATTTGCCCCAGCGCTTCGTCAAGCGTGGCAGGCATTGTCGCCATCTTCGGCATGGAGAAAACAGGCGCGCTCATTTCTGGCATGCTCAGCCTGCGCAGGCGTTCCGCCGCATCATCCGTATGTGCTGCAACGTATTTATCGTCTATATAAGCGGCGATGTCCGCAAAGAGCTTATTGCCAATTTGGTATGCACTTTTATCGAAAACGACAATATAAACCGTCATGTCGTTTTCAAGCAGAAATTCGCTTATAGTGTCCACCGCTACCCTTAACGCTTGATCCTTTGGATAGCCGTATATTCCTGATGATATCAGCGGGAATGCAACTGATGCGCAGCCGCGCTCTTTGGCCAGCGCAAGCGAGGTTTTATAGCAGGATATAAGCTGCTCCCGCTCACCGTGCATTCCATCCTTCCAGCGCGGGCCAACGGCATGTATAACATATTTACAGGGAAGGTCATAGCCGCGCGTCACCTTTGCGCTGCCCGTCATGCAGCCGTGCAGCGTTATGCATTCTTTAAGCAGCTTCGGCCCAGCCGCGCGGTGTATGCAGCCATCAACGCCCCCGCCGCCGAGCAAGGTCATGTTAGCGGCATTCACAATGGCGTCCACGTTAATTTTCGTAATATCGTTTCTTACTATCTGCAGCGGCATCGTGTCCCCTCCTGTTCTTTCGCTATGCCAGTCGTATGATGCTTAATTTTATGATAGCGTAGCGCCGCCGCATTTGTCAATGCGGGTTCACTCCGCAAAAGACTTTTTATATACCGGCAGCACACGTTTCCAGAACACCAGTGCGTTTGCAATGAGCAGCACGCCGAAAAGACATCTTGCCGCCCACTCCGGGCAAAGAAGATCTATGCCGTTCATGTCCCCTCCGCCGAAAAAGCCGCAGAGAATGCTGAGATACAGCGGGTCAAGCAGCAAAAACGCAATCGTTATATAGTAAAGCGTTGCGCGGAGCAGTTTGCTCTTTGCGCAGCATATTTTGCCCGCAAGTGCGACCAAAGCATATCCGCCGCAGAACGTTGCCACAGCACCAGCAAGGCAGAATGCGCCAAGCTATGCTTCGCTCATGCGCTCGGCATAAACATCTATCTGCACGCCTATTCCCATAAAGTTGATTTGCTTAAACACGCCCGCGAAAAGCGCATACAAAAGATGCGCCCCTTCGTGAACAAGATAATACGCGACGACCGCCGCCAGTATCCCTATATATTGTCTCGCCCGTTTTGACATGGTTGTATCCTCCTTATTTCGACTCACGAAGCCTCTTCAGCCTTTCAAGCACCGCCGGATTGTTTGCGGCAATGTGCCCAAGCGTGCTGCATCCGTCCATCTCCGTGCAGTCGGCACAGGTATCCAGCCCCTTCTCGCGGACGCAGTTATGCACGGGGCAGAGTTTGTCGCAGAACGGTGTCTTTGCGCCCTCCATGCGGCAGCCGGTGCAGTTTATCATTTCAGGCGTTATCGTTACTCCGTTCAGTTTTGTCCACAGGGCGGCGGTTTTCTCGCGCAGGGCGTTGTCGTTTGCAAGCGTTGCTATTCTGGCGTCGCACTTTTCGCAGTCCAGCCCGCAGCAGCCAATCAGTTTGTTCATATATATCCCTCCTTACGCCGCATTTAGTGTATTTCGTTTTCGCCGGGGCAAATGGATAGATTCATGAAGTCAAAATCTATCAGTTCACCATTAATTTTGAAAAAGCCCGGAAATGTGCATAGCTTGCGAAAGCCGAACCTTTCATACAGCGCTATGGCGCGCTTATTATCGCTGCGCACCTCAAGATTGACCTGTTCCACTCCGTTTTCCCTTGCAAAAGCAAGTATGCGCTCCATAAGGGCGAACGCAGCGCCGCAACCCCACCATGCCTTTTTCAGGCTTATCCCGAACTCCGCGCGGTGTCCCATGCGTCTTTGCTTGCGGTTAAGACTGGCGGTGCCTATTATCTCCCCGTTCGCCTTGGCAAGCAGCTGAATATTGTCTTGCGACTGCGCCTGCATGCCAAGATATGCTTTCTCTGCTTCAACATCAAGCGGCACGCCCTCCGCGCCGAAGCTGAGATTTTCCGTTTCCCCGCCCACTATTTTCAGATAATCCAGCAGCGCAGCCGCATCCTCCGCCTGTGCGCGGACTATTTCAAAGTTTGTGTGTTCCATTTGTATTTCGTTCCTTTCTTTAATCAAATCAATTTCTTGGTCATTCTGAAAGTATTTATCGGATTCCGAACAACCTTAGCTTCTTTCACGGTGCTTCACTTGTTCTCCGCAGCATTTGCCAATTGCTTCTTCGGAAGCGTTTTTATAAGAATCAGCGTATATGCGACTGTTATAGCTATCAGAACGGCTATATGGATCAGCTGCCCTTGCATGGCGACATCAGCATCATTAGCAAACGTACCAAGCGTGTTAATAGCAGAGTGAACGATGATACAGGGAAGCATGCTTCCGCCGCGATAAAAAATAGTTACAAGCATAAAGCCTACCGCAACCGCAAATACAATCTGGCACAGATTGCTTACCAAGCCCATGCCGCTGCCGTTGAAAAGGTTGATAATGTGCCCTATGCCGAAAGTTACGCTTGAAATAATTATTGCGGATTTCACATTATCCTTTGCAATAGAAGCAAACAGAAGCCCCCTGAAAATCACTTCCTCCAGAAATCCAACGCAGAGCATGCACACGATGCGGCAAACCGTTTCTGTCGGCGAATAGTTTACGGCAAAACCGTTCCAAAGATTTCCCGACGCCAATACCAAAAGCGGCACATAGTAAAGGAACCGCCATGCAGGAACCTGCGATCTGCAAAGCCCATAGCGCTTCTGCAATCCGTTCTTTCGTATAAAGCCGAGAAGAACGATCGTCTGCAATATGCAGAAAACTGCGCTTGCGGAGTATTCGATTCCTATTATTTCGTTCAGCGGATTCGCCAGGGACTGCAAAACACAATAAATAACCATCCATACAATTGCAAATGTCAGCTCGTTTTTCTCATATAACTTTTTCATTTTATCTCCTCCTGTATTATAATACCTCAACACACTTATCGCCGTAATCGGCAGCCTTTTGCAAGCGACTTCACCGTCTATTCCCGCGCGGGCTTATAGTCTATGCCCGCCTTCCGCGCCTGAGCACACAAGTCCTTTGTTTGAAGCTTATACTGCCTGCCATCCTTAATGCCGTTTTTCCCCAGCAGTATCAGCCTATATTCACGGTCATAGTTCTCCGCAAAATAAAAGTCCGCGCAGCGGCCCTCAGGACAATATACAATGCTCCACATCGTCTTTTCATAGCTGCCGTCCGTTTTGGGATAGTTCTTCTGCGCTACACTCTCCAGCATGTCCCGCACCTGCGGCGCGCCAGCGGGCCCGCTGTATGCCGCAAGGGTATCGTACCGCTCACGCGACTGCGCCGAGCCAACGCCCCTCTTTTCGCAGTCGGTAAGATAATGGTTTGTGACCACTTTTGTTTCGCTAACCAGCATTTCTCCGTTAACATACTCCACAACAATGCTTTTGCCGTGCGCATCCGCAATGGACAGATGATGAGAAATGCCTATGGATGAATTCATGTCATACTGCTTCAGCAGCGCAACGGCTTCGTCCACGTCTGCCGCTTTATCCAGCAGCAGGCGAATGGCCGTGGTGGTGGTCAGGTTCACCTTACCTGTCCGCTGGTACGTTTCCTCGTCATCCCCCGCCGTCAAGTCGGCCACAACAAGCCCTTTGGCATTCATGCCGTCCAGCGGAACATAAATCGCCGTTATGCTCTGCATCCGTTCCGTCATCGATCCGTCCGGCGCATACTTATCGCCAAAACCTAAAAAATCTAGGCAGCAGGTAGATACCGACTCATATCCGTTTTTCGGGCTTGGTATGCACTATCATGGTTTCACATTCTGCCCAGTCATAGTTGCGTCCAAAGAAGTAAGTGCCGTTTTCATCCTGCGTATATATCGTGGAGCAGCCGAAACTTCCAGTCGTCACATTTCCATCCGCCTTGTAAAAGCCATGCGACAGGAACGAAACCAAATATTCCGCAACTTCGCCGTCGCTTGCGGCGCCGCCATTAGCAAGGAAATCATCAAACCCGTAGTCCCCCGCAAACTCCATTGCATAAAGCCCATCTTCAAGTTTTTCTATGCTGTTTGCAGCCTTTACGAACGGCCCGAACATCACCGCCGCTCCGGCGGCAATAATAATCAGCAATACCCCTATCGTTATGCCTATCCACTTCAAAGCACGCTTTGCCGTGCGTTTTTTCATATTATCCTCCTCATTCCGCAGCAACCTGTCGTTCGGTAGCCAAACGGTCAAAATAAAAGCAACTCGCGCTCAATCGGCCTCTATTCCCGCTTCCCAAAGCACATATTCATACCATTCCTCATCAGTCTGCCTAAATCCTACTGACAGGAACATGCGGCGGCTTTGCGCATTAAAGGAATAGATATTTGCCGTAACCTTCGCCATTTCCTTTTCCTTTGCAAGCTTCAGCATATCAATAACGCAGCGCCGGCCGATATGCTTGTTCTGGTATTCTTTGCAAATCACAATGGCTATTTTCCCGCTGTCCCGCAGGGAAACATCCCCTACCAGCACACCGTTGTATTCTATATAATAGCAATCGCCATGTGCGCAGAGATAATCATACATGCTGTGCAGCAGTTCCGTATCGTATGGCTTGTCCCTATTGTCCACCTGCTTACATACATCCAAATCCTGATACCAACGGCTGGTTGTTATTATCATCGTAGCACACCGCGGCAAACATTTTATCGCCAACCATGTACCGTAGCCAGTTCCACTCCGCCTTAAAATCCTTCTTAACACCTTTTTTCGCCAGCAAATATTCATCAAGCCAGCCGTATTTCATGCATTTTCCCCCTCTCAAGCTTCATTAGGCTTGCCGTACACCTTATAAAACTGCCTTATGTGCCGCTCTATCAGCCCAACCACTTCATCCTCGCGTTCCGGCTCGCGGTCGCAAAGGTTTATCCAAACCGATATGGGCAGGCATAGCTGCGCCGCCATTATCTCTGGATCGTCATCAATAAGTCTCCCGTTCTTAATCAGGAATTTCACAAGCCCCGTAAAATAGCGCATCACATCAGCATAATTTTGCTTTGTTTGCAGCGCGCTCAGCTCAGCGTTTTGGAACTGCTCTATCGTCAGCATTTTGCGGGATTTACTTATTTGCGGGTCATGCAAAATATAGCGCACATGTCCAAGAACCATCTGCAGCGCCGCGTCCGGCGTAACGTCCTGCTTATCCTTTGTAAAAGCAGGATCGTCCCAATCCGCCCGCGCGAATATGGAGCG
The DNA here is from genome assembly GCA_900547165.1 of uncultured Eubacteriales bacterium. Classification (GTDB taxonomy): domain Bacteria; phylum Bacillota; class Clostridia; order Oscillospirales; family UBA644; genus UBA644. The sequence goes on from URFZ01000001.1 coordinate 14,670, forward strand.
CTTTTCATACTGCTCTAAGCTATGCCGCACAAGTGCATCCAGTATTTCCTGCTTGCTTTTAAAGTGGCTGTACATGGATGCCTTACGTATGCCCACCGCGTTTGCTATCTGCGCAATGGAAGTGGCTTCATATCCCTGCACTGAGAATAAATCCAATGCCTTGTCCAAAATCGCTTTCTTGGTGCTGCCCTGCTCAACCATTCTGCTGCCCTCCTGCATGAAATAATACCGCTAAGATTATACCTACCGACCGATAGGTTGTCAAGAAAAAGTCATTCTCATCCGTAGAAGCATCGCTATAACCAGTCGTTCTCAGTGCTCCTCACATTTATCAGCTTTTTTATTGTCAAATGGACGTGAAGATCTGCATGTGGTATTATAAGTTTATGTAGGATAATCATCGGCAGGAAGGAACGGGCCTATTATGAACTTAAAAGAAATACTTGCACAAATGTGCCTCAGCGAACAGGCTGAGGCAACGCCGTTCAAAAGCGCGGAGGACGGCACGGATTACGCCGTATGGAAAATAAACGACGGCAATACCGCATACGTTCTGAAAAAGGCAAGCGAGCAAGAACTGTCTGTTTACAATACTTTTTTGGTGTCTGCCGAGCGCGCTGTTCCGCACCTTTACAAAAGCCTTAACTATTGCGGCGAACTGTTTTTACTTATGGAATACATAGAAGGGCACGACCTGCGGAAGTGCGACCGCGAATCGCTGACTGCGGTTCTTGACGCCTTGATTTATTTACAGAATATGTATTGGGAAAGACGTGAATGTCAGGCTGTCGATCTCACTTTTGAGGCAAGCCTGCCGAGGCAGCAAAACCGAGGCAAGTATTTGAATGATGCGGATTTAGAGCATGCCTATGCAAAGTATCTGAGGCTGTATTCAAGCGTCCCTCGGGCGCTATGCCATGACGATCTTTTGCCGTTTAATGTACTGTGTGCAAACGGTCATGCAACTATAATCGATTGGGAATATGCCGCAATACTGCCCTATCCAACATCACTTGCCCGCCTTATCGCCCACGGCGAAGAAGACGAATCGGCCTTTTTCTATATGACGCAGGCAGACAAAGACTATGCCATAGAATATTACTTTGAGCATTTGTTAAAAGAAAATGGCATCGATTACAATGATTACCGCAGGACGCTGGATTATTTTCTGCTCTATGAGTATTGCGAATGGATTATGCTTGGCGTGAAGTATAATGAAACAGACTCCGAACGGTTTCAAAAGTACTATGCAAAAGCAAAGGAGCATATCAAAACGCTGGCATAGAAGCTAAATCCATGTGCGGTATCCAAGTATAAAGGCCGAACGGTTATTGGCTGCTAATAATTCAAGCTTAATACTGAACAAAAGGCCGCTATCGCATTGATAACGGCCTTTTATTGTTATGATGATTTTATGCGTATATTGGTTTTAGTCCTTGAGCTGCTTGCGGTATGCTTCAAGCTCGGACGGGGAGCAATACACGAAATGCTCCGGCTCAACCTCCACCATTGAGGGCTTCTCAACTGAATAATCATGGTCCCTCTCAGGATCGTAATCCACGCGCTTGCGCGTGCGCTCCGTAATGGGATTGGGTTCGGGTATTGCGGAAAGCAAAGCCTTTGTATACGGATGCAGCGGGTTCTTATACAGGTCGTCGCCATTTGCAACCTCAACCAGATGGCCATAGTACATAACGCCGATACGGTCGGAGAAATACTTGACAACGGAAAGGTTATGGGCTATGAAAAGTATGCTGAGACCCATCTCGTCCTTCAAATCGTTCAGCAGATTTATAACCTGCGCCTGCACGGAAACGTCCAGCGCGGAAACAGGCTCGTCTGCAATTACAAGCTTGGGTTTGGTGATTATCGCGCGGGCTATGCCTATGCGCTGGCGCTGACCACCCGAAAATTCGTGCGGATAGCGGGTGGCGTGTTCTTCCACAAGACCAACCTTTTCCAGCATCTCAACCACCTGACGGTGAATTTCATCGCGATCCTTCTGTCCGCGCACCTTAAGACCTTCGCCCACGATTTCCTCTATGGTCATCTTGGGGTTAAGGGATTCTATGGGGTCCTGGAATATCATGGAGATATTCGATGTAAGATAGCTCCGCAAATCTTTTGTCATCTTGCCGGAGATATCCCTGCCGTCAAACAGAACCTCGCCACCCGTGGGATCATACAGACGGATTATGGTGCGGCCCGTTGTGGTTTTTCCGCAGCCGGATTCGCCCACCAGGCCAAAGGTTTCCGCCCTGCGCACGGCAAAGCTTACGTCATCAACAGCCTTGACAACCATTTTGTTTTTGCCGTGACCGGAACTGAAGTGCTGACAAAGGTTTTTTACTTCAAGAATATATTCGTTTTCAGCCATTTTGCACTCCACTCCCTTTCATTCTTTCTATTCTGGCCCTAAGCACTTCGGGCATCTCTATGCCGTTTGCCTTGGCCTTGGGATGCAGCAGCCATGTTGCCGCAGCATGTGTATCGCTTATTCTGAACATAGGCGGCTCCTGCTCATAATCGATTCGCATGGCGAACTGATTTCTGGCGGCAAAAGCATCGCCCTTGGGCGGGAATATCATGTTTGGCGGCGTACCGGGAATCGCCAAAAGGCGTTCCTTGGTATGAAGATCCGGCATGGAGCTGAGCAGCGCCCATGTGTACGGATGGGCAGGTTCGAAGAATATCTCCTCGCTGGTGCCCGTTTCCACTATCTTGCCCGCATACATAACGTTCACGCGGTCCGCCATATTTGCCACAACGCCCAAATCGTGAGTTATGAATATAACGGACAGGTTGCGCTCCTTCTTGATATTGTTAATAAGCTCCAGTATCTTTGCCTGAACCGTAACGTCCAGCGCGGTGGTGGGCTCGTCACAAATCAGTATTTCCGGATTGCCGGCAAGCGCAATAGCTATAACTATACGCTGGCGCATACCGCCGGAAAACTGGAACGGATACTGCTCAAAGCGGCGCTCCGCATCGGGAATACCAACGGCTTTCATAAGCTCAAGCGCCTTTGCGCGGGCGTCGTGCTTGTTCATCTTGTCGTTAAGCCGCAGCACCTCCGTTATCTGGTGGCCTATTTTCATTATGGGGTTCAGTGCAGACAGCGGATCCTGGAATATGAGGCCTATCCTCTTGCCGCGGATGCGGTGAAAATCATCCTCATGCACCTTTGTAAGATCCATTCCGTCATAAAGTATCTCGCCGGATTCTATTATGGCATTGTTTGCCAGAATACCCATAATGGCCTTGATGCTGACGGACTTGCCCGAACCGGACTCGCCGACTATCGCCAGCGTTTCGCCCCTGTGAAGGTTGAAATCTATGCCGCGCACAGCCTGCACCAATCCGCCGTAAGCGCGGAAGTTGATGCGAAGGTCCTTCACGCTGAGAATTACTTCTTTGTTCATATATTCATTACCCATAGCTTTATTCCTCTCCGCGTTTTGTCGGGTCAAGGGCGTCCCTAAGACCATTGGCGAACAGGTTGAATGCAACCATCAGCAGCGAAATCAATACGGCCGGGAATATGACCTGATACGGATACTGCAGCAGCACGCTCTGTCCGTTGGAAAGCAGAATGCCTATGGAAGGCTCCGGAGGCGCTATGCCAAGACCGATATAGGCGAGGAACGCTTCCGAGAAAATGGCGCCGGGAACGGCGATCATGGCACGAATGATCAGGGGGCCTACGCAGTTGGGCAGAATGTGGCGGAATATAAGCGTCTTATCCGGTACTCCCATCGTACGGGCAGCAAGCACGTATTCACGTCCCTTAAAGCGATAGAACTGGGCGCGGATAAGGCGAGATGTGCCTATCCAGCCCGTTACCGTCATTGCGAGTATTATGGAGAACATACCTGCGCCGAACACCAACATGAACAGAATGGTAACGACCACGTACGGCATGCCGTCCAAAACCTCTGCCAAATGCGTAAGGAATATATCTATCTTGCCTCCGCAATAGCCGGATATAGCGCCGTATACAACGCCTATCACAAGGTTTACCGCAACGGATACCGCGGCGATTATAAGCGATATGCGCGCGCCGCGGAAAAGCCTTGTAAGCAAGTCGCGTCCCAAATAGTCCGTGCCGAGCCAATGATATTCGCCGTCTGCCACGCCGCTGTACTTATAATAGTCAACCTTTACGTCGCACATGGTAACGTTCTTAACGTCGTGCTCGTTAAAAATCTCGATAATGCAGCCTTCAGGATATCTGTCGGTATCGTCAAGCTTATCCTTGCGGCGGTCTGTAAGCACGCGGGAACCATCGAATATGCCAAGCTTTTCAAGCCCGGGTATTTTTGGGGGCAGATTTTGCTGCGCAACATTCTGCTCAGTATAGGAATACCCTGTGATATTAGGCACTATTATGGCCATCAACACGATCAACAGTATTATTGCGCCGGAGATCATGGATACTCTGTTCTTGCTGAGCCTTATCATTGCATCCTTGAAGAAGCCGACGGGTTTAGTTTTAAACTTTTCGTCCTTTATATCTTCCTGATGCAGGGGTTCAAAATCGGCATCGGGCAAATTTTTAATATCGTCCGGCAGATTATTTCTATCATAAATCATGCTTTCTTACCTCCCACGCGCACACGGGGATCGATCAGGCCGTAGGACAGATCCACCAGCAATATGGTGACCAATGACGTCACCGAATAGAATATCAGGCATGCAACGGTAAGGAAATGGTCGCCGGCCATGATGGACTTTACCGTCAAGCCGCCCTGCCCTGGTATTGCGAAGATGTTTTCTATAACAAGAGAACCACCCATTATGCCCGTTATCATTGCGATAAGGGTATTGGAAATGGGAATAAGCGAATTACGGAAGGCATGGCGCACTATGGATTGAACCTTGGTCAGGCCCTTGGTGCGCGCAAGCAGCAGATATTCCGAAGAAATATTTTCTATCAGTTCACCGCGCAGATACCTTGCTATTGTAGCTATAGGGCTGAGAGCCAGCGCAATGATGGGCAGCACCAAAGAGTGGAGCTGCTGCGCAAGCGTGGCGGCGTTCGTGTCGTAAAGCGTCGGGAACCATTCCAGCTTAAATGCTAAGAAATACTGAAGGGCCGATGCAAAAACAAACGACGGTACTGATATGAATATTACCACGAAGAATGATATCACGTGGTCCACCCATGTGTTGCGCTTAAGCGCGGCTACCGTTCCGGCAATAAGCCCCAACGGTATTGATATGAAAAGAGACAGGAAATTGACCAAAATCGTGGGCGGAAGTCGGTTGATCAATATGCCGAATACCGGCAGGCCGGGACGAAGCTTTACGGAAACACCGAAATCAAGATCGGTAACTATATCCGAAATAAAATAAAAATACTGAACCGGCAAAGGATCGTTGAGATGGAACTTGTCTTCCAGCTGTTTCTGTATTTCAAGCGGCACCTCCGGATTTTCAAAAAGCGACATCGGCATCAGGCGCACCACGATAAAAGAAAGCGACATGATAAGGAAAAGCGTGATGAGCATTGCAGCGATGCGGGACATAATGTATCTAAACATAGGATTCTCCTAACTGCATGGGACTTCCCCGGATAAAGCCTTCGCTATTATCCGAATCGGGGGCATGCCGCCACATTAGGTAGCATGCCCCCGGAAGATGTGTGTTAAGTTAACGTTTGGCTGTTCAGGCGCTTAGTCGGTGACGATATCGCCGTAAGGTTCGCCCCAACCGAAGCCGGGAATATAGGTGTAAACGGGCAGAACCAGACGGTCGGAATGGAGCTCGTAAACAACATCCTGTACAACGGGGCACTGCACCACATGCTCAAGGTAGATCTCCTCAAGCTTCTGAGTTTCCTGCAGCAGGGTCTCGTAATCGCCGTTCTGGATTTCGCGGCAATATGCGAACTGGGCGTCAAACTCGTCGTTGAAGTAGTTGTTGGGCGCTCCGGAATAGCCGCTGGTGAAGTAGTAGAAGCCTTCGTAAGGATAGGTACGCGCAACGGCACGGGCCCAATCGTTGGGGGAAAGATCCCAACCGTCGTCGCCCTGCTTCTTGTACTCGGTGGTGGAGATGCCGCTGTAGTTCTTTATTTCCACGGTCACGCGGTTGTTAAAGACCTTGGGGAACTCCTCCTGGAGGAACTGAGCGGTCTTGTTCCAGTGTACCTCGCTGGGATCGTAAGCAATGATGATGTTGATAACGGTGCCAGCGGGAACGCCGCACTCTTCATAGGCCTTGTTCAGGTAATCAAGCGCAAGTTCGGGGTTGTAGCCGGTGGTGTGGCCTTCTGCGCTCCAGGAGGCAACCATTTCTTCCACGGCCTTGCCGTACTTGGATTCGCGGTAGACGCGGGCACCCTCGCTGAGTATACCGGCCTGGGCACTTACGTACCAACCGGCGGGTTCCATATGACCAAACAGGTTCTTGGCTATGGTCTCGCGGTCGATGGCGTGATAGATAGCCTTGCGGTAGTTGTCGCTGCCGCTGATGGGGTTATTGGGGTTCTTGCAGTTGATGTCCAGATGGAACACAGAGTTGGAGCCGTATTCCACAAGGCGCGGATCATCGATGTAGGTTTCGAGGGTATCAGAGTTGGGCGCGAATATATCCAGCTGCCCCTGCTCCCAAAGCTCAACGCGGGCATTCTGCTCGGGAACTACGCGATACTGTACCTCGTCATAATTGAAGTAATCAGCCAGCCAATGGTCGGGGTTCTTAACATATGTCTGCACGGAGTCATAGGTCCAATCAGAGAAGATGTAAGGACCGCAGCCCATGAAGTGGTCAAGGTCGGAACCGTAGGAAGTGGTCAGGCCGTCGGCGCTGAGGCATTCGTTCCACAGGGGTTCGTAGCAGGGTACGTTGTTCCTGTTGAAGAAGTGGTTCATAACCTGAGTAGCGGTGTTTACGTCAACGGTGGTTATCTGAATGGTGTAATCATCGATCTTCTTTATACCGACGTCTTCCCAATCGGTGGGTATGCCGCCTTCGGAATTCTGCATGGAATACTGCTCGGCATTCACGATGGTGATGGCATTGCTGGCCAGGAAGGTGCTCATACGGGGCATCATCACGGGGTCAAGCTGCTGCTTAAAGGTGAACATAAAGGTGTCCGCATTGATGGGATCGCCATTGTTCCACTTTGCATCCTCGCGGATCTTTATCTGCCAGTTGTAATCGTCGATCTGAATGGGCTCTTCAGCGGCGATGTCGCAGATCCAGATGTATCCGTTGCCTTCTTCGTTGGGATACTGACGATACAGATAGCTCATGCAATAGGTGGCAACGTTGCCAACGGGGCTATCAACATTGTCAAGGAAGTTGAGGCTCGAATGGTCGGAACTGAGCACGGAATAATAGACCTTCTTACCCTCTGCCGTGGGCTCTGTTACAGGAGCGTCGGTCGGGGTCGTGGTCTCCGCAGGTGTGCCGGCGTTGGGGTCGTCGGTCTGCACAGGATCCTGCGTGGTGTTGGAGGGAGTGCATGCAGCCAGCAGGCCAATTACGAATATCATGGCCAGAAGCAGTGCAATGGTTTTCTTCATGTCGTTTTTCTCTCCTTTTGTTCTTTTTTATTTTTTGCAGAAGCCCTTAGCGGCTTCAAATTTAAAGTCAAGTTTATTGGATTTTGCCTGCCTTAATTAAAGCATATATAGTAACGAAAGCAGCGCCGATATCACAATGAGTATTGCCGCGCATACCATATATAAGGATACATCATTATGATGCTTGCGGCTGTCGCGATATTCAATATAGTCATCTTTCAAGTCGTCTGCCGTTTTATGTTCGTTGCGGAAAATCATTTTAAGAAGCTTTACGCCGTAAGAAAGGCTTGTAAACATGTGCATATTTGTCAGCTGATGCGCTATGCCGACGAGCAAAAGCGCCATTCCGGCCGAAAATATCGCATTTATTATCCATACGAAAGCCGTTTGTTCCCTTCCCCTGCCGATAACGTAAGAAACCACGATCCCCAGCACGCAAACGAATGCCATTTTAGGCCATGACTGTTTAAATTTGTTCAACATAGTCTGTTGAGGATAACTCACCAATGTTTCCTCCACCCGGTTTCGTGTATAAGGTTTGGATCCGTCCCTTGGACCCGTTCGGTAATATATTATGTACATTCATACATATATATCAGATAATAAGCATAAGAACACTTTAATTATATGATATTTAAGCACATAAACACCGTCTTGTCAATACATTGTTTCTATGTATACAATTCCGTCTTAATTCGTCGATAGGGGCTTGCTATACCACTAATATGGTAATAGAATATATAATATGAAGATTTGCAGCAAAGGAGCTTCCCCATGCGTTTAGCAATGAAAGGCACCACAGCAAAAAATACCCGTTATGCCGATAAGCCAAACGAGGATCTTTTCTTCTTTGACGAGGCAACAGGTTTTGCCATGATACTTGACGGTGTAAGCCGCGACAGAGAAAACGGCATATACCCCAACCCCAGCCCCGCCTGCCGCGCCGACAACGCCTTTGCCGATGCCGCGCAGGCCGTACTTTTGAAAAAAAACGGTGCCGCACCGGCGGACCGCCTTAAAGCGGCAGTATACGCCGGGAACATGGCCGTTGCCGCCGCCAACGAAGGCTTCCCCTCCCCATTCCTCCCGGGCACGGTCGGCGTGCTTGCGCTTTTTGCCGAACACAAGCTGCATTATGCATATATAGGAGATTCTAACGGCATATTGATTTCAAACGGAACGCTATCGTATTTTACAACACCTCAAACCGCAGAGGTGCATCGCCGCCGCAAGGAGTTTACGTCCGACGAGATACGCGCCGTTATATGCAACAATCCTTCCCACCCCTGCGGCTACGGCGTATGGAACGGCATGCCGTCCGCCGCAGAGTTTCTGCGCGTGGGCGAACTGCCTTTATCCGCAGGCGACAGGGTCCTTTTATGTACTGACGGAATCGACCCGTTCCTTGTGTCGTTGCCGGATAAAGCCATAGCCGCTATGGATGCCGATACTTTAATTTCTCAGGCCATGGCCTACATGATGCCCGAAGGATACATGGATGACCGCACAGCCATTGTTATAAACATATTGGATGTATGAACGAGGTTGGAACCCCGTGTCATCATAATCCATGATTGCAGAATATACCCTTGTATGCAGAAAAGCGGCGTGACCGTGAAGGTCGCACCGTTTTTTCTTTGCCCAACCTTAATACTTATGACTGGTAAGCATTAGGCCGGCGTGATTTCTGGCGGAGCGGGTGGGATTCGAACCCACGGAACCTTGCGGTTCAACTGATTTCGAGTCAGTCCCGTTATGACCACTTCGATACCGCTCCGTATTTATCTCAACATCAGCACCTCGGAAAACGGGGAGAACTGATGGGGAGAACAAAGAAAAATATTAAGTTAAGGATACCCGAAAAACCCCGTAAAATCAAGGGATTCCGGTTAGGGAGCTACCGAGTAGCGACCACGATTTCGAGTCATGTCCGTTATGACCACTTCGATACGTCTCCGTGTATAAAAATATTGTACTAAAAAAACGGCGGTTTGTCAATAGGTATGCACAAAAAAATTGTGTGTTTTTACGGAAATCTGCGACAGGAGAACAAGAACTCCGCATTTTTATTATTTCAAAACAAGGATTCAACAAATCTTAATCTGTTCAACATAAAACTTAATTACGCTGAATCTTGTAACCGCGCAATTGTTATGATATACTCTTTCTGTAAGAAGATTCGGAAAGGGGCTTGCGTTCATAATGAAATGCGATTTACGAAAAATCATACTGAACCCTCTGACGATGCTTGTTTGCGGGCTTTTGCTCGGAACAGCGGCGCGGCTGTTTGACATATACACACAAAACCTCGGAGACATTTTTTCGCAAATGGCGGTTTGGGTTCTGCTCGGAACACTGATAGCGATTTACAGTCCGACAAGAGTGCGCGCAATGATAAACATACTCCCCTTTTGTCTCGGCATGCTCGCCACATATTATATAACTGCAACGCTCACAAAAAATCTGACGATTTGGTATATAAATTGGAACGTCATAAAATACTGGACCGTGTTCGCATTTTTATCTCCGTTCGCGGCATTGATCGTGTGGCAAACAAAGGAAAAGGGCATATCGGGAAAAATAATCGGAGTGGGAGTCGTCTTGTTCTCTGTATTAACAAGCGTTATCATGTTCGGCGGTCCGCGATTTTATGATTTTATAATTGACGGGTTGTTGATATACTTTTTGTTTTTCAAAAAAATCGAGAGACCGAAACCCAATGACAGAAAAGAAATTGCTTGACACCGATTACTCATTATGCTATACTTATTCTGAAAATTCGGCAAAACCCTGCTTCGGAGGATAATTTTGAACTGCAAGGATACAAATTATGAGTTGATCGAAAAGTTCGGTTCACTCGAAAAGATATGCAATCAAATTTACGGCGAAAAACACGGCGTGACGGCATACATCGACGACATGGCGAAAAATAACGATTTTGGGGAAGTATATGTCCGCGCTTGGTCGGACTTTTTACAAGGGCTTAAAGAAGTCAGGCACAAAAGGAATCAACTCTCACACGGCGATGTGCCTTTTTCTTCGGATTATGCGCAAAAAGATGATTTGAAGTTCATAGATGATTTTCACGAACTGATTTTGACGCAAAATGACCCGCTGACAATATTGAGAAAAGAGCATGAACGGCATCTAAAAGAAGCCGAGAAAAAGATTAAAGAGCAGAAAGCAAACAAAGAAAAGCAAAAAGCAACAGAGCGGCAACATTCAAAAAAAGCAAATCAAACAAAAGAAAAACCGATAATGTCGAAAAAGATTTCCGCCGCAATATGGATAATAATAGCGGCGGCATTCATCGCACTTATCTGTTTTCTCGGGTTCAGATAAATGCAAGAAAATAAAATCTTGACAAAGTATACCCCGTAAGCGAAAATCTCGCCTACGGGGTTTATTATTGTGAATTTAATTATTTATTACTTTACAAGCGTATGCAAATATTCTGCGGAAACATGAACATCATCAATGCTCTTATGACCCGCTGTCGGGGCGTCCTGCTCGACTATGAGCCACTCTGCACAGAGTTTTTCCGCTGTTTTAACCACGGCGGGAATATCTACCTTTCCCCTGCCGAGAGGACGGAAATCGGGTCTTTCTGCGCCGTCAGAAGAAACATAATCTTTCAGGTGAACCACTCTTATGCGGTTCGCATACCGTTCAAGATATGAGACGGGGTCTTCTCCCGCAAAATGAAGCCAGCAAACATCGAATTCAGGCAATAAAATATCAGGTACAGCGGGATATAGTTCATCGAGAAAATTATTTCCGTTCAATTTAGAAAGTTCGTGCGCATGGTTGTGATAAAGCATTTTCAAGCCCGCGGCTTTTGCCTTTTCGGAAAGAACGCGAACCTTTTCTATGGTGTTTAGACGGTCGTTCTCCGTTGACATTTCTTCGGGCGCAATATACGGTATGGCGATATATTCGCAGCCCATCTCTTTATAATCGGAAAAGACATTTTCATTTTCAAGCATTTCGCCTATGCCGACATGGGCGGAAATGGGAACAAGTCCGTATTTTTCGCAAAGTTTCCGAACATCTTCGGGTGTTTTGCCGTAAAGCCCGGCAAACTCAACTCCGTCATATCCGAACTCGGAAACGGCTTTGAGTGTTCCCTCAAAATCTTTTTCAACTTCATCTCTTACTGAATATAACTGCAATGCTGTCTTCATAAAATCACCTCGTGTTTAGATTGAATCTACTCAATTTATTTTAACAGAATCCGTCTGATATTGCAATAGGCAAAATAAAAAAATCGACCTCACGAAGTAAATTCGAAAGGTCGATTTTTAATTATTGTTACTTTTTGTTACTTTTGTTCTTCTATGCCGTCAACGTACCACTCGGAACCTATCTGTACGGAAACTTTGCGGTCATTGTCGGATGCAAGATTCCACTTCTGATTTACTTTGCCGCTCCACTTTGCAAGAGTAAGAACGTAAGTGTTCTTAAATGCTTTTTCGGGATCGGAGATGAAATCTCTGTCCATTTCTGCCTGAGTGAGTTTTACTCTCTTCAATGTTGTTTGAAGCGCAAGGTCGGTATCAACATTGATTATGCTGTAAACACCGCCCCTGTTTCTGATTCTCCAAACAAGAGAAGCGGGTTCCTCATCCGCATTTGTCGCGTCGTAAAGGACCAGGGACGAAACACCGTCAACGGTTCTTACGCCGAGATACATACCGTTTGAGGTGTTGTATATGCGGTAATCGGATTCACCCTCTGCCACAAACACCCAAGTCTGGGAATCTGCGGGAAGCAGTTCGCATTGAGTAATTCTGCCCGTCGTCTTTGCAAAGTTGGAAGAACTTGCGGCAAGATCTTCCGCTGTCTGATAAACGCTCCAATCAATATCGGGCGCATATCCCATCGTGCGTCTGTCCAATGCGGCAAGAGACGATGAAGAATATGTCACTCTGTCAACATAAGTCAGATACAGACCGGAGTTGTTGTTTCTTATGGTTGCAAACTCGGAATTGCCGATCTCATAGTTGATAGTCCAATATGCGGAATCATTGCCCTGAATATTCGACATTGCCACTCTTGCGCCGGGGAATGTTGCCGTCTGCATGACCGAAAGAGAATACTCGGTCAGACGTTCGCAAGCAAGTTGGTTGGTGGAATAATACCACATCTGCCACGGTGTTTTTTCGGTATCAAGAGGTGCGAATCCAACCTCGATTGACGGGGCTTTTCTCGTTGAAACGCCGACAGCTGTCATATAAAGGTTGTTTGCCGTGCATTTGATGTAGATGCTGGAAGAATCGGTTCTTTCTATCTGGAATCTCTGATTTGCGCTTCCGAGACCTTCAAGAACGGAAAGTTCGTTATCGGCAGCGGATATGTACTGACCGCTTGCAAGATCGCGAAGCGAATAGGACTGTCCGTCCGCCAGAGAGTTTCTCGATACGCTTGCTTTGCCCGCGGACGAAAGAGTCTTTGCACTTTCAGCCTTATATGCGGAAACATCGGTCGTGGAAACGGGAACTATTCTGTAAGAGAACGAGAGCACACTGCCCGGTTCTATCGAAGAGTCTGATACCAGATATGCTTGATCCGAAGTGCTCGGAACGGAGCATCCGCTCTGCGCACCGATTATGCTGAGGACAGTATAAGGATTATTCATGGAATCCGAAGCATATGCAGCCAAAGAGTGCGGATACTGTTTCGAAAGATTGAATGCAAAATTGTTTGTGTCGGAAGTTACAAGAACACCTGTACCTGATTCATCGGTAAGCGCAAGCCATCTTGTCTGGCTTCTGTCTCCGCCGTTGGCGAAAAGATACGAGGGAACAAGATCGGAAACGGAAGAGGAGAAGACATCAACCGTTGAGTTGTAAAGTTTGTCGCCGTAAGTTTCGCCGGGGCCTCTGCCGTACCATGTTGCCTTTGTGAGATCGGAAGACATGGTAAGAATGCTCGATATGGAAAGCGGAACGGCAGACTCGGCATTAAGCGAATAAGCCGAACTGATATTCATAACGCCGTTCGGATAGAAGTCGTAAACGACCGCGTATTCCGTATTGCGGGAAGCAAGGTTCGAAACATTGCCGCCGTCGGAAACGGGAAGACTGTAACGAAGCGACATTCTGTAATGTCCGTCATCGGTCTTTCTGACGCTGACAAGTCCGTTAAGAAATTTCTTCAAGTTGCCGAAATCAAAATTCGAAAGAGCCTTGGAATTATTTGCGGTACCCGAAACATAGTCTCCGCCTGTCGGATTTCTGTAAAGACTGCCAATCGTGCTTGCCTTAATGCCGTTTTCAGAATCGGCAGTTGCGAAAACATCTTTGCCGTCAACGGTGTACTTATTTATAAGTCCGCTGTCGGAATCTATTTCAATGGTAACTCTCGAATTGGAAAGGCGAATATACGGTGCGGGAGTCGGATTGACTTCATCGGGTGCGCTGTAATAAACAGTCGAAGAGGTGTATTCCGTCAGACCGGGGTCACCGTTGACCCAAACTCTGTTTCCCTTTTCGTCTATCTGCTGTTCGCCTGTCGTCTCATCTATAACAGGTTCCGGAGTTCTCGAAGAATCAACGGGGAACGGAATTTCTGAACCGAGAGTTCCCGAGTTGAAATTATAAAGAAGTTCATATCCTGCGGGAATATCTCCGAATGCCTTTTTCGTCGTAACAGAGATAACGACCTCATATGAACCGTTCTCTACCGCTTTGACTGAGAACGGAAGTTTTACGGTGCCGTCCTTCGTATACCCGGCAAGTCCTGTATTGACCTTTCCACTTGCATATACGACCGCTTTCGGGTCATTGCAGAAGTTGTTTGTCTCAACGACGATGTATTTTAAAGTGAATATATCGTCAAACGCTTCGCTGCAATAGTTTGTTACATATATTGTACCGTTCGCAAGGTCTGTGTTTATTGTCGATATATCCGGAGCACGGAATATATCAAGAGTCAATGCACTGCCGGAAACATCGGTGGAACCGCCGTTTTTAACGGGGGCGCCGTTGCCTGTTACGTCATATTGAACAGAGAACAATGTTCCGTCATAGCCGTCTCTCGCCCATGCGGGAACTTCATTGTACTTAACCGAAACGGTAACAAAAACATCCGCAGAAGAATCAACCGTTCCGTAGTCGAGCGTTATATCAAGCGTTTGACCCGCTTTGAGTGAAGATATGTCGATATTGCCGCTCACACCGTTTGAAACGGAATAAGAAACGGTAAATTTCGATCCGGCATCGGTAAATCCGAATCTGTTGCTTATTCTGAATGTGCCGTCTTTCACATTTATGGGTTCAACGTAAATAGGCGCGTAGGAAGTTTTCATTTCAAGCGCGTCGGACTGGAATGATCTGTCGGCTTTGAGAATACCGTTAAGACTGTACATTCCGAGCAATGCCGCAGCCGACTCCTCGTCTGAAACCCATGACGCGGCATATTTAAGTTCGTAAAGATCCGCATTATCCGCATTATACGGAGTATCCTTGCAGACCTGAACCGCATTTTTGCTGTCCTTGGGAACGTAGATCGCTTTGTCAACCCAGTTTGCAAGGAAGCATCCCTGAACGGTATTGTCTGCGGTTATGTAATCGACATATCCGTCAACACCGCCGCCGGAAGAAAGAAGTGCGCTGTCGATATTTTGAAGAATAATGGGTTTTGTGATTTCTTTATTGGTCAGTATATCGTTGAATTTGTCCATATCCCAACCGGAAGCGGCGATGATGTCTCCGTCGGAGATATAATCGTCATTGCCGTAATTTTCCTTATCAAGGTCAAGATATGCGTCATATACGATAAGTCTGGAATCGTTTTCTATGAGGTAGTTTTTGATATTGGTCAAAACACTGCCCTGTCCGGACTCATTTCCGAGTCCCCAAAGAATAACGGACGGAGCGTTCTTGTCACGCTCAACGACATTCGAAAGGCGATCGAGAAGCGCAGTCTGCCAAATGCCTTGATCGCCGGGTATGGATTGCTCTTTTTTACTCGAATAAGGTTCGGATTCAAGGTTTATATCGGAAACGACATAAAGACCGTATTCGTTGCAAAGAGAAATAAACTCACGGCTGAGAGGAACGCCGGGAGATCTGACGGCGTTGATGTTGAGTTCTTTCATCTTTTTGATGTCTTCAATCATTTCATCGCGTGTCAGGGCTTTGCCGTTGATTGCGCTGAATTCGTAGTAAGTAACACCGAAAAGCGAAACAGTCTGTCCGTTTACGGTAAATATCTGCTTACCGCTGTCATCGGATGCAAACGCGGCGTCTCTTATTCCGATGCGTTCGCTGACTGTTCCCACCGTCGTTCCGTCAGGCTTTTTAAGAGTATATACCGCAGTATAGAGATTGGGTTCCTCCGCGCTCCAAAGTTTAATTCCGTTCACGGTAACGCGTCCGCTGACGGTGGCTGTATATGCGCCGCCCGTTTTATCCGCAGAAAAAGAAATATCCGCGCCGAAACGGTAAGGTTCAACAACCGCGGTTCCGTTCTCATCATAAAGAGAAAACTCTGTATACCAACCGTCCTCTTTGTTTACGTATGTAGATACGTCTGCGGAAAGATAAAGAAGTGCGCTGCCGTCAAAACCGCCCTCTTTTTTCATATCGACGGTCGATTGAACGGAAAAATCCTTTATCATCGTCTTTTCGGACAAATACAGATATACGTCTCTGTAAATTCCGCCCATTTTGAGCGTATCCTGCGCTTCGAGCCACGATGCGTCGCAATATTTGAAAACTTTAACGGCTATCGTGTTCGTTTTTCCCGCTTCTATATAAGGCGTGATTCTGAAATCTTTCGAAGTATAGGAATCTTCGCCGTAGCCGCACATTTTGCCGTTGACATAAACGTAGCATGCGCTTTCCACGCCGTCAAAAGATATAAACACCTCTTGACCGTTCCACTCTGCGGGAACATCTATTTCTCTGGTGTAAAGACCTATCTCGTTCTCCTCGGGGATCTCGGGAGGCGTCAATGCGGACGAATTCCATGTATAATCGTCATATCCGTAATCGGGAGAAGAGAATCCCTGCGTTTCCCAATTGCCGGGCACGCGAATGGTATTCCACGAACTCGAATCAAAGTCCTTGTTCTGGAACCCGGCGGGAATGTCGCCTTCTTTCGTAACGAGATTGAATTTCCACTCGCCGTTCAAACTCAGATAACGAGAAGAAGCCTTTATATCGGCTTTCAAAGCCTCGTCAATGCTGTCGTAAGAAACTATCGGAGAATGAGCGAGTTCCTTGTTTCGGGAAACAACGGAAGCGTTGTTCTTCCACTCACTGTTTTCGTCAAGTCCCGCACTGCCTTTACCGCACGCGAAAAGAGACGCGCACAGACAAACAACAACAGCGCAGACAGCGGCTGCCTTTAACCAATGTTTCATCAAAAAAACCTCCATTTGCTTTCGGGGACCCAACGCGAAAGAACCGATTTTCGTAAAAATCGGAATCGCGTTAATTATATATAGAATTATAACAGAAAAGAAGATGAAATGCAAGAAAACAGCGTTACGGGACAACGACGAAAAATCGATATGTATATACCGCGATTTTTGTTCAACATCAACAATAAAAAATGCAGAAGCAGACACATCAGATATGTATTCAGCACATTTCCGCGCACACAAAACTGTATCATTTCAACAAAATATTCCGAACTTTCGGTGAAACCCGTCATTTTTATTTCAAATTCAAAAAAACTGCGTCAGACAGAGTGAAAAAAGCGCCGAATGTCAACAAATTCGACAATTATGAAAACTCATTGACAAAAGTGAGGGTTTGATATATAATGAAGATAATTATTATATATTATTGAGGTTGAGCAATATGGCTGAAAAACTTGTTAAAGACATAACTTCGATGGACGAAGATTTTGCAAAATGGTACACCGACATTGTGCTGAAAGCGGAACTTGTCGATTATTCGTCCGTCAAGGGCTGTGTGGTATTCAGACCTTACAGTTATGCTATTTGGGAAAATATACAAAAAGACCTTGACGCAAGATTCAAGGCAACGGGGCACGAAAACGTATATATGCCTATGTTCATTTCGGAGAGTCTTCTTCAAAAGGAAAAAGATCATGTTGAGGGATTTGCGCCCGAAGTTGCGTGGGTAACGCACGGCGGAAGCGAACAGTTGCAGGAAAGACTATGCGTCAGACCGACTTCCGAAACGCTTTTCTGCGAACACTATTCACATATTATACATTCGCACAGAGATCTGCCGAAACTTTACAACCAATGGTGCAGCGTTGTGCGTTGGGAAAAGACGACGCGTCCTTTCCTGCGTTCGAGGGAGTTCCTGTGGCAGGAAGGACATACGGCGCACGCGACCGCGGAAGAGGCAATAGCGGAAACGGAAAGAATGCTTAACGTTTACGCCGATTTCTGCGAAGAGTCTCTGGCTATGCCCGTTGTCCGCGGCAGAAAGACCGAAAGCGATAAATTCGCAGGCGCGGAAGCGACGTATTGCATAGAGGCGCTTATGCATGACGGAGTGGCTCTGCAAGCGGGAACTTCGCACTATTTCGGGGACGGTTTTGCAAGGGCGTTCGGCATTCAGTATACTGATAAAAACAACACTCTTCAATACGTTCACCAGACTTCATGGGGCGTTACCACAAGACTTATCGGTGCGGTTATAATGGTTCACGGAGACGACAACGGTCTTGTTCTGCCTCCCGCAATCGCTCCGATTCAGGCGGTAATAATACCCATTGCGATGCACAAACCCGGAGTTACGGAAAAAGCGCAGGAACTCGAAGCCGCGCTCAAAGCCGCAGGCATCAGAGTTAAATGTGACCTTAGCGAACAGTCGCCCGGTTGGAAATTCTCCGAATATGAAATGAGAGGCGTTCCCGTTCGTATAGAAGTCGGTCCCAGAGATATCGAAAACGGAACGTGCGTTGTCGCGTGCAGAGACAACGGCGAAAAAACAACGGTGGCTCTTGACGAACTTGCAAATGTCGTTTCGGGCCTTATGACGACCGTAAGAGACAGAATGTATGAAAAAGCGCTTGCGAGACGCAACGCAATGACTTATACTGCAACCACCCAAGAGGAACTTGCGGAAATAGTCAAAGACAAACAGGGATTTGTTAAAATGATGTGGTGCGGAGACGAGGCGTGCGAAGACGAGATAAAAGAAAAGTACGGTGTCGGCACGCGCTGCATTCCGTTTGAGCAAGAGCATATTTCCGACAAGTGCGTTTGCTGCGGAAAGCCCGCAAAGCATCTTGTTTACTGGGGTAAAGCGTATTAATTCATTTTATGTTACGGAGGAGCCGAAGTGGGAAGTAAAAGACTGATATTGCACAGAAAAACGATGAAGAAAATCAATATTGCACTCTGCGTGATCATTGCAATTCTTGTCGTCACTCTTATGTTTTTGCTGATGAAGCGCAAAGAAGCGATAATGCAGACTGACAACGCAAGACTGACATATGAAGACGCAAAGACAAAGTATTCATATGAAGGCTTGGTGAAGCAGGAAACAGAGTTGCAGCAGCAGTTGGACAAACTCAATTCAGATATATCGGACAGAAACGATGAGATAAACGATTTCAACGACATGATATCGAAAGCCGAAGCCAGAGAGAATGCGGCAGACAGATTCAACGATTTGGCTGAAATGTATCTGAAACTTCTCAACGACGGACAGTAACGGAGATTGAACCGATGGGAAAAACGAAAATAAAGAAAAAATATTCGAGATCCGCATATAAAACTGTCTTGACAGTGTTTTGCGGGGTCATCATAATCCTTGTCATCGCTTGCATTCTTCTAATTCACTCCGTAAACGAAAAGAAGTCCGAATATGACGAGTATCTGAAAATGACTAATTCGGTCTCCGCGGAAAAAAATCTTGACGACAAGTCAAAAGATGTTTATGAAAGCATCAGAGAAAAGAACTCCATGCTGAAAGACCTGAAAACGTCTCTTTCGGAAAGAACTACCCGCAGAGAAGAACTCAAATCCCAGGCAACGGACAAGAACAACAACGCAGCGGAAGCGGAAGCAAAAATGGCTCAGTATATGAAAGAACTCGGTTTTTCGAGTTATGAGGAACTGCTTGCGGCTTACAACGATTTGCTAAAAGAAAACAGATAAAGAGGAAACATTCAACGCGTCTGCGCATATTATTATTGAGAAATAATCATGCGGAGGCGCGTAAAATGATAATCGACACTTTTTTATCTGCAAACACAACGAAAGGCTTCGTATCGCTTTACGGAGACTTTCTGAAAGGGAAAAAGCAGTATATCATCAAGGGCGGTCCGGGGACGGGCAAAAGCACTTTGATGAAAAACATCGGCGCGTATGCGGAAAACGAGGGTGAAGACGTCGAATATATCCGTTGTTCGTCCGACCCCGATTCACTTGACGGAGTGTGGCTGAAAAAGCACAATGTCGCGGTATGCGACGGCACGGCACCGCACGTTCTCGAGCCTGAAAACGTAGGCTGTCTAGGCGGAATAATCAACATCACGGACTGTTGGGACGAAAAAGCGCTGACGGAAGCAACGGAAGAAATACTTCTCATAAAAGACAAAACCGCAAAAGCATACAGAAGCGCATACGGATACCTCGAAGCCGCGGGCAAAATACTTGATACGACATTTGCGGACGCAACGGAAAAAGAGGAAAGACGAATAAGGGGAACGGCGGAAGATTTTTGCGGGACGTTCCTGAAAAAAAAGAAGAAAAACTGCGAACCGATATTTGAAAAGCGCTTTCTGTCAACTTTTTCATATAAAGGCGCAACCGCGTTTTACGAAACGTTCGAAACACTTGCCGATAAAATTTATACTTTGCCCTATGCCTGCGGAGCGGCAAACCTTGCGATAGCGCGGATAGCGGAAGAAGCGAATAACAAACTCTATCCCGTCACGGTATTTGCAGATCCTCTTTTGCCGCAGACGGTAATGGGCGCGGTCTTTCCGACGGAAAAATTGGCTGTGCTTGCGCTCAGTCCCACATTCGAAGCGGCGGAAACAAAAGAGTTTGCCCCGTTCCGAGGTTCGACGCTGACGGACATAACGGACGGTGCGGCAGACGGCGCGTGCGGGATCTTGTTTGAACAGGCAACGGATAAATTAAAGAACGCAAAGGCGCACCATGACGCGCTTGAAAGAATATTTATTAAAAATATGGATTTTGAAAAAGTCGGAAGGATCACGGCATCTTTGATGACGAGGATATTTTCCGAATAACGGAGACGAACGAGATTGATATACAAAGCAACGGAAGAAAACATAGCAAAAGCGGGAAAAATATTGAGAAACGGCGGCGTCGTCGCAATTCCGACGGAAACGGTATACGGGCTTGCGGCGAACGCGCTTGACGAAAAGGCTGTTGCAAAAATATTCGCGGCAAAGGGCAGACCCGCAGACAACCCGCTCATCGTGCATATAACCGACGCAAAAGATATTGAAAAATACGCATATCCGAACGAAAAAGCGGCGGCACTCGCAAAAAAGTTCTGGCCCGGACCTTTGACGATGATACTTCCGAAAAAGGACTGCATCCCCGATATTGTCAGCGCAGGACTTGACACCGTGGCTATACGCTGCCCGTCCCACCCCGTGGCAAGAGCGATAATAAATGCGGCGGAAGTTCCCCTTGCGGCGCCGAGCGCCAACATCAGCGGAAAGCCGAGCGCAACGACGGCAAAACACGTTTTGAAAGATTTCGGAGAAAATATTGACGCTGTCATAGACGGCGGAACGTGTGACTGCGGAGTGGAATCAACGGTTGTGACCGTGGCGACCGAGCCGCCCGTGCTGTTGAGACCCGGATTTGTAACACCGGAACAATTGCGCGAAATATTGCCTGACTTAAAAATCGCGGAAGCCGTTACAAAAGAATTGCCAGCAGGAGCAAAAGTGCTGTCCCCCGGAATGAAGCACAAGCATTATGCCCCGAAAGCGGAAGCATACGCGGTGCTCGGAAGTCCGGAAAAAGCGACGAGGTTTATTCTCAACCGTATTTCAAAAGATAAACGAACGGCGGTTATATGCTTCGACGGAGAAGAAAAAGCGTTCAAAGACGTTTCCGAAGTATTTCCCTACGGTGCAGCGGACGACAGCGAACGGCAGGCGGCGAAACTTTTCGATCTGCTCCGCGAACTTGACGACGACGGCATTGAAGAAGTTTATATCAGAGCGGGAAAAACATCGGGTGTCGGACTTGCGGTTTACAACAGGCTTATAAGAGCGTGTGAATTCAGAATATTCGACGCTGACGGAGAAAACCGATGATTACGATAGGTTTGACGGGACAGACCGGAGCGGGCAAATCGACTTTTGCCGATTATCTGCGCAGAAAATACGGTTTTGTCCACATAGACACGGACAAGATCTCACGCGAAGTTATAAAAACAAAGACCGCGGAACTTGCCGCAATGTTCGGAAGCGAAGTGCTGAACCCCGACGGAACGCCGAACAGAAAGATGATTGCAAAAAGGGCGTTTTCATCAAAGGAGAACACGGACGCGCTGAACCGAATAATGCACCCCGCAATTATGCAAACGGTTGAAAAGATGATTTCCGATGCAGAGAAAAACGGAGCGGTGGGCGCAATCGTGGACGGAGCGGCTCTTATTGAAAGCGGCTCGATAAAGACGTTTGACACATCGGTTTGCGTCGTTGCAGACAGAGAGGTCCGCAAGCGCAGAATAATCGAACGGGACAACCTTTCCGAGGAAGATGCGGAAACGCGGTTAAACGGTCAGAAAGACGACTCTTTTTATATATCCAACACGGAGCATAAAACAGTCAACAACAGTCTTGCCGAACTTGAAAAACAGGCAGACGAGCTGATGAAGAAATACAATATTTATCCTGTCAAGGAGGAAAAATAAAATGAGTGAACTCAGTTTCAAACAAAAAGAAACGTTCTCTTCCATGAGTGAAGAAGAACTGATTGCGGCGCAGAGATTTTGCGAAGATTACAAAAAATTTCTCGACGCTTCGAAAATCGAATACTACGGCGTGAAAAATGCCGTTGCGGAGGCTGAAAAGGCGGGTTTTGTTCCGTTCGAATACGGCAAAAAGTATTCGGCGGGAGACAAGATATATCACGTCCAGAAAGGTCATGCCGCGATTTTTGCAACGATAGGCAGAGCACCTTTTGAAGAAGGTTTCAACCTTGTTGCGGCGCACGTTGACTGCCCCAGACTTGACCTCAAACTCAGCCCGCTTTACGAGGACGGCGGTCTTTGCCTGTTGAAAACCCATTATTACGGCGGAATCCTCAAATACCAATGGGTAACAAATCCGCTTATGCTTATAGGCGCAGTCTACAAAAAGGACGGTTCCGTTGTCGAGATAAACATCGGCGGAGATGACAGCGACCCCGTTTTCTGCATTTCGGACTTGCTTCCGCATCTCGGAAAAGATCAGGCGGGCAAAAAACTTTCGGAAGCGTTCACGGGTGAAGACCTGAACATCATCGCGGGTTCACGTCCCGACGCGGAAGAAGAAAAAGATAAGATAAAGACCACGGTGCTTAAACTTCTCAACGAGAAATACGGTATAAACGAGGAAGACCTGCTGACCGCAGAAATTTCCGCGGTTCCCGCAGGAAAGGCAAGAGACCTCGGTCTTGACAGAAGCATGATACTTGCGTTCGGACACGACGACAGAGTTTGTGCATATCCCGCATTCAAGGCGCTGCTTGACGCGGGCGTTCCCAACAAAACGGCGGTTTGCGTTTTTGCGGACAGAGAAGAAGTCGGCAGTATGGGCGTTACGGGTCTCCGCAGCGATTATCTGAAAAACTTTATCGAAGAACTCTGTGTAAACGCTTCGCAGAATGTCAGAAAAGCACTTGCGAACTCTGCGGCTATATCCTCAGACGTAACGGCGGCGTTCGACCCCGATTTCGCTTCGGCTTTCGAGAAGAACAACACCGCATACCTGAACAAGGGCTGTGCAATATGCAAATTCACGGGCGCAAGAGGTAAGTCGGGTTCTTCCGAAGCTTCGGCGAGATTTATCGCAAAACTTTGCGCGATATTCGATAAAAACGATGTTGTTTATCAGTTCGGTGAACTCGGAAAAGTTGACCAGGGCGGCGGTGGAACTGTTGCACAGTTCTTGGCGGACAAAGACATCGAAAACGTCGATATCGGAGTTCCCCTGCTCTCAATGCACGCACCTTACGAAATCGCGGCGAAGAACGACATCTATATGATGTACAAATCTTCTCTCGTATTCTACAAAGAGTTTTAATTTTATAAGAAAAAAGCACAGAGGCAACACGGTTTTCGTGTTGCCTCTGTTTTTTGGTGGCTGTTAAAAAAGTCCAGACCGCAAAAAAAGCTGAAAAATACAAAAAAAGCAATGGTCTAAAAGATAAGCAGAATAACTCAAAACAACAAATTTTGTACTTTTTTCATTAAACCGGGAGAATATGCCTTTTTTGCTACGGGCGAATCTCACCTCTCGACGTACCTATGTACGCCTTCGGATTCGATTCCCCCATTCTGAACATCTTTTCCTATCCCCCAACTGCGGCTGTAAAAATTTTGCATTTTTTACAGCCCCATATATATTCTGTTTTATTGTTCAAGCGCAAAGATTATTTTCAGAGCCAGCCCCTCGGTTATTCCGGGCACGGTCATCAGTTCTTCTTTTGACGCTTTTTTCATTTTTTCCACGGTCTTGAATTTATCGAACAGCGCTTTCACTTTAACTTTTCCGAGACCGCTGATTTTAAGCAGTTCGCTTCGTCTTGCCGCCTCGTCGCGCAAAGCGCGGTGATAGCCTATCGCATATTTGTGAACGGATTCCTGCAATCTGCCGCAAAAAGCAAAAACTTCAGGGTCGTTGCGCAGATCAAGTTCGTGACCGTCGCAAAAAACGATGCTTTTTGTTCTGTGTCGGCTGTCTTTTTTGAAGCCGATAACGTCTATATCATAGCCGAAAGAATCGACAACGGCTTTTACCGCATGGATCTGACCGAGACCGCCGTCGCAGACGATTATCTTCGGCAAAGGTGAGAATTTCTCGTCTCCGTCCGCAAAATGACGCAGGCGGCGTTCCACGGCTTCACTCATAAATGCGGTATCATCGGTGTTTCCGAAAGATTTTCCGACCTTATAACGGCGATATTTGTCCGAAACCAATATACCGTCTATGCAGGTCACCTGACCGCAAACAGCGTCCGTTCCGAGCATTTGGCTGACGTCGTATATCTCCATGAACGAAGCGTCTTTGAGCGATGTAAAATTGCAGAAAGCGTCGAGATTGCGCTGCGCTTTCATAGTTCTGCCCTCGTATTGGAGCATTCTCTCCCCCGCATTTTTGAATGCGCTTTCCAAAAGTTCTTTGTCCTGCTTCATCGTCGGCAGTTTGACTTTGTTTTTAAGCCATTCGTTTATAAGAGGAAGCCATTCGTATTCCACGTCGATATAAATTCCGTTCGGCGGATTTTCGTCGTCAGAATAAAAACGTTCGATGTATTCGCGCAAAAGAGAATCGGAAAAAGGCTCGTCAAAAATATCGCTGCGTTCTCCTATAATATATCCGTTTCTTATGCGCAACATAAATATACAGGTCTTTTTATCGTTTGAACGATAACCGATATAGTCGGCATGACGGTTCGTAACGGACACCGCACGCTGACGTTCGGCAATCTCCGAAAGAGCGGCAGCGCTGTCGCGCAAAACGGCGGCGCGTTCAAAATCAAGATTCTCTGCGGCTTTTTCCATATCCGAAACGACTTTTTCGCGTATAGTATCAACGTTTCCGTTCAGGACGGCACAGACCTTTTCGCTGAGTTCTTCGAGTTTTTCTTCGTCCACCCGGTTCTCACAATATCCGAGACAACGCCCGATATGATAATTAAGGCATATCTTTTTACGTCTGGTTTTTGCGGAACAGTCGGGCAATGCGAACGCCTTTGAAATAAGGCGAACGACCATATTGCATTTCTGACGCGACAAAAACGGACCGAAATATTTTCCTTTTGAATTTTTGAAACGTTCGGTCGTCAAAACGGGAAAGCCCTTATCTATATAAAATCTGATGAACGGGTATCCGTTACCGTTTTTCAATGCGATATTGTAAAGCGGGACGTATCGTTTTATCAGACTGCACTCCGTTAAAAGAGCATCAAGTTCGCTCGCGCATATTATAACATCGAAGCGGTCAACGCGTGAGACCATCTGCCGAGTTTTTTCCGTATGCTCCCCGTTGCGGAAATAACTGACGACGCGATTTTTGAGTATCTTCGCTTTTCCGACGTAAATGACCGTGCCGTTTACATCTTTCATCATGTAAACGCCGGGTTTCATCGGCAGTTCATTCGCCTTTTTGAGCAGCTCGCTTTTTGTCATATCGCGCCTCCGTTCCCGTTATTTTTCCCGAAAAGAACAAAAATAGTCAATAACCGAAATTCAAAACTCCGGTCATTCACTATTTTTATATCCTATTTAATTTGAAAGCCGCAGATCATCAGGTGCGGTCTTCGATACCGCCGTTAAGAAGCTCGGTCAATCCTTCGATAGCTTCGGTCTCGTCAACGCCGTCAGCGATTATGTCAATAACGGTATCCTTGGTTATAGCCATGGAAAGGATTCCGAGAAGGCTCTTAGCATTCTGCCTGCAATCGCCTTTTTCTACCCAAATATTGCACTGATATTCGTTTGCTTTTTGAATGAAGAAAGTTGCGGGTCTTGCATGAAGTCCCACCGCATTGGTAACTTTTACCGTTTTAGATGTCATAAACATTCTCTCCTCTTTGCGCAGATATACAAACATCCGCGTTTTTACAATGTTATTTTACCATACGCACAAAAAAACTTCAACCCATAAATACAACAAAAAGCACATATCAAATTTATAATTTTAGGTTAAATATAACAAAATACAAATAATTCTTGACAAAGCGCGGCAACATTGTCTTTATCTGTATCGGCTGGCGTTCTTCTCACGGAATACGCCGAACCGACGCGGCAAACATAATATTGAAGCGCGGACTGCCAAAAGCGCATTGACAAAATCAACCACGGCACCGCGATTCGAAGAAGGTGAACAATTGCCAAAATCAAAAACAATGCGACGGATATTTCTGCTGCCGTTGATGATCGCAATGGTCGTTACCTGCGCATGGATATATACAGACGCGCAAGTGCCGGAGAACTGCTATGTCACGGCGGGGAAAGAACCGAACATCGAAACGCTTTGTCCGACGACTCTGACGCGCATAGGAGAGGGACAGAGATACGATATCAAAGTCAACCTCTGCGGCGTCATACCCGTAAAAACGGTCAGTGTGACGGTTCTCGGAACGGAAAAGGTCATTCCCGGCGGGCAGGTCTTCGGCGTCAAGTTTTATTGCGACGGACTTATCGTGATAAATATTGACGACGGCTCGCCTGCGGCGAAAAGCGGAATATGCGTCGGAGACATCATAACGAAAGTCGACGGCTCAAAAATTTCGCAAAACGAAGAACTTGCGGCGCTTGTTGCTTCCTGTGGGGGAAAAGAACTGACGCTGACTTACACCCATGACGGCAAGGAATGCAAAGCGTCTGTTCGACCCACGTTGCGTGACGGGGAGTACAAACTCGGACTTTGGGTGCGTGACAGCGCGGCGGGTCTCGGAACAATGACGTTTTACAATCCCTCAAACGGAACTTTCGGGGCGCTCGGACATTCTATATCAGACGCAGACACGGCGCGCCTACTTCCTTTGAGAAAAGGAACAATCGTTCCGGCGGCGATAACGGGAATAGTCAAAGGCAACACGGGCAGTCCCGGTCAGCTTTCGGGAACTTTTCTTGACTCATCGGTGTTGGGAAATGTTTTCAAAAACTGCGACTGCGGTATTTTCGGAACTGTTGACAGCGCAAAGAACTACGACGCCGAACCTGTTGAGATAGGGCTCAGCGGCGACGTCAAAACAGGCAAAGCGACCATTCGCTGTACGCTTGATTCGACGGGCGTCAAAGAATACGACATCGAGATACTCAAAATCAACCGTGACGAAAATCAGAGGACGAAAAATATGCTGATAAAAGTTACGGATGCGGAGTTGCTCGAAAAAACGGGCGGCATCGTTCAGGGAATGAGCGGAAGCCCGATTATCCAGAACGGCAAACTTATCGGCGCGGTGACCCACGTTCTTGTCAGCGACCCGAAACAGGGATACGCGGTATTCATCGAAAATATGCTGGCGGAATGTGAACCCGCCGTCTGATTCGATCAGACAATAACAGTCAACATCAACGCCTGCGAGTTATTTGAAAGATTTCGACGGAAGAAGAAAACGGGGCTGTAAAAAACGCAAGTTTTTTTACAACCCCGCACATATAATAAATTAAAAAATGTTTAACTGAATATATTAAAATCAACTCTGTCAAACAGTTCGATAACAGAATTTTTAAGTCCGACAAGGCTTTCGTCCGTGAACCAAAGAGGGTCGTTCAAAATATTGTCGGCGGTCTCTTTTGCCTGTTCAAGCGTTTGCATATCCGTCAACAGGTCTGCGTGACGGAATATCGGAAGTCCGCTCTGTCGCTGACCGAAAAAGTCTCCCGGACCTCGGATTTCAAGGTCTTTTCGGCTTATTTCAAAACCGTCGGTCGTCGAACAAAACGCTTTGAGACGTTCGAGAGTTTTTTCGTTTTTCGTATCGGACGAAACGAAGCAGTAGGACTTTTTTGTTCCGCGCCCGACGCGTCCGCGCAACTGATGAAGCTGCGAAAGTCCGAAACGGTCGGCATTTTCGATAATCATTATCGTTGCGTTCGGCACATCGACTCCGACTTCAACAACCGTTGTGGAAACAAGCACCTGCGTTTTTCCGTCGGCAAAATCACGGAGTATCTCTTCTTTTTCCTTGGCTTTCATCTTACCGTGCAGATAACGTACGGAAATGCCGTTCAGGTGTTCTCGGCAAAGTCTGTCCGCATATTCGACGGCTGAACGCAACTCGTCGTTGTCCCCCTCTTCTACAAGCGGGCAAACGACATAAGCCTGCGCGCCTTTCAGACATTCTTCGCGCAGATACGAATACATTCGGTCGTGATATGAGCCGTCCACGAGGTGCGTTGAAATTTTCTGTCTGCCGGGAGGCAATTCGTCGATAACGGAAATATCCATATCGCCGTAAAGAATCATTGCAAGAGTTCTCGGAATAGGCGTTGCGGACATAACCAGAATATGGGTGCCGTTTCCTTTTTCGGAAAGTTTTGACCGTTGTGAAATGCCGAAACGGTGCTGTTCGTCGGTCACGGCAAGCGCAAGGTCGAAAAAATCCACACCTTTCTGAAAAACGGCATGAGTGCCTATAAGTACATCTATCTCCCCGTTTTTGAGCCGATCAAGAAGTTTTTTTCGCTCTGCGGCGGAAGTCGAACCCGTCAGCAAAGCGCACCGAACACCGAGACCGTCAAACAATTTTGTAAAAGACGCAAAATGCTGAACCGCAAGTATTTCGGTCGGAGCCATAAGGCAGGACTGCCTGCCGCATTTTGAGACATAATACATAACCGCGGCTGCGACAACGGTTTTTCCGCTTCCGACATCGCCCTGAACTATACGGGACATCGGCGTCTTTTTTTTCAAATCGGAAAGGCAATCGTCAAGCGCACGTTTTTGCGCGTTTGTCAGCGTATACGGCAACGTTTTCAGAAAATCGGAGACGTCGCAATCGCCCTCAACGGGGTTTCCGACAAGTTTGCGGTTTGCCGAACGCAGCGTCATTATACCGAGCGAAAACAACAGCAATTCTTCAAACGCAAAGCGACGCATAGCCTTTTCACGCGCTTCAAAAGATGTAGGAAAATGAATTTGTCTGTACGCTTCCGAAAGAGGGCAAAGCGAATACTTTTCGATTATTTCCCTGTTCAGAGTTTCCGAGAGATTGCTCCCTACCGCAGTCAGCGCCGTTTTCACAAGCGCCGCAATTCTGTTTGATGAGATACCTTTCGGGTGCGAATAAACGGGGTGTATATATTTATTCTCAGGTTTTTCAATCACGGGGGCGTTTATATCAACGAACTTACCGAGTTTTTCGACTTTGCCGTAAAACAGATATTTTTTGCCAACCTCGACAGAACCCATAACATACGGCTGATTGTAAAAGGTCAGACGTGCTTCACCCGTGCCGTCCGAAACGTCTATCTTCGAAAAGGTTATTCCTTTTGCGGTAAACGGACGCATTTTTTTGACGACAGTCGCTTCCACAACAACCGAAACATCGGGTTCGAGTTCGGCGATTTTTGATATTTGGGAAAAATCAATATACTTTCGGGGAAAGTATTCAAGCAGGTCGCGAACGGTCAATATACCGAGATTTTCAAGTTCTTTTTGCATTTTTGTTCCGACGCCTTTCAGCACGGAAACATTTGCGTCCGAAATGTTCATAACCTTTGCTTTCCCCCTTTACATTTTCTGTACAAGATTCAAAAAACTGCGGTTCTTGTCTCGGAAACGGACAAAGACCGCAGTTTGAAAGTTATTTTGAAAAGAGCGTCCGTTTCAGACTCTTTCCCACTTTGCTCCGTTCGGAGTGTCGGTTATAACGATGCCCTCCGCTTTGAGAGAGTCGCGTATCTCGTCGGCACGGGCAAAATTTCTGTCTTTTTTCGCCTGCGCACGTTCCGCAAGCAGAACCTCGATTCTTGCGGCATCGGGATCGGACGACGGTTCTTCCGCTTTTGCGTTCAACGCGTCCGCTTCTTTGCAAAGATTGAGCGAAAGCACGGTATCGAACTCTTCGATAAGCGCACGTTTGGTCTTATCGTTTGTATCGTATTTCAAAACGTCGTAAAGGCAGGTTATGCCGAGCGATGTGTTCAAGTCGTTGGACATTCCGTCGTTGAATTTTTCACGCAGAGCCGTCGCGGCGTTTTCATCAAAAACGTCGTTTTCCTGCGGGTTAAGAGCGGCTATACGCTCAACAAGTTTTTTGTATGCAACGGTCGCATTGTCAAGTCCCTCATACGAGAAAACAAGATTCTTGCGATAATGCGATTGCAGGCAGAAAAAGCGGTATACGGCAGGGTCATATCCTTTTTCTTTGAGCAGCGAAAGCGTCAGAAATTCGCCTTTTGACTTCGACATCTTACCGTCAGTCGTGTTAAGATGCAGAACATGGAACCAATGCGGGCACCATGCATGACCGAGATATGCCTCGGACTGCGCAATTTCGTTGGTGTGATGCGGAAAAGCGTTATCTATGCCGCCGCAATGAAGGTCAAGATATTCGCCGAGGTTCTTTATGCTTATCGCGGAGCATTCGATATGCCAGCCGGGATAGCCGACGCCCCACGGGGAGTCCCACTTCAATTCCTGATCCTCAAACTTTGATTTTGTGAACCAAAGAACAAAGTCCGCCTTGTTTCTCTTGTTCGTGTCCTCAAATACGCCATCTCGAACGCCGACCGCGAGATTTTCCTCATCATGGTCGTTGAAAACATAATATTTTTTGAGCGTTGAAGTGTCAAAATACACGTTGCCGCCCGCGATATATGCGGAGCCGTTGTCAAGCAGGCGCGTTATCATTTCGATATATTCGGGAATGCAATGCGTTGCGGGCTCGACTATCTCGGGCTTTTTGATGTTCAGTTCGGCGCAGTCCTCAAAAAACTTATCCGTATAAAACTTCGCTATCTGCATAACGGTTTTATGCTCGCGTTTTGCGCCTTTGAGCATTTTATCCTCGCCCGTGTCCGCGTCCGAAGAAAGATGTCCCACGTCGGTTATGTTCATCGCGCGCTTAACGTGTATACCCGTGTAATTGATATATTTTTCGAGAACGTCTTCCATTATATACGAACGCAGGTTTCCGATATGCGCAAAATGATATACGGTCGGGCCGCAGGTGTACATAGTGCAAACGCCCGGTTCATGAGTTTTCAACTCTTCTTTTTTATGGGTAAGCGAATTGTAAAGATTTATCATCACTCTTTTTTCTCCAATCTTTTAAGTTCCGCACGCAGCGTGTCTATCTGCGCCTGCAATCGACACAGTTCCTGCGATACGGGGTCAGGTATATGCACCTGATCCAGGTCGGGAGTTTTCTGTCCGTCACGTTTGACTATCCTTGCGGGAACGCCGACCGCCGTGGAGTTGGGCGGCACGTCGCACAGAACAACAGCACCTGCGGCGACTTTTGAATTGTCCCCTATCGTTATCGAGCCGAGAACTTTGGCACCCGCACCGATAACAACGTTGTTGCCGAGCGTAGGATGTCTTTTGCCTGTTTCTTTGCCTGTTCCGCCGAGCGTTACGCCGTGATAGATAAGGCAATCGTCCCCTATCTCTGCGGTCTCGCCTATAACGACGCCCATACCGTGGTCGATAACGAGTCTGCGCCCGAGTTTTGCGGCGGGATGTATCTCCACACCCGTTTTATGTCTTGCGCGCTGAGATATGGCACGCGCTAAAAATTTATGATTGTGCCTGTAAAAGAAATTTGCAACGCGGTGACTGCGTATTGCTTTAAGTCCCGAATAGCAGAAAAATATTTCCGCATTCGAACGCGCGGCAGGGTCTCTTTCTCTGAAAGCGGCAATATCTTCTTTCAGTCTTTTTCCCATAATTCCCCTATCCGAATTATTTCATCTTAATAAATTTTGCGCCGTTTACAAAGTAAGGGATAACGGATATGACCGTTATAACGGCAAGTACCCAAACGGCGATCTGAACGGGCAGAAATGAAATCCCGTCATGCGGAGCAGACATCATTGTTACGGAAGTGTCCTTTATCCAATACATAACGATAAGATAAATGTACGAACAGGACATGACCACGCCCTGCGTTCCCGTTTTAATCTTGCCCCAAATGCTTGCGGCGATAACTTCGCCCTTTGCCGCCGCCTGCATACGAAGTCCAGAAATAAGAAATTCGCGGGCAACGATAAGGATAACCGCAACGCTTGATGCAAGCCCCACAGAGATAAAGCCCATAAGGACGCTGACAACAAGCAGTTTATCCGCTATCGGGTCAAGAAATTTGCCGAAATCGCTGACAAGATTATATTTTCTCGCTATTTTTCCGTCCGCCATATCCGTGAGCATCGCAATGCCGAAAACAGCGCCCGAAACAAGCATTCTGATATATACGGGAATGCCGTTTACAACAGGGTTATCCAAAAGGAACAACAGAACGAACGGTATCAGAGCAACACGCGTTATACAAAGATAGTTGGGTAAATTTTTATTTACTTTCATTTCTTCACCGCCTTGCCGAACAAGTCGTAATCTTTACATTCATCAATTCGAACGCGGACAAAATCGCCCTCCGAAACGGCGAAATCGGAGTCAAAATAAACTCTTCCGTCAATGTCGGGAGCCTGAAAATACGCTCTTCCTACAAGTTTGCCGTCTTCCGCGCCCTCAACGAGAACATCGTAAGTTTTTCCCACATACTGTTCGTTTATGTCTTCAAGAAGTCTCAACTGCATCTGCATAATGCGGTCCGCTCTGTCCTGTTTTGTCTGTTCGTCGATCTGACCGCGCATTCTCGCTGCGGGAGTTCCCTCTTCACGCGAATACGGAAAAACGCCGAGATTGTTGAAACGAACTTCCGATACAAATTCACAGAGTTCCTCAAAATCCGCTTCGCTTTCGTGCGGGAAGCCCGAAATAAACGTCGTTCGAAGCGACACGCCAGGAACCATATCGCGGATATGCTTCATCTGTGCCGCAAGGCTTTTCACATCGCCGCTTCTGTTCATTCGTTTCAAAACGTCTTTCGACGCGTGCTGCAACGGCACATCGATGTACGAACAGAACTTTTCCTCATTTGCCATGAGTTCGAGAAATTCGTCCGTTATGCCCTCCGGGCGGCAATAAAGCACACGCACCCACTTGACGGACGGAATGGCGCAGGTCTTTTTTATAAGTTCGCAAAGACGCGGATATTTTGTGGTGTCCTGAGCAATGAGATTTATCTCTTTCGCACCGTTGAACGCAAGCGTTCTTATCTCGTCGAGAACGTCCTCGAACGGGCGCGGCTGAAATTCTCCTCTGACGGACGGTATGACGCAGTATGTGCAATGATTTGAACATCCGTCCGCTATCTTGACATAAACCGAATAATCGGTCGAAGTCAGAACACGCTCGCCGTCGGGACACGGTGTGTCAAGCGGCGCATAGTATTCGTAAATGCCGTCGCTTTCTATCGCTTCGACTATCTTATCAAAAGATTTTGAACCGAGGCAGGCATCGACCTCGGGCATATTCTCTATTATCTCGCCGCGATAGCGTTCCGCCATACAGCCCGTTACTATGATTTTTTTCAGTTTTCCCTTTGTTTTATACTCCGCCGCATCGAGTATCGCCCCGATGGACTCTTCTTTTGCGGGTCCGATAAACGTACAGGTGTGAACTATGCACGCATCGCACTCCGCAAGGTCGGGACATATCTCATACCCGTGTTTTTCGAGCATTCCCAAAAGCACTTCCGCATCGACCCTGTTTTTTGCGCAGCCGAGCGCTATCATGCCTATTTTTTTACTCATTCCGAAATTTCTTCTCCCGTAATCATCATTTCATATTTTTCAAAAGCCGCCGATATTTCTTCCGAACCGAACCCGCGCCGAACAAGAAAGGCGTAAGCCCTGTTCTTTTCTTTCATATCGGAAAACGCCTGCATTTTCTGCTTTTTGCAGAGTGCGTCAAACGCGGCGGACGTCGGCTCCGAAAAAGCCTCGTCAAGAAGTTCAGCCGCAAGTTCACGGTCGATTCCGCGGCGGCGAAGTTCGTTTTCTATGCGGACTCTGCCGAACTTTTCAAAGTTCTTTTCGATAAACTCCCGCGCATAACGTTCGTCGTTGATATATCCCAATCCGACAAGTTTTTCAACCGCATTCGTTCCGTCGATACCGGCTCTTGCAAGCCGCCGCAGCAGTTCTTTTTCGGAATAGTCTCGATAACCGAGAAACCGCATCGCGGCGGAAAAAGCCTTTTCTTCCTCGACATAGTGCAGGATGTTTTCAAACTCTGCTTCTGAAAATACTTTTCCGACGGCTATCTCACATTCGAAAATCCCTTTTGCACTCAAAGAAAACGCATAGCCCTCTTCCGTAAAAACATTGAAACGCGAACTTTTTTCCGCTTCTTTTATATCGGTTATTTTTTTCATTCCCGCGAATTATATATCCTCGTCGTCCTCAAAATCGTCCGCAGTCGCGCTGAGTGTCACACGTCTTGCGGGAGCTGCCGCCGTCGAAGTTTTTGAGGTGGGAACGGTCGGCTTCGGCGCGGCTTTCTTTTCCGCAGCCTCTTTAAGCGCCGCCTTGATCTTTTCTTCTATTTCCTCTGCGACTTCGGGATTCTGCGCCAGGAAGTCTTTTGCCTTGTCTCTGCCCTGACCTATCTTTTCGCCGCAATAGGAGAACCATGCACCCGATTTTTCTACGATGTCGAGTTTTACGGCAGCGTCGATGAGTTCTCCCGTTTTGGAGATACCCTTGCCGTACATTATATCAAATTCCGCTTCTTTGAACGGTGGTGCGACCTTGTTTTTGACAACTTTGACTTTTGTGCGTGCTCCTATCGCTTCTGTGCCGTTTTTGAGCGTTTCCGTTCTTCTTACTTCCATGCGGACGGAAGAATAGAATTTAAGCGCTCTGCCGCCTGTCGTAACCTCGGGGTTGCCGTAAATAACGCCGACTTTTTCACGCAGCTGGTTGATGAATATGGCAACGCAGTTGGTTCTCGAAATAACGCCCGCAAGTTTTCTCAAAGCCTGGGACATCAGTCTTGCGTGAAGTCCGACGTGGCTGTCGCCCATTCCGTCCTCTATTTCCTGTTTGGGAACGAGCGCCGCAACGCTGTCCACAACCAGCACGTCGATGGCACCCGAACGCACAAGTGTTTCCGCAATTTCAAGAGCCTGCTCGCCGTTGTCGGGCTGAGAAACAAGCAGAGAATCTATATCAACGCCGAGATTTCTCGCATATATCGGGTCAAGTGCGTGTTCCGCGTCCACAAAAGCAGCCGTGCCGCCGCGCTTCTGCGCTTCCGCAACGATATGTAAAGCAACAGTGGTCTTACCCGAACTTTCGGGACCGTATATTTCAACAATTCTTCCCTTCGGAACGCCGCCGATGCCGAGCGCCAGATCGAGAGAAAAAGAACCGGTAGGGATAGCGTCAACGTTCATATTTGCATTCTGTCCGAGAACCATGACCGAGCCTGCGCCGTATGCTTTTTCTATCTGCGACATCGCCGCTTCAAGCGCTTTCTTTTTGTCGTTTGCAACACCGCTCTGCGCGGCACCTTTTTTTTCTGCCATTTTTTTCAGCCTTTCCGACGGAAAGTCACCGTCCTGATTTTATAATATTATATACTAAAATAATTAAAAAAGCAATAGTTTCCGCAAAAATTTGATTTTGCGATACATTATCACACGCGCCTTAATTATAATATCACATATTGCAATATTTGTCAATATCTTTTCACGACATTTTTCATTTGACATTGCGTGCAATATATGTTATACTGTAAAATATAAATTTTATCATTAACGGAGATACAAAAATCATGGATGAATCAAGAGTTATAGCCACCGTAGGCACGGAAAAAATCACACAGGCGGAATTTGACGCAATGCTGCTTGCGCTCCGTCAGCGCGGCAGAGATTTCAGCGACGAAAGAGGCAGAGAAACCATACTCGACGAACTTATAAGCCAAAAACTTTTTCTTTTGGACGCAAGAAAGAATCTTTATGAGTTCAGCCCCGAATTTAAGGCAGAGCTTCAACGCGTAAAAGAGGAAATGCTTGTAAGTTATGCGATGAACAAGGCGTTTTCTGACATCACGGTCACGGATGCGGAAGCGAAAGCGTTTTACGATGAGCACAAAGACCACCTCGGAGGCGGAGAGACCGTCAACGCAAGCCACATTCTTGTTGCCGACGAAGACGAAATAAAGAGAATAAAAGCAGAGATAGAAAGCGGTGCCATTACATTCGAAGAAGCGGCAAAGAAATACAGCACCTGCCCCTCGAAAGAAGAGGGCGGCAACCTCGGCGATTTCGGAAGAGGTCAGATGGTTCCCGAATTTGAAGTTGCGGCGTTCGGCATGGAACCCGGTCAGATATCCGAACCGGTAAAAACGCAGTTCGGTTATCACTTGATAAAACTCAACTCAAAAGGTACGGCTTCCACACCCGATTTCGATACATTGAAAGACAACATCAAAGAGCATCTTTTGCAGGAAAAACGTCAAAAAGCGTTCAGAAGCAAGGTAAATCAACTTAAAATTCTTTATCCCGTAACAAAGGCATAAAATTCGGCAGAGGTGTCGTAAATGTTCACTTTTGAAGAACTTCGAAAAAAATATCCGAC
This sequence comes from uncultured Eubacteriales bacterium, assembly GCA_900547165.1. GTDB lineage: Bacteria > Bacillota > Clostridia > Oscillospirales > UBA644 > UBA644. Next base: position 51,499 of record URFZ01000001.1, read on the forward strand.
ATTCGTTTACAGGTCGTATACAGTGAGCGACGACGGCGGAAATCTGAAAGTCACATACGAGTTTGCGCTCGGCGACGATATCGTGTTCCGTCCGAGTTGGGTATTTCCCTATCAGAAAGAAAAAATCGAAAGCGGCAAAAACGCAAAGGTGCTGAAACGCGTTCTGTTTTTGCTCGGCTGCGTCGAACTTGTCAGTTATTGGAAAGCCGCCTGTCCGCCGAAAGTCGTTATCGAATGCGGAAAGTTGACGGACGAAGAAACGCTTTGGTTCAAAAAACTGTTTTTCAACGGGCTCGGAGAGTTCTTTTACAGGAACGGAATAACGACCGACGAAAAGACTTTTATGACCATAGAAAGCCATGGCGAAGCGTTTGAAAAAACGCCTTTGGCAGGAATTTTTTCGGGCAATCTTATCCCCGTCGGCGGCGGCAAGGACTCTGTTGTAACAATGGAACTTCTGCGCGCACACAAAGCGGAAAACAAAGTCTTTATGATAAATTCGCTCGGCTCGGCTGTCGAAACGGCGCGTGTGGCGGGATATTCCGAAAAGGATACCGTCGCCCCGAAAAGACGGCTCGACCTGAAAATAGTCGAATTAAACTCACAGGGTTTTCTGAACGGTCATACGCCGTTTTCGGCGATAGTTGCGTTCTCCGCTCTTTTCTGCGCGATCGCAGAGCAAAAAAGATACATTGTTCTGTCAAACGAGAGCAGCGCAAACGACGTTTACGTCAAAGGTACGACGGTCAATCACCAATATTCGAAGAGCGTTGAATTCGAAAATGACTTTCGCGTGCTTGTAAAAGACCACATTTGCGGCGAGGTTGAATATTTCAGCCTTTTGCGCCCGCTCAACGAATGGAACATAATCAAACTGTTTGTCGGTTATCCGCAGTATCTGCCCGTTTTTAAGAGCTGCAATCTCGGAAGCAAAAAAAATGTATGGTGCGGAGAGTGTTCAAAGTGCCTGTTCGTATATATAATGCTTTCGCCGTTTGTCGAGAACGAAAAACTCAAAGAGATATTCGGACACGACCTTTTGGACGACGAAAATATGCTTAAATACTTTGACGGACTTGTCAGCGAACAGTTCGATAAGCCGTTTGAATGTATCGGAACGCGTGAAGAGATAAATGCGGCGCTGACGAAAACGCTCGAAAAGAGAACGGGACATCTTCCCCTGCTGCTTGAAAAATACAAAGAGAAATATTACGATAAAAACTTTGACATAACTTCGGTTGATACATTTTTTGATGAGAATAACAATGTTCCGAACGAACTGAAAGAAGAGTTGAAATGGAAAAAGAACTGACAGACTTTTTCAAAGAAAAAAAGGTGCTTATTCTCGGCTTCGGCAGAGAGGGCAGAACGACTTACGAATTTCTGAAAGACAAAGTTCCGTCGGCTGAAATCACCGTTGCGGACGCAAAAGAGCAAAAACTGACGTCCGTTTCGCCGTGCGGCTGCGTTTCTTTTGAACCGTTTGAGTGCAAAACGATATTCGGAGAGCATTATATGGACGACCTCGGCGGGTACGACATAATAATGAAATCGCCCGGAATACCGATACTCAAAGATTACGGCGAAGAAGTCGAAAACAAAATAACATCGCAGACCGATCTGTTTCTCCGATTCTGTCCCGCGACGGTTATCGGCATAACGGGCACAAAAGGCAAATCGACAACATCTTCGCTGATATATCATATTCTGAAAAAATGCGGAAGAAGAACACGGCTTGTGGGCAACATCGGTGTTCCCGTATTCTCCGATATGGCGAATATCAAATCCGATACCGTCGTTGTATACGAACTCAGCTGCCACCAACTGCAATATGTAAAAGCGTCGCCGAACATCGCCGTATTGCTCAATGTTTACAGCGATCACCTCGATCACTATCGTTCGTTTGAAGAATACAGAGACGCAAAGTTCAACATTTTTAAGTATCAGACCGAAAATGATACGCTCATAGTCAACTCGACCTGCGAAAACATAGACACTTCGATGTTTGACGAAGCAAAACAGCACGTCATATTCGCAAACGACAAAAACGGGTGCGGTATTGACGGTGAAAATATGTATGTCTGCGGAAAAGTCGTTCCCCTCGAACGAGTAAAAACGACTTTGATAGGAAAACATAATTTATATAACATTTCCGTTGCGTTGACTGCGGCGGTGACGGCGGGCGTACCGCTTGAAGAAGCGATAAGCGCCGTGGAAGACTTCAAAGGACTTGAACACCGGCTTGAACTGTTCGCGACGCAAAACGGCGTCCGCTGGTTCAACGATTCCATTTCAACGATACCCGAAGCGGCGATAAACGCGGTTGAGGGCATAGGCGACGTCCGAACGCTGATAATCGGCGGCATGGACAGAGGCATTCCCTACGGCGAACTTGAAAATTATATCGCGTCGGGAAAAGTCGAAAATGTTATTTTTGCTTATGAAAGCGGAAAGCGCGTATTGAAAGAGACCGAGCCGCTTTGTCCGAAATGCAGGTTGTTTAAAGTTGCGGACATTTACGAAGCGGCGGACAAGGCAAAAGAGATAACAAAGAACGGTTCCGTGCTGTTCTCCCCCGCGGCGGCAAGTTACGGCTACTTCAAAAACTTTGAAGAACGCGGCACAAAATTCAAAGAATATGTCCTGAAAGGAACAAAATAGAAAATGTTCGACATAGAAAAACTCAAAAAAGAGGTATCCGCGTTTCCCGCAGGAGTGAACACGGAAATACGTTTTCAGCGAAACTCGACAAAGAGAGTGGGCTTCCTTGACGGCAGACTGACTTCAAACTCAACGGCATCGGGCCGCGGCGTCAACGCGAGAATATACAAAAACGGCGCTTACGGTTTTGCGTCATGCCCCAACACGGACGAAGACGGCGTAAAATTTGTGCTGAAAGAAGCGGCGGGCAATGCCAAACTGCTTTATTCAAGACAAAAGCCGACAAAGCCGCAGTTCCCGAAAATTTCCGCAACGCAGGAAGCGAACAGACACCCGCAGGACGACTTATCTTCTCAAAAAAGACTTATCGAGTTTTGCGCGGAGGCCGACGCATATATAGCAAAAACATACAAAAAACTTGTTTCCCGTTCTGTTGTCGCATCAGGACTCAACATGGAAAAGGCGCTGTTCACTTCCGACGGCGTTGTTGCACACTCGTTCACGCCGAGAGCGTCTTTCTATATCTTTATGACGGCGGAAGACAACGAGGGCAATATGCAGGAAATGCTCGAACCCATAGGCGATTTAGGCTGTTTTGACGAGGTATTTTCCTCTCCGACGAAGTATTACGGAAAGATTGACGCGCTTTACGAAGAACTGATGAAAAAGTGCGAGGGCGTTTATGCGGACGCGGGAATAAAAGACTGCGTTCTGCACCCCGACCTTGCGGGAATGTTGGCACACGAAGCGGTCGGACATACTGTCGAAGCGGATTTTGTTCAGTCGGGCTCCGTTGCGGCGCACATGATGAACAAACAGGTTGCGTCGGAACTTATAAACATGACGGACTTTGCGCATACGGCGTTCGGCAAAACGCTGCCTGTGCCCGTTTATGTGGACGATGAAGGCGTGGAAGCAAAAGACGTAAAGATAATCGAAAACGGCGTTCTTCGCAATTATATGCACAACAGGGAATCGGCTGAAAAATTCGGCGTTGAGCCGACAGGCAACGCAAGGGCGTTTTCGTTCCCCGACGAACCTCTTATAAGAATGAGAAACACGTTCGTGCTTCCCGGAGAATCAAAACTTGAAGAAATGATAGCCTCGGTAAAGGACGGTTACTATCTGACGAGAACGGGCAACGGACAGGCGGACTCGACGGGTGAGTTTATGTTCGGTGTGGATATGGGCTACGAAATCAAAAACGGAAAAATCGGCAGAGCCATAAAGTCCACAACAATATCGGGCGTGGCGTTTGAAATGCTGAAAACCGTTACCATGGTATCAGACGACCTGACGTGGACAAACTGCGGAATGTGCGGCAAAAAGCAGCCGATACCCGTTTCAATGGGCGGTCCCGCAATAAAATGCAAACTCAACGTAGGCGGAAGATAAGGAGGACAATACAATGAGCGAAAATGATAAGGCGAAGTTTCTTATCGAAGAAATAAAGACCTCCGACGCCGACTGCGGAGAAGTCTGCTTTACAAAAACGCAAACGACGGAAGTTTATTACGAATCCGGCAAAGTCAGCATGATACGCACAAACGAAAACGTTGCCGCGAATGTAAAGGTCATCAAAAACGGCAAAAAGGGCGTTGTGGCGACAAACGACGTCTCTTCGTCGGACGCATTGAAAAAAATCGTTTCCGACGCGCTCGAATCGGCGCAAAGCGCGCACGAAGACGACGCAAACGGAATTTCCGATGTTCCTTGTAACGAAACTTTTGTTTACGGGGCGACCGAAAAGGACACGGAAAAACTTTACGACCGCCTTACCGAATTTTTGGCAGATACGAAAAAGAAATATCCCAAAATTTCGTTTGACTCCATAACCGCAAATCACGTTTCGGTTGAGCGAATATACAAAAACACAAACGATGTGAACATAACCGAAAAATTCGGTTATTACACTTTCAGCCCGATGTACATGGCGGTTGACGGCGAAAAGACCTCGGCGTTCAATTATTCGGGGGTTATCACAAAGGACCTTGACAGACCGTTTATGACGCTCGGAATGACGGAAGAACTGCTGAAAGAAACGGAAGAACAGACGGACACAATAACCGTGGACGGCAAATTCATAGGCGACGTTATCGTCACCCCGCAATGCCTTTCCGAAATGCTCGGCATAATCGAGGACAACTTTCTTTCCGATCAGGTGCTCATAAACAAAACGTCTCCGTATCTGGACAAACTCGGCAAGCAGATCGCGGCAAAAGAAGTCACTTTGATCTCCTCGCCGCTTTCGGAAGAACTTGTTGACGGTTACAGATCTACGGCGGACGGCTATATTGCGAAGAATATGCCGCTGATAGAAAACGGAGAACTTAAAAACTTTATCGTTTCTCGCTACGGAGCGGCAAGAACGGGGCTCAAAAGAAGCGACAGCGACGGCGGCTGTTATATAATGGACGGCGGAGACACTTCCCTTTCAGACATTATTAAAAATACGAAAAAGGGACTTCTTATGAACCGTTTCAGCGCGGGTTCGCCGGGTGTAAACGGAGATGTTACCGGCGTGGCGAAAAACAGTTTTCTTATCGAAAACGGTCAGATAGTCGGTGCAGTCAGCGAAACGATGTTTTCGGGGAATCTGATAGAGATGTTGATGAATGTCAAAGCGATTTCCTCCGAGCGCATAAATGACGGTTCGTGCATACTTCCTTGGGTCGATTTCGGCGGAGTCACGGTCTCGGGAAAATGACGTTTTACGACAAAAACGCGCTTAAACTTGCGCACGCATATCTGAATGCAAATGTCGGCAAAGGCGATACCGTCATAGACGCAACTGCGGGCAAAGGCAGAGATACGCTGCTGCTTGCGTTGCTTGTCGGCGAAAACGGCAAAGTCATTGCAATCGACATACAAAAAGAAGCGATAGACGAAGCCGAAAAACTCATTGCCGAGCACGGGGTTTCGGACAGAGTGACGTTCGTCTGCGATTCGCACGAAAACATCAAAAGTTACGCGGATAAGGTGAACTGCGTTGTGTTCAATCTCGGTTGGCTGCCGGGAAGCGACCACGAGATAAGAACCTCGACGCAAACAAGTATAAAAGCGATAAAAGCCTCAACGGAAATGCTGACGGACGACGGATTTGTCCTTGTCTGCATATATTACGGCGGACTGTCGGGCTTTGAGGAGCGCGACGGCGTTCTCGACTTTCTCAAAACACTTGACCAGAAAGAGTTCACCGTTGCAATCACGCAATTTGCAAACAGAAAAGGCTGCCCGCCCATTTTTGCGGTTATCGAAAAAAACCGATAAAACCGCATCGCAACCGCAACGCGGCAATTAAAACAAAAACAAAATAAAAAGCCCGACCGAAGCGAAAAAACTCTGCTTCGGTCGGGTCACTTTATATCAAAATTCATTCGTTGCTTTTTATTCGCTGCGTTTTTTACATTTCCAAAGGTTCACAACCGTGATGAACACCGTTTTCATCCATCCAACCGAGAAAATAGCGGCTGTCGGCGGTCGTCAAAGCGCGGAAAAGACGTATATCCGCATCGAATATTTCGGACGTCAATTCGGCATAAAGCGCATCTGCGGGACTTTTTTTCGATTCGTATGCCAGCCCGTGAAACTCTGCCCACATTGCAATGTGACGGCGTTTTATATAACAGAGAGGACGTATAGTTTTTCCGCTTTTGGGCGGCAACGTTGCGGCTTTTCCGTTATATACGATATTTTCGAGAGTTGATGTGCAGACATCGTCAAAGCAGTCGTCAACGGCTGTCTTGTCATACTCTCCGCACGGTTCGGAAACAGGTATTCCGAGGTTTTCGAAAACAGGAGACGGTTCGTCCGCGCAAAACTCAACGGTCAGCGGAAAATCGCTGTACGCGGCAAGCAGCTGCATAAGTTTTGCAAGCAGAACGGACTGCGCGTTCGGGCTGACAAGAACAAGAATGCGGTCGTCGGGAGATGTCATGGAAAACTCCTGTAACGCTTCTATAAAAGGTCTTCTGAGATTTTTTCTGAAACGCTTTGTCAATCCGCGTTCGACGGTTATCGCGTCGTCCATTTCTTCCGCTCCTTTATACGATAAAAATTACGTTTTCACAATCGCTTTCCGTCAGAAGCATTTACCGAGGCGGTGCGTTCTGCAATTATCGGTCTTTCCGCAATGATAGCAAAGTTCGTTTTCGCCGCAGCCGTTCCTCTCAAAGTCGCGCAGATTGCGAACCGTGGTTTCAGCGATATTGTTCAGCGCTTCCGCCGTGAGAAACGCCTGATGCGAAGTAACGATAACGTTGGGCATTGTTATAAGCCTTGCGAGAATATCGTCGGACACGATATGTCCCGAAAAATCCTCGAAAAACACGTCGGCTTCTTCTTCGTAAACGTCAAGGCAGGCGGCGCCCACTTTGCGGCCCTTGATTCCTTCGAGCAACGCTTCCGCATCGATGAGCGCGCCGCGTGAAGTATTCAGAATATAAACGCCCTTTTTCATTTTTGCTATCGCGTCGCCGTCGATGAGATGATAGGTCTCTTTCGTCAACGGGCAATGCAGCGAAATAATATCGCTTTCGGCAAACAGCGTATCAAGAGAGACATATTCTATGCCGCAATTTTCGGCGGGAAATTTATCGTATGCTATAACTTTCATGCCGAAGCCTTTGCATATATCGATGAATATTCTGCCTATCTTGCCCGTTCCGACAACCCCAACTGTCTTGCCGTGCAGGTCAAAACCCGTCAGACCGTTCAGGCTGAAATTAAATTCGCGGGTTCGGTTATATGCTTTGTGAATACGGCGCACTGACGTCAAAAGCAGTGCCATGGCGTGTTCCGCAACGGCATACGGCGAATATGCGGGGACGTGAAAAACGTGTATTTTGCCGTAAGCGTGGCGCACGTCAACATTATTGTAACCGGCACAGCGCAAAGCAATTACTTTTATGCCGTTGCGATATAAAATGTCGATAACATCCGCACTCACATCGTCGTTGACAAACACGCAAACACAGTCAAAGCCTTTTGCGAGTTCGGCGGTATCGGCACCGAGTTTTGTTTCAAAGAATTTGAACTCAATTCCGTCATGTTCAACTTTTTCAAACGATTCGGAATCGTAGTTTTTTGCATCGAAAAATGCTATTTTCACAGGCTGTTTCCCCTTTCTTCCCTTTTATCATTTCCCGTTTTTGAAAACATATTTGCGAAGTTTTACAAAATAGAGTATACGCAGACGGGCAAGACAGAAATCGAGAAGAATGAACGCAACGTTGCCGAGCACGAGAGTTGCGATAAGAAGAAGTGTGCCTGTCGTTCTGAACTCTTCAACAAGCGCCGTCATATTGAAGACGAATATCAGAAGCGCATAAAGAACGACTGCGGAAACGTTGAACAAAAGCAGTTTTAAGATTATCCGCAAAACTTTCGGGCGTATTCGGTCAAAGAATTTTTTGACGATGGGATAATAACCGAGAAACACGAATACCGCGGCAGTTTCCTTATCCGCGACGAGAAGCACAGAGAGAACGGCGACGGCGGCATAAGCGGTCAAGCCGTATTTTGTTCCGCATTCGCAGTCTATCGGAACGAGCAGCATCGCGGCAAGAGCGGGACAGCAGTAAACGGCGATGGGAATGACACCGCCGAACAGCATAACGACCACGCCGAGAGCGCATAAAACGCCGCTAAGAGCCAACTTTTTAACTTTTTCGCCTGTTTTCACTTTAACGGCTCCTTTTTGATTTTGTTATATTTTCTCGGATATTTTTCGGGGGTAACAGACGTTTTTTCAATTCGGAATATGTACCGTTCGCTCCCGTCCGAAAGTCGGAAATTGTCAGATGCGGACGGCGTACCTCCGAGAATGCGGACTGCATTTTCCGCTTCGCGCAGTTCCGCGAGTCCGTCGCTGCCTTTCATGGCAACAAAAGCGCCCCCGACTTTGACAAGCGGAAGACACAGTTCGGAAAGACCGTCGAGCCTTGCGACCGCCCGAGAAACGCAGACATCGAACTTTTCGCGCAGTTCTTCGTCATGTCCGAGTTCCTCCGCACGGGCAGCGGCTACGGTGACGGAAAGCCCGAGATCACGGGAAACGCCGTCCACGAAAACAAGTTTTTTCGCAACGGAATCGACCGCGAAAATCTTTATATCGGGGCGAACTATGGCAAGAGGCAACGTCGGAAATCCCCCGCCGCAGCCGATGTCAACGACATCGGCATTTTGCGGGATATACTCCGCGACGCGGACACAGTCGGCGAAATGTTTGACTATAACTTCGTCTCTGTCCGTTATCGCGGTTATGTTTACACGGCTGTTTGCCTCGATAAGTTTGCCGTAAAGAAATTCGAATTTTTCGGAGCATTCCAGAAAATCTTCAAGTCCGTTGTCCCTGAAAATTCTCCCGAATGCGGCGGAGAAACCGCTCATTGAGAGTTCCTCCACGCCGTATACGCTTCACAGATTTTTTCAAAATCGAGTTCGGCTGTCGAACCGAGTTCGAGCCGAGGGCGAACGCTTGTGACTTCGACGCCTATTCCCACCGAGAACATTCCTGCAGCGGTTATCGCCTCGATACCGCTTTGAGCGTCCTCCACGCCGACGCAGTCATTGCCCTCAAATCCGAGTTCGGAAGCGCAAAGGGCAAAAATTTCGGGGTCAGGCTTCGGTTTCGTGACTTTTGCGGCGTCCGCAATATAGTCAAACCTGTTCTTGATATTCAGCACGGAAAGCACGGTATCTGCGTTTTTGGAAACGGACGCTACGCCCGTTTTTATTCCTTTTTCGCGGAGAACGGCGAGAAAATTCTCTATTCCGGGAAGGATATCCGCTTTCGTCATTTTAAGAATAAGCGTTTTGTAATACTCATTCTTTTCGTTTGCGAGGGCGGCTTTTTCGGAATCGGAAAATTTGTCCGAAACGCCGTTGTGAGCAAGGATTATTTCAAGCGAGGTCAATCTGTCAACGCCTTTGAGTTTTTCGTTGACGGTCTCGGTAAAGTCGAGCCCCAATCTGTCCGCAAGCTGCTTCCACGCAAGAAAATGGTATTTGTCGGTGCTCGTCAGAACGCCGTCGAGGTCAAAAATAAATGCTTTAGGTTGCATTGCAAAATCTCCTTATCGGTATTCGACGGTCAATACGTCTTTCACCGAATAGTCTTTACCGCCGCAGAGGAAAGATACATCGCCGTCTCCGCCGAGTTTTTTCACGGTAACGGTCTTTTTGTCGGCGCATATTTCAAGATGACAGCCGTGCCAATATATCTTTGTTCTGACTTTCTTCCACGTTTTGGGCAAATTGGGCTGAATACGGAGTTTTTGACCGTAAAGGCGAACGCCGAGATAGCCGAAAACAACGCATTGCCATATTCCGCCGAGCGAAGCCGCATGAAGTCCCGCAACACTCGAACCCATCTCTTTATCGCCAAGGTCTATGCGGCACGCTTTTTCAAAGAGCGAATACGAATAATCGGAAAGATTGATGTCTGCGGCAAGCGTCGCGTAGGTCGAAAGGCTCAGCGACGACGTGTGCGCACAGCATTTTTCGTAATATTCGAGGTTGTGTACTTTTTCTTCGGGAGTAAACAGGTCTTCAAGCAACAGGAAAAGCGCCGTCACGTCTGCCTGTTTGGTTATCTGAGTGTTGCATACGGCAACATTGGGGAACGGCTCTGTACCGTTCTTGAAGCCCGTCAGATCGACATCTTCAAGCGAAAGAAACTTGTCGTCCTGCGGCAGAAGCCCGTCCTTGTTTATCTTGGGCAGATAAAGTTTTTTGCCTTTCGTTGTCCACTCGGCATAAACCTTGTCAAGTCCGAGTTTTTCGGAAAGCGCCGCGAAAAGTTCGGGCGACGATTTTTTCAGTTTTTCATAATACTCGACCGCAAGTTCGAGGTTGAGGTTCGCCAGATAGTTCGTATATGCGTTGTTATTGACGCCCTCGTGATACTCGTCGGGACCGATGACATTGTTTATATCGTATCTGTCGAGTTCTTTGTTGTAATCGAAGCGGGAGACCCAATACTTTGCGGTGTCGAACAGAAGTTCATAGCCGTATTTTTCCATGAAGTCTTCATCGCCCGTTACGGAATAATACAGATGAACCGCATATGCGATGTCCGCCGTTATATGGTGTTCGAGTTTGCCAGAAAGCGCCCAGCCCGGAGTTTCTTCATCGTTGTCTATCCACGCCGCTTCCCACGGGAACATTGCGCCCTCGTAGCCGTTGTCCTTTGCCTTTTTGTGCGCGCCCGCAAGTCCGTGCCAGCGGGAGATCAGCAGGCTTCTTGCAACGTCGGGTCTTGCGAACACAAATGCGGGAAGCATATATATCTCGGTGTCCCAAAATGCGTGTCCGCTGTAACCGGGTCCCGAAAGTCCTTTTGCTCCGATGTTCATTCTGTCATCGTGCGCGGGTGTCATAACCGTCAGATGATAAACCGCAAATCTGTAAGCAAGTTGGTCAAAGCCGTGCTTGCAGTCGATAACTGCGTCCATATTGCTCCAAACTCTCTTCTTCCAAGCGGAAGCGGACGCTTTCAGAAGCGCATCAAAGCCCTTTTCTGCGGCTTTCTGCGCGGCTTTTCTGCCCACGGTCTTCAACTTGCGAAGCGTCAGTCCCCCGGAAGTCTTATCGCGCATAGTATAAACGGAAGCGAACTTTTGAAGCGTCAAAGACTGTCCCGCACGCAGATCCTTTTCAAAAATATCCTCGGCGTGCGTTCTGCCTTTTTTCGTTGTTTTTTCGGCGTCGCAGACATTGACTACCGTCGCAACAATGTCAATTCCGCTCTGACGGGTAGTCTGAACTACCTGAATATAGTCTTTTGCAAGCAGAGATTTTTTCTCGCAATGGGGCGCTGCGACCGTCTTGGTATTCAGTCCGCTTGCAACGGCGATATGTGCGTCGGAAACAGCGGTCACGCGAAGTTTTGCAGAATAAATATGCAGTTGTGCAAGAGAGATCATACGCTCCGACTCAAAACGGATCTGTTTGCCGTTCGGGGCTGTCCAATCAAAAGAACGGGTAAGCAGTCCGTTTTTAAGATTTATAGAAACAAAATAGTTCGAAAGAACGCCCTTGCGCAAATCGAGTTTTTTGCCGTCAACATAAATATCAACGGGTGAAACGTCTGCGATAAACGGAAGTTCCGTCGGTTCTTCATTGTAACGGTCGAATGTACCCGCAACAAGCGTTGAACGAAGTTGTCCGGGATATTCTTCTTCCGTCGCGGCGCGCATACACATATACCCGTTGCCTATGCACATGACCGGCTCGTACTTCTGCAAAAAGCCCTTGTCCTGCCCAAATTCGTCGGCGGCGACAATGAAGTTTTTTTCTGTTCCTTTTCCGTAGTCGTAGATCATTTTTCGATTCTCCAATATATTTTATAATATTGTATTTACTATATATAATTAAACAATAACATACCGAGCGGAAAAAGTCAATCAATGCCGCAAAAGTTCGGTTCGATTTTGCTTTTTAAGAAAACGGGGCGTACAGACAAAAGAGAAAAAACAACCGAAAAAAGTATATATCCGAAGATAATTCTTTTGGTATACTCATCCCGAGGAATAATAAAACCACGGGCGATATAAAATAGTTACGGGTGATCATAATGAAAATAAATTGGAAAAAACTCATAATTTCTCTTGCCGTGCCGCTTGCCGTCGGCGGGCTTTCGGCATGGCTGTCGGGCGGGGCGATGGAAAGATTCGACAGCCTTCAAAAGCCCGCACTTGCTCCGCCGTCATGGCTGTTTCCCGTTGTATGGACGATTCTGTTTCTGATGATGGGCGTCGCGTCCTACCTTGTCGCGGTGGGAAAAGCCGATGAAAAGCAAAAAAAGACCGCACTTATCGTTTACGGCGTTCAACTCGCTTTCAATTTTGCGTGGACGCTCATATTCTTTAATGCGGGCGCGTATCTTTTCGCTTTTATATGGCTTATCGTTCTGTGGCTGTTGATAATCGTAACGATATATCTTTTCTCGAATATTTCTTTTGTTTCGGCGCTGCTTCTTGTTCCTTATGCTTTATGGGTCGCATTTGCGGGGTACCTGAACTTTATGATATACAGACTTAACTGAAAAATATCTCCGTGGGCTGAGCCTCACGGAGATATTTTTCGGGTTATTTACAACCCATATATGAGCAAGAGAATAAGCATAAAAACCATGATTTGGGGACACAAGAAACTATGTTCTTCTTATCCTCCTATGCAGTATAATACTGAGCCTGCGCGTTCCACAGAGCATGATAAACGCCGTTTTCGTCTGAGACGAGAGAATCATGGTCTCCGCGCTGAACAAGCCTGCCGCCGTCGAACACCGCAATATCGTCGCAGAAACGGCAGGACGAAAGGCGGTGACTGATATATACGGCGGTCTTGTCGCCCACAATGGAATTGAAGTTTGAATATATTTCCGACTCCGCAACGGGGTCAAGCGCCGCGGTCGGCTCATCAAGAATGATAAACGGGGCGTTTTTGTAAAGCGCACGGGCAAGCGCGACTTTCTGCGCTTCGCCGCCCGAAAGATCGACACCGTCGCGTTCAAACTCTTTGTAAATATATGTTTCTTCGCCTTTTTCAAGAGTTTTCAGCCTGTCCGCAAAGCCCGCTTTTTCAAGACATTCATCGGCAAGAGAAGCGTTATAATCACTCCTGCCCGCAATATTGTCTCCGAGTTTGAAAGCAAAGAGTTTGAAGTCCTGGAACACAACGGAGAAAATGCCGAGATATTCCGAATAATCGTAATCTCTTATATCTTTGCCGTTCAGCAATATCGTGCCCTCTGTCGGGTCGTAAAGGCGGCAAAGCAATTTTATAAATGTTGTTTTCCCGCTTCCGTTCCGTCCGACAACCGCAAGTTTTTCGCCCGCGCGGAATTTAATATTGACGTCTTTAAGCGCATATTCGCCGCTTGCGGGGTATTTGAAAGACACGTTCCGAAACTCAATGACATATTCATTGTCTTTCTTTTTTTCGATATGTTCGGTTCCGCTCGCCATATCGTTGGGTATCTCAAAAAACGTCATGCTCTTTTTCAGTGCGGGAGCATTGTTTTTAATATCGCCGAGCCCCTTGACAAGTTTTGAGAGCCCGCCCGACATCTTTGTCAGCGCCGCAACATACTGCGCAACGCTGCCGACGCCGAACGCGCCGCCGAGAGCTTTAAGACAAACATAGAGATATGCAATACCGATAAACACGGCGGAAACGGCGGATGATGAAGCAACGAGCGCGCCGACTTTTCCCTTACTTAACTTTGCAAAAAAGCCCTGCGAGCCGAATGCCATGGTTTTGTCGCCTATATGCAGCGAACTTATCTTATCCTGACGGTAAATTCGCATATCGGAAGCGATATTTTTTTCATCGCCGCAAAAACCGTAATAACCGAACAGCCTGTTAACAAGATTGTGCGTATCGGAGTTTTGCGAGTAATACGAAATTGCTTTTGTCATAAGTGCGGGCGCGGTAAGCGTTGCGGCAAGCATTACTCCGATAAGAGCGATAATACAAACGGGATTGTTCAACACCGAAAGAGCATTGCCGCTCGGTACTTTTTGTGCAAACAAAGAAACCGTCAGCACTACGCCGCCGAACAGCGTTGCGACAGCCGACGCAAGACTTTCGGTCTGCCATACAACGCTCGGCAGTCCCCACCCATTGCCGTTTATAAGCTGCATTATTTCCGAATACAGTTCATGCGTTTTCGGGTCGTCCACGGACACAAAATCCATATTGAGGAATTTTTCCGTATATAACTTGCTTATTTTTGTGTAATCGCAGGTGTTCGAATTGTCTTTCCACATTTTCAGAAGAGCAGTCCCGAGCGCCGTCAAAGCAGCGGCAATAAGCGCGGCAACGGCAAGCACGGTCAGCCTTTTCAGGTCACGGGAAGAGGCTATTTCTCCGATAAGCAGAGCGGAAATATAGATTCCGACATACGGCGTCAGAGCCTCCCATGCAACAAAAACTATGCGCGAAAGGTACATTTGCGGATATTCCCGAAACAACAGCCGAAACGTTTTTGCGCTCAACCTGAAAGATTCGGAGAAAGAAATCTTATTCGGGTTTTTCATTGCATTCGTCCCCTTTCCGATAATATTTGCTCTGAACCTCGAACAATTCGGCATACCGCCCGCCTTTTGCGAGCAATTCCGCGTGCGTTCCCTGCTCCGCGATACCTTTGTTTTCGACAAGAATTATTCGGTCGCAAAAGCGCGTTGACGCAAGTCTGTGCGATATGTAAACGGAAGATCTTCCGAGCGTCATTTCGTTGTATTTTTCATAAAGTTCCCGCTCCGATATCGGGTCAAGCGCGGCGGTCGGTTCGTCAAGCAATATCACGGGCGAATCTTTGTAAAGTGCGCGCGCCAACATAAGACGCTGCATTTCGCCGCCCGAGAGATCTACCGCATCTTCGTAAATATCCCTGTTCAGAAGACTTTCGACCCCGTTCGGGAGAGATGAAATCTTTTGAGTCAGTCCAGCACGCTCTATGCAATCCGCAACTCGGGCATAATCAATATCCGTTTCCGTCTGCGCAACATTCGCCGCGATAGTGGCGGGCAATACCGAAAATTCCTGAAACACGGCGGAGAACAGCGTATAGTAATCGCGTCTGTTATATTCGCGAATATCTTTTCCGTTCAGCAGAACCCGTCCCTCGGTCGGGTCGTAAAAACCGCAGATAAGTTTTACGAGAGTGGTCTTTCCCGCGCCGTTTAAACCGACGACGGCAAGTTTTTCACCGGGATGAAGCGTTAAATTTATATTTTCGAGAACATTTTCCGAACAACCGTCATAGCGGAACGAAACATCTTCGAGTTTAATTTCATATTTTTCTTTTGCGTCGGGAACTATATGCTCACCCTCGTCGAGCGCAAACGGTTCGGGATACTCGATAAATTCTCTGACAGTCGAAATGTCGATACTCTGCTTGTGCAGTTCGGTCAAACCCGAAAGAATACCGCTGACCCAAGCCGTGAAGCCTCCGACGGCGGAAAAGTAAAGCAAAAATTCGGCTGCGCTCAACTTGCCGGCAACGGCAAGCCCGATAAGATAAGCATAAGCAAATCCGTTTCGCAAAAACGCAAGCACAAGGTCTGCAACGCTTCCCCAAAAGTATATTCCGTTTTCCTTTTTCCTGAAAGCGGTATATGAGTTCAATGCCTTTGTATAAAGGTCTTCAAGCCACGGGCGCAGTCCGAATATACGAATGTCTTTTGCCGCGGAACGGTCCGCGGAACGGCGGTTTATATATCCTATTTTCCGTTCGTATTCGGCAATTTCTTCTTTGTGGCGATAACCGTAGCCGTTGAGTTTTTTACCGACAAAATAACTCACAAGCGTCGTTGCCGATATAACAAGAATAAGTTTGATGTCAAGCGTTGAAAGCAAGGCAAGATAAATGATAAATCCCGCCGTGTTTTTGAGCAGGTCGGTAAGGGTTGTCCAAACAGCCTCCGTCGCACTTCTGTTTTGCTGTGTCGGTTCAAACGCCTTTGAACAGGCTTTTCTGAACTTTTCGTTCATGATGTTCGGATATGCGGTAAGCATACATTTTCCGTTTATTTGGGAAATTATAGCCATTCGTGTCTGAATGCGCCCGAACGTCGTATTTTCGTCAATATAAGCCGCCGCCGCGGAAAAAATGACGGTCAGAAGCGTAAATATTCCGACGGCAGACATAAGTTTTGCCACGGAGTCCCCGTTCTCGACGCAGGCAAGCACCGTTGGGGTAACAAAGAGTTCCGCAAGACTTTTCGCAACGGCAAAAACAGCAGATAAAAAGCAGAGGACAAGCACTTTTTTCTCTTTTATCCGCCACGCCGTCGAAACCATATACGCGACATTTTGCCACATATTGTATTTGGGCTTGTTCTTCTTTACCGCGTCCATGCGTTTCCTCCCGCACCGACAAGACCGAATGCAAGCGCAGTCAGCGCCGAATCAGCCCCGTACCATGAAGAAAACGGAAATGCTCCTATCTTTTTTTCTCTTTTTTCTTTCTTGTTTCTTCTGAATATTCTCATTTTGCCTCCCCCTTTATGTAAAATTTCAGCGCACGGGGTCGGACCCCGTGCGCTTATCGCTTTTCAGAGCCTGTATGTCTATTCAAATATGATTGCCAGAGAGCCGAGATTGTTGTCTCCCGTGATTTTCAGCACGGGCGCGCCCTCCGCCGTCTCGTGCGACGGAATTTTGACCGAGCCGAGATTGTTGTCAACATTGCTGACCACACGCCATGCTTTGGGAACATGAACGACCATCGAGCCGCAGTTATTGTCAACATTCAGGGCTCCGCTGCCGCCGTATCTGTCCGCGTTTTCGATATAAACGTGAATCGAACCGCAGTTGTTTTCCACTTCGTATTCGCCGAGATCCGCCGCATCGACATAAACGACCGACGCCTGCGAAAAATTCTTTTTCTCGTTTGTGTTTATCACAACAGTATTACCGTCCTTATCTATCTGCGTTTTTTTTCTTTTTTTTAAATTGCCGCCGAGAACGCCGACGCCTATCGTCAGCAGAAGCGCGGCAAGAAGAACCAG
This sequence comes from uncultured Eubacteriales bacterium, assembly GCA_900547165.1. Lineage (GTDB taxonomy): Bacteria > Bacillota > Clostridia > Oscillospirales > UBA644 > UBA644. The sequence goes on from URFZ01000001.1 coordinate 68,679, forward strand.
CCAGTTTGAGATAAGGTTGGGGTCGTCATGACCGAGCCACGTTGCTATCTGTCCCTCAAAAAGAAGGAAGATGAATGCCAACGGGAAGAAGATGTGCGAAAATTTGAGTTCGACGATTTCCACAACGAGCCATGCAAGGCAAAGAACGCCGCCGACTATGCTCCATGCCGAGATCTGCGCGCCGCTTATCGAAATGCCGAGTCCGTCAAGGATAAGCGCAACAGCCGCGCAAACAAGTATTATTCCGAAAAACAAACCGTTTCTGCTCTTTTTCATTTTTTCAACCTCGTTTCTTCTATCGTTTCTCTGAACGCCTTGTAATACATTCTCGAAACGTAAACTATTTTGTTTGAATTTTTAAAAGTGACTTCGCTTGCACCCGTCACTGAACGCTGAACGGAGAATACAAGAGCCGTGTTTATCAGGCATGATTTTGAACCTCGGACAAACGTTCTCGGAAGTATCTCCGAAAGCTCGTGAAGTCTCATACGGCACGAGAACATTCTGTCACGCGTGTGTGCCGAAATTTTTCCGTCCGCCGTTTCAAAAAACAGAATGTCTTCGCACGGGACGTAACATTCGACATCGCCCAGAAACATCGCTATCTCGCTTTTTCCGTCGAGCAAGCCCTCGATGGCGGAACTGAGACGGTAAACCGTGTTGTCCGCGCTCGGAGACCGTATAACAACTTCCGCTTCCGCGGCGGGGTCTATCTCTATTCTGAGTTTCACGCCCTCATCTCCTTTCGACAATTGCATTATACAACTTTTCCCGCAACTTGTAAATACCTTTTCTCTGACAGGTCGTTTTTTTTCTCCGAGTGGTAGTTCTTTTTGCCCAAAAGCGTTTTTACGGGCGTCAAAATGCGTTTTTGCCGTCTTGACGGGTATTGTTCGCGTATGATATAATCAATTCGGGGCGGAGCAAAAATTTTTTTCAAAAAGCATAAGGAAAAACGCCCGCCCGATTGTATAATAAGTGAAAGGGCTTGAAAACGCCCGCGTCAAAAGGAGGGAATCGCCTTGGATAACGGCGCCCGTAGCTACCGCCGTTTTCTGGACGGGGACGAAAACGCCTTTGTTGAAATAATGGACGAATACCGTGACGGACTTATTTTCTTCATCAACGGCTATTTGAACGATTTTCACGCGGCGGAGGACATCGCGGCAGACTGCTTTGTGTTCCTGCTTGTCCACAAACACAGGTACAACTTCAAAGTTTCGCTGAAAACCTATCTTTATATGATAGGTCGGTCAAAGTCGCTCAATTATCTGAAAAGGCGTAAGATAATCACGACCGAAGCCCTCGACGAAGCGGAAAACGAAGTATCGGACGAAAAAACACCCGAAGACGCCGTTCTGACAAGCGAACGAAAGCGCGCGGTTCACGAAGCGCTGAAAAAGCTGAACGAAGAAATGCGGACGGCGGTTCACCTTGTCTACTTCGACGGTATGACCTACGCGGAAACGGCAAAAATCATGAAAAAATCTCCCAAACAGGTAGACAATCTTTTATACAGGGCAAAAGCGGAACTCCGCTCCCTGCTCGGAAAGGAGGGCGAAAGCCTCTTATGAAAACAAGAGAAGAATTCAACGAAGAAGTGTTCGCTCGACGCGACGCTTATATAAAGGAAAGAAAACAAAGGACAAAAAGAATAATTTCGGTATCCGCTTCCGCGGCCTGCGTTGTTCTTGTCGCGGTCGTCGCCGTTGCGGGGTTAGGAAACAGAGACCCAAAGAAAACAAACGTTTCAAACAGCGAAGAAAACGGATATACGCTCGCCGAAACGGAAAAAATATCTGCGCTTCCGTCACACACCTCCGACAGAGCAAATTCCTCCGCCCCGGAAGCCTCCGACAAGACGAAGCTTGAAGAATTCTCTTTTGATGAAGATATGGAAAACCTCAAACCAGACCCGAATTTAAGGATAAACGGGTTTGTCAACACCTCTCCCGAAAAGACAGAAACCGCGGAGGACGCGATAAATCGGGCAAAGAAAGAATTAAAAAAGGAATATCCCGATACCGAAGTCGCGTTTGACTGTGACGAAAGCGTTTGGAGAGTGCGCTTCGGTTCAAACGATGACCCCGACGGCTGCTGCTGCGTTTATATAACCGAAAACGGTATAACGCTTGCCGTGGTTTACTTTGCCGTCGCTTACGGAAAATAAGGAGAGCGATATGAGAAAACATATTTTGCGAAAAGCGTGTTTTCCGCTTCTTGCGGTTGCGGTTTTAATAACCGCGGCAGCCTGCGCGGAAAAAGAGACCGAACGGGAAGTCGGAAAAGAAACGCGGAGAACAACGGAAAATACGCAGACAATAATCAACAGGGACGCGGCGTATGCCGGTATCCACTTTCCCAAAGGAGAAAAGATAATCAAAATCACCGAAATAAATACCGATGAAAAAACCGTAAAGGGAACGGTGCTTCCTCAGCCCGTAAAATGCAGGGAAAACATCGTTTTTTCCGTATCGGACAAAACAAGCGTTGTCACAACGGAAACTGCGGAAAGCGGAACGAAAGGCAACGTAAAAAGTCTGTCTGAACTCAAAGCGGGAGACATTGTTTCCGTCAAGACCGACGGCGCGGAAAAAGCGACGCCTTTTGCGGAACGGATAACGTTTATCCCGACAGAAACCGATGAAGAAACGTTTTCGTATAAAGAAATCGCGGAAAAATTCGGTCTTGCAACGCAATGGAAAAACAGTACAGACATTGAAAGTCTTTATACTCTTGACAACGCTTTCGACGCGGTAATGATTGCCGTCCAGACCTACTCAAACGACGAATACGGTTTTTACGCATCTGTCGCTTACGATAAAGATTACGGTATGTGGGAAGTCATACTCACACCCGACGAGGAAGCGACAAGACCCGCGCCGACAAGAGCCGTATATATCGAAAAAATCGCCGATAAGGGCGGCATACACGAAACGGTTACGGAACAGCAAATGACGGTAAAGGACATTGAAGCGGCAGCAAACACCGTTCTTTGCAGCGGCTTTTCGCTCAAATGCGACAAAAATACCGCATTTTACAGAGGCGGAGACGAAATCAGGATAACGGATCTGAAACCCGACGAAACCGTTAAAGTGTTTTATTCGGGAAACGCGATAACGCCCGCCCCGCCGCAGATAGCGCAAATTTTGCGTATTGAAGCGAAATTGCCGACCGAAAGATAAACAGTCGGAGTATAATCAGCCAAGAAAGGGAATCAAATATGAAAAAGAAAATAACAGGGATTTTTGCGCTGCTGCTCGCGGCGGTTATAGGAATCAACATTTCGGGCTGCGCAAAAAGGGTGCAGGCAGCAGATCTTTCACAGGGAATAACGCCCGTCAAGGTCGAAGGCAAGGCGGCGGACGCGAAATATTCGGCCGCGCAGATGAACTTTGCGCTCAAACTGCTTGAAAAAACGTTTGAAGAAAAAGGAAAGGAAAATCTGCTTGTCTCTCCCGTTTCCGTTACGCTTGCGCTTGCGATGACATCAAACGGCGCGGACGGAGAAACGAAAAAGCAGTTTGAAACTTTGCTCGGCTCGGGCATGGACACCGACGAACTGAACGCCTATCTTTATGCCTTTTTGCAAAGCTTTTCAAATGAAAATGCCGGAAAACTGAAAACAGCGAACTCGATATGGTTCAACACGGAGCATCACTCTTTTGAAGCGGACAGAACCTTTTTGCAGAAAAACGCGGATTGGTATTCGGCGTCGCTTTACGGTTCCGATTTCGGGGCTCAAACCGTCAAAGACATCAACGCGTGGGTCAGCGACAAAACCGATAAAATGATAGACCGGATAATTGAAGATATCGACAAAGACACCGTTATGTTTTTGATAAACGCGCTTTCTTTTGACGCGGAGTGGCAGGATGTTTACAGGAAAAAAGACATCTCTGAAGGAACATTCACATCTCTTGACGGGCAAAAAAGAAAAGTCGAAATGATGCGGTCGAAAGAATACGCATATTTCGACGACGGGTATGCGACAGGCTTCAGAAAGAATTATACAGGCGGAAGATATTCGTTTATCGCGTTGCTTCCGAACGAGGGCGTTTCACTTGCCGATTACGTCAAAACTCTTGCGAATACCGCGCCCGAAAAGGTCGTTAAAATGCTGACCTCTCCGCAAAGTACGTCGGTACAGGCAACAATGCCGAAATTCGGCTATGATTTTGAATTGAGGCTCAACGACATCCTTATCGCGCTCGGGCTTTCCGACGCTTTCAATGCCTCAAAGGCAAACCTTTCAAAGCTCGGAAAATGCAGCGACGGAAGCAACCTTTATATAAGCGAGGTTTTGCATAAAACGCATATCGAAGTTGACGAGCGCGGCACAAAGGCGGGAGCGGTGACCTCGGTCGCAATCAATGCGGAAGCCTCGATGTACCCCGAAGAAATAAAAGAAGTCACGCTTGACAGACCTTTCGTCTATATCATATTCGACAACGAGACCTCGACCCCGATATTTATAGGCTCGGTAACGGACATACAAAAATAATACAAGGCAAGGCATTAAATTATGGTAAAATCAGTCAAAACAAGAAGAATACTGACAACAGTTTTTCTCATCGCGCTTCTCGCGGCAGGCATTTTATTCTTCCCTGTTCCCGCGGCGGCGACAAACGACAGAACGCAGGAATTCAACGCCGTGACCTACAAGATAGTTATCTGGAACAAAACGCTTCCGAACGGCGAAACCTACAAAAAGACGCGATTCTATTTCCTCTCGCAAAGATACAAGAGCCTTGACGAACTCTGGGCGCAAGAGGAAGAATTTCTCTTCGGAAAAACGCTCAAAAACACCTCGACAGACTTTTCCGCCAAATAACAAAGACCGTTTCAAATCTCCTGAAATACCTTATCTCACAAAGCCCTGCGGCGTAAGCGAATGCTTACGCCGCAGGACTGTTCAGGCAGTAAAATCTATATGAAAAAGTTCAGACTTTTGCGATTAAATTCTTGCTGTGAGAGAGGTGTCACCATGTCAGGAGCGCTTCTTTTTCTCAACGACCGTAACCGCAACGGGCGGCTTCGGAATAGGGCTTTCGATAGCGCGCAGTATCGCGGAGGGACACAGAGGAAGCATAAAAGCGAAAAGCGACGACGGGAGAACGATCGAATTTGCTGCGGAGCTCAGACAGATGACAAAATGAGATATTCCGAAAGAAATCCGAAATTTGTTTTTGTCGCGGTTGACAATGCCGTTTATATATGATATAATATAACAAATCTATCTTTACGGAGGATAAAATCATGGAGAATATTAAGACGATAAGCACACGCAACCTTTGCGAGAGCGCGAAAAACGGCGGCTGCGGCGAATGCCAGACTTCCTGCCAATCCGCTTGCAAGACCAGCTGCGGCATTGCTAACCAGGCTTGCGAGAACAAAGAAAGCAAGTAATTTTTGACAAAGAACTAAGATGCCGCCCTTTCGGGGGCGGCATTTTTAGAATGAAAGATATTATGATTCATCAATATAAATTTAACGGCAGAAATATAGTTTTGGACGTGTGTTCGGGCGCGGTACACGTTGTGGACGACCCGACTTACGACATCATCTCAATGTTTGAAACAAACGACCTCGAAACGATAAAAAAAGCCGTTACCGAAAAATACAAAGACAGCGACGACGTTACGGAAAAGGACATAGAGAACTGTTACGCACAGCTGCTCGAAATGCAGAAGAACGGTCAGCTGTTTACGGCCGATTCGTTTGAGCCCATGGCGGGAACGCTGAAAGCCCGCACATCGGGAGTTGTTAAGGCGCTATGTCTTCACATCGCGCACACCTGCAACCTTAACTGCTCATATTGTTTTGCAAGCCAAGGCAAGTATCACGGCGAACGTGCGCTTATGAGTTACGAAGTCGGCAAACGCGCCCTTGATTTTCTTATAGAAAATTCGGGCACGAGAAGAAACCTGGAAGTCGATTTCTTCGGCGGCGAACCGCTGATGAATTTTGATGTCGTAAAACAACTTGTCGCATACGCAAGAATCATAGAAAAAGAAAAGAACAAGAATTTCCGCTTTACGCTCACTACAAACGGTGTGCTTGTGGACGACGATGTTATAGAATTTTCCAACAGGGAGATGAGCAACGTCGTTTTAAGCCTTGACGGCAGAAAAGAAGTTCACGACAGATACCGTGTCGATTATGCGGGCAACGGCAGTTGGGAAAAGATAGTTCCGAAGTTCCAAAAGTTTGTCAATGCTCGCGGCGGCAAAAATTACTATATGAGGGGCACATTCACTCACGCCAACCCCGATTTTCTTGAAGACATCAAAACGATGCTCGATCTCGGTTTTTCGGAACTCAGCATGGAACCGGTTGTTGCCGCTTCGGACGATCCCGCCGCATTGACGGAGGAAGATAAGCCCGTTGTAATGAAGCAATACGAAGACCTTGCGAAACTTATGCTCGAAAGGGATAAAGAGGGCAAGCCGTTCACGTTCTATCACTATATGATAGATCTGAAAGGCGGGCCGTGCATATACAAGCGCATCTCGGGCTGCGGTTCGGGGACGGAATATATGGCGGTCACGCCGTGGGGCGACCTCTACCCCTGCCACCAGTTCGTCGGCGACGAAAAATTCAAGCTCGGCGATATATGGTCGGGCGTAAACAACAAAAAAATTCAGGATGAGTTCGCGTCCTGCAATGTGTATGCAAGAGAAGAATGCCGCGACTGCTGGGCAAGACTTTACTGCTCGGGCGGTTGTGCGGCAAACGCATATCATGCGACAGGGTCGGTCAAAGGCGTTTACAAATACGGGTGCGACCTTTTCAAGAAGAGAATGGAATGTGCGATAGCAGTTGCCGTCGAACGCGAATTGAGAGCGGAAAATGAGTAAACCTATCTGCGACTTTGTGCGCAAATACGCAAAAAGCAATGCGGCAAGATTTCACATGCCCGGGCATAAAGGCGTTCCGTTTCTCGGATTTGAGTCGTTTGACATAACCGAAATCGACGGAGCGGACGAGCTGTTCACGGCAAGCGGAATAATCGCGGAAAGCGAACAAAACGCGAGTGAAACATTCGGTGCAAAAACATTTTATTCGACGGGCGGTTCAACGCTCTGCATAGAAGCGATGATGAGACTTATCGCGGTTTACGCAGTTTCAAAAGGAGAAACTACAACTGTCCTTGCAGGACGCAACGCGCATAAAGCATTTCTGAACGCCGCCGCTTTGCTCGATATCCGAATAAAATGGCTGCGTCCAGAAAAAGAGAGTTCTTATCTTTGCTGTCCCATCTCGGCAGACGATGTCGAAAATGCCTTATCACAAGATAAAAAGCCTACCGCTGTATATCTGACAAGTCCCGATTACCTCGGAAACATTCTTGATATAAAAAGCATTTCCGACATATGCAAAAAACACGACGTTATACTCTGCGTGGACAATGCGCACGGGGCATATCTGCGTTTTTTGCCGACCTCGATTTTTCCGACAGACCTCGGAGCGGATATGTGCTGTTCGTCGGCGCACAAGACGCTTCCCGTGCTAACGGGCGGAGCATATCTGCACATTTCGCAAAACGCGCCGAAAACATTTGCGGCACGGGCAAAAGAGTCCATGTCGCTGTTCGGGTCAAGCAGTCCGTCATATCTTATATTGCAGTCTCTTGACGCAATGAACGACGAAGCGGAAAATTTTCGAAAAGCCCTTTTTCGTTTTTTGCCGAAAGCGGAAATGCTGAAAAATGAGATTAAATCGCTCGGGTTTGACTTGCTCGGTAACGAGCCGCTCAAAATAACGCTTGCCCCGAAGAATTACGGTTACACAGGCACGGAAGTCGCAAAAATAATGATGTCTGACGGGATATATCCGGAGTTTTACGATCCCGACACGGTGGTTTTTATGCTTTCGCCTAAAAATACCGACACGGAACTCGCAAAACTCAAAGGCGCACTTGCCGATATTAAAAAACGCACGGCAATAACAAGTACGCCTCCCGCACTCCCCTTATGCGGCGAGATCATGCGTCCGAGGGAAGCAATCTTCAAAGAGAATGAAGATCTCCCCGTCGAAGAATGCGTCGGTCTGATTTGCGCGGCTGCGGCAATAAGTTGTCCGCCCGCGATACCGGTTGCGGTCTACGGAGAGCGCATAACTGAAAAGACCGTAGAAGTTATGAAATATTACGGCATTACGCATTGCTCGGTTATAAAACAAATCTGAAATATTCTTTCACGGAGGATATGCTCATGGAAGACATAAAAAGAATAATTGCAAACAATATCATCGAACTTCGCGTCGAAGCGGGAATGAAACAAGCCGACCTCGCGGAGAAAATACATTATTCGGATAAGTCCGTTTCCAAATGGGAACGTGCGGAAGCGGCGCCCGATGCGGCTGTTCTGCGCAATATTGCGGAAGTGTTCGGGGTCACCGTTGACCGCCTTGTTTATTCAAAAGAAGAATGGAAAGAAAAGGAAGACGCAACCAAAAGCAGCATTATAAAACTTGTAACCAGCGACCGATACAGCCACAAAATGATCACAAGCGTTGCCATTATGGGAATATGGACTTTGGCGCTTTTGCTGTTCATCATATTTTGGCTCTGCGGGATAATTCTTTGGCAGATATTCCCTTGCGTGGTTCCCGTTTCGCTGATAACCCAACTGGTTCTTCACTCAGTATGGGGCAAGGGAAAATACAATTTCTTTATCGTCTCAGCGCTTGTGCTGAGCCTTATCGCAATGGTGTATCTTCTGTTCCTCAGTCACAACTGGTGGCAGATATTCCTGCTTGCCGTGCCTGTTGAAATTCTTGTGATCCTCGGCTTCAGAATAAAGAAAAAACCTGAGAAGAAAAAAGAAGCTGAACCGCAAGTTACGGAAGAAAACAAATAACGGCGTGAAAACGTTGAAACACAAGGGGATTCTACTATGAGTAGAATCCCTTTTTGTGGCTCTACCGCACCGAATTTGTCATAGACGTGCCGTTCCCCGACCCGTAGCCTAAAAAAGAGAGGTCGTAGGTTGCTTTTTACCGGAAACGGGTATATGATGTTTATATAAACATAGAAATCAAGCCCAAACGGCGCAACACGTTTTGCCGCGGGCAAAAATTCAAAAAAGGGAAAAATCATGATACAACTTTATACGGATACTTCGGCAAACCTAACCTCGGACATAATCAAAGAATACGGCATAAAACTTGTTCCGTTCACATACCGCGTTGACGGAAAAGATTCTGACCAAAGCCCTGAGGGCGATTTCGACGGCAAAGCATTTTACGATGCCATGCGAAACGGAGCAATGGTGAAAACCTCAATGATAAACATTGTTGATTTTATGGACGGCTTCCGTGAAGCGCTTGACAAGGGCGACGATGTTCTTTACATAGGAATGTCGGGCGGTATCAGCGGCGCGGCACACGCGGCGTCCATTGCCGTAATGGAACTCGAAGACGAATACCCCGACCGCAAAATTGTTGCGATAGATACGTTTGCGGCATCTCTCGGAGAGGGACTGCTCGTTATCAAAGCGGCAAAAATGCTTGCGGCAGGGGTCGAACTTGAAAGAATAGTTGATATCATCGAAGAAGACCGCAACACGATGTGCCAATATTTCACGGTCGATGACCTTGAATACCTGAAACGAGGCGGAAGACTCAGCGGAATTGCCACGATAGTGGGCACTCTTCTTAAAATCAAACCTGTGCTCAAAGGAGACGAAGAAGGCAAAATAGTTTCCTGCGGCAAGGCACGCGGCAGACAGGCGGCGCTTTTGATGCTTGCGGAAAAATATGAAAAACTCGCAAAAGATAAATCCTCGGAGATAGGCATAGCTCATGCGGACGCCCCCGAAGACGCGGAAATATTACTCAAAGAACTTCGCAAAAGAGGATTCACGGGCAAATGTTATAACGTCTGCTATGAACCCGTAACGGGCGCACACGTCGGTCCCGGGACCGTGGCGCTGTTCTTTCCGGGAACAGAAAAATAGAATATAAAGCAGCACAAATCGGTTCCGAAGACTGAAACTCTTCGGAACCGTATTCTTGTAATCGAAAACCACGCGATAGTCGCGTGGTTTTCGATTACAAGAATACGGTGAGGATGACGAGCATCCTCACCGTACATACGATAGGTCTATTCAGTTTTCCGCTGACGGGACGATAGCCTACTTTTGTTTAATAGCAGCCTGTGCAGCAGCAAGGCGAGCGATGGGAACGCGGAAGGGCGAGCAGGAAACGTAGTCGAGACCGATCTTGTCGCAGAATTCAACAGAGGTCGGGTCGCCGCCGTGTTCGCCGCAGATGCCGCAGTGGAGCGACGGACGAACTTTCTTACCCTTTTCGATAGCCATTTCCATAAGAAGGCCTACTCCGGTCTGGTCAAGTTTCGCGAACGGGTCGTTCTCGAAAATCTTCGCTTCGTAGTATGCTTCAAGGAACTTGCCTGCGTCGTCACGGGAGAAGCCGTAAGTCATCTGGGTAAGGTCGTTGGTACCGAAGCAGAAGAATTCAGCCTCAGATGCGATCTGGTCTGCGGTAAGAGCAGCACGCGGGATCTCGATCATCGTACCTACTTCGTACTTCATGTTGCTGCCGGCAGCCTTGATCTCTGCGTCAGCGGTCTCTACAACGACTTTCTTAACGAATTTAAGTTCTTTGATGTCGCCGATAAGCGGAATCATGATTTCAGGCTCAATGGTCCAATCCGGATGCTCTTTCAGAGTGTTGAGAGCGGCACGGATAACTGCCTTGGTCTGCATCTTTGCGATTTCCGGATAGGTAACAGCAAGACGACAGCCTCTGTGACCCATCATCGGGTTGAACTCGTGAAGAGATTCAATAATAGCCTTGATTTCTTCAACGGCCTTGCCCTTGGAATCAGCAAGTTTCTTGATGTCTGCTTCTTCGGTCGGAACGAACTCGTGAAGCGGCGGGTCAAGGAATCTGATGGTTACGGGATCGCCTTCCATAGCCTCGTAAAGTTTTTCAAAGTCACCCTGCTGAAGAGGAAGAATCTTTTCAAGTGCTTCTTCTCTTTCTTCAACGGTGTCGGAGCAGATCATTTCTCTGAATGCCGCAATTCTGTCAGCTTCAAAGAACATGTGCTCGGTACGGCAAAGACCGATACCCTCTGCGCCGAGTTCGCGAGCTTTCTTCGCGTCGGTCGGGGTGTCTGCGTTGGTGCGGACTTTAAGTCTTCTGTACTTGTCAGCCCAAGCCATAACTCTGCCGAATTCGCCTGCGATGGTAGCGTCTACGGTCGGAATGATTCCGTCGTAAATGTTGCCGGTCGAACCGTCAATGGAGATATAATCACCCTCGTGGAACTCTTTGCCGCCGAGAGAGAATTTCTTGTTTGCTTCGTCCATTGTGATGGCGGAGCAGCCGGATACGCAGCAGGAACCCATGCCGCGGGCAACAACTGCCGCGTGAGAGGTCATACCGCCGCGAACGGTGAGGATACCCTGAGAAGCCTTCATTCCGGTGATGTCTTCGGGAGAAGTTTCAAGACGGACGAGGATAACCTTTTCGCCTCTTGCTTTCCAAGCTTCCGCATCTTCTGCGGTGAAGACGATCTTGCCGCAGGCAGCTCCCGGAGAAGCGCCGAGGCCTTTGCCTATCGGAGTTGCAGCCTTGATTGCTTTTGCGTCAAACTGCGGGTGAAGCAGCGTGTCAAGGTTACGCGGGTCTATCATAAGAACAGCTTCCTGCTCGGTTCTCATGCCCTCGTCAACGAGGTCGCAAGCGATTTTAAGAGCAGCCTGTGCGGTTCTCTTACCGTTTCTGGTTTGAAGCATGAAGAGTTTGCCGTGCTCAACGGTGAACTCCATATCCTGCATATCTCTATAATGCTTTTCAAGAATGTCGCAAACTTCAACGAACTTCTTGTATGCTTCGGGGAATTTCTGCTCCATTTCGGAGATGTGCATCGGGGTACGAACGCCTGCAACGACGTCTTCGCCCTGTGCGTTGGTCAGGAACTCGCCGAAAAGACCCTTGTTGCCGGTTGCGGGGTCGCGGGTGAACGCAACGCCGGTACCGCAATCGTCACCCATGTTACCGAATGCCATGGACTGAACGTTAACGGCAGTTCCCCAGGAGTAAGGGATGTCGTTGTCTCTTCTGTAAACGTTTGCTCTCGGGTTGTCCCACGAACGGAATACGGCTTTGATAGCGCCCATAAGCTGTTCTTTCGGGTCATCGGGGAAATCCGCGCCTATCTTTGCTTTGTATTCTGCTTTGAACTGATGTGCAAGTTCTTTAAGGTCGTCGGCGCCGAGTTCAACGTCAAGCGTAACGCCCTTTGCAGCCTTCATCTTGTCGATGAGTTCTTCAAAATATTTCTTGCCGACTTCCATAACGACGTCGGAGTACATCTGGATAAATCTTCTGTAACAGTCCCAAGCCCATCTGGGGTTATTGGATTTTTTAGCTATAACATCAACAACCTGCTCGTTAAGACCGAGGTTAAGGATGGTGTCCATCATACCGGGCATGGATGCTCTTGCACCGGAACGAACAGAAACGAGAAGCGGGTTTTCAAGGTCGCCGAATTTTTTGCCGGTGATGTTTTCCATCTTTGCGATGTATTCCATGATCTCAGCCTGAATTTCGGGGTTGATTACCTTGCCGTCTTCATAATACTGCGTGCAAGCCTCTGTGGAAATGGTAAAGCCCTGGGGAACGGGAAGTCCGAGGTTGGTCATCTCTGCGAGGTTGGCACCTTTACCGCCGAGAAGTTCTCTCATTGTTCCGTTACCTTCGGTAAAAAGATAAACGTATTTTTTACCCATTTAGTTTATACCTCCTAATATTTCGGGTGTTTTCATATTTAACATATGGATTATATCATATATATACTTCAAAAACAAGACATTTCCCCTCTTTTTAGTTTTTTTGTAACAAAAATTCTTTATACCCGGTCATTTTTCGCAAGCAAATTCTCCGATGTTTACCCTGCTCCGAACGCAAAAAACAATTGCGCGGCAGGAAGAAAAAGTCAACAAATTTCAAAAAAATATCAAAATTATCGGCGTGGGTATTTACAAAACGTGAATTTTGTTAGATAATATATATAGCATTATTGTGGAGATATAAATATGGATTATATAATAGTCGGGCTGGGAAATCCCGGAAAAGAATATGAAAAAACGAGGCACAATGCGGGCAGAATAGCAATTGATCACATTGCGGAAAAGTACGGAATTAAGATAAACAAAATCAAGTTCAAAGGGCTTTACGGTCAAACGGACATCGCCGGTAAAAAAGTGCTTTTGTTAAAGCCCGAAACATATATGAATCTTTCGGGAATATCCGTTTCGGAAGCGGCGGATTTCTATAAAGTTCCCGCCGAACATATCATTGTATTATGCGACGACATATCGCTTCCGACGGCAAAACTGCGCATAAGACGCGAGGGCAGCGCGGGAGGTCACAACGGGCTGAAAAGTATTATAAATATGCTCGAAACGCAGACTTTTCCGAGAATTAAAATAGGCGTTGCCGACCGTCCCGACAAAAACGAAGATCTTGCGGATTGGGTCTGCGGAAACTTTTCGAAAGAAGAAATGACGGCGATAGAGTCGAGACTTGACGATATATGCGAAGCGTGTGAAACAATAATCGGAGACGGTATCGACGGCGCAATGGCAAAATTCAATCAGAGGACCTAAAATGGACAAACGGCTCGAATGCCTTGCGGGGCTCGAACAATTTCAGAAAATACAGCGTGCGGCGGAGGAGAGCAAGACCTGCGCCGTTTTCGGCGTGAGCGAACAAAAACCGTACTTCACGGCGCTTATATCCGAACTGACAAAGAAAAAACTGTTCATTGTCGTTCCGAGCGAGGGCGACGTTGTGAAAACGCAGGCGGCAATGAACCGTCTTGCGGGAAAATCGCTTTCGTTCCCGACAAAAGATTATAACTTCCGAACGGTCGAATCTGTTTCGAGATTTGACGAAAACAGACGAATAGAAACGGTTGCGGCAATACGCAAAAAAGAGTTTTCGTCGGTTGTCATACCTGCGGAAGCTCTCTGCACGCTTGTCATGCCGCCCGAGGATTACAGAGAAATGACGATACGTCCCGCCGACACGGTCGAGTTTGACAAAATAGCGGACATTCTCGTTTCTTTTGGCTATGAAAGATTCAGTAACGTTACGGGGCAAGGACAGTTCAGCATAAGAGGCGGTATTGTGGATATTTTCCCTCCGTCTGAGGCACAGCCTTACAGAATAGAGTTCTGGGACAACGACGTTGACACGGTGTCGCTGTTCGACGTCAATACACAGCGCAGAACAGAGCCTGTTGACGGTGTTAGGATAACGCCCGCAAAAGAATACCGTGCGGAAATCGCCGAAAAACTGCTTGAAGCAATAACCCCGTTTGAGGGTAACGAATATGCGGACGAAGATGCGGAAAAATTACGCGGCGGCATTCTTCCGAAGCATGACCGCTGGCTGCCCGCCTGCTACGGAAAAGCCGCGAATATTCTTGATTATGCGGACAAAGACACGACCGTTGTATTTTTTGAATACAACGCCTGCATGGAAGCGGTCGATGGCTTTGCTTCAAGGCTGAAAGAAGACATAAAAACGCTTTCGGAAGAGGGCTACCCGTTCCTGAATGCGCCGTATTGCTTCGACGAAGAAAGAATAGTTTCAAAATTATCCTCCCCCATTGTGTTCGAAACGCTTCCGAGGTCATTGAACGACTTAAAACTTGACGAACTTGCGGAAATAAAACTGTTTCCGACAGCGGTATCAAACACAGCATCGTTGCAAGAAGACGTTCTGAATTATCTCGACGGGAAATATAAAGTTTTCATCGTTGCGGCAAACGAGGAGCACGCAAAAGAACTGAAAAAAGAGTTCGGGAACGATGAAAACCTCGATATTTCGACGGGAGACTTGCCTTGGGGCTTCATTTGTCCAGAACAAAAGACCGCGGTTTTCAGTTTCGGGCAGAAAAAACAACTTAAAAAGCCGCCGAAATCACGATTCAAGCGCGGCGAAGCGATAAAGAACTTTTCCGATATAAATGTCGGAGATTATGTTGTTCACGTCAATTACGGCATAGGCGTTTACGACGGAATACACAAGGTCGAATCGGGCGGCATCATCAACGACTATATACGCCTGAAATTTGCGGGAACGGACGTTCTCTATTTTCCGTGTTCGCAGCTTGACCAGATATCAAAATACACGGTCGGAGACAGCGGCGTCAAAGTCAAACTGAACAAACTCGGCGGCAACGACTGGCAAAGAACAAAGGCAAAAGTAAAACATTCCGTCAAAGACCTTGCAAAAGAACTCATTGCACTTTACGACGTGCGCAGAAAAATCAAAGGGCACGCATTTTCGCCCGATACGGAATTGCAGAAAGATTTTGAAGCGATGTTCGAGTTTGAGGAGACGGAAGACCAAACAAGAAGCATTGCGGAAATCAAAAAGGATATGGAATCCGACGTGCCGATGGACAGACTTCTTTGCGGAGACGTCGGGTTCGGGAAGACGGAAGTTGCGATAAGAGCAATTTTCAAGTGCGTATGCGACAACTATCAGGTGGCGTTTTTGGCGCCGACAACGATACTTGCATATCAGCACTATCAGACGCTCATCAAAAGGCTCGGCGATTATCCCGTCAGCGTGGAACTGCTTTCACGTTTCAGAACGCCGACGCAGCAGAAAAAAATTCTTGAAGGCGTCCAAAAAGGCAAGGTCGAGATACTTGTCGGAACGCACAGAATGCTTCAAAAGGACGTGCGGTTCAAAAAACTCGGGCTTATAGTTGTTGACGAAGAGCAGAGGTTCGGCGTTGCACACAAGGAACATCTGAAAGAGATGTCAAAGAGCGCCGATGTGCTGACGCTTTCGGCAACGCCGATTCCGAGGACGCTCAATATGTCAATGTCGGGCATACGCGACATTTCCG
This sequence comes from uncultured Eubacteriales bacterium, assembly GCA_900547165.1. GTDB lineage: Bacteria > Bacillota > Clostridia > Oscillospirales > UBA644 > UBA644. Next base: position 84,586 of record URFZ01000001.1, read on the forward strand.
TGCTGACGGAAGCGCCGCATAACAGATACCCCGTCACCACCTATGTTGCGGAGTACGACATAGGCATAATCGTTGATGCGATAAAGCGTGAAGTTGCGCGCGGCGGACAATGTTTTTATCTGCACAACCGCATTGACACGATATATAAAGCGGCAAATCTCCTTTACGAAAAAACAGGGTTCCGCATACAGGTAGCGCACGGAAAGATGTCGCAGGAGGACCTTTCCGAAATATGGACGGCGCTTGTAAACGGCGAGATCGACGTTTTGGTATGCACGACAATAATTGAGACGGGCGTTGACGTGCCGAACTGCAACACGCTTATAATCGAAGACGCAGACAGGCTCGGACTTGCGCAGTTGCATCAGATAAGGGGGCGCGTCGGCAGAAGCGACAGAAGAGCGTATGCGTATTTCACGTTCAGAAAAGGCAAAACGCTTTCCGCGGACGCATACAAACGACTGATGACCATCAGGGAGTTCACGGAATTCGGTTCGGGACTGAAAATTGCAATGCGCGACCTTGAAATACGCGGTGCGGGCAATGTGCTCGGAGCGGAACAGAGCGGACACATGATGACGGTCGGCTTTGATATGTATATGAAACTGCTTGAAGACGCGGTGGCGGAAGAACGCGGCGAAACGGTAACGGCAAGCGACTGCGCCGTTGACATCAAGGTCAACGCATATATTCCCGACACATATATCCGAGATATGGAAACGCGTGTTGAAATATACAAGTTGATAGCGGGAATGGCGACGGACGAAGACGAGAGCGACATAGTGGACGAACTTATCGACCGATTCGGAGAACCGCCGAAAGAAGTCATGACACTTATCGCCATATCAAAGATAAGAATGCTCGGCATACGCTGCGGCGCGTCGAGACTCGAGCAAAAGGACAACACCGTTATCATATACCTTGACGCGCAGCCCGATTGGGACGCTGTTTCGGAAGTCTCGGCGGCATTTCCGAAAAGAGTTTTCTATACCCCCGCGCAAAAGCCGTATTTCACTTTGAAAACCGCAGAACCGATAAAAGATGTGCAACAATTCTTAGTAAAATTATCGCTTCCGGTAGACAAAAAAGGCGAAGAGTGATATAATTAAAGATATAAATATATTTCACGGAGGACAAAATGAAATTCAAAAGGATAGTATCCGCGCTTCTTGTTCTCGCATCCGCGTTGGCAGTTGCGACCTCGTGCAAAAAAGAAGACCCGGAACCGGATCTCATATCGTTCAATATCAGTACATCGTCAACGGAAACGACCAATGAACTCCGTGCAGATGACGGCAGCGTTATAATGACGGCGGAAGAACTCAAATCGGCATTCAACTTCTTCTCGCAGTATTTGAGAGATTACTATTACAATCAATATCTGATCTATTCAAGTTATTATTCAATCAAGGATTTCTCTACGTTCCTTTCATCGACTGCGTCAAGTTCAAGCACAATGACATTTGAAGCGGTTATGAGACAGGACGCAACAGATAGGTTTACAAGTTACATTACCTGCAAAAAAGAGTTCGTTGATCTCGGATTGTCTTTTACGGATGAAGAACAAAAGAAGATAGACGAAGATCACAACGACAGAGTCGCACAACTGAACAAAAACGACAGTTCGACAGTATCGTCCGCCTGCCAAAAACTCGGAATAACGCAGGATCAGTTCAAAGATTATATCACCGTTACAAGTTACAGAAGAGATAAGATAGCCGATTACTACTACGGGGAAAAAGGCAAAGAGCCGATAACGGAAGAAGATCTGAAAAACAACTACGATAAAAATTATACCAGAATTAAAGCTATAATTTTGGCAACGACCGACGATGACGGAAAAACGCTTACGGACGACAAGTTGCAGGCAGTCAAAGACAAAGTGGCAAAAATCGAAGCGCAGGCAAAAAAGAAAGGCGCCGACTTTGAAAAACTTTTGGATGAGTATTCGGAAAATGCTTACGATATTTCAAAAATCACAGGAGACGACAACATAAAAACAGCAAAAGAATATAACGCGCATTTCAGAGACATCGGATTTCTGTACAACGAAAACGGCTATGAACAGATTTTCTACAAATCACAATCCATTGCGGTTCCGAGCGAAATAATGGACGCGGCAGAGAGCATGAAAGTCGGAGATGTTACTACCGTAACCGTCAGCAGCGGCGGTATCTGGATAATCAAGAAATACGACATCAACGAAAAAGAAAGTTTTTATACGGATGTTAAGGAAGATATTCGCGCAAATATGACAAACACAAAGTTCAACACACTTCTCAAACAATGGGAAACGGAACTCAGTTACTCGTTCAACAACACGGTAAAAGACAAGTATCTTGACCCCAACGCGAGAGATTCTGTTTTCGTTTCTAAATAATTAAAAAGAGGGAATGTAAAAACTCGTATTTTTACATTCCCTTTATATTATTTTTCGGGTAGGCTGAGCGTTAAACATATGCTCAACACTGCAACAAAAGCAAAATCCCGAACACATTTGCATTCGGGATTTTTGGAGCTGATGATCGGAGTCGAACCGACGACCTCATCCTTACCAAGGATGCACTCTACCTACTGAGCTACATCAGCGTTACCTTGAATATTATACATTATAAAAGGGATTTTGTCAATAGCAAAATGTGAAAAAAAACCGATAAAACTCCCATGTCAAAAATTTATTTTTGAAATCAATTGAAACGGAGGATATACAGATGAGAATCCTTATGCTGAACGGAAGTCCCCGCCCGAACGGGAACACATTTCTCGCACTTTCCGAGATAGGAAAACAACTGAAAGAAGAGGGCATCGACTACGAAATATTTCAGATAGGAGGAGCGCCGATAAGAGCCTGTCTGGGTTGCGGAAAATGCACCGAAAACGGATGTGTGTTCACCGATGACAGAGTCAATGAGTTCATTGCGAAAGCAAAAGACGCGGACGGCTTTGTTTTCGGCACGCCCGTTTATTATGCGCATCCGAGCGGACGTATACTTTCGTTCCTTGACAGAGCGTTTTACAGCGGCAGCGGAGCGTTCAGATTCAAGCCCGGAGCCGCCGTTGCGGTTGCCAGACGAGGAGGAACGACCGCCTCGTTCGACTGTCTGAACAAATACTTCGGAATCTCGCAGATGCCCGTTATCGGTTCAACCTATTGGAACAACGTTCACGGAGCGGCTCCGGGAGAAGCCGCATTTGACGCGGAAGGATTGCAGACTATGAGAAATCTTGCAAGAAACCTTGCGTGGATGCTCAAATGCTTTGAAGCGGGCAAAAAGAGCGGAATACCCCTTTCCGAAACGGAAAAAGGAAACAGAACGAATTTTATAAGATAACGAATATTTTTTGAAAGCTACTCAACATAAAATAAAACGCAGTCCGAGATGAACTGCGTTTTATTTATCTTCGCAAAGACCTTCGGGTCGTTTCTGCCAGCCGTTCGCTTCTTTACCCGCAAAAAGCGTATACCTTTTTGCCGTTTTCACGTTCAGAATACTAGTACTTCCGAACCATGTGCCGTCCGCAAAATACGGTCTGTGATGTTTTTCGGCAAGTTTTTGCGCATCTTCGTCCGAATCTGCGTAAACGACGTAACGTGACGACATATTCTGACCGAAACACTCGATTTCATATCTTGTCATGTCTTTCACTTCCCTTTCTTGCCTGATATTTTAGCACAGCGGAAAAAGTTTGTCAATATTGGGAGACAAAAAATATCGGGGTTCCTTCCTCACGAAGCAACCCCGAATTTTTATTTCGGAACAGTTTATCAGTCTACAAGAGAAATGATAGCCATTTCCGCAGCGTCTCCGCGGCGGGGACCCATCTTAACTATTCTCGTATAACCGCCGTTTCTGTCGGCATATTTGGGAGCGATCTCGGTGAACAGTTTGTTCACAACATCCTCCTTGGTTATAAACGCCATAGCCTGTCTCTTTGCGTGCAATGTATTATCTTTTCCGAGGGTTATCATTTTTTCTGCAAGGGAGCGAACTTCCTTTGCTCTTGTTGCGGTCGTTTCAATAGAGCCGTTTTCAAGCAGATAAGTTACCATACCGCGAAGCATGGACATTCTGTGATCGGCAGTTCTACCTAATTTTCTCATACGACAGCAGCCTCCTTTCTTACTCTTTGTCTATCGCGAACGAAAGTCCGTATTCCGCAAGTTTGGAAATAACTTCTTCAAGTGATTTCTTTCCGAGGTTACGAACTCTCATCATCTCTTCGGGTGACTTGTTTACAAGGTCGCCAACGGTGTTTATGCCGGCTCTTTTAAGGCAGTTGAAAGAACGGACAGAAAACTCAAGTTCTTCGATTGTCTTGTTGAGAATCGCTTCCTTGTCCTTGCTGTCATTATCTTTCCAGACTTCCGCGGTAACGTCCGTATCTTCCGCAAGGTCGATGAACAGAGCAAGGTGCTCGCTCATTATCTTTGCGGAGAGGGAGACTGCTGTCTTCGCGGAAACCGTGCCGTTAGTCCAAACTTCAAGAGTCAGTTTGTCATAATCCGTTATCTGACCGACACGAGTGTTCTGAATCGTGTAATTGACCTTAGTTACGGGGGAATGAGAGGAGTCCATAACGATAAGACCTATCGGGGAATCGGCAGCCTTGTTTCTTTCGGAAGGAACAAAGCCTCTGCCGAGACCGATGGTTATTTCCATATAAAGTCTCGCACCCTTGCCCAACGTCGCAATGTGTAATTCGGGATTAAGTATTTCTATATCGGAATCGCCCTTAATATCAGCGGCGGTCACTTCATAGGTATCCTCGGTAACTTCTCCGATGTCGATATAAGCGAACTTGGAGCAGTTGCCGTGGAGTTTTGCAATGACGCCCTTCATGTTGAGAACGATTTCCGCAACATCCTCGGTAACACCGGGGATTGTGGAAAACTCGTGCTGAACGCCGTCGATTTTGATGGACGTAACCGCGGCGCCCTGAAGAGAAGAAAGAAGAATCCTTCTCAAAGAGTTGCCGAGAGTTATTCCGTAACCTCTTTCAAGAGGCTCAACGACGAATTTACCGTAAGTGCCGTCTTCGCTGCAATCTAAGGCTTCTATTTTAGGCTTTTCTATTTCTATCATATAAATACCCTTTCTAAACGCTCAGCGTTTTCTTTGTTAATCCGACGGGATCGCCCCGCAAGGCAAACCCGACGGTCTGCGAGGGTTCGGAAGTTCCGAAGAGCGCACTCTTCAAAAGAACTACCATATACTTTATACATAAAATATATAAGCGAACCTTATTATTTGGAGTACAGCTCGACGATAAGGTGAACTTCGATGGGAAGGTCGATATCTTCAACCGTCGGAAGCGCAACTATCTTTCCTTTTACGTTTTCGGAGTCCTTTTCGATCCATTTAACAACGGGCTTCGCGGAGTTTGCCTCGAGAACGCCCTTGATCTTATCGGAATCTTTGGACTTGTCGGTCATGGCAACAACGTCGCCCTCTTTAACAAGGTAAGACGGAATGTTGACCTTTTTGCCGTTAACGGTGAAATGACCGTGGTTAACAAGCTGTTTTGCTTCCGCTCTGGACATTGCGAAGCCGAGGCGGTAAACAACGTTGTCAAGTCTTCTTTCAAGAATCTGAAGAAGCGCTTCACCGGTAGTCAAACCCTTGACTTTGGTAGCCATTTCGAAATAGTTTGCGAACTGACGTTCCATAACGCCGTAGTATCTCTTTGTCTTCTGCTTTTCACGAAGCTGTGTTCCGTACTCGGTCAACTTTCTGCGGCGATCGCCGTGAGGTCCGGGTATTTTTACCTTGGGATCGTTCATCGGGCACTTTTCGCTCATGCACTTGTCGCCTTTAAGGAAAAGTTTCGTGTTTTCACGTCTGCAAAGTTTGCAGACAGGACCTGTATATCTTGCCATTTCAGATTACCTCCATCAAATTATACGCGGCGTCTCTTCGGGGGACGGCAGCCGTTGTGGGGAATCGGAGTTACGTCTTTGATAAGAGTAACTTCAAGTCCTGCGGTCTGAAGCGCTCTTATCGCTGCTTCACGTCCCGAACCGGGGCCTTTAACATAAACCGCAACGGTCTTCATTCCGTGGTCGATAGCGCCTTTTGCAGCGGTCTCGGCAGCCATCTGAGCCGCGAACGGAGTGGATTTTTTGGAACCCTTGAAGCCCATTTCTCCGGCAGATGCCCAAGAAATAGCGTTTCCGTTAAGGTCGGAGATCGTTACAATAGTATTGTTGAAGCTGGCGCGGATATGAGCAGCACCTTTTTCAATATTTTTTCTGTCTCTGCGTCTTTTAATAGCAACCTTTTTGCCTTTAACCTGTGCCATAGTTCAATTCCCTCCTAACTTATTTCTTCTTGTTGGCAACTGTCTTGGACGGACCCTTGCGCGTTCTTGCGTTCGTCTTGGTTCTCTGTCCTCTTACGGGAAGACCTTTTCTGTGTCTTACACCGCGGTAGCAGCCTATTTCAACAAGTCTCTTAATGTTAAGAGCGGTATCTCTTCTGAGGTCACCTTCAACGGTCAGATGATGGTCGATATAATCACGGATAAGTCCGACCTGTTCCTCGGTCAGATCTTTGCAGCGGGTGTTCGGATCGATGCCGGTAGCGGCGAGGATCTTGTTGGACGTGCTTACACCTATACCGAAAATATAGGTAAGTCCGTATTCAACTCTCTTTGAGTTCGGTAAATCTATACCTGCAATTCTTGCCATATTTTAATTACACCTCCGATTTTATCAGCCCTGTGTCTGCTTATGTTTCGGGTCAGAGCAAATTACCATTACTTTACCCTTACGTTTGATTACTTTGCATTTATCGCACATTGGTTTTACGGAAGGACGTACCTTCATATTAAAAACCTCCTTTTATCGCCGCTTGAAGCGGACGTGTGAAAAATTGTTTCTCTTTTCTTCGGCGCTCGGCGCTTCCGACGTCAGACGTCAATCGGAAGTCCTTCTTGCACCTCTCCATTTAATTCTGCCCTGATTGAGGTCATATTGCGACAGTTCAACAACTACTTTGTCACCCAAAAGGATGCGGATGTTGTTGTCTCTCAGTTTACCCGAGATATATGCCGTCAGCCTGTGGCCGCCCTGAATTTCAACGATGAACTTGGTGTTCGGCAGAATTTCAACGACTGTGCCTTCGACTTCTATGATACCGTCTTTCGCCATTACAGAACCTCCTCCGATGAGAACAGATTGATTACCTTGCGTATCTCGGCGTTTTCGATATGCTTTCCGTTTACGATTTTCTCGTAAACCTTCGACTCATTACAATTGCCGAGATATTTCAGATGTTTCAACTTTTTGTGCTTTGGTTTTTCGAGCGGTCGCGAATGACCGTCTGTGATGTGGGCGTACTCCCCGTCGGCATCGAGCACAACGAAAAGCCTGTTCTCGTCTCTTCCCCGCAGGGCTTTGACGATACTGCCCGCCTCAATGTCAACCATGTTTACTTTTTCCTCCAAAAGCCTGAGTTTGCCTGTATTTCGTCGCAACGCCCTCAGCGTTGCTTCCTCCATACCGAACGGAACTCATCCGTCATAGAGATGTGAGTATTAACGGCTCTCCTTTGCGGATAGCAATCGTGTTCTCATAATGAGCCGATAACTTTCCGTCCAGGGTCTCCACAGTCCAGCCGTCTTTCAACCTCTTTACGTCCGGCACTCCGGCATTGACCATGGGCTCGATAGCGATAGTCATACCGCTTTGAAGCCTTCTGCCCTTGCCTTTCACGCCGTAATTCGGTACATCCGGGTCTTCGTGCAGGTGTGTTCCGACACCGTGGCCGACGTACTCATAAACAACGGAAAATCCAAACTTTTTGACGTAGGATTCTATTGCGTTTCCGACATCTCCGAGTCTGTAACCGTCTTGCGCGTACATTATGCCTTCAAAAAAGCTCTGCTTTGTAACGTCTATAAGACGCTGAGCTTCTTTTGAGATATTTCCCGCACCGTAGGTGCGCGCGGTATCTCCGTGGTAGCCGTTTAACAGAACACCGACATCAATACTCACGATATCCCCATCTGCAATAACTCTGTTTGCGGACGGAATCCCATGTATGACCTGATTGTTGATCGAGATGCATGCAGTCGCGGGAAATCCGCCGTAGCCCTTGAATGAGGGTATACCACCCTTGCTTTTGATAAACCGCTCCATAACGTCGTTTATGTGCTTGGTAGTAACACCGGGCTTTACGTTTTCACCGCCGAGAGCCAACGCTTCGGCTGCGACCTGCCCTGCCTTGTACATAAGTTCGATTTCGCGGTCGGTTTTAATGGTTATCATCGAGTCACGCTTTCAAAGCTTCATTTACGAGAGCCGTCGTATCCGCTACCTCTTCCTGCCCCTCAACAAGAACGAGTTTTCCCGTTTTCTTGTAGTAGTCTTTGAGAGGCGCGGTCTTTTCGTAATAAACCTTCAATCTGTCAAGAACGACTTCGGGTTTATCGTCGTCGCGCAGGATAAGACTCTCGCCGCATTTATCGCACGTTCCTTCGGCAGTCGGCTTTTTGTAAACGATGTGGTATGACATACCGCAGCCTTTGCAAACACGTCTGCCGCTCATGCGTTTTACGATATCCTCGTCCTTTACCTCTATGCTGATGACCTTTGACAGTTCAATGCCCATTTCGGCAAGCATTTTGTCAAGAGCCTCCGCCTGAGGTATCGTTCTCGGAAATCCGTCCAGAATAAATCCGTTTTTGCAATCGTCCTTTTGCAAACGCTCTTTGACGATAGCAATAACGTCCTCGTCCGAAACAAGCCCGCCGCCTTCCATGACAGCTTTGACTTTCAGACCGAGAGGCGTTTCGGCGGCAATCGCTTCACGAAGAATGGCACCCGTGGAAATCTGCGGGATACCGTATTTTTCGGAAATCTTTTCCGCCTGTGTACCCTTGCCGGCGCCGGGAGCGCCGAGAAGAATCAAATTAAGCATTTTGCGTTCCTTTCTTCCGTTCCTCCGTCGGAACACGGCATTTCTCTGCCGTGTCCGACTTCGGAAATAACTGTCAAACTTATCTGAGGAATCCTTTCGACTGACGCATAAGCATCTGGGATTCAAGTTGTTTAACGGTTTCAAGAGCAACGCTTACAAGAATCATTACGGATGTACCGCCGAGAGCAAGACCGGTCATTGCTTCACCGAAGATCGCTTCGAGAATGTAAGGAACGGTTGCGATGATTCCGAGGAACAGCGCGCCGACTATCGTAACTCTGTTAACCACTCTGATAATGAAATCGGATGTCGGTTTACCGGGTCTGATACCGGGGATTGTTCCGCCGTTATTCTTGATATTGTTCGATATCTCAACAGGATTGTACTGAATGGAGATATAGAAGAAGTTGAATGCAATGATAAGAACAAATGCGAGAATGATGTAGATCGGGCTCGTGGACGAGAAGTGATTCGTCACGAACTTTGCAAAGCCGCTGTTCGGGAAGAACTGCGCTATTGTTGCGGGAAGACCTACTATCGCATAAGTGAAGATGATGGGCATAACGCCGGTCATCGCAACCTTTACGGGAAGGAATGTGCTCTGTCCGCCGTACATCTTTCTGCCGACCTGACGCTTTGCGTACTGTATGGGAATGCGTCTTTCGGCGCTGTCCATAAATACAATGAACGCAAACATAACAAGTCCGAGAACAACAAAGATGGGGATTATCCACCAGTAGCCGGTCTGCGCCTTCTGAACGCAGTAACCGACAAGGCTGACACCGCGCGAAACGATGGAAGCAAAAAGTATTATGGAGATACCGTTGCCTATTCCCTTTTCGTCAATGCTTTCGCCCAGCCACATAACAAGCATGGAGCCTGCAAGCAAAAGAACAACGAATATCGCGATACCGAACCACTCGGGCATGCCGGTGGGAAGGTTCATCAGGGAGGTGGAGTAGCCGTTGGTCATTATCGTGTAATAACCGAAAGCCTGGATAAGGCCTATTCCTATCGTAAGGAAACGAGTTGCGTTTTTAAGTTTCTTCTTTCCCGCTTCGCCGCCGTCTTTCTGCAATCTTTCAAGTGCGGGAATGGCAACGGTGAGAAGCTGGATGATAATGGATGCGTTGATGTACGGCTGTATCGTCAGCGCAAAGAGTGTTCCGTATGCAAGCGCGTTACCGGAAAGCATATTGAAGTAACCGAGAAGCGTGCTGCTTTGAGAACTGAAGAAACTTTGAAGTGCATCCGTGTTAACAAACGGAACTGGGATGTTTATACCGATTCTGAAAAGTATTATAATAAAGCAAGTAAATACGATCTTCGCTTTGAGGTCGCTTGTCTTCCAAGCGTTTCTCAGGGTCGTAAAAATATTCATTTATTATAACACCTCAGCTTTCCCGCCTGCCGCTTCGATCTTGGCTTTTGCGCTCTCGGAGAACTTCGCAGCCTTAACCGTGAGTTTCTTTTCGATTTCGCCATCGCCGAGGATCTTAACAGCAACGGCAGTGCCGCTGATCATATTCTTCGCGTAAAGTTCTTCCGCGGTTACGACCGTACCGTCCTCGAACTCGTTGAGAACGCCGACATTAACGGTTTCGTAAACCACCTTGAACGGATAGTTGGAGAAGCCTCTTTTGGGAAGTCTTCTTGAAAGGGGCATCTGACCGCCTTCAAAGCCGGGTCTGACTCCGCCGCCGGAACGTGCGTTCTGACCTTTGTGGCCCTTACCCGCAGTTTTTCCGTTACCGGAACCGATGCCTCTGCCCTTTCTGTACGGTGCTTTGACTGCGCCGTCAGCGGGTGCAAGATCATGCAATTTCATATTGGGCACCTCCTTAATCTTCTACTTTGATAAGGTAACAAATCTTTTTTACCTTACCTTCTGTTGCAGCGTTCTTAGGCTGAGTGGTCGTGTCGCCTATTTTTCTCAGACCGAGGGAATTCGCTGTTGCGATGTGATCCTTGTGTCTACCTATCAAGCTTTTAACAAGCGTGATCTTAATCGTATTTTCAGACATCTGCAACCCCTCCTTAACCCAAGATTTCTTCAACAGACTTGCCTCTCGTCTGCGCAACCTGCGCCGCGTCTCTCAGGGTCGAAAGACCGTTGATAGTCGCGTGAACAACGTTCTGCGGGTTACGGGAACCGAGTGCTTTTGTTCTGATGTCTTTTACTCCCGCCATTTCGAGAACGGCACGAACCGCACCGCCCGCGATAACGCCGGTACCTTTTGCAGCGGGTTTAAGAACCACGCGGCTGGCACCGTAGCAAGCAACTATTTCATGAGGAATAGTTGTGCCTTTAAGGGAGATTCTGACGAGATTTTTCTTTGCGTCTTCAATGCCCTTGTTGACTGCATCGGGTATCTCGACGGACTTGCCGAGGCCTACGCCTACAACGCCGTTTCCGTCGCCGACAACCATCAGAGCGGCAAACTTCATTTTTCTACCGCCCTTAACTGTTTTCGACACACGGCTGAGAGATACGAGTTTTTCGTTCAAATTCAATGCTGACGCATCTATTTTTTCGTACATTTATACATATCCTCCTGTTACTTTATTAGAAGTTCAGTCCGCCTTCTCTTGCGCCTTCCGCAAGGGAACGAACTCTTCCGTGATAAAGATAGCCGCCTCTGTCAAAAACAACATCTTTAATATTTTTAGCCTGAGCCTTCTCGGCAATTTTAAGTCCGATTGCTTTTGCCGCGTCAACGTTTCCGCCGTACTCATTGAAGTCCTTGTCAACGGTCGAAGCCGAAACAAGCGTTACGCCGGTCTCATCGTCGATGATCTGAGCGTAGATGTTCTTCAAGGAACGGTAAACGCAAAGACGGGGGCAAGCAGCAGTACCGCTGATCTTGCCGCGGACACGCTTATGCCTTTGAAGTCTTGCTTTATTGGAATCTTTTCTGCTAACCATAAAACGATTATCCTCCTATTACTTCGGAACGAAGAGCACGGTGGGTTATTTCTTACCCTTACCTGCTTTACCTTCCTTGATTCTGACATACTCACCGGCATATCTGATACCCTTGCCGTGGTACGGCTCAGGCGGCTTCTTGCCGCGGATCTCGGCGGCTACCTGGCCGACACGCTGCTTGTCGCAACCGCTTACGACTACCGTCGTCTGGTTGGGGCAATCAAGTTTGATGCCGTCAGATTCTGCTACAACGACAGGATGCGAATATCCAATCGTGAAGACCACCGTGTTTGCCTGTTTCTGAACTCTGTAACCGATACCCTGGATTTCAAGGGTCTTGGAGTAACCGTTTGTTACGCCCTCGACCATATTGGCTATCAAGGTTCTTGTCAAGCCGTGCAAAGCCTTATGTTTCTGGTCTTCGGACGGACGTTCAACCGTAACAACGGAACCGTCTACTTTGATTATCATATCGGGATGCATCGTGCGAGAAAGTTCGCCTTTGGGTCCCTTTACGGTTACCGTGTTATCGGGCGCAAGCGTGAGCGTCACGCCTGCGGGTATATCAATATGCTTTCTACCAATTCTTGACATATATTTACCTCATTTCTTTACCAAACGAATGCGAGGACTTCGCCGCCGACATTTTCTTTTCTTGCCGCTTTGTCGGTCATAACGCCCTTGGAAGTCGAGACAATCGCAACACCGAGGCCTCTCATGACCTGGGGGATTTCCTCTTTTCCGACGTAAGTACGAAGGCCGGGCTTCGAGATACGTTTGAGTCCCTGAAGAACCTTGGACTTGTTGGGACCGTATTTAAGGAATACCTTAATTACATCCTGTTTGCCGTCGTCGATTACGTTGAAGGACTTTATATAACCCTCATCAACAAGGATCTGAGCGATCTGCTTTTTCATGTTGGATGCGGGAATCTCAACACTTTCGTGTTTCGCATTATTTGCATTTCTGATACGAGTAAGCATATCCGCGATAGGATCTGTTGTATTCATATCTGTTACCTCCTTAATAATTCAAACTAACAGCTTTACCAACTTGCCTTCTTCACACCGGGGATCTGACCTTTGTAAGCAAGTTCACGGAAGCAGATACGGCAGATACCGTACTTTCTGAGATAACCGTGAGGTCTGCCGCAGATCTTGCATCTGTTGTATGCTCTGGCGGTGTATTTGGCAGGCTTCTGCTGTTTCAAAATCATAGCTTTCTTTGCCATATTCAGTTGCCTCCTTATTTCGCAAACGGCGCGCCCATAAGAGTAAGAAGTTCTTTTGCTTCCTCGTCCTTGGTTGCCGTTGTAACGAACATAATATCCATTCCGCGAACCTTGTCGATCTTGTCATACTCGATTTCGGGGAAGATAAGTTGTTCTTTGATACCGAAAGCGTAGTTTCCGCGTCCGTCGAAAGATTCACCGTTGATACCGCGGAAGTCACGAACTCTGGGAAGAGCAAAGTTGAAGAGTCTGTCTATAAACTCATACATTCTGTCGCCGCGAAGAGTTACTTTGACACCGATGGGCATACCCTTACGGAGTTTGAAGTTTGCAACGGATTTTCTCGCCTTGCAGACAACCGGATGCTGACCGGTGATAACAGCAAGGTCCGCCATGGCGGAGTCTATGACCTTTGAATTATCTTTTGCGTCACCGCAAGCGATGTTAATAACAACTTTGTCAAGCTTGGGGATCTGCATGGGGCTCTTGTACTCGAATTTCTTCATGAGCGCGGGAGCAACTTCGCTTCTGTAATAATCTTTAAGTCTGGCCATTTTAAGTCGTCCTCCCTCTCAATTAAAATTCCGCATTGCATTTTCTGCAATATCTGATTTTCTTGTCGCCGTCAAACTTATAAGCAGGACGTACGGCTTTGCCGCACTTCGGGCAAACAAGCTGAACTTTGCACGCGTAAAGCGCTCCGTCGGTTTTAACGATGCCGCCCGTTTCACCCTGTTTTCTGGGTTTAACGTGCTTCGTAACCTGGTTAACGCCCTCAACGATGACTTTTTTCTCCTTCGGAGAAACGGCAACGACCTTGCCTTTGCCGCCCTTTGCCTTGCCGGAAAGAACTACGACGGTATCACCTGTTTTAATATGCATAACGTGGTTCCTCCTTTACAGAACTTCGGGAGCCAGAGAAAGAATCTTGGTGTATTCTTTGTCTCTGAGTTCTCTCGCGATGGGCCCAAAGATACGGGTACCTCTGGGGTTTTTGTCGTCTTTGATTATAACCGCAGCGTTTTCGTCGAACTTGATATACGAACCGTCTGCTCTTCTGAGTCCTCTTACGGAACGAACAACAACGGCTTTAACAACTTCGCCCTTCTTAACCGTTCCGTTTGGAGCGGCTTTCTTGACGCTGCAAACAACTACGTCGCCGATGTTGGCGAACTTTCTGCCGGAGCCGCCGAGGACTCTGATGCACATAAGTTCTTTGGCACCGGTGTTGTCGGCAACTTGCAGATATGTCTGCTGTTGAATCATAATAATTCTCCTTTACTTAACTGAGTATACTCGCTTTCGCTTGGCGACCGCCGCGACGCGGACAGTCACCGTGCGCATACGGAATTATTAAGCGTTTGTCGAAGCCGACACGCTTTATTATTTCGCCTTTTCAACGATCTCAACGATACGCCATCTCTTGTCCTTGGACAGAGGTCTCGTTTCCATAACGAGAACTTTGTCGCCGACGCGGCATTCGTTGTTTTCGTCGTGTGCCTTGAGCTTGTAGGTGGAACGCATAACCTTCTTGTAAACAGGATGTCTGTAATGTTCCTGAACAGCTACAACGACCGTTTTATCCATTTTGTCGGATACGACAAGACCAACTCTGGTCTTTCTTAAAGATCTTTCCATCGTTATTTACCTCCTGTCCAGATTACGCGTTTTTCTTTTCGTTAAGGACCGTCATAACAACGGCGATTTCCTTACGAACGGACGCAATACGCATGGGATTGTCAAGTTGATTCGTCGCATGCTGGAAACGAAGAGCAAAGATCTCCTCTTTAAGTTCCCCGAGTTTCTTTTCAAGATCCTCGACGGAGAGAGCCTTGATGGCTGCAAGATCCTTCTTTTTCATTATGCGTCACCTCCAACTTCGAAATCGGATTTCTTAACGAACTTGGTTTTGATGGGAAGTTTGTGACCTGCAAGACGCATAGCTTCTCTTGCTATCTCTTCGGAAACGCCTTCCATCTCGAACATGATGCGGCCGGGTTTAACAACCGCTACCCAATACTCGGGAGAACCTTTACCGGAACCCATTCGGGTTTCAGCCGGTTTTTCGGTTATCGGCTTATCGGGGAAGATTTTTATCCAAACCTTACCGCCTCTTTTGATGTATCTCGTCATCGCGATACGGGCAGCCTCGATCTGGTTGGAAGTGATCCATGCCGGCTCGGTCGCTACAAGACCGTACTCGCCGGAGGACAGTTTGGTTCCTCTCGTCGCCTTACCGGTAAGACGTCCACGGTGAACTCTTCTATATTTTACTCTTTTTGGCATTAACATGGCGTCTTTCCTCCCTTACTTCGAGTTTCTTGCCTGCGTTGAGGATCTCACCTTTGTAGATCCAAACCTTTACGCCGATACGGCCGTAGGTCGTTGCGGCTTCCGCAAAGCCGTAGTCGATGTCGGCACGGAGCGTTTGCAGAGGAATGGTTCCCTCGTGATAATGCTCGGAACGTGCGATTTCGGCACCGCCGAGACGGCCTGCAACGTTGGTCTTTATACCCTTGGCGCCCGCTTTCATTGCTCTGTCGATAGCGGAACGGGTTGCTCTTCTGAAAGAAATTCTCTTTTCGAGGTCAAGTGCGATTCTTTCCGCAACAAGCTGTGCGTTAAGATCCTGTCTCTTTTCCTCAACGATAGTCAAAGCAACGGGCTTTTTGATGAGTTTTTCGATGCTCTGTCTGAGCTTTTCGATCTCGGTGCCGCCCTTGCCGATAACCGCGCCGGGTCTTGCACAATGAACGAATACCTTAACTCTTCCGCCGTTTCTTTCTATCTCGATTTTCGGAACTCCGGCAGATGCGATCTTCTTCTTGACGAACTTTCTGATCTTGTCGTCTTCAACGACGAGATCGCCGAATTGATCATCGCGAACAAACCATCTGGAATCCCAGTTACGGATAATGCCTACTCTCAGGCCGTGCGGGTTAACTTTCTGTCCCATAATGTCTGTCCTCCTATTCTTTCTCTGCCAAGATCATTGTGATGTGAGATGATCTCTTCAGTATTCTGTCGGCGCTTCCTCTTGCTCTCGCCATAACTCTTTTCATCGTTTTGGCGGGGTCGACGTAGCAAGTCTTAACATAAAGCTTGGAAACATCCATATTGTGGTTGTTTTCAGCGTTTGCCATTGCTGATTTCAGAAGTTTCAGCACCGGTGCGGCAGGCGCATTCGGAGTGTTCTGAAGAATCGCAACAGCTGTTGCGGCATCTTTACCTCTGATGAGGTCAAGAACTATCTTAACCTTTCTCGGGGTAATACGAAGATCCCTTAAATAAGCTTTTGCTTCCATAATTCTCGTTTACCTCCTTGCGCTTTACTTACCGTTGTTGGACGTCTTGGAACCTGCGTGGCCCTTGAACAGTCTTGTCGGTGCGAACTCGCCGAGTTTGTGTCCTACCATGTCCTCGGTTACATATACGGGAACATGCTTTCTTCCGTCGTGAACAGCGAAGGTGTGACCTACGAACTGCGGGAAGATGGTGGACGCTCTCGACCACGTTTTGATAACGCGCTTCTCGTTCGTCTTATTCATTTCTTCGACCTTTTTCATAAGCGATGCTTCGACGTAAGGTCCTTTTTTAATGCTTCTGCTCATATCTCAACACCTCCCGTTTATTTCGCGTTTCTGCGCTTAACTATGAATTTATCGGACTTGTTCTTCTTGGAACGTGTCTTGTAACCCATAGCAGGTTTACCCCAAGGAGTAACAGGGCCCGGTCTTCCGACGGGAGACTTACCTTCACCACCGCCGTGGGGGTGGTCGCAGGGGTTCATTACGGAACCGCGAACGGTAGGTCTGATACCCATGTGACGTTTTCTGCCGGCTTTACCGAGGTTTACGTTTTCGTGGTCGGAGTTGCCGACGGTACCTACGGTTGCTTTGCAGTTAAGAGCGATCATACGAACTTCGCCGGAGGGAAGTCTGAGCTGTGCGTAGCCGTTCTCTTTTGCCATAACCTGTGCATACATTCCGGCAGCTCTTACAAGCTGAGCGCCTTTGCCGGGGTGCATCTCTACGTTGTGAACGAGAGTACCGAGGGGAATGAATTCAAGCGGCAGGCAGTTGCCCGGTTTGATATCGGCTTCAACGCTGCTTCTGATCTTATCGCCTACGGAAAGTTTATCCGGAGCGATGATATACGCTTTTTTGCCGTCCTCATACTGAATGAGAGCGATGTTTGCGCTTCTGTTGGGGTCGTACTCGATAGATACAACCGTTGCTTCCGCATCGGTGGTGTTTCTCTTGAAATCTATCAGTCTGTACTTTCTTCTGACTCCGCCGCCCTTGTGACGAACGGTGATTCTTCCGTAGCTGTTACGTCCGGAATGTTTTTTGAGGCTTACGAGGAGCGATCTTTCGGGCTTCTTCGCAGTTATCTCTTCAAAAGTCAGAACGGACATTCCTCTTCTGGAGGGAGTCGTCGGCTTATAAACTTTAACTGGCATCTGTCTTCCTCCTTATTACGTCAAGCTGTCGAAGAACGGAATCGTCTTCGAATCTTCGGTGAGCGTGACGATCGCTTTTCTGTAAGCGGCGGTCTTGCCGGAGGTGTAACCTCTTCTGCGTTCCTTGCCTCTGCAATTCATCACGTTGACGGATTTAACTTTCGTACCCTTGAAAAGAGTCTCAACCGCTTCCTTGATCTCGATCTTGTTAGCGTCTTTTGCGACCTTGAAGGTGTACTTGCGTTGGCTACGCATAATGTCCATGGATCTCTCGGTCACAACCGGAGTAAGGATTATATCCTGTGTAAACTTACTCATTATGCATAAACCTCCTCTGTTTTATTTACGGCATCTTTCGTCATGATAAGAACGTCGTGTTTGATGATGTCGTATACGTTAAGGGTGTTGACGTAAAGAGTCTTAACGCCCTCGATGTTTCTTGCGCTGCTGATAACGATGTCGTTGGCATCGGATTTTGCGTCAACAACGATGAGAGCCTTTTTGCCCGCAGCGTTGAGAGCCGCAAGAACCTCAACCATTTTCTTGGTCTTCGGTGCGTCAAACGCAAGGCTGTCAACAACGATGAACTCCTCTGCCGCAACCTTGGAAGAGAATGCGGATTTGAGAGCAAGTCTCTTTGCTTTCTTGTTCATCGTGATTCTGTAGCTGCGCGGCTTGGGACCGAGCGCTACGCCGCCGTGCGTCCACTGCGGTGCACGGATGGAGCCCTGACGAGCACGGCCTGTGCCCTTCTGTCTCCAAGGCTTTCTGCCGCCGCCTCTGACTTCTGTTCTTGTCAGAGTAGACTGCGTTCCCTGACGCTGATTTGCAAGATACTGTTTAACTGCCTCGTGGATAACGATGGGGTTAACGGGAACAGCGAAAATTCCGTCATTGAGTTCGATGGTGCCTGCTTCGGCGCCTTTCATGTCATAAACTTTGTAATTCATCTGTTATATCCCCCTTCCTACGAGCGCTTTTTGACTGCGGTCTTAACTGCAACGAGACCGCCGTTGGGACCGGGTACGGCACCCTTGATGGCGATGAGGTTGTTTTCCGCATCAACTTTAACAACTTCAAGGTTCTGGATCGTAACCTGAACGCTGCCCATGTGTCCGGGCATGCCCTTACCCTTCATAACTCTGGAGGGGTCGGTGTTCGCGCCCATGGAACCCTGGTGTCTGTGGTAACCGGAAGTACCGTGCGAGGTCGGCTGTCTGTGGAAGCCGAGACGCTTGATGGTGCCCTGGTAACCGTGACCCTTGGAAACACCCGTGACGTCGATCTTGTCGCCCGCCGCGAAGGTGTCCGCTTTTATGATGTCACCTACGTTAAGTTCGGAGGAGTTATCAAGTTTGAACTCTTTAAGAACTCTCTTGTAAGCAACCTGTGCTTTGTCAAAATGACCCTTTCTCGGTTTAACGACCAGCTTTTCTCTGAGGTCTTCAAAACCGAGCTGTACGGCATCGTATCCGTCGGTGTCGGTCGTCTTCTTCTGCACAACAACGCAGGGACCGCACTCAACAACGGTTACGGGAACGACATTTCCGGCTTCCGTAAAAAGCTGCGTCATGCCGATCTTTCTGCCAATGATTCCTTTTTCCATTTTAGAATTACTCCTTTCGGTTATTGGTTGGCGTTTGCCAACTTGACCGCGTTCGATGTTTTCATCGACGGGAATAGCTTTTAGCGGTTAGCTATCATAAAACCTGTCATGGCAAAAGACAAATTAGTTTTTCTTATTGTTTGATTTCCATATCGACGCCTGCGGGAAGTTCGATTCCTATAAGCGCTTCAACGGCTTTCTGATTGGGTTTGATCACGTCGATAACTCTTTTGTGAGTTTTTGTCTCGAACTGTTCTCTGGAATCCTTGTACTTGTGAACCGCACGAAGAATGGTGATGACTTCGCGATCGGTCGGCAGGGGTACGGGACCGGAAACGGTTGCGCCGAATCTCTTTGCAGTTTCAACTATCTTTGCAGCTGACATATCAATGAGATTGTGGTCGTAAGATTTCAAGCGGATTCTGATCTTTTCCTGTTTAGCCATTGTAAATGTTCGCCTCCTCATATTATTCGGGTCTCTGCCCTGATTTTTATGGGCTTTCAAGACCCATCAAAGTATGGAGATGAATAACCGAACACTCAAAGCCTGATCTTATGTGTTTTTCTTGCCTTTGTGCAAAAAAATGCCGGGACAAGGCAAACCTATCCCGAACCATAAAACTTGCCGAGTGGTAAAGCGGCGTGCGCATTTTCTCACGGCGAGAGTAATTGTCGCCGTTTCGCAACGTGAAAACGCGGTTGTCGCATTACATCAACTAAATTCGGTATTTCATCCAATGTGTTGGATAATGCTCGCGCGGAATTCTCTGTCACCTTTACCGGGGTGAATTTCAGTAACCTCCGCGGTCATCGCACCTTTTGCATTTTTGCCATGCAAGTTATTATAACATATATTATATATGCTTGTCAAGCCAAAAACTGCATTTTCTCAACTTTTTAGGTGAATTTTTTGTAACATTAAGCCTGTTTTCGGGCCGATTTTCATTTTTGTAACTTTTCAACAATCTTTTACGGTAAAATTCTACCCTGTAAACAAGACTTTTCGCACACACGGAACGGTGAAAACGCTCAAACAGAACTTTAAAACACGATTTTGAATATACTCAATAAAACCACCCCAAAAGTAATTTCGCAGAAATTTTCAGTACACACGGTTCGGCGGAAATGTCAAAAAAAATGGTGTGTTTCCAAGACAGACACAAACAGAATAGTACTCAACCTTAAAAGTAAGATTCAACTTTAAAAGTAAAAACAACACTCACCCAAAAAGTTCGGCACACGCGGCAAGGTGGGAACGTTCAAATTAAAAAATATATACGCACGCATACGCGCGCGTATATATAATTAAGGTAGACAAGTTATTTTTTTGTCATGTATTGCCGTGCCGAAGCATTCCGACCGTCAATACGAGAACAGAGACTTTTTTCAAAAATCCGTCAGGCGACAGGACGATATACTCAACTCAAAGAGTCGATTCTGCCCGCGACAAAAAAGAACAATATCATCGCATCAGCTATATCTACAGAGTCATCGGCGTTAAAATCACAAACATTCAATTGTTCTTCCGCGAGTTTTTGCCGCCCCGCAACGTGATAGAAAAGAAGCATTGCGTCCTCAATATCAACGCCTTTATCGCCGTTTATATCGCCTAAAATGATATCAATCTCTATGTCATCATTCGGATCCGAAGATTCGTATTCGGTATAATCAAGGCATATCCACCCTGTCTTGCCGTCATATGAGATCTTGCCCCACACGCCGCTTATCTCCGTAACCTTAACGGTGGTTTCGTCACGGAGCGAACCTATAACGTCGCCGGAAATCGGAGCGGAGCGAACTCTCAAAGTCGTACCAGCACAAGTAACAATGTATGTACCCGGGCAATAATCGACCGTCAGCGTAAGAGTTTTCGCCGCGGCTTTTCCGCCGGCGTTGCGTGCGGTAACATTTACAAGGTATGTTCCGCCGAGGGTAACTTCTATCGAAAGATTGTCTTCCGAAACGACAGTATTCAGAACTTCCAGACTCTCCACGGAGTTCTTGACCGTCACCGTTACAACATACTCAACATTCGCATCGGAAGAAAATTTCAAATTCAATTTATCAGAAAGTTTTACCTCCGATACATCGACAACGACAGAACACGTTGTCGGAGCAGTGCAAGTGGCATATTCAAGAGAAATCCAGCCTGTTATGTTTTTATAAGTGATTTTGCCCCATGAACCGTTCACCTCGGTAACGTTCACAACGGTCCCGTTGTCAAGTTGCCCCACTATCGCTGCCGATGTGGAGGCGCTTGCTCTAACGTTAAGCGGGATATTCGACGTGTCTGACGTATGGACCGTATATACGCCCGGCAAAAAAGACGACGGAGTATCGGGAGTTTCGGTCGAACCGCTCGACTCTTTCAGCGCATAAGGCGCCGAATAAGTATAAGAGAATTTCGACTTCAATTCGGAAACGGTTTTTCTTCCCCATCTGATTTCACAGCCGCGGGAAACACCGACGCCGTTGGCGTCGCCGAAATAAACATATCCGTCTTTAATCGCAGTTACAAAGATGTAATGCTCGGAGCCGTAATAACCGGTATAAACAACAATGTCACCTGGTTTTATGGCATCAAAAGAATACGCTTTTGCTCTTTTTCTCGCTGATACGCCGTAAGCGTCATAAGCAAGTTTAAGAACAAAGCCCCAACATTGGATGGCATTTTCAAAACTGTTGCAGCCGCAAGTTCCGTACCAACTGCAAGCGCTGTGATGCGTGCAGGGTTTATCCGTCCAACCGTCGGGATTGTTGGCTCCCGAACCGTGATTCCAATACTTTCCGTTCGGGAACTTTTCCATAAGTTCGTCAACCGTCAGCAGTTTTGCTTTCGACGCCGCCTGAGAAACGACAATACCGGATGCAAGCGTAACGGTCATAATAAACGCCATAAGAAAGGCGAATATTCGTTTTCGCATAAAATGCAACACCTCCTATTTTACCGTCCCCTCGGACGCCCCTTGCGTCTCGACAGTGCGACGTTACCCTCGGTTCATTGACTTCGGGCATAGAGAAGAATTATTCGTCGCGGGGTACGATATAAAACAGCCGTGCAAGCGTCTGAAACAAAAAAGTTTTCGACGCCGAGTTTTTAAAAGGCAGACCACAAAACCGCGCTTCTCCGACGCGCTCTGTTCATGGTTTCACGGTCATGCCGATTTACACGACATATGTATTATATCACAAAAACCGCTCTGCGTCAAGCAAACGGGCGGCATTGGAGGATATTGTCAAATTTTAAAAAGAAAAATTTCTAATCACTGACACGGATTACGACGCACAAAACCGCACGCTTCTAAAGTGCAAAAACTGTGCAAAAAGCCATAACGGCGGGAATCAGAAGCCGTCCTGATCCCCGCCGTTAGGCATTCTTCCCTCGAAATCGAAAGAATATTTCGTATGAAAGTTTTGAAAGTTGTTTTTAATATAAATGACTTGTCAATATTTCGAAACTTTGAGTCTTACTATAACAAGCGCTTTCTGTGCGTCCCCGCTGCCGTCAAGAACAAAGTAATCGACAAGTTCGTCGCCGACTTCGCTTATAAGGTTTATCTGCGGCAGATAGGTCGTAAACAGCATTATGTCGCCGTTGTTGGTTCTCGGCATATACACAGTCTTTTCGGCATTGTTCAGATTGTCGAGTCCCGCAACGGTCATAAAGCAGATATAACCGTATTCGTCGTTAACGTATCCGTCAACGGTCTTGCTGAGTATATCGAGAACACTCTGTTCCGAATAAGTTCCGTAATTCGGAATTTCCGAACCGTCGGTGAGATATTTGATATAATTTTCGGTAATATAATCCGATTCGTTCTCCGTCGTCTGTTTTGACGATGCCTGTGCAGCTGCATCGGGAACATCTCTCGAAATATATTCACCGAGAGACTTCTGCCGTTGTTCCAAAGAGAATGCGCTGAACACGACAGCAAAAACTATAAGCAGACAGGCGGCAATGGGCGCCGCGACACGCATAACGCGGTTGAACGGGATAACGGTTTTCTTCTTTTCCGGCAGAGCCGATATACGCGCCATAACCGACGAGGTGAAGTCTTCGTCGAGTTTCGGACTGCGGTCGCGAAGCGTTTCTTTTATAAATTTTGCGTTTTCATATTCGCGGCAACAATTTTCACATTCCGAAAGATGCAGGAAAAACGCGCTTCTGACATCTTCCGACGCAGAATTATCAAGTATTTTGTCGATACAACCGTCAAAATCTTCACATCTGAATTTCATATGTTTTTTCCCCTTTCTTTCGTTCTCATTATTTTAGACGAAGCAAATCGTTAAAAGTTCCGTCATTCCGATAATTTTTTTCGCAAACTTTCACGCGCTCTGTTTATACGGGATTTGACAGTGCCTTCTCTGACGCCCGTCATCTTTGATATTTGCTCATAACTGAATCCGTGAACGTCTCTGAGTTCAATCATTTTTCTCTGTTCTTCGGGCAATTCCGCAAGAGCCGCAAATATTTTTTTACGCAGAGAGGTTCTTTCAAACGCTTTTTCGGGCTGCGTTTCTTCTGCGGCTCTCAAATTCCGCATTTCCGAATCGTCTTCATCAAAAAGGCTTTTCGAGTCGGGCGTTTTTCCGCTCTTCCGACAAAAATCAAGAGCCGTATTGTAAGCGATTCTGTAAAGCCACGTCGAAACGGAGCTTGTGCCGTTAAAGGAAGCGATCGACGTATATGCTTTAACAAAAGTGTCCTGTGCAAGATCTCTTGCGTCCTCTTCATTCCGAACAACGGAAACAATAACGCGGAACACGTTTTCCTGGTTGTCACGGACAAGCCGTTCAAAGGCGTCGTGATCTCCGTGTCTCAATTTTTTTAACTCTTCGCCGGTCAAGTCCGTCACCTCCGTTCGGCATTGTTTTTTTGATTAACTGCATATTTATATTGCACCCGTCGGTGCTTGTTACCGTTCATTCATAAAATCGGTAAGCAAATTTTCGACTTCATTAAAAGTCTTTGCCGAGAATACGGCATTTTTGATTTTTGCGGCGCCGTGCATACCTTTCAGATAATACGCAAGATGTTTGCGCGCTTCGGGAATAGCGACTTTTTCACCCTTTATCAGGCACATATCACGAACTTGTTCCAAAGCCACGGTCAACCGCGTTTTTTCGTCAAATTCGGAATAGCTGCCGCTCTGTATATAACTTTTTATCTGTTCGAATATAAAAGGATTGCCAAGCGCTCCCCTGCCGACGGCGATACCGTCAACCCCCGTTTGCTCATACATATTTTTCGCATCTTCGGGGCTGAACACATCTCCGTTTCCGAAAACAGGAACAGATACTGCGGACGTTACCGCGCGGATGATATTCCAATCGGCTTTTCCCGAATAAAGTTGTGCTTTCGTTCTGCCGTGAACTGTAATGCTTTTTGCTCCCGCTTCTTCGCACATGACACCGAACTCTACGGCATTTATATGCTTTTCGTCATATCCCGAACGGAATTTGACGCTGACGGGAAGTTCGGTTGCGGAAACTACCGCACGAATAACGCTTTCCGCCTTTTTCAAATCTTTCATAAGAGCGCAGCCGTCTCCGTTGTTGACTATTTTCGGCATAGGGCAGCCCATATTTATGTCTATTCCCGCAGGCGACAGTTTTGAAACTTCCTTTGCCGCAAAAGCCATTATTTCCGGCTCCGAACCGAATATCTGGACAAGAACAGGCTGTTCGAAAGGTTCAAAAGCGAGCAATGTTGCCGTTTTTTTATCCGAATAAAAAAGCCCTTTTGCACTCACCATTTCGGTGGTTACGATATCCGCGCCGAAACGTTTGCAAACACGACGGAACGAGCCGTCCGAAAAACCCGCAAGCGGAGCAAGCGCCGTTTTGAAAATTGACATAGCCGAAATAACCCTTCGGAAAAATTTTTCAGAATATATTTTTTCACGTTTTGAGAATTTTCTATTGACATTTATCGCAGTGTGTGATATAATACATTCGCAATAAAGTGAAAGGAGGATCCCGATGCTGTTCGGAAAGGGATATGAAGAACCCGAAAAAAAGGTCTTCGACAAATCAAAAATACTGCGTCTCGGAACAGAGGGGAAATGGTGCACGTTCACAGGGCATCGTCCGACAAAGCTCGGAATCAAGAGCGAAAGGGATCACCTTTGCGAGGATATAAAGCTCGGGCTTAAACGCGAGATAGCGATAGCCTGCGAACTCGGTTACAGAAACTTTATAACAGGCATGGCACTCGGAGCCGACACATGGGCGGCGCAGGAAGTGCTGCGTTTCCGCTATATTTACGGATTACGTAACGAAACGCTGAAATTGTTTGCCGCCGTGCCGTTTGACGGACAGGAGTTGCAATGGACCATGGCGCAGCAGCAACGATACCAACAGATACTTGCAAACTGCGACGGCGTTTTCTATATAAGTTCCTCGGGCAACGCGGGAGCATATATGGCACGAAACATTTATATGACCGACCACGCAACGCGCCTTATCGCCGTCAGCAACGGTTCCGCGGGAGGAACTCTGCGAACGATAAACGCGGCAATAGAACGGGGAATGGAGATACGGATAATCAACTGTCTGAAAGACAGGATAATGTCTACAACCACTCTTGACTACTGACTTTTCCGTGTTATTCAACCGATTTCAAGGACTCGACCATATCTATGTTTTTGAGACGGAAGTGCATGACCAACGCGACAATGACGGAGAAAACGATAGTCATTGCAAAAGCGAACAGATAACTTATCGGATGTATCTGCCTGCCGAACATAACGGCATCGACCTCGGCGGTCACGATTATGAACCGATGCAAAAATATCCCGAGAACAAGTCCGAGTCCGCTGCCGAGCAATGTCAAAACGACGTTTTCGCGGTAGACGTAACCCGCGACCTCTTTATCTGTGAACCCGAGAACTTTTATGGTCGCTATCTCCCGAGTGCGTTCGGTAATGTTTATATTGGTAAGATTGTAAAGAACAATAAACGCCAACAGGCTTGCGCAAACGATGATAAGAATAACGACGGATATCAGACCTTTAAGCACTTTGTTGAAGTGATCTCTCATATCGAAGAATTTCGAAAGTCCGAGAACATTATCCGTTCCGATTATCTCGGAACAGGTCGCCTCTATATCAGTTCCATCACGGAATATTCCCCAAACGGTCTCATATTCGGGTCTTCTTCCCACCGCGGCCTCATACTGTTCGGGCGTTGCGTAAACATAACTGTACAGATAATTTTCCGTTATACCGCCGACCGTGAACTCATATGTATTCATTCCGTCGGGGCAAACGGATATCTTATCTCCGACAGAGATACCGAATTTATAAGACAGTTTTTCGGTGATAACAACGCCGTCCGCAGACGGGAAATCAATCTGTTTATGTGTGATACGGTCTCGGAACACGATAAAATCATTCAGTTTTTCGGAATTCTCGGGAACGACCAAATATATTCCGAAAGACGCATCGTCGGTTTTCAAGTCTGCGCTCTGCTGATAAACATAAATATCTTCGCCGAGGTCATCGGCAAGCGTCTTGTTCAGAGCAGTATCTTCATCGGAAGATGAAGGGTTTGAGGTTTTTATGACAACGTCATATTTCTGAATCTCATCGAACTGTTTGGGCAGAATATCTCCTATCGAGTCGCGAAGACCGAAGCCCGTAAGCAACAGCGCCGTACAGCCCGAAATGCCTATCAGCGTCATAAAAAATCTTTTTTTGTATCTTATCAGATTCCTTGCGGAAACCTTGTGGGAGAAAGACAATCTCTTCCATATCGGTGTTATCCGTTCAAGGAATACTTTTTTGCCGCTTGTGGGCGGTTTCGGACGCATAAGTTGCGCGGGAACACTTGAAAGTGCAGCAAAACACGCCCAAAACGTAGTTACACACATACACAAAACGGCAACGGAAGAAGCCAGAACCGCATATTTGACGTTGAATTCAAGAACGACGGAAAATTCGTCGTACATCATCGTGTAAGTTTTTATTATAACGGTCGGGAATATCCAATATCCGAACAAAACTCCGACAATCGAACCGCTGAGACTCGAAAGTCCCGCATACACAAGATACTTCCCCGCAATCGCGACCTTGCCGTAACCGAGCGCTTTCAGAACGCCTATCTGAACTCTGCGTTCCTCAACCATTCGGGTCATTGTTGTTAAGCACACAAGCCCCGCAACGATAACAAAAAATACGGGAAAAACGCCCGAAATCGCGTCTATTTTATCAGAATTGTCGCTGAAACCCGAATATCCCGTATTATCGGTTCTCGAATATACATAATATGTAGGGCGTTCAAGTTTTTCGAGGTCTGCCCTGCCCTCGTCGATTTTTTTCTGCGCATCGTTAATTTCATTGTCGGCATCGGCTTTCGACTTTTCATACTCTGCGCGGGCGGAAGCCATATCCGCATCGCCTTTTTTAATACTCTTTTTTGCGGCTGCAAGTTCCGCAGCCGAATTATCAAGACTTGCTTTTGCGGAAGCAAGTCTTTTTTCCGCGGCGTCAAGTTCGGCATATCCGCCGTCTATTCCCGCTTTCATTTCGGCAAGTTTTTTTCCCGCCTCGGAAAGTTGCTGTCCGAACACGTCGAGTTCCGCTTTTTTGTTTTCATACTCCGCACGGTATGCGGGAGCGTCGGGTGAACCCGCGTCTTCAAGAGATTCAACGTATTTCAAAAGTTTCTCAAGAGAGGCAAGCGAAGCCTGATAAGAAGAAACGGAAGCGTCATATTCCGATTTTTTTGCTTTATATACGTCATTCAGTGCTTCGAGCTTTTCCACAGTTGCGGGCTTCGCCGTCACAAAATCATTATAAGATTTTTCATATTGCGCCAGCGCGGAATTGTACTTTTTCAAACCGTCCGAATAAGATTTTTTTGCAGAAGCGAGTTTGGTTTCGCCCTGCTCTATTTCTGCAAGAGCTGCCGCAAGTTTTTCCTCCGCTTCGGCTTTCTTGTCGTCAAGTTCTTGTTGCGAATCGTTTATTTTTTTCGAATATTCCTCGTAAATGCTTTCATAGCGAACGCCCTCGCGCTCGGAAGCGAACTCTTCCACGCGGTCCTGTGCGGCAGCGACAAGCGACTTGTATTCGTCACCGTAACAAACGAGTTCTTTCGCACCCTTTACAATTGCGACTATCTCAAAATAATATTCACTGTCAAAAGCAGATGAAGGAACGCAAACAAATCCGTCCAAAGAACCGTTTCCGATATTCGTGTTTCCCCTTTCGAAAGAAAGATATATCGGGCTTCTGATATATCCGGTAACAGTAAGCGTTTTTGGTGTCAGCGCATCCGTAACAGTCTCGGAATTTTCGGAAGAAACGGCAATTTTATCGCCTATTTCAATTTTGGAAGAAAGTCTTGAATCGACCGCACACTCGTCGCTTTTTTCGGGGAATGTACCCTCTGTAAGAAGAAACGAGTCTATGCTTCCGGCATCTTTTTCAAAAACGCGGAGGGACAACTGACCCACATCGGAATCAAAAAGCGCATCCGTTGTATGCGTTGCCTCAACTTCCGACAACTCGCCGTATTTTCGGAGTTCGACGACGTCTTCTTCCGTAAAACCGACGGTCGAAACAAGACGCAGATCATAAAAATTCAGACCGTCATAATATGCGTCCGCAGATTTTTTCATGACACGGCTTGAAACCTTGAGCCCGGCAAAAAGCCCGACGCCCAAGGCGACTATCGCAAATATTGAAATAAACCTGTTGAAGGTGTTTTTTATTTCTTTAAAGAAATCCTTAAAAAGTACCGAACTCATTTTTCCTGTTTTTTCAATCGAAATTATTTTGGGCAGAAACTACCATTCAAGACTCATAACGTCCGCGGGCGCGGGGTTTGCGTGCATACTCTCGACTTTTCCGTTTTTTATCTTTATAACTCGGTCCGCCATTGCCGTCAACGCCTGATTGTGAGTTATAACGATAACCGTCATTCCCGTTTTTCTGCAAGTGTCCTGCAAAAGTTTCAGCACCGCTTTTCCCGTGTTATAGTCCAACGCTCCCGTCGGTTCGTCGCAAAGGAGCATTTTCGGATTTTTGGCAAGCGCGCGGGCAATGGAAACACGCTGTTGTTCGCCGCCCGAAAGTTGAGACGGAAAATTGTGCATCCTGTTTTCAAGACCGACGTTTTTCAACACTTCTTCGGGAGAAAGAGGATCTTTGCATATCTGAGACGCAAGTTCAACATTTTCTTCCGCCGTCAGGTTATTGACCAGATTATAAAATTGGAACACGAACCCGACATCGTAGCGGCGATAGTAAGTCAGTTGTTTTTTTGAAAAAGCGGACACTTCCGTACCGTCTACAACCACCTTGCCCGACGTGCATGAATCCATACCGCCGAGAATGTTCAGAACCGTAGTTTTTCCCGCGCCGCTCGGACCTACAATGACGCAGAATTCGCCCTTTTCTATCGCAAAGTCAACGCCGCTGACAGCCTCGATGGTGACTTCACCCATTTTATATATTTTCTTTACGTCGTGAAACTCGATAAAACTCAATTTAAACCTCCGCTAAATACGCTTGCGTCGCATAAAACTCATCGACGGAACGGGATTGGGATAAGGAATAAGCACCGTCATTTCCGGGTGCGGTGCGGCAAGAATGGGTTCTCCCTCGCCGTCAAACATTTTTTCGACAACGATTTTTTGCGAACTCTTTCCGGGAATCAAAAACTCGCACTCGTCGCCGATAACGAATTTGTTGCGCTGGCTCAGAACCACACATCCGCGCACATAATCGTAACCCGTAACTATACCCGAAACCTCATAATCCCTTATGTAACCCGACTCGTTGAAATTCATCGACTCGGATTTTTGGTCTCCGTAATAAAAGCCCGTAAAATACGGTCTGTGGCTGACCTTGCAGACCTCTTCACGAAGTTCGGGAAGTATACGCTCATATTCTCCGAGGTCTGAGAAGCAGGCATCTATCGCACGTCTGTACGCGGCAACAACGCACGCCACATAGTATTCGGTCTTTACTCTGCCCTCAATTTTGAAACTCGTTATTCCCGCGGATATAAGGTCGGGAACATGGTCTATCATGCAGAGGTCTTTTGAATTGAAGATAAACGTGCCCGTATCGGTCTCTTCAACAGGCATATACTGACCCGGACGTTTTTCCTCCACAAGATTGTATTTCCAGCGGCACGCCTGCGCGCAGTTACCGCGATTGGCGTCCCTGCCCGTCATGAAGTTGGAAAGCAAGCATCTGCCCGAATGGGAAACACACATCGCGCCATGGACAAACGCCTCTATTTCAAGCGAACCGGGCGTCCGAAGCCGAATTTGCGTTATTTCGTCAAACGTCAACTCACGGGCAAGCACCACACGCTTTGCGCCGAGCCTGTACCACGCAAGACAGTCTGCATAATTGCTTATATTCGCCTGCGTCGAGACGTGAAGTTCCATTTCGGGGCATTCGTCGCGGATCATCATAAAAAGCCCAAGATCGGAAACTATCAGCGCATCGACCTCGATTTTTTTCAAAAATTGAAGATAATCCGAAAAGCGTTCTATCTCGTCGTTGCGCGGAACGGTATTGCAGGCAACGTAAACACGAACGTTACGCCTGTGCGCGTAATCGACGGCGCGAGCAAGATCCGCGCGCGGAAAATTTGCGACGGCGGTACGCAAAGAAAACTCTTCGCCGCCGACATAGACCGCATCTGCGCCGTATTCAACGGCGTAACGAAATCTTGTATAATCCCCTGCGGGCGCAAGCAATTCAGGCTTTGCAAAGTTCATATCATACCTCAAAAAAACGGTTATTTACCAAAAATATCTTTCATCAAAGAAAAAGAAGAACCCGACAAGAGCATCGCCAACAATGCGGAGGCGCCTATCAGAACAAGTTGAACTGTAACAGTCGTCAACAAAAACGTTTTGGCTGTTTCGGGTTGAAGATTTCCGTTTTCTCTGCGCACAATGGCATATACTGCGGCTATCAGAAGTCCGACCACGGGCAGCAAAATGCAGACAATGCGAAGCGCGGCGGGAATCTCCATTTTCTCTTTCTCGTCAAACACCTGTGCGGCGGGTCTGCCGCGGACAATAAGTTCAAACCCGCATTCATCGCATTTTTTACGGTTCAACTCATCAAATTTTTTGCCGCAGTTCGGGCACATCTTGAATTTTACGGAAACATCGAGTTCACAACCGCAGGAAGCGCATGTTTTTGCTTCGTAATCATTGATTTTTCCGCATTCGGGACATATCTTTTTCATCGTTCTTTCGTCCCCGTTCTGACACTTACGGTCACCCCGTCGCTTATCGGAAGTATAACCGTTTTCAGCGAAATATCCGCTTCCAATTCACGCAAAAACTCCGCAAGACGCTTAACAATGGTCTTGTTGCGTCTGATGTCGGGTATGCCCGTCGCGACCATTCCGTTAAAAAGCACGTTGTCGGCAACTATAACGCCCTCATCGGCAAGCAAGCGCTCCGCTTCACGCAAAAACACTGGATACTGTCCTTTTGCGGCGTCTATAAAAATCAAATCAAACGTTCCGTCGAGAGTCGGAAGCAGTTCCACGGCGTCTCCGATAAGCATTTTTATCTTGTCCCTCGCACCGAACTCCCGAAGATTTTTCTTTGCGGGTTCTATCATAACGGGGTTGCGTTCGACAGTCACAATATCCGCGTCGGGGCAAGCGTCGTGCATAAGAAGCGCCGAAAAGCCTATGCAAGTGCCTATTTCAAGAATCCGCTTCGGTTTTCTGACGCGGCACATAATTTCAAGCATATCCGCCGTTTCGGGTTCCGCTATCGGATATTTTTCTTCCCTTGCGCGGCGTTCAAGGTCTCCGAGAGCGTCCGTCCGCTCTCTTCGAAGCAGCCGCATATATTCGGTTATATGTCCGAAAACAAGTCCGTCTTTATCCATTTGAATGATTTCTGCGCCATTCGTTAAATTCCGCCGCGTTCCGCTCGTGTTCTTCAAGCGTTCTCGCAAACTTTGTCACGCCGTCTCCGACATAGCAGAAGTAATAATAATCCGTCTCCGCCGGTTTCAGCGCCGCCATAAAGCAAGCGGCGGTCGGGTTGCATATCGGGGTCGGTGTCAAGCCCGAATAATAATAGGTGTTATACGGATCATCCGTGTTTATCTGTTCATACGTCAGCGAATAAGTGCGCTCCGCTTTCGGGATTTTGTAACTGTAACAAGCGTCGCTTTGAAGTTTTATTCCCGCGTCAAGCCTGTTATGGAAGACAGAGGAAATCTTGTCTATATAATCATACCCGCCGCCCTCTTTTTCGATTATAGAAGCAAGGGTCAGTATCTCATAGAAGCTGTATTTGCTCTGCGACAGAAGCGTTTTGACCTCATCGGTCATAACCTTTGAGTCAAAGTGGTCTATAAGTTTTTGAAGTGCTTCTTTCTCTGTCGTATCGGTATAAAACTCATAAGTATCAGGATACAGGAAGCCTTCAAGTCGGTTTTCCTTGTTCTTTTCGGGAATATAATCATACCCGAAGTCGCTTTCCGATATCGCCTTGGCAAAGCCCTCTTCCGTGCCTATGCCGTTTTCGATGAATTTTGCGACAATATCGCTGACTTCGCTGCCCTCCGAGAAGCGAATGGTAACCGTTTCACGGGTCTTTACTTCGTGATTGATTATCGCTTCATATATTTCGGCGTAACTCATCGAAGTTCGCAGCTCAATATCGCCGCTTCTGAAACCCTTTGAAAAATCGTACCGAGCGCAGACCAGATCATAAAAGAATTTATACCGAACCACACCCGCGTCGACAAGTTTATCCGCTATTGTATCAAAAGTCTCCGAGTCGGAAAGAGTTATCGTTACGGTTTTGTCCTCTTTTTCGTTTCCCGTTCTGTCGCGGTTCATGTCAACGATGAAAAGCACACCTGCAACAACAAGCGCAACCGCAAGCAGAACAGCAACCAAAGCAATTACTTTGCCCTTGCTCTTTTTCTTTTTTCTGCGGCGGGAGTTTCTTCTTTCCCGTTCGTTTCTGTAATCGTCTCTTGCCATGAAGAACCTCCATCGACGGACTTTCTGCCCGCCCTTTTAAGATTTTTGCGGCTTTTTCTTATCGTCACGCTTAAAATGAAATATACGGCGATAAGGAAAACAAGTCCCGCGAAATAAATCATCAGACCCGTCAATTCAATTTCCGAAAGAATGTCTGAATAATACGAAAGCGCATAACTGAGAATGTTGTTGATAAAATGCAACGCTATGGCGGCATATACGCTTCCCGTCAGTTTGACAACCAGACCGAAGACAAGCCCCGCAAAAAACGTTGTCAGGAAATAAGGGTCGAGTCCGTGCATGAACGTAAAAAGAAACGCGCCCCATACAACGTGAAATATCTCACTTTTTTCAGTCATAAACGACTGCAAAGCACCGCGGAAGAACAACTCCTCGTAAACGGCGGGAAGCAAAACGGCGGTTATCATCAGAACCGCATAATTGCCGTTTGTCAAAGCGACCGTGTTTTTTGTTATGTTTATCCCGACAAATCCGTAAAACGCATCGGCAAGAGAGTTGAGCATAAACGCGCCGAAAGCGAGTACAAAAAGGCAGCCCAATATTGCGCCGACATCGCGGAAACGCACCATTTTCATTCCGAAAAACTTTTTGTAAGAAGAGTCGGGAGAAAGTTTTTTCAGCAGATACGACGCACCCGCAAACAGCGCAACGCCGACTACGCTGATTACGATTTCTTTATAAGGAAAATCAAACAGACCGAGAACGGTCAGAACGGCGCACATGATAAGCGAAAGTACGCCCGTAAATACAGTTTGTCTCATAAAAATCCCTTTTACCTGAGCCGGAACAAGCCCTCGTCCGTTATAAGAATATCTACACGGACATCAAATCTTCCGCGCGGAAGTTTCTTTTCGATATTGTCGGCATAGCATATTCCTATGCGGGTACCTCTGAACGACGTCAGAAATCGGTCATAAAACCCGCCGCCGTAGCCCATGCGATAACCCTCGACATCGTAAGCAAGCGCGGGAACTATGCAAATATCCGAATTGCCCGATTTATATTCGGGGGCGGTGGATATGGGTTCAAGGATATTGAACGCGGACGGACGAAGCTGTGAAAGGTCGTCGATGTAGTGATACGTCATACGTCCTTTATCCAGACACCTCGGATAAAGAATCTTTTTTCCGCTGTTCAATGCGTTTTGAAAAATCCCGACGGTCTCTATCTCGATAG
Source organism: uncultured Eubacteriales bacterium (assembly GCA_900547165.1). GTDB lineage: Bacteria > Bacillota > Clostridia > Oscillospirales > UBA644 > UBA644. The sequence goes on from URFZ01000001.1 coordinate 118,924, forward strand.
GCGTCGCGGAATAGAGAAGCACCTGTTCGGCGCGTTCAAATGCGTTGGTCGAAAGGAGATTGCGGCAGACTTTTTCGTCTTTCAAGACTTTTTCTTCTTCGGACATTTCGGCGCGAGCCGTCTTGTACTTTTTTCTGAAAAAGCTTTTCAGATCCCTTATGTTCGACATAATTACCTCATCTGATGGACTCGCAGAGTTCGTCCGCGGTCTGTTTGTCTTTCATTATCTCAACAAGCTTCAATCCGAATTCAACGGCGGCGCCCGCACCGACGGCAGTCACTATGTTGCCGTCACGGACAACTCTTTCGCCCGTCATTATCTGCGCACCTGTAAGATATTTTTCAAAACCGGGGAAGCAGATTGCTTTTTTGCCGACAAGAACGTTTCTTTTTCCGAGAACCATGGGAGCGGCGCATATCGCGGCAAGATAACGGTTCTTTTCCACGCAATGTCTGACAAGCATATCCGTTCTCGGATGCTCGTCCAGATTCTTTGCGCCCGGCATACCTCCCGGAAAAACAAGCATTTCCATATCTCTTATGTTTATTTCGGAGAGCGTCAGATCCGCCATAACATTTATGCCGTGAGCGCCCTTGACATATAATTTCTCGGTAACGGAAACAAGTCTTGTTTCAACTCCCGCTCTGCGGAGCATATCGCACGGGGCAAGAGCTTCAAGTTCTTCAAAACCGTCCGCAAGCAAAATATAAACCATATTTCTTCCTCCGAATATCAGAATTCTTTCTTCACTATCTCATATATTGTGTCCGCTATCTCGTCAACGCTTTTGACGTTTCCGTCGGAGTCGAGACACTCTATGCGGCGCATATATCCGTGGTCGCACGCAAAAGTCGCGGTCTTATAACATTTTTCAAGATACGACAGGTCTTTTTCGTGAATGTCCTTTTTCGTTTCGTCCCCGTCGTAACGTTTTTCCACCTGTTTGACGGCGGCGGAGGGAGGAACGTCGAGAAACAGCACGGCATCGGGTCTCGGAAGTCCGAGTTTGTCAAACTCAAAATCATAAAGCCAATCAAAAAATTCGAGAGCCTCTTCCCCCTCCAATTTCGAGCCCTGATGTATCAGATTGGACGAAACATAGCGGTCGCTCAATATGGTTGCGCCGTTTTCGTAATCTTTACCCCAGTCTTTTTTGTATGCGGCATATCTGTCAACGGCAAAAAAGGTCGATGCGGCAAAGGCGTTAACATCGGACGGGTGCGAACCGAACTCTCCCGCAAGATACATCCGAAGCAAAGCGGAAGACGGTTGATCATACTGCGGAAAACGTATATGCATGGACGTTCTGCCGTCGCGTTTCAGCCTTTCGACAAGAGCATTGACCTGCGTTGATTTTCCGCTGCCGTCAATCCCCTCTATAACAAATAGTTTTCCCATTTTTCATTCTCCGAGTTTATCGAATTTTTCTCTTACCTGCGCAGTCTTTCCGCAGCACATCTTCTTTTCTGGGCAAGGACCTTTCAGGCATCTCGGACCCGCATTTTTGAAAAGGGTCGGACACGCTTTGCGGACAAGCGCAAGCATTTGCGTGGCAACGTCGCGTATTTCCCATTGGGCGCGCTCACAGCAGCGAAGTTCAAAGAAGTTCATCAGACTGCGGGCATTCATCGTCATTATCATTTTTGTGTCGCAGGCATTTGGCAGAACAAAACGCGCGTCTTCAAGAACTGCTCGTCCCGCCGTTTTTTCCGCCGCAGCGGCGTCCATACCGCCTGCAACAAGTTCCGCCGCTTCCGCTTTTGCAAGGGCTTGGGCTATTCGGTCATAAGATTCCTGCGCGCTCTTCATAGCCTTCTCAAATTCGGCTTTTGCTTCGGGACATTTTTCAACGCGGGGAGGAACGACAAAATCAAACGCATTTTCGCGGACATATCTTTGGCTCTGAACGCTGAACGATGCGATACGGTGACGGGTTATCTGCGCAAGAAGCGCACGGCTCACACCCTCTATCGCAAAAGTGAAATAAGCGTGTTCAATGGGGCTTTCATGTCCCATGTCCACAAGTTTTGTAAGAAACTTTTCCGTTTCCTCGGGCGTTTGTTTTTCCATTATCGCATCTATATCCGCCGCCGAATAGCAAAGTTTTGCGGCACTTGCGACAATAACCTGCGCTTCGGGCGTATAAGCAAGAAGTTCGACTCTCATTTTTATTCCTCCACCGAAAAAACGGCATTTTATATATTATAATCTATTTTATATTATATCACATAACCCGCGATATGGCAATAGCGGAGCGGAAATTTATCCGAAAAAATATTTATCCGAACCGAAAATTTGCTTTCGGCTCGGATAAAAAGTCATTAAAAGTTTGGATTTAATGTGTTCTATTTCATTTCTTTCAGAACTTCGAGCAGGAACTCCCACGTTCTGTTAAGAGACGAAACGCTCAGTTTTTCTCTCGGAGTATGTATATCAAAAATGTCGGGGCCGAACGAAACGCAGTCAAGTCCGGGCATCTTTTCGGAGAAAAGACCGCATTCAAGTCCGCCGTGAATGGCGGTTATAACAGGCTTTTTGCCGAATTTCTTTTCATATACATCGGCGCAGAGTTTCAATATCGGGGAATCCGACTTGAACTCCCATGCGGGATACTCACCGAAATAACTTACGGTGCCGCCGAGAAGAGCCGTCATGCGGGTCAGTCTCTTTTTAAGCATTTCTTTTTGAGAAGAAACGCTGCTTCGAACGCAGAAAGACGCCGAAACTTCGTTTTCGGAAGTAGTCAATATACCGAGATTCAGCGATGTCTGCGGCAAGCCCGCAACGTCCATGCTGAGTTCTATAAGACCGTTCGGCATACAGGTCAGAAGCGTAACGACTTTTTCGCTGTCCGCATTTGTCATGGGCAGCACAGTCGGGGAGGCGGATTCAACACAAAGGGTCACGTCGGGATCGGGCGTTCTGTACTCATTTTTCAGGTCATCACCGAATTTTTCAAGTGCTTCCCGCGCTTTTTTCTCATCGGAAACGACAACAACGGCAAAACTTTCAACGGGAATGGCATTGTCTTTCAAACCGCCGTCAACCGAGACAATGCGCATATCGCAAACGCCGTCAAGGACGTCAAGCGCTCTGCCTATGAGCATGGAAGAATTTGCCCTGCCTCTGTTTATCATCTCACCCGAATGACCTCCGCGAAGTCCGTTCACGGTCACTTTCAGCACCGTGCCGTCAAACTTTTCACGGGCAACGGGAATAACACATTCCGTGCGGTTTCCTCCCGCACAGCCTGCAGTGAAAACGCCCTCGTCTTCGGAGTCGAGATTAAGCATACGACGTCCTTTTATCGGAGAACAGTCAAGTTTTTCGGCACCGAGCATTCCTATTTCTTCATCGGAGGTCAACAGAACTTCCAATGCGGGGTGAGAAATGTCAGAAGCGTCGAGAAGAGCCAAACCCATTGCAACGGCAACGCCGTCATCGCCGCCGAGCGTTGTGCCTTTTGCATAGAGCATATCACCGTCAAGACAAAGGTCAAGCCCCTCGGTCAACATATCTTTTTTGCAGTCCGCCGCCTGTTCGCAGACCATATCGGTGTGTCCCTGTATTATAACGGGCGCGGCGTTTTCATAGCCCGCCGTCGCAGGTTTTTTGATTATAAGATTATGCGCTTCGTCACGGATAACTTCAAGGTGTCTGTCACGCGCGAATTTCTCGCAAAAATCCGTTATCGCGTCAAGATTCCCCGACCCGTGCGGAATAGCGCATATCTGTTCAAAAATTTTGAGAACCTTTGCGGGAGCAAGCCCCTCGGTCAAATATTCCATACCATCACAACTTTCAATTTGTTTTTTACAGTATAGCACGAATTAAGGTTTCAGTCAAGACGCACACATTATTTATTGACGACAAAATACGCTCCGTCAAAGTCGTTGCGGTATTAAAGCGGGAGCCTCTTCTGAAAAGGGCTCCCGCTTTAATTTTAATTTTTGAGATTTCTATTCGCAGGTATCTGCGTATTTTTGTGCCACGGATCTGATTGACAAAGCCCTTGCAGAGGAAGCACCGTTGACAATGATATAGAACTCGTCGCCGAGAGTATATCCGCTGACCGTAAGCGTCGGGTCATAGCCTGCGGCTTTGAGAACGGCTTCTTTGTTCGCTTTGAACGTTGCCCAGAACTCATCGATATCGCCGATTATATGAAGTTCTATATATCCGTCGTTTTTAAGTCCCCGCGCCGCTTTTTCAAGTTCAAAGCCATTGGATATCTTATCTTCGACGTGCCAATAATTTGCTTTGGTCGAAGTGCAGTTCGGTATAGTCCACGGCATTGCCTCCAAGGTTCTCGATTTCAACAATTCTTCCGTCGTTATATTCATATACTCATGGAATATAGCGTTTATGCTGTCCTGATCCGCCCAAGTCGGGTCGCAGAAATAATACTCGCCGTCTATTCTGACAAGAAGCCACGCATGATATATGACATTGCCCGAATCGTCTTTTGTTTCGCCCGTTGTATAAGTGGAAACTATTCCCGCTTTATACAGCAAATATTGCAAGCCGCGCGCATATCCCGCGCATATCGCCTCACCGTTGCCGAGAGAGCCGTAAGCAGTCTGGTCATAATCATTGAAAACGTATGTAACGGCATTGACAAACCTGTCGTGAATAATCACTTCTCGCTCATATTCGCTCATCGACGCGGTTATGCCTTCAAGCAGTTTTGCGGCGGAAGCATCGACTTTCTGTTTCTGTTTTTCGAGTTCTTCGCCCGTAAAGAAATAGTTCGGGTTGACATTGCCGATATAAACTGTACCGTCCTGAACGGAATTGGAATAACTGTACGAACTCTTAAACCACCAAAATTCCGGGCAATCGTTGATAACGCCCGTAAAAACAACATTGAAAAATTCGTCGGAAGTCAAACGGTACGAAGAGAAATCAACGGTTTCTTCGCAGTTTGCAAGCGCTTCATAGAATCTGTCATATGCCGCTTTGTACTTATCGGAGATATGGTTGTAAATATAGTATTGATCTTTTGTTATCGGGGTCAACGCGCTGTTTTCGATATAAATAAGTCTTTCTTCGCCGCTTACCTCGGTTCCGTCAAGTGTCACATAGTACGCCGTCACCCTGAAAGGAATTTTTCCTATCGAAAACGGAACATTCGTCACCGTGTAAGACGTGAAAAACGCCGCATCGGAACATATATCGGTCGGTTTATAGACTATCGTTCCGTTTTTTGCCGTCATTTCACGGTACGCATTGTGAACGGGTTGAGTTACGGTTTTTCCGTTAAAAGTAATTTTGAAGCCCGCTTCCGAATAAGCCACGGAATCAAGAGTTGAAATAAAACGAAGATTTCGGGGATCGGTAGGCTCATTTTTCGCCGTCACCTGTGCCTTTACGGTAAAAATATCTTCGTCCACGAATTTTGCATAGGCTGTACCCGTCGTTTCTTTGTACGGCACGGTCTTTGCACTGTCGGCAAACCAGCCAGCGAAAACAACGCCGGGACGCTCGGGAAAAGTCCCCGCCTTTTTATAAGAGGAAACATCGTATTTGTCTGTAACAAATACAATATTCATTATCGCCTTTTCAAGCGTTTTATACCTTTCGACCTGTTCATCGTAACGGCTGTCGTTGAACGTGTTGTAAGCATAATTGTAGTGCGCGTTTACAAGAAAATCGTTCAGCGCATTGAGCGCCGCCGCATAAGAGGAAACAGTCAGCAAGTTTTGGTCTTTTGTCGAAACGTAAGTGTAGTTTGCGGACGTATACGTCACGGCAAGAGAAGCGGGCATATACCTGTTCCACAAATCGTAGGCACGCTTTTTGCCGCCGTCAAGAATATACATCTGTTCGCCGAATTCATTGAGAAAATACGATATGAATTTCTTGTTTACCGCAGGTATGACCAAATCGTCAAGTGCCGCGCCGTGGTTCGCCATCATAAACTCAAAGACGACCGAATAAGGCGTTCCGCTTGCTTTTTGCGCGGCATGAGCCGTATCGTCGGCAGAGGTCGGGATAGAACAAAGCGCCGCAAAATATTTATCCCATGAAAGCCCCGACGCGCCTATCGAAGCGTCAAACGTAAACGTCGAACGCTCATAATCGGGATTCGGGTCGGGCTCGGGATCGGGTTCGGTAGGAGTCGTCGGTTCGGGAGTTGTGGGGTCGGGCACCGTTGGATCTGTCGGGTCAGGAGCCGTCGGTTCAATCACATCAAGCGCCGCGACAAGGACGTTATATCTTGCAAGTTGTTCGTCGTATCTGTTTTCGTTGTATGTATTAAAAGCATAATTATAATGTGCGTGAACAAGAAAATCGTTCAGCGCGTCAAGCGCCGCCTGATAATCGGCAACATTGTAACGGGACTGGTCGGCCGCCGCCATATAATAATAGTAATCGGAAGTGTACGTTATTTTAAGTTCCGCCGCCACGGTCGAATTCCAAAGCGTGTATGCCCTCTTTTTACCTCCGTCGAGGATATACATCTGTTCGCCGAACTCGTCAAGCAGATATTGAAGCAGACTTTTACCCGTAGACGTTGTAAGGCTGTCATATCGGGTCGTCGAACCTATTCCCGTATAATCGGAGTCCATCGTACCCGTCGCGGCCAAGTCATTTTTCATCGTTTGATCGACGATATAGTACGGAGTTCCCTCCGCGCGCATGGACGAATGAGCGGTATCGTCGGAAGGAATGGACTCTATCGCGCGATAATACCCCTCCCAGTTATGGTTTGCGGCAACGGCGGACGAATCAAAAATAAAAACGGATTGTGTCGCCGCAGACGAATGAAAAACGGTAAAAACACTCAACAGCAGAATAACCGCCAACGAAACGGATATAAATTTATTTTTCACGACCGAACCCTCTTTTCTTATATGTTATTTCATTATAGCAAAATATACCAAAAAAGTCAATACAACATTGAACAAAAACAAACACTTTGCATACAATGCGGAGACCGACGATTATTCGCTTTCCTGATTTTACGATATTGTAAAAACAGCAGGCAAAGTCCTGTTTATCGGACACGCTTAATGATATAATATGCTCAAAGAAAAGTGAACCAAAACTTTTTCACCCATCGTAAAGCATATCGCAATTTGTAAAATAAATGTAAATAATATCACATATTGCAAAATCACACTTGACTTTCATTGCGAAGTGTGATACAATCATATCACACAAGGTGAAGTTCACGAAAAATATCACAAAAGAAATTCACTTTCAAGAGAGGAACAAAAAAATGACTACCGGATACAACGAAAAGAGATATAACATAGATGTTACCGAAGACGCAAGATATGCGGCAAGAGCGGCGGAAAGAGCGGCAAAAAGAGCGGCGGCGGAAGCAAAAAGACACACCGCTGATATGTGTATTCTGCTTGCGGCCGCGGCAATTGCGGTTCTTGTTTTCATCGTATGCGGAAGCATTGCGGCGGCTTCGAGAGGTTTCGTTTTCGGCGTCGGCGGTGAAGCGTTGCTCGGCGGCGCGGTAGTTTTCGGACTTTTCAGATTTTGGAAAAAGATTAAAAAGCACCTTGATTGAGACAATCGGTCAAAATGTGCATATTCAGACTATAATACATCGGATATTCGGCAAAACAATTCATTGCCTTTTAACATTGCTTTTCCTACATCATTCATTTCTTCATAAAACAACCCTCACGCGCATCCGAAATGCCGTGAGGGTTGTTTCTTCTTTTATAATCCGAAATTAAAACAGTTAAGCCGTATCAGTCGAGAATTGAACTGTATGAGCCGATTTTTTTGCCGTCCTTTATATAAACTCTGGGAACACGTTTCCCGATAAGGCAGGTTATCTCATAATTTATCGTGTTCATACGGTCGGCGATGTCCGTTGCGGAGATAACTTCGTCGCCGTCTCTGCCGATTATCGTAACCTCATCTCCCCGTTTTACATCGGGAATGTCGGAAACGTCTATCATACATTGATCCATGCAGATTCTGCCGACTATCTTTGCACGCTTGCCGTGAATGAGAACTTCACCGTTATCGGAAAGCAGGCGCGAATAACCGTCCGCATAACCTATCGGAAGCGTTGCAAGAGTTGTTTTCTTTGCTGCGGTGAACTTGCGCCCGTAACTGACGGTCATTCCCTCTTCTATCGTTCTCGTTTGCGAAACAACGGCTTTCAGGCTCAATGCGGGACGAAGCCCGATATCGCGGGTGTGTTTATCGGGAAGCATTCCGAAAAGTATTATGCCGGGTCTGCAACGGTCGAGATGATACTGCGGGTAATTGATAACGGCGGCGCTGTTGCAAACGTGATGGATCGAAAAATGCACACCTTTTTCTTCAAGTTCTTCAACCGTTTTTATATAGCGATAAAATTGAATGTCCGTGAAATCCTGTTCGGGCTCGTCCGACACCGCAAAATGAGTGAATATTCCCTCAAAATCAAGTCTGTCGGAAAATTCGTTTACGGCGCGAAAAAGTTCTTCCACAGTTTTTTTACGCATTTCATCGTTCTGAACCGCAAAGCCGAGACGGGACATACCGGTATCGAGTTTGACGTGGACTTTAAGTTTGTCCCCTTTTCCGTCAAGCGAATCGTATATATCCTTTATATAATCATAGGAAAACACTGTCTGCGTGATTTTTTCGTTTTGAAGAACTTTTGCAAACTGCGACGGCGTATAGCCGAGAATAAGCATATCGCAGCGAACACCCGCATTGCGGAGCTGCACGACCTCATCTATCGACGAAAGCGCAAACATATCCGTTTCTTTTTCCAGCGCCTTTGCCACGGCAACGGCACCGTGACCGTATGCGTCGGCTTTGACAACGGCAATTATTTTTGAATTTCCCGTCAACGTGTCCTTTATTACTCTTACATTATGCAGAATATTGTCAATATCGACTTCCGCCCATGTGCGGTTAAAAAGATTTTCCATTCATTTACTTCCTTTGAAGACCGCCTCAAACCCGTTATATTCCAACTGTAACGGTGCAGAGGTTTTTTTATCGACCGTCAGCGAATAGCCGCAGCCTTTATACGTTCCCGAAAGAACGACGGCTTCGGCGGTAGTTGACTTTTCGGAGGGTATCTCCTCAGTTAGGATTTTTTTCAGAAGTTGCCCGAGATTGAAGACCGAATTTATCCCGAAAAGAGACGGTGAGGTTATTTTCTGCCCCTCGAACACAACATCGTAACCGTCAACTGAGGCAGTTACGGGGCTTGAAAGTTCACCCGCACGGTCAATCACGACCGTTTCCGTTTGTGTAAAAACGATGCTGTAATACGGCGTCTCGGCTTCAAACCGATAATCCGCAAGAGGTTTGTTTTCTACATCCGATATTTTCGCACATCCCGTCAAAAACATTGCAAAAAGCAATGCAAGCACAAAAGATCTGCGCATATTCGTTTCTCCGAAACCGTCAAATAAGATTTCCTATAACGCAGGGCAGGTCGGACGGGAGCACGCTTGCTTCCGAATTTCCGTTTTCCGTAAGTATCTCCGCCGCGATGCCGTGAATGTATGCACCGAGACGCGCCGCCGTAACGGCATCGTACCCCTGCGCAAGCAATGAGCCTATAACGCCAGCAAGAACATCGCCGCTTCCGCCTTTTGCAAGCGCGGAATTGCCGCTCATGTTGACATAAACGTTCCCCTGCGGGTCGGCGATAAGCGTTCTGTTGCCTTTGAGCAGCACCGTGGTATTGTATGCAACCGCAAAATCGCGCGCCGCTCCGAATCTGTTTTCTTCTATTTTCGCGACGGAACAGTCGCAAAGACGAGCCATTTCAGCGGGGTGCGGCGTCAGAACGCAATCTGGTCTTAACCTTTTCAATTTATTTTTATGCTTTGCCAGATAATTTAATGCGTCGGCGTCAATAACGCACGGACGTTTTCTTTTCAGATATTTTTTTACGACCTTGCCTTTTTTGCCGAGACCGCAGCCGACAACGAACGCATCGGCTTTTTTTACTTTCTTTTTTCTTTTCACGAACACGGGTTCGGCAAGATGCGTTTGGATTATTCTTCTTGTCTTTTTATCGGAAGCGGCATAAACAAGCCCGACGCCGCTTCTCAACGCTCCCGAACAGCACAACACAGCCGCTCCGGTCATTTTTTTCGTACCGCAAACGACCTGCACGGCTCCGAAAGAGCCTTTGTTTGTGTTCTGTTTACGTTTTTTTACAGACGCCAAAACTCTGCCGTCGTTTTCATATATATACGGATTCTGTTTGCCGAGAGCCTCTGCCGGAAGCCCGATATCGGCTATTACGACACGTCCGATATAGTTTTTTGACGGGTACAGAAACATAAACGGCTTCTTGGCGGCAAAAGTCACGGTTATATCCGCTCTTATCGCCGTGCCGTAAACAGCACCTGTGTCGCAATGCACCCCGCTCGGAACATCACAGGCGATAACATGCTTGCCGCAGGTCGCTTCCGCAAGGATTTTCGCATCCGCTTTAAGTTCTCCCGCAAAACCCGTACCGAAAATGCAGTCCACGATAACGTCTGCATCCTCAACAAGTCTTACCGCGTCCGCAATGCCGTTTTCCCAAACGTCGTAAAAGGTCTCCTTGTCGAGTTCGGAGAACATCGTCTCCGCGTCGGGAGAAAGGTTTTTTGTACCGTAAACGGCAACGGCCGTCACGTTTTTGCCCGCGTTTTTCAGAAGACCCGCAAGACAAAAACCGTCCCCGCCGTTATTCCCCTTACCAGCTAAAACAACAAAATTGTTCGCCGTCGGAAACTCTCCGCAAGCGTCAAAAAGAGCCTTTGCGGCGGAACGCATAAGTTCCGTTGACGGAATATTCAAAACTTCGACGGCGTATTTGTCCGCGCCGTGCATCTGTTCGGATGTGAATATCATATCTGTCTCCCGTTTCAGCGAAGAACCGTTGCAAGCCTCTTTTCAAGGTCTGCGCGTATTTTATCGTTCGGCTCGAATATAAGCAGCGTTATTCCCTCGGACGGATGCTGCACCACCGCATAGCAGGCAAGCGTTCCCATATTGGAAGAAACGTCTATAACCGTATCAAACTGCCTCTGCGCAAGGCGTGCCTTTGCACCGTCGTCGTAATCGCCGTATTCGCGAAAATGCTTGTAATTGACGGTTATTATGCGTTTACGGAACGCTTGGCTCATTATCTTGTCAATATCTATCTCGCCGTTCATATATGTGTACTCATACTCTATGTACTTGTAGCGCATATACACTTTCGCGCCGAGGTATATTATAACAAGGCACGCGATACCGCCTAGCATATACGCAAAGGCGTTGCCCGCAAGCAGACGCACCGAAACCATAACGGCGGTTGCTGCGGCAAGAACAACGACGAGAATCCCGTATTTTTTGAGATTCTCCGCCGCGGTGTTCTTATGTCTGTAAATCTGTTCTATCAGAGTATCCATGTCGAGCCTCAGTTTTCAAGATATTCCTTAACGAGCGTTTCGAGCAGTTCGTCTCGGTCTATTTTTCTGATAAGAGCTCTTGCATTCTTGTGATTGGTGATATAACCGGGATCCTCGGACAGAATATATCCGACTATCTGATTCAGAGGGTCATATCCCTTTTCGACAAGAGCGTCGTAAACGGTCGTCAGGATACGCTTCATCTCGCTGTCTTTGCTGTTTTTGATTGAAAAAACGATGGTATCGCTTCCGATATTGTTTTCTTTTCTGTCCATGTGATCTCCTCCCGAGCGTTTATGCTCTCAGGTATATTCCGTCCGCTTCGAGAACGGAAATGATTTTCTTCATCGCGGCGTCAATCTCTTCGTCCCCCAAAGTATGGTCGGGGCTTCTGAGAACAAGCGCATACGCGATGCTCTTATAACCGTGCGCCACCTGCAAACCGGTATAAACATCGAAAACTTTTATGCTTTCAAGCAGCGGTCTGCCCGCTTTCTTTATCTTTTCCTCGATGTCGCCGCTGTAAACCTCATTTTTACAAACAAGAGAAAGGTCTCTTGTAACCGCGGGATATTTCGGAACGGGTTTATACTCGCTGACACCGCCGCGGCAGTCATAAAGACTGTTCATATCAAATTCAAAAGCATAAACTTCCGTGTTTATTCCGTAGTTCTTGGCAACCGTCGGATGAAGCTGTCCGACAATGCCGAGATATGTGTCGCCGCTGTAAACGCAAGCCGTTCTGCCCGGGTGATACGACGGTGCATCGGTGCAGGGCTTGAATTTGACTTTATTGATGTGCAGTTGCGAAAGAACCTGCTGAACGGCGCCTTTGACAGTGAAGAAGTCAACGCCCTCGCCGTAAATTCCCGCCGTAAGAATCTTCTTTTCTTCCGGCAGTTCGGTCTCGCTTTCCGCGGGAATATAAACGGTCGCAAGTTCATAAAGCGCAGCTCTTTCCGCTCTGAACGAATAGTTCCTTGACGCAACTTCAAGAAGCGACGGAAGCCCCGTTGTTCTCATAACCGAAGTATCCTCGCCGAGCGGGTTCATGATTTTCAGACACTTTCTCAACGCATGGTCTGAGGGAAGACATATCTTGTCAAGCGATTTGGGGCTGACAAACGAAAACGTCATTATTTCCGTATATCCGCAGGCACGCATAAGAATGCCCGTTTTCTTATCGAATTTCTGTCTTTCCGTAAGACCTCCGGTTCTGATTTCCGCACGGAAATCCTTTGCGGGTATCTTGTCATAGCCGTAAATTCTTGCCGCTTCTTCGGAAAGGTCATATTTGGATTCGATGTCGCTTCTGAACGACGGAACCGTAACCGTGTTGCCCTCGACCGTCATGCCGAGCGCCGTGAACACACGCTTCATTTCCGCATCGCTCATGTCAATGTCAACATAATGATTTATCCAGTCAACGTCAAGTTCTATCTTTTTCAGCGTCTTATCGGAATTGTCAACATCTATGTAGTTTTTGGATACTTTGCCCGCGCCGAGCATCTCAACGAGTTCGCAGGCTCTGTCAAGCGCTTCAACGGTCATCTGCGGGTCAAGTCTCTTTTCGAACAGTGCGGAAGCGTCCGTTCTCATGCCAAGCCCCTTTGCGCCCTTTCGAACAGTCGGTCCGTCAAAGTTTGCCGATTCGAACACTATCATTTCGGTTGTATCTTTTATTTCGCTGTTTTCGCCGCCCATGATCCCGGCAACGGCAACGGCTCTTTCCGCGTCCGCAATAACGAGCATATCGGAAGCAAGGGTTCTTTCCTGTCCGTCAAGCGTAACGGTCTTTTCGCCTTCTTTTGCTCTTCTGACGTTTATCTTTCCGCCTTTAAGGCAAGAATAATCAAAAGCGTGCATAGGCTGACCGTATTCAAGCATAACATAGTTTGTTATGTCAACGATGTTGTTTATGGAACGGATGCCGCAGGAACGAAGTCTCTCAACCATCCATTTCGGAGACGGAGCTATCTTGATGTCGGTCACGACTCTTGCGCTGTAACGCGGGCAGAGTTCGGGGTCTTCCACCGTAACAGTCAGATAATCGTTCACATCAACGCCTTCTCCTTTTACGGACGGGGTCTCGACGATGTACGGTTTGTCAAACGTAACGGCTGCTTCTCTTGCAATGCCTCTTATTGAAAGGCAATCGGGTCTGTTTGTTGCGATGTCCGCGATAAAAACGGTATCGTCAAGTCCGAGCGCCGAGCAGATATCCTCGCCTATCGGCGTGTCGTCTTTAAGAATAAGTATTCCGTCTTCTATCGCGCCGTCATAATCGGCAACAGTCAGACCGAGTTCCGCAACGGAGCAGAACATACCGTCCGACAAAACGCCGCGCAGTTTGCCTTTTTTGATATTTATGCCGCCGAAAAGAGTCGAACCGTCAAGAGCAACGGGAACGACCGCGCCCGCAAACACGTTGGTTGCGGCGGTAACTATTTGAATGGGCTCTCCCCTGCCGATGTCCACTTGGCAAACAACAAGTTTATCAGCATTCTCGTGTTTTTGAATATCAAGTATTTTTCCGACAACGCAGTTTTTAATGATATCGGAAGACTTTTCGTAGCCCGTGACCTCCGTGCCGGTCATGCACATTTCGTGAACGAAAGTTTTTTCATCCACATCGACCGGAGTATACTGTCTGAGCCATTTATATGAAACGTTCATTTTCGTTTAACTCCTCTTTATCAGAAATTGTTCAGAAAGCGCAGGTCGTTATCAAAGAACATACGGATATCGTCTATCTTGTAACGGAGCATAACAAGTCTTTCAAGCCCCATTCCGAATGCAAAGCCGCTGTATTTTGTCGTATCTATGCCGCAGCCTTCAAGGACTTTCGGATTGACCATGCCCGCACCGCCTATTTCTATCCAGCCTTCGCCTTTGCAAAACTTGCAGCCCTTGCCTCCGCAGCGGAAGCAGGAAACGCAGATCTCCGCCGAGGGTTCGGTGAACGGAAAGAAATCGGGACGAATTCTTGTTTTAACATCATCGCCGAAGAGTTTGTGAACGATGGTTTCGAGAGAGCCTTTCAAGTGAGCCATTGTGATGTTTTCGTCAACAACAAGTCCCTCTATCTGATGAAACATCGGCGAATGCGTCGCGTCTATCTCGTCTATTCTGTAAACTCTGCCGGGAGAAACTATTCTGATGGGAGGCTGCTGCTTTTCCATCGTTCTGACCTGAACGGACGAAGTCTGCGTTCTGAGCAAAACTTCGGGGTTGAAATAGAACGTGTCCTGTGTATCTCTTGCGGGGTGGTATTTGGGAATGTTGAGTTTTTCGAAATTGTATCTGTCAAACTCGACTTCCGGACCGCTGACAACGGAAAAGCCCATGGAAACGAATGCGTCCTCAAACTCTTCGAGAACCATATTCAACGGGTGCTGTTTGCCCACGGAAATTTCTTTGCCCGCAAGCGTAACGTCAACCCTTTCTTCTTCAAGTTTCTTTTTCAGTTCGGCTTCGCGGAGCTGTTCCTTTTTCTCCTTTATCGCTTCTTCGATGTGGGAGCGAACTTCGTTTGCTATCTGTCCGATAACGGGTCTTTCCTCTTTGGAGAGTTTTCCCATCTCGGAAAGGAGCGCCGTAACTTCGCCTTTTTTGCCGAGGAATTTGACACGGAAAGATTCAAGTTCGTCCGATGTTTCGGACTTTCCGATATTTTCTTCCGCATCGCTGCGCACTTTCATAAGTCTTTCTTTCAAACTCATCTTATCACCGTCTTTTTCATTGCCGTCGCACGCGCACGCCGCGTCGGCGTATATAATCATAATTACATATTATATTAACACACAAGCAACGGTTTTTCAATAGGTTTCAAAAAATGTTCAATCATCTGCTGTTTTTTTGAATAATCAAAGCCGCTCAACTCAAAATATTCCCGAAAAAACTTTTTTGGAGGAAAACGGATTTGAAAGCCATTATTCTTGCGGGCGGTATGGGGTCAAGACTTATGCCCGTTACCGCAAAAATTCCGAAGCCGCTTGCGCCCGTTGCGGGCAAGCCGTGTATTTTTCACACATTCGATCTTCTCAAAAAGAACGGGATAACGGAGGTCATCGCAACCGTGCGGCACGGCAGCGCACAGATAAGAAACGCCTGTGCGGACAGAAACGTTGTTTTCATCGAAGAAAAAGAACCGCTCGGAACGGCGGGCGGCGTAAAAGCGTGCGAGGGACTTGTTGACGGAGATTTTCTCGTAATAAGCGGAGACGCGATAACTGACATCGACCTCGGAGCGGCGGTCGCTTTCCACAAGGGACACGGCGGTGCGGCGACGGTCGTTCTGAGCGAAGTCAAATCGCCTTTCGAATACGGTGTCTGTCTGACGGACGATGACGGGAAAATAACCGACCTTGTTGAAAAACCCGGTTGGGAACGGGCTTATTCGGGCACTGTCAACACGGGGATATACGTCTTTTCGCGCGAAGTTTTCGATTTTATCGAATACGGCAAAGAGCAGGATTTTGCCAAAGACGTTTTTCCGCGCATGATTGCCGACGGAAAGAACATTTACGGCTATCGGGCGGCGGGATATTGGTGCGATATAGGCTCGACGGGCTCTTACCTTTCATGCAACGCAGACGCACTGGCGGGCAAAGTGGGGCTTGAACCCTCCGAAAACAACAAGGTAACGGGCGCTATTGTGCACGAGCCGTGCCTGATAGGCAAAAACGTGAGCGCCGCGGGGGCTGTAATAGGACCTTTTTCCGTGATAAGCGACGGCTGTCGGTTGCAGAGGGGCTGCCGCGTTGAAAGAAGCATACTGCTCGCGGGTGCAAGCGTCGGCGAAAACAGCGTTATACGAAATTCCGTTATCTGTGAAAACGCAAAAATACGGGAGGGCGTCAGCGTTTGCGACGGTGCGGCGATCGGCGACGGCTGCACGGTTGGAAGCGGCTGCGTGATAGGCGCGGAAGTCAAGATAGCGCCCGACAATGTAATCCCAAAAAATACGGTTCTGACAACGAATGTTTCGGGCGAATACAGACCGTACAAACTCGAAAAAAGCGTGGCTGACCCGATAGGCGACATAACGTCGTTCGCGCGTCTCGGCGCGGCGTTCGGCTGTCTTTTCAGAGGCAATGCGGCAGTAGGATACGAAGACGCGGCGTGTGCGGCGCAACTGCACGCTATAATCAGCGGAATACTCTCTTCGGGCGACAACGTGCTCAATCTCGGCTGCTGTCAGCGCACACAGTTCAGATACACGGTCAGGGCGTATTCTCTTTGCGGCGGAATATATGCGGCGGCGGACAAAATATATCTTTATGCCGCGGACGGGCTTCCGCTCTCGACCGCAGACGGAAAAGCGTTGAGAAAAGTTTTTGACGGTAACGAATTTTTCTGCGAAAAAAGCGGAAATTACCGTATGCTGAAAAACTACGGCGAACCTTACGTCAAAAAACTCCGCAGGAGCGTTATCGCGATGAAACCGCTGAATGCGCACATCTACGGCGACGATATTCTTTCGGAAGTCGTCCCCGCAAGAGCCGACGACAGCGCGGAGAAAATATATGTCGGCGATACGCTCGGCGTTGACGAATATCCGGACAGGCTCGTCAAATGCTGTGTTGCCGTGGCGTTCGGCAAGACGTTCGGAAAAGTCGCCGTTCCCTATTCATACCCCGCAATGATAGAACGTCTCGGTGAAAGCGGCGGATTTGAAGTTAAAAGGCTGACGCTCGACTCGCCCGAACGCGACGAACTCTATGATATAACCGACCCGAATATATGTGCGTGCGTGCTTTGCGGATACCTTTCCAGAAGCAGAAAAACGTTTGCAAAACTTGCGGCATCCGTTCCGTCTTTCGACGTTTTCAGCCGAGACGTGGACTGCGACGGGGACAAGTTCGAGATAAT
The DNA here is from genome assembly GCA_900547165.1 of uncultured Eubacteriales bacterium. GTDB lineage: Bacteria > Bacillota > Clostridia > Oscillospirales > UBA644 > UBA644. Next base: position 136,171 of record URFZ01000001.1, read on the forward strand.
GCGCAAACTTTCCGAAAGCAAGGGCGAAAAAGAACTTATCGAGGGAATACGTTTCATAGACCGAGAAAAGGGCTGGAACGTGCGCGTCGTTCCGAAAAACGACCTGAAAGGATTCCGAGTGGTGGCGGAAGCCGCAAGCAGCGAAACGGCAGAAGAAATATGTGACTTTTATTTGAAGAAAATACGAAGTGACAAAAATAGCGTTGACAAGAGCGAATAAATTGCGTATAATTATAACAAGATATATATTGGAGAATGTGTCCGACGAGGAATACAAATTCCGAAAAGACATATTTTCGTGTTGACTTTTTCCCTGCATATAACTTTTGAGCGGGTCACGGACGGGACGGAGAGTGCGTCCATGTCCGTTCCGCACAGGAACGGACTGTCTGTTCGTTTTAAGCGAAAAGACTGTCAGACAATGAAAAAAGAGCCGAAAAACATCGGGGTTTTCGGCTCCGCTTTCGCTGTACGCGAGCACAATGCTCGGGCTGTAAGACGGCACAACCTTTATTATATCTTTGAACTTTACCGATGATACATACACATCTGATGTTTTTTTACAAGGAGGAAATTTATTTGAAAAGAATCGACAAAGTAAGAATAATCCCGCTCGGCGGGCTTAACGAAATAGGCAAAAACCTGACACTTATAGAATGCGGCAAGGATATAATCGCCATTGACTGCGGTATTGCGTTCCCGGACGAAGATCTGCCCGGCGTGGACTACGTTATTCCCGATTTGCAGTACATTGTCAAAAACGCGGACCGTTTCCGCGCCGTATTTCTTACACACGGACACGAAGACCACATCGGTGCCATCCCATATCTGCTCCGACAGATAAACGTTCCCATATACGGCACGCGTCTCACGCTCGGAATAGTTGAGAACAAACTCCGTGAGTTCCGTCTTGACAAGACCGCGCAACTCATAGAGGTAAAACCGGGACAGACCGTTCCGATGGACACCATGTCCATAGAGTACATTCACGTCAACCACTCCATAGCGGACTCTGCCGCGATAGCGATACACACGCCGTGCGGCACGCTGTTGCACACGGGAGACTTCAAGATAGACGTTACTCCGATACAGGGCGAAATGATAGACCTTGCGCGTTTCGGCGAACTCGGAAATGCAGGCGTCCTTGCAATGATGTGCGAATCGACCAATATCGAAAGACCCGGCTTTGCGAGCAGCGAGAGAAAGGTCGGCGAGAGTTTTTCGACGATATTCAGAGGTGCGACAAACAAGAGAATAATCGTTGCGACCTTTGCCTCAAACGTTGACAGAGTTCAGCAGATAATCAATGCGGCGATAGCGTTCGGCAGAAAAGTCGCCGTCAGCGGCAGAAGCATGGTAACGGTGCTTGAAGTTGCACGTCAACTCGGATATATGCAAGTGCCCGACGGAGTAATCATCGACATCGACCAGATAAACAGATACAACCCCGAAGAACTCGTTATCGTAACGACGGGCAGCCAGGGCGAACCGATGTCCGCACTTTACAGAATGGCATATTCCGACCATAAAAAGGTTGAGATAGGACCGCAGGATCTCGTTGTTCTGTCCTCTTCCGCCATTCCCGGCAACGAAAAACTCATAAACAGAGTCATCAACGAACTTTACCGTTCGGGCGCAGACGTCGTATACGAATCCTATGCGGGCGTTCACGTTTCGGGACACGCTTGTCAGGAAGAAACAAAACTTCTTATAGGACTTGTAAAACCGAAGTTCTTCATTCCCATACACGGTGAGTTCAGACACTTGAAAAAAAATGCGATAGTTGCAAACTCCATGGGCGTTGCAAAGGAAAACATCGTTGTCGCGAACATAGGAAACATAATCGAGATAAGCCGCGAAAAAATTGAGATAGTCGGAACGGTTCCCGCCGGCAGAACGCTTGTTGACGGGCTCGGCGTAGGCGATGTGGGAAGCATCGTACTCCGCGACAGAAAACACCTTTCGCAGGACGGTCTTGTTGTCGTTGTCGCCGTTGTCGATGCCGAAAACAGGGAGATAGTTTCGTCGCCCGAAGTCGTTTCAAGGGGCTTCGTTTATATCAAGGAAAACACGGATCTGCTCGACAACGTAAGAAAACTTACCGAAACCATTCTTTGGCAGGCGGCGGACGAGAAAAACGAAGAGTGGCTCTACAACGCAAAGACGAAACTCAAAGACGATCTCGGAAAATACATTTTCGAGCAAACGAAGAGAAGACCGATGATACTGACGGTCATCAAGGAAATATAAAAAATGTATTCGGAAAAAAAGGAAAATACAAAGAACAGAACAAAGCCGTTTCTGCTGCTTATTGCGGCGTTTGTCGCCGTAATACTTGCGACGGCGGTGCTGGCAAAACTCGGCGTGCCGCAATCGGCGGTTCAAACGGTCAGGCTGCTGCTTGTTCCCGCCGCTGCGGCAGGAATATTCCTGCTGATAAAGAAGTATATGTATTCGTATACTTTTGTTATGGACGGCGCACTTCTCTGTGTCTACAAAAGCATAGGCAACAGAGAATACGCGCTTTGCAGAATCAAAAACATAGAGATGCGAAACCTCGTCCGAGGCAAAGAAGCGGTTGAAAAGTTGCTTGCCGACAACGAAAAAGCAATGAAAAACGATTGCCGCGTGGGCGAGGACAGAGCAAAGGACGCGGCTCTGCTTTACAAAGATTTCAACGCAAACAGAGACGTTGTGCTTTTGTTTGAACCGAGCGACGAATTGTTTACAATTATTTCGGAATCCATGCTTGACAAAGCGGAATAATTGTGGTATACTTACCAAGTACAATGAAGAAGAACCGTAAAGTTCTCACCACTGCGGTATCGCCGCAAGGTCAATAGCGAATGATTTTTCAGTCATTTTCGATTTGATTTCACGGCTGTGGACTTTTTACGGTTCACAGCCTTAGTTTTTTATTTATCGGAGGTGTATCGGCCATAGGCAAGAAAAACGCACAGCAACTCAACGAGGAGATCAGAGACCCCGAGGTAAGGGTCATCAGCGACAAAGGCGAACAGCTCGGAATCATGTCTTCGAAAGAAGCGCAGAGAATTGCGGATTCCAAAGGGCTTGACCTTGTTAAGATATCCCCGACCGCTGTACCGCCCGTCTGCAAGATAATGGACTACAACAAGTTCATGTATGAAAAGGCGAAGAAAGAAAAAGAAGCAAAGAAAAATCAAAAAGTAACGCTTCTGAAAGAAGTTCAACTCAGCCTTAACATCGAGGATCACGACCTGAACACGAAAATGAACCATGCCAAGAGATTTCTCGGCGACGGCAACAAAGTCAAAGTTGCGCTGAAACTCAGAAGCAGAGAGATTCAGAGACCGGAACTCGGACTCGTTCTTATGGAGAAGTTCGCAAACGGAGTGTCGGAACTCGGCGTCATCGAAAAGCCCGCAAAACTCGAAGGCAGAACGATGATCATGATTCTTGCGGCAAAGCCGACGAAATAAGCCGCTGACCGTTCAATCAGTAAAAAATGAGGAAACTCACTTTTATATCATCAAAACAAAGGAGAATGTGACATGCCCAAACAGAAGACTCGCAGAGCAACCGCGAAGAGATTCAAGGTTACAAAGAGCGGTAAGATCAAAATGAACCACGCGTTCAGAAGACATATTCTTACGAAGAAAACTACCAAATACAAGAGGGGTCTGCGCAAGGCTTGCTATCTGAGCGCCGCCGACGCACCCGTTGTTAAGAAACTTATTCCTTATAAATAATTACGGAGGGTGTTGAAAGATGGCAAGAGTTAAAGGTGCGGTTACTACCCGCAAGAGACATAAGAAAGTTCTTAAACTTGCTAAAGGATATTTCGGCGGCAAGTCCAAGCTTTACAGAACTGCCAACGAAGCGGTAATGAAGTCCCTTCAGTACGCTTACGTCGGAAGAAAACTTAAAAAGAGAGATTTCCGTTCTCTTTGGATCACCCGCATTTCCGCGGAGTGCAAAGCAAACGGCATCAATTACAGCAGATTCGTAAACGGTCTTAAAAAAGCAGACATCATGCTTAACAGAAAAGTTCTTGCAGAACTCGCCGTTTCCGACAAGGCTGCATTTGCCGCTCTCGTTGAAAAAGCGAAAGCTGCTCTGTAAAAAAGAAAAAAAATCATCGGCGTATCGGATAAACGGTACGTCGATTTTTTTAGGTAGTTTGAGATGAACGATATATTAAGCCCGCTCCGCAGAGCGGTCAAAGATTACGATATGATAAAGGACGGGGACAGGGTCTGCGTCGGCGTTTCGGGAGGTAAAGACTCCGTTCTGCTTCTCGTTGCGCTCTCCCGCCTGTCAAAATTCTATCCGAAAAAATTCGAAGTGTTCGGATATACCGTTGACGCGGGCAAAGAGCCTACGGACTTTTCTTCCGTTTCCGAACTGTGCAAAAGAGAAAACATAGAATACCATATCGAAAAAACCGATATTTTCGAGATAGTGTTCGACCGAAAAAAAGACGAAAATCCGTGTTCGCTGTGCTCGACTATGAGGCGCGGAGCATTGTGCAACGGCGCAAGAAAACTCGGAGCAACGGTTCTTGCGCTCGGACATCACAACGACGATGTGCTTGAAACGTTTATGCTCAACCTGATAAACGGCGGTCGGCTCGGGTGCTTTCAACCGGTCACGGATTACGACGGCGGAGCGCTTCGGGTTATAAGACCTTTTATATATGTAAGCGAACAAAAAATACGCTCCTGCGTAAAAAGAAACGGACTGCCTGTCGTCAAAAGTATATGCCCCGTTGACGGTCACACGCAGCGGCAGAAGATGAGAAATCTCATTTCTTCGATTGAAAAAGAGCACAAAGGCGCAAAGAAAAGAATGTTCGGCGCGCTCTGCCGCAGCGGACTTGACGGCTGGAAAGAATTTTAAAATTTTCCGATTTATAGTACGATTACAAACCCCCAAAATTACCCGACGCATTTTTGCGTCGGGTTTTTCCGTTATTTTCTGAGTTTGCAGGCAAGGTGAAGATTTTCGATTTCGGTATGTGTTCCGCCGTCGGCAAACTCGCCGTCCAGAGACCACGATATGGGGGTGTCGGACTCTATCGTAACTTTTGAGCCGCGAACGAAGTCTATCATATCGCAGCCCTCAAGTTTTGAAGAGGTTATCGCCGTAACTATCTTGTTGAACTCAGCAAGGTTTGCGGGATTGCGGACAAACGTCACTTCAAACTCTCCGTCCGAGAGGTCAACCACACCGTCTTTGAGTTTGACAACGCCGCCTACCGCGGTCGAATTTGAAATTGCACCGAAGATGTAATCATCTTCAAACTCTTTATCGTCAACGGTCGCCTTAATATGATACTTTGTTATATTCGAAAGGTCTTTGACCGCCTCAAAAACGTATGTCAGATGCCCGAACACATTTTTTACCGCCTGCGAAGCGGAATAAGAAGAAGCTGTGAAAATGCCGAATGACGCGATATAGGAAAAGTATCTGTCATTGAATTTTCCTACATCTATAAGCGTAGGTTCGTTTTTCAGAATGCTTTTGACGGCGGCAACGGGTTTGAGCGGAATTTTCAGGCTGTTGGCAAAGTCGTTTGTACTGCCTGCCGGAATATATCCCAATTCCACTTTGTCATTTCCGCTTTTCAGAACACCCGAAAGCGTTTCGTTGAAAGTACCATCTCCGCCCGCACAGACGATAAGGTCACATTCGTCGTTTTTTGCGGCTTTATATGCAAAATCCGTAGCGTCGCCCCTGCCCGTGGTGGTCTTTACGACTATCTGACAGCCCGCGTCGCTCATCTCTGTCACTATATTGAAAAAATTCGGTTTGATTTGTTTTTTTCCTGCAACGGGATTGACTATCAACAGAACCCTTTTCATTTTTCGGTTTTATCCTTTCTCTTTTTCTTCCTTTGATCTTCAAGTTCTTTTTCTATCAGGAACTCCAACTCGTGTTTTCCCTTTTCCGTGTCGCGAACGGGACGTTTCAGAGCGTTTCTCATAAAAGAATCTATGTTGCTGACAAGTTTCAGAAATTCGTCGCCGCGCACACCGTTTCGCGGCAGTTTGCCGCATTTTTTCAAGTCTATAATGCTTTTATATCTGTCAACGGCAACGCCGACGGCGTCTTCCCATGAAATATACAACTGTTCCATGGCATTGTCACCGAGTTTCCGCATTGCCGGACGGTCGTGCATTATTCCGAGAAGAGCGGCACAGAGCGCGTCCGAATTTTCATCTATCAGCACTGCGTTTTGTCCGTCAAGAGTGTCCTCTGCGGCACAACTGCCTTTTATCAGAACGCTTGCAAGACCGCACGCAGCGGCTTCACGCACAACTATGCCGTTCGTGTCGTATGTTGACGGGAACAAAAACATATCCGCAAGGGAATAATATGTGCGGAGCACTTCCCTGTCATACACGGCGCCCGCGAATATACATTTGTCGTCTATCCCCGTATCTTTTATATACGCAAGTATCTCGTCAACATCACCGCGTCCGCCGACAAGCAGAAAGCGAAAATCTTCGCCTCTCGCTTTCAGTTTTGCAACGGCGTCAAGCGATATTTTAAGCCCCTTATACCACATCATACGCCCGACATACAAAAATAACGGAACATTGTCGGGAATATTGAGACTTGTCCGAAGCTTGGCGACTGCTGTTTCGTCGGCTCTGCCTTTTGAAATATCGACGCCGTTATTCATAACACGCGCTTCGCCACGATAGCCGAGCGTCCGCATATTTTCTATCGCGCCGTTGCTCACCGCCCAAACCTCGTCGCAGGCTTCCAGATTGTTCAGGAAAAGTTTTGTCGAGAGTTCACGCAATTTTTCGGAGGAGAAAACGCGCTCTATGTCTATATCAAACTTCGTATGATAAGTAAAAACTATCGGCACATCTTTCTTTTCCCTTACAAGGCGGGCAAGAAACGACGAAACGGCGGGGCAATGCGTATGTATAATGTCGATATCGTGTTCGGCGATATGCGCGGCGGTCGGAGATGCGATGGGATTTCCCAAACGGTAACCGGCTATTTTGGTCGTGTTGAAACTCGTGTATTGAAGCACGGGATATGGATAGCCCGACACATCGCGTTTCGGATATTTGGGCGTCGCAACTATCGGATGACCGTATTTTTCGTTGATAATGTTCGCATAATTCAAAACGGTGTTCGCCACCCCGTCTATAACGGGGGGAAAAGAATCGTTGAGCAGACAAACCCCGAGGTCGTTTTTGTTCATAAGGCTTTACCTTTTACAGATGTTTTTGTTGGCGCATCCATACGCGCATAACAAGTTTGTGCGGAAGAATTTTAACTCCGAATATCTGCAATTTGACTTTGAATGTATGGAGCGACGTATCTTTTTTCTTCTTTTTCATATCTTTCAACGCCTGCGCCACTATTTCTTCGGCGGTGAACATGACCGAATAATACGTCACGGCTTTGTTATCCTGCGTTGCGGCGCGGTCGAAGAACTCCGTCTTTGTCCAGAAAGGGCATACCGCAAGACATTTTATCTTTCTGTCACTCAATTCAACGTTCAGCGCACGGGAATAGTTCAGAACAAACGCTTTCGTCGCACCGTAAACATTAATGTACGGAATAGGCTGAAATGCGGCGACGGAGCAGAGTTGATATATCTGCCCTCCCTCGCGCATATACGGAAGCGTTGCGCGGGTCATCAGCACGACCGCACGGCAGTTCAGGTCTATCATATTCGCCTCATCTTCTGGCGATACGTCGGTATATTTTCCGAATTTGCCGAAACCGCTCGCATTGACAAGCACGGCAACATCGGGTTTATATTCTTCAAGCAGAGCCTTGTATTTTTCAAAGGAATCGGGAGATGTCAAATCCATCGAAACGGGTCTGACACGGCATTTCAACTCCTTTGAAAGACTTGCAAGACGGTCTTCCCTGCGGGCAACGACCCACATTTCGTCAAAATCGTTTTCTTTGTCAAGCTGTCTGCAAAATTCCCGTCCTATACCGGAACTTGCGCCCGTCACAACCGCAATACGCATAAAATCACGCTCCGAACCTGTATTTACATATATTGTAACTTATATTATACAATCAAATATCTTAATTGTCAAGTATAAAACCCGCCCATTTGCCCGATAATCATTTTGAACGGGCTAAAGGCGAAAACAATTTTTTTCGCCGCCCGATGATAATTGAGTCTGCGTGACATACTGAAATCGCAGACACAAAAATGTTTCACAAAAACAGGAAAACATTCTCAAAAAAATCATCACGGAAAAAGGCGTTTTCTCTTGACTTTTTCGGCGGTTATGGTATAATATGTATGATAACATAGGAAGTATGGGGTTTTATAAGCAACCGAACTTTCGAACAGTCAAAAAAGACGCTGTTATCAATGAGGAAATACAATAATTTTATCATAAACGGAGGTAAATATGGAAGCATTGACAACGGCTCTTGCCGGTGTGCCCGAATGGCTGCAAAACTTTGCAAACGAGATATTCGGATATCAGGCACCGCAAGAGGGCGAAGCCTCGATAGGCATGGTCATTCTGCTCGGCGTCGGAATAGTCTTTCTCGGACTTATCTGTCTTGTCATCGTCTGCTCGATATTCGGGCTGATAGGAAAAGCGACAAACCGATCAAAGAAAAAGAAAGAAGAAATTGTTCCCGCTGCCGCAAAAGAGGAAGAGATTCCCGACAGACAGGAATTTGTTGCGGCTGTGTCCGCGGCGATAGCGGAAGAACTCGGAACGGATGTTTCGGCAATAAGAATTTTATCCATAAAGAGAATGTGAGGAACGAAAGATGAAAAAGTACAATGTAAACGTAAACGGAAAAACCTATCAGATAGAAATTGAAGAAGTTCAGAACTTCGACCCGAAACAGTCTCCCGCAGCGCCTGCTGCCGCAGTTCCCGCAAAGGAACAGCCCGCAGCACCCGCCACAGTTCCCGTTGCGGCTCCCGCAGGCGGAGAGACCATCTCCTGCCCGATGCCCGGAACAATACTTGACGTAAGATGCTCCGAGGGCGCTTCCGTTAAAAAAGGCGATATTCTCTTTATCCTTGAAGCGATGAAGATGGAAAACGAGATAATGTCTCCCTGCGACGGCACGGTTCACGGCGTAAGCGTTTCCAAGGGTGCTTCCGTTGATACGGGCGCCGTTCTCTGCACGATCGCGTAATTCGGAGGTCGTAAAATGGAATACATTATAAAATTCTTGCAGCAAACGGGATTTTATCTGTTTGCGGACGGCAACTGGATGAAACTTGTCATGATAGGCATTTCATGCATATTGCTGTATCTCGGCATCGTTAAAAAATTCGAGCCGCTGCTTCTTGTTCCAATCGCTTTCGGTATGCTTTTGACAAACCTGCCCGGCGCGGATATGTTCCACGAAGAACTGTTTGCGGGCGGTCACGTCCATTGGGATATGTTTGCGGGTTCGCAGGAAGGACTGACGGCGGGACTGCTCGATTATCTGTATCTCGGCGTTAAACTCGGCATTTATCCCTGCCTTATATTCCTCGGAGTCGGCGCAATGACAGACTTCGGTCCGCTTATTGCAAACCCAAAGAGTTTGCTTCTCGGCGCGGCGGCACAGGGCGGCATATTCGCAACTTATGCGGCGGCACGCGGCTTCCTCGGCTTCTCCATGGCGGAAGCGGCTTCCATAGGCATCATCGGCGGTGCGGACGGTCCCACGGCAATATTCGTAACATCAAAACTTGCGCCTCACCTGCTCGGTCCCATAGCGGTCGCGGCATATTCTTACATGGCTCTCGTTCCCGTTATTCAGCCTCCCATCATGAAGTTGCTGACAACGAAAAAAGAACGCAAGATAGTGATGAAGACTTTGCGTCCCGTATCCAGGAGAGAAAAGATTATTTTCCCGATAATCGTAACTATATTTGTTTCCCTGCTCGTTCCGAGCGCGGCGCCTCTTATAGCGTGCCTTATGCTCGGTAACCTGTTCAAGGAATGCGGAGTTACGGAAAGACTTTCCAAGACGGTTCAGAACGAGTTGATGAACATTGTCACGATATTCCTCGGCGTTACTGTCGGAGCGACCGCGACGGCGGAAACATTCCTCCAAGCAAGAACGCTGAAAATCATCGTACTCGGAGTTATCGCATTCAGCGTTGCAACGGCGTGTGGCGTACTTCTTGCAAAAGTGATGAACCTGTTCCTGAAAAACAAGATAAATCCCCTTATCGGTTCGGCGGGCGTTTCCGCAGTTCCGATGGCGGCAAGAGTTTCGCAGGTCGTAGGTCAGAAAGAGAACCCGTCGAACTTCTTGCTCATGCACGCTATGGGTCCGAATGTCGCGGGAGTTATCGGCTCCGCAATCGCGGCAGGCGTTCTTATAGCCATCTGCGGCTGATACTGCGGGAGGTAACGATATGAACAAATTATTTATAACAGACACAATTCTCCGTGACGCGCACCAATCGCAGGCGGCAACGAGAATGAGAATCGAGGATATGCTCCCCGGCTGCGAAATTCTCGACAGCGTAGGCTATTGGTCTCTTGAATGCTGGGGCGGTGCAACGTTTGACGCTTGTATGCGTTTCCTTGACGAAGACCCGTGGGAGCGTCTGCGCAAACTGCGTTCCGCAATGCCGAAAACCCGTCTTCAAATGCTTCTTAGAGGTCAGAATCTGCTCGGATACAAGCATTATGCGGATGACGTGGTTGACGAATTCATTGAAAAATCCATCAAAAACGGAATTGACGTAATCAGAGTTTTCGACGCGCTCAACGACCCCAGAAACCTTATGCAGTCCGTCAAATCCATAAAGAAATACGGCGGTATCTGCGAAGCGGCGATAAGCTACACCGTTTCGCCCGTACACAACATCGAGTATTTTGTCAAACTCGCAAAACTGCTCGAAAAAATGGGCGCCGATACCATCTGTATCAAGGATATGGCGAACCTGCTTCTCCCCTACGACGCTTACAAACTTGTTTCCGAGTTGAAACGTTCCGTCAGCGTTCCCATTCACCTGCACACGCATAACACGGCGGGTACGGGCGACATGACAAACCTCATGGCGGCGCAGGCAGGCGTTGACATCGTTGACACTGCGCTTTCCCCGCTCGCAAACGGAACTTCACAGCCCGCGACCGAGTCCCTTGTAGCGACGCTTCAAGGCACGGACAGAGACACGGGACTTGACCTTGTAAAGCTCAATGAGGCGGCGGCTTATTTCAGAACGGTTGCGGACAAGTTGAAGAAAGAAGGAATCCTCGACCCGAAAGTTTTGAGCGTCGATACAAAGGCACTTATCTATCAGGTTCCCGGAGGAATGCTTTCAAACCTGCTTAACCAACTCAAACAGGCTAAAAAAGAAGACAAATATTATGAAGTGCTTGCGGAAGTTCCGAGAGTGCGCAAAGATTTCGGCTATCCCCCGCTTGTAACTCCGACCTCGCAGATAGTCGGAACACAGGCTGTAATGAACGTCCTTGCGGGCGAACGTTACAAGATGGTTCCCAAGGAATCGAAAGGAATGCTGAAAGGCGAATACGGTCAGCTTCCCGCCACCGTCAACGAAGAAGTCCGCAAAAAGTGCATCGGAGACGAGGAAGTTATCACCTGCCGCCCCGCAGACCTCATCGCGCCCGAACTTGAAAAATACAGAGCGGAAGCGGGAGATCTTGCGAAGTGCGAAGAGGACGTTTTGAGTTACGCACTCTTCCCGCAGGTCGCAAAGAAATTCCTTGAAAAGAGAAACGGCGGCGGTGTGAGAACGCTTTATGTAGAGGACCTTTCCGAATAAAACGGGATTTGTTCACTGATCAGAAAATTTTCCGTCACGACGGGGCTGTAAAGACCTGCGGTTTTTACAGCCCCGTATTTTTATGTCGTCAATCCCTCTATTCGCGGAAACTCAACGTCCGACGGAGATGTTCCGACAAACGGGCTTCGTCCCGTCAGTTTTTCCGTCAAAGCGTCGATAAATGCGTCGTTGCCGCAGTAACAGTTTATATAAGTTCTGACCTGCGGAACATCAAGCAGATGATACGGGTTTGCAAAAGACACAAAAACCGTGGGAACGCTGTGGCAGTAAACGGGAACGTCCGCACCCATGGGCGGCTGCCACTCTATACGGACGACCGTTTGATTGGAACGCGTTTGAAGATTTGCGGCATATATAAGCAGGTCGTATTTTTCGGTTATCTCCGAAACGGGCGACATCATGCCCTCAAAACCCTTTGCGGGCTTGAAAACGGTAACGTCAAAGCCCTCGCCGCGAAGTTTTTTGAGAAATCTTTCGCAAACGGAGTCGTCGTTGTTGAAAACTGAAAAACTTTTATTCATTTCAAGAGGATAGAACAAAACACGCCGATATTTTTCGGGCGTCAGAGGAAAAACGCCCTTTTCTTCCCGTACAAGCGTTATCGCTTCCGAAGCGCAAGTTCTGCCCCACCCCGCAAAAAGAGGCGACCCGAGCGGTTCGGGTTCTTTTTTTGTCTGTTTTTTATGCAGTCCCAACGCCGCTTTCAGCGCAAGTATTCGGCTTACGGCATCGTCGAGCCGTTGCGGGGTTATTATGCCTTTTTTATAACCGTCGAACATAAAAGAAATATCCTCTTCTATGTTTTTCGTGAACAGAAACATATCACAGCCCGCGGCAACGGCGGTAGGAACGGCAATTTCTCGCGGCATGGCGCACGCAAAACCCGCCATCGTAGAAGAATCGGTCACGATAAGCCCGTTAAATCCGAGTTCGTTGCGGAGCAGCCCTGTCAGAATATCACGGCTCAAAGTTGCGGGCAGTCCCGCGGGGCAGACGGACAGCAGACTTATATGTCCCGCCATAACACTCATAACACCCGCATCAATGCATTCGCGGTATACGGCGCCGTAAGTTTTCAGCCAATTTCCCTTTCCGAAATCGTTGACCGAAGGGGCGATGTGTTGATCCCGTTCGTCTCGTCCGTCTCCCGGGAAATGTTTTACGCACGCCGCAACGCCGCATTTCTGCACTTCTTCTATATACGCTCGGCTCATCTCTGACACGGTTTTGGGGTCGCTGCCGAACGTTCTTGTATTGGTTATCGGGTTTCGGAAATTGTAATCTATATCTGCAACCGGTGCAAACGCCCAGTTAACGCCGACGGCACGGGCTTCCGTTCCGCAGATTTTTCCGAGACGGCGCGCCTGTTCCGTTCTTCCCGTCGCGGCTATCGCCATTTCGGGAGCGAATGACGTACCCTCTTTTGCAACGCCGTTCCCGCCCTGTTCGAGATTTGCGGCAACGAGCAGAGGAACCGATGAATATGCGTTCATCTTTTCCACGGTTCGGCGGCAGTCATCCGCGCTCATCGTTCGGCACATAAACCCGCCTGGGCGAACGACAGAGCCGATATAGCGACAGTATTCATCATCGTCATTATAAGTTATCAGACAAAACAACTGCCGCAGTTTGTCCTCTTCACTCATTGAAAGGCGGGTCGAAATGACCCACCTTTCGGCTTCCTCGTCAAGATAAAAAGGTTTTGAGCCAAGGTCAAGCATAGTTTTTCCTCTTTCGCAGTATAAGGTCTTCGTTATTCAGATATATTAGGAAAAGAACGAGTACGGCAGCTTCGACCACTTTGTATACATCGGACGTGAAAAACGCTTTTACGCTGCTTATCTGTCCGAAACCTATCTGAATAAATTCGTAAGCGACACACCCCATCAGAACGGCTATCTGCTTGTTGCAGAACTTGTTGATGAATTGAGAAAAAAACAGCGGCAGGAAGCAGGCAAACATAGAGGCTATCGTCGAGAAATTTATGGTGGGGGTCACGCCGTTTGTGGAACAGACGGATATTGCACCCGCCGCGCCGAACAAAAGCCCCGCAACGGTATAGCATATAACCGCATTGGCTTTTTCGTTCACACCGGCATTGACGGCTATGCTCTGTCCCGTTTGCAGCGCTCGGTAATCATACCCGAATTTCGTAAAATGGAAAAGCGTTATCATCAGCAAAAGTGCCGCAGCACAAATAATTATCATCGCCGTGGGATTTACGGCAAAGCGATAATACGAATCGTCAGCACCGAATCCGACGGGTTTGCAGCCGTCCGTGATTATCGCGATAATGCCCTCGATAATGAGCGTCATTCCCAGCCCTATTATCATCGGAGGAAGACGGAGAAGAACATAAAGCAAGCCCACAACGCCGCCCGTGACCGCACCGACAACCGCTGCGGAGAGGATCATCGCCACAGGTCCGCCACCGCTCATATATCCTATTTTTGCACCGACAATGCCGCCGATAAGCATTACCGCACCCGTAGAGAAATCAAAACGTCCCGTGTGCAAGTTTATCGAAACGCCGAGCGACAGAAGCAGGACATACGCAAGCCCGCGAAAATACAGTTGAACCGTGCTGAACCCCGTAAACAGCGCCGTACCCGAAAATCGACAGACCGCGCTCATTATCAAAAGGCAGATAACGGGTATCGCAACAATGCCGAGAGTTTTTTTGATATACTTCATTTTCAATACCCCGGTCAGCCGAGAAGTTACTCGGCTTTTATCATTTTTGCGGTCTCGTAATCCGCCATACAGAGTTTTTCGAAATCGGCGAAAGAACAGCCCTTATACCGTTCGATAACTTTTGCGTCGAAACAATAACCGTCCGTTTCGTTATCTGATTTGAGCATATTTTCAAGTTCTTCGCGGCTTTTTGCTATCCAATAACTGCTGCCCGTTCTGGGGGCGTTTCCGTCCGCCGCCGTCAGACGGCTGCCGTTTACGGCATTGGTTATAAGAATAAGCGCGGGAGCCATAGCGGAAGCGTATTTACCGCAGTCGTAAGCATAGCCGAGTTCAAAGTCGGAAGCATATTCGGAGGTTATCGCATCAACGCCGCCGACAAGTATCTTTCCGACAGACGAGTTTGCGGAAGTGATGCCGTAAGCGGTCTTTGTAACCACTCCGCCCGCTCCGACGGTCAATATGCAAGTGCCGCCCGAGATCATGCTGTTCGTCAGTTTTGTGGAGAATGCATCGTCAAAAGCAAAACCGTCCATATATCCCGAAATCTTATACTTATCGCTCTTGAACTTTGCGGGGTCAAGGCTCTGTCCCGCAACTTTTCCGTAAAGTTCATCACGTTTTTTCGCGCCGTCGTAAGAAGTTGACGGGTCCTCGCAAAGATACGTCAGTATACCTGTCAGACGGTTGATGTGCATGGTCGAACCGTAAAGTGTCGCGCCGCCGAAAATCGTAAAATTCGTTTGCTGTTTTTCTTCGGCAAAATATTTTGCCATATCATAACCGGCTTTGTATTCGGTATCGTCAAGCGGAGCCACCGAACCGAGATAAAATTCGTTGTCCTTTATCTGCTCATACTGTTCCTCCGTCGGGTGTCCCGTGGGAGAGACAACATACATTTTTTTGTTTGCCGCCGCGCTGACGGACGCCACGAAATCGTCGTCCGAGAAAAGAAGTATCGCATTATACCCTTTTGAGGCGTATGTGTTTATTGCGGACACTTCGGAAGAAGAACTGTTCGTCGTTGTGAAATCGACGGTCATATTCAAAGCTTTTCCGACCGTTTTCAAGTATTTTTCCCATGCGCTCGCTTCGTCGGAGGAATCGTCCTCCCGAAGCACCCCTATTTTCAGCGTCTTTTGTTCATCAACGTTGCCTTTGTCTCCGCTGCCCTTTTTGCATGAAGATGCGACAGTCAGAAATATCGCCGCAAACAGCGCCAGACATATTGTTTTCAGAAATAATTTTTTCATATTGACCTCCAAAATATTACCGTTTTAATACTCGGCTGCGGTTGCCGACGGAGAACAGCGTGACGACCGCGATAAAAAGTGTGCCCTTGACGATTTGCAGATACCAACTTCCCGTCACGAAAATATTCATAAACGAATCGAGGAGCGCCATGGAAAATGCGCCCAAAAGCGCCGAATACATTCGCGATTCGGGTCCTCCGTTCATGTTCATTCCGCCGAAAACAAGCGCGATGAGCATATTCATGCCCACGGTCGAACCCGATGATGACGAAAGCGTCGGTGTCTCGACTATCATCGCAAAAGCCGCAAGTCCTATCCCGATACCGGCAAGAGCGAACGAAAGAACCGTCAGTTTTTTTGCGTTTATGCCCGAGAGCCGTGCGCATACGGGGTTACCGCCGAGAAACCTCTCTTTTCTGCCGAGTTTTGTAAAGTAGAACAGAAAACAGCAGAAGAGTTCGAACGCGACAAGAAGAACAAGCCGAAAAGAGGTGGTGTTCAGGTCTTTTACAAGCCGCATCGGCACGGATATCTTTGCGTTTGTGCCGAACAGGGTTATCATCAATGTCGCGACAGATGAATATACGTTCATCATAACTATCGTCATAATGAATACGGGCAGATTGAAAAACGACGCAAGAACGGAGTTCAGCACGGAAAGAGCCACGGCAACGGCAATGCAGACAAGCGCCGAAAGCAATATATCTTCCGTTTGTTTGCAGACAAGCCCGCCGACAATGGCGCTTATCAGCATATTCGAGCCGAGCGACAGGTCAAACGAACCAGATGAAAAAATGAATGTTGCGCCCGTTGCGACAAGCGCGACAAGGCAGGCGTCAGAGACAACGCCTTGCAGCCCAATCGCCAGGTCGTAGCCTTTCGCTGCCGCCGCCGAAAGATACGCTGCGCCGAGAACGACGCACGCGATAACGGGAGCAAGACGAACGATGCGCCCTGTCCGCAGCGCCCTTTTCCGTCGCCGCAAAAGGGTCTCGGCGGTCAGTACGTTTTCGTTTGTTCCAATATCCGACATACCGTCATCCCCTTATACCATATATCCGATAATATCGGCATCGGAAAGTTCCGCGTTACGAAAAAACTCTTTTGTCACCCTGCCGTCTTTCATTATCAGAAGCCTGTCAGACATACCGATAAGTTCCGAAAGTTCTTCGGATATCATTATTATTGTTTTGCCCTCGTTTTTCATTTTATACATAAGAGAGTACATCATCTGTTTTACGCCTATGTCTATTCCGCGCGTCGGACAGTCGAGAACAAGTATGTCCGAACCGTAACCGAGCCATTTGGAAAAAACGACTTTCTGCTTGTTTCCGCCCGAAAGTTCGGACACCGGCTGATTTGGAGAAAAGCATTTTACCTGCATATTCCCGATTCTTTCTGCTACATACTTCTTTTCTTTTTGCGGCAGAAGCAAAAATCCCGCCGTCACAAATTTATCCATACCGACGGACGAAATGTTATCCTTTATCGACGCGGCGAGACAAAGTGATTCGACATCTCTGTCCTTTGCGGCATAACCGACGCCCGCTTTCATTGCGGAGCGAGGGTCTTTCAGAGGTTTTCCGTTCACAAGAACGCTCCCCAACGTCGGCTTTTCCGCCCCGAACAAAACTTTTCCGAGCGTGTGCATTCCGCAGGACGAAAGACCTCCTATGCCGAGGATCTCACCTTTGTAAGCTTCAAAAGACACCCCTTTCAACTTATCTCCGAGCATCACGTCGCGCACTTCGACGGACACCGCAGAAAAATGCGTAGGGTCAACGTCCGAACGATAGTAATCGCCTTGAAGTTGCCTGCCTATCATCGAAGTTCTTATCAGGTCGGCATCAAATTCGTTTTTTTCGAAAGTTCTGATTATTTTTCCGTCACGGAGCACCGTCAACGTATCGCACTTTTCCATAATTTCATCGAGATCGTGAGAGATAAAGACCACGGCTTTATCTTCATCTTTCATCCGCTGCATAAGCCCGTATATTATGTCTCTTCCGCGCTGCGAAAGCGCCGTCGTCGTTTCGTCAACGACAAGTATCTGCGGGTCGTGGAGCATTACTTTTGCGACTTCCGCAAGTTTTCTGTCCTGCATATCGAGTTTTCCCGTTACTGTTTTTGCGTCGATATGGTCGGCGCCTATTTCGTCAAGCGCATTTTGCGCGGCTTTTGTCATATCCGAGCCGCTGACGAACTTGCCTTTTGAAAATCTTCTGCTGTCGTTCAAAAACAGGTTTTCCGCAACCGTTATACCCGGCACGGTTCCGTTTTCCTGAACAATCATTCCCACCCCGTGCAAAAGAGCGTCATGCATTGAACGGGGACGCCACAGTTTTCCCATATATTCCATTTTTCCGCTGTCAAATCCCTGCATACCCGAAAATATCGAGGTGACAGTGGATTTTCCCGAGCCGTTTTCGCCGATAAGTCCCCGAACTTCGCCGCGCCTGACTTCAAGGCTTACATTGTCAAGCGCGACAACGGGTCCGAAAGTTTTTGTCAGTGAGGATATTTTCATAACTGTTCTGTTTTCCGTCATATCCGTAATTCTCCGCACAGGCGGCAAAAAGCCGCTGCAATACTTTTTCTCTTTTATTATGCTTTGATCCTGCGTATTTTATTTTCATATTCGGAAAAATTTTCGTCTGTTTCACCTATCCCGAACGCTATCGCACAGGAACGGACGGTTTCAAGAAGAAATGCGCGCGAACCTTTTTCACATGCGGCATATATCGGGTACAGATATTTTTTCAGAAGCGATTTTGTCGGCTCGAATGCCATAATGTCGATATTGGGAGTGTCGCACGAAAACGGAAAACTTATATCTGCGGGAACGGGGACTTCAAAAGAATATTCGCCGTCCGACACTTCGGAAACGGTTTTTCCGAAAATGTTTATCCGTGCCGTGCAGCCTGCGGGAACGACCGTGTTAATAAACAATTTTTCTTTTTCGATATCAAGATTCCATTTGACTTTCCATTTGCCTGTCGGCGCAATATACTCTATCTCCGCGGAACGCATAAGACGGTGCGGACACGGTTCGATAACGGCGCTCTTCCACCCCGCTTCACCGAGCCGAAGCCCCGCTATACGGGTATAGACCGCCTCGCAAACCGAGCCGTAAGCATAATGATTGAATGAGTTCATTCCCGTTTCGGAGACCTTGCCGTTAGGAAGCAGAGAGTTCCACCTTTCCCAAACGGTAGTCGCACCGAGCCCGACCTCATAAAGCCAGCCGGGATATTCACGGTTCAGAAGTATTCTGTAAGCGTCCGTTGTCAGTCCCGCGTCAAACAAGGCGGGAAGCAGCAGCGGCGTTCCCACAAAGCCCGTTGTCAGTTTATACCCGTCGCGTTGAAGACGTTTTTCAAAGGCGGCGACAACAGGTTCTTTTATCCGATATATGCCGTAATACAGGCTTAAAACATACGCCGTTTGAGTGTCGAGCGCAAGTCTGCCCGCAGGAGAAAAATATTCGTTCAGTATCGCGTTTCTTATTCTGCCCGCAAGCAAAAAAAGTTCGCGGCGTTCGGGACGCCCGAGTTCATCGGCGGCTTTCGCCGTAAGATTTACGGAATTGTAATAGTAAACGCTCATTATAAAGCCTTTGTCTGTCGCGCCGACCATTGCCGTCTCGTCAAGTCCGTCAAGGGCAAGCCAATCTCCGAAAGCAAAGCCTTCCGTTACAAGTCCTCTGTCGCCCTGTTCAATATCCCGTTCGCGGAGAACGGAAACATAATCCGTCATCATCTTAAAACAGTTCTGTAAAAGGACGATATCGCCGTAAAACTCATACAACTTCCACGGCAGAATAACGCCGCAGTCAGCCCAGACCGCACCGCCAGCGGGAGGCGTTCCGATAAGAGACGGACTGTACATCGGAAAATCACCCGCATAATAAAGCGTCTGATCGTCCCGCAAGTCGCGCAAATACTTTTTGTAAAAAGAGTAGCAGTCCGAATTAAAGCAAGCGGTCGAGGCAAATACCTGCGCGTCGGCTGTCCATCCGAGCCTTTCGTCGCGCTGCGGGCAATCCGTCGGAACATCTATAAAATTGGAAAGTTGCCCGCGATATGTGTTTTCTATAAGGATGTTAATGTCGTTGTCCGCAGTTTTGCACAAACACGCCCGAGGAATATCCGCGCTGAGTACCACGCCCTCAAAATCAGAGACGGAAACTGCGTCAAGTCCCTCGACAAGCGCATATCTGAACCCGAAATATGTGAACATCGGTTCGTACACACGTTCTTTTCCGTCTCCGACATACTCCGCAACGGCTTTTGCGGAACGCAGATTTTCATTGTAAAAACAGCCTTCCTGCAACACTTCGCCGTGAGATATTTTCAGCATTTGTCCGTGTCGGAGCATACCCGAAAAGCGAACAAACCCCGCAAAATTCTGTCCGAAATCGAGAATATATTCGCCTTTCGGGCTTATGATAAGCGCAGGTTTCAATATTGCTTTTTCGACTGTCGGCGCGCCGAAATCGGGGCAAGTCGGGAAATGTGCGTTCGAAAATACGCATTCGCAAGAGTGCTCCGTCGGGTGTGTAAAATCGTGTTTTTCACCGTCGTATATCGAGTTTTCCACGCAGGAACTTGCGCGGGCGCGCCAATTTTCGTCCGTTTGCAGTGCCGCCACCGTGCCGTCCGCAAATGTCAAGACCAACTCGGCGGCAGCCTGATATTCGGAGCCGTAAACCTCTTTTTTCCTTTCAAGACCTATTTCTCCGCGATACCAGCCGTCGCCGAGAAAAACTCCGAGTTCATTTTCTCCTTCGTCAAGCATTTCGCTTACATCGTAAGTTCCGACACGCAGATATGAGCCGTAATCGTTAAAGCCCGGGGTCAGATATGTTTTTCCTACTCTTTTCCCATTCAGAAAAGCGCGATAAAGTCCGAGTCCGGTTATTTTCAGGCGCGCCGAAACAGGGCTTTTTTCAAGTGTGAAACCGCGAAAAACATACGGAGAAAACAACGTTTTATCTTTCGGAGTAATGAACGGAGCGTCAAATTTTTCGAACGTTTCGAAACGGGAAGAACTCTTTTTGCTCCCGAAAGAGACCGTCCATTCAAACCGTCCGCAAAAACTGCGACCGAAGCGAAAACCGCCGTTTTCGGGCGCAGCAACAGCCTTTTCGGCAACTGCGTTTCCGTCGGAATCGAAAACAGCGACGGAAAAAGTTCCGCCCTCGTCGCAGAGAAAAGAAAACAACGGATCGTTCCCGTCAATACCCAAAGGTTCCGTTTTGTGTTCGACTTTCAAATCATATATGCGCATATTCACCGTTCCCGTTATTTGATACCTATTTTGATTATCCGAAAAACGGTTCGATTTATTCATCAGAACTGCTCCATAGACGTTTTTTTGCGCAAAAAATCACGGCTTCCGAAAAAGCCGTGATTTGATTTTTTATAGTTTGTATGTCGATTATTCTGCGGAAAGATTGTACTTCTGAACGATCTCTTTTGCAAAGATACCGCCCTCGGGACGCTCTCTGTCCATGATGTACATTGCTCTTTCATGTTCAACGCGTGCAACAAGCGTATCGACTTTGGAACCGTTCGTTTTCTTGTTGATTTCGTCTGCGGATTCCGCAATGTCGGCGAATGCCGTGGAAAGAATACCTCTGCATTTCTTACCTGCGACAACTTGAAGAACATTTTCAAGAATGTAGGTCGCCTCAACGTTGGAAGCGGCTGCAAGAACGCCGTCGAAAAGAACAAGCGAATCGGAAGTGATCTGCGGAAGCATTTCTGCGATCTTTTCGCAGTCGGCCTCAACAAGTTTTCTGTTCTTGTCACCCGTATCCATCGGGCAAAGAGCAAATACGTTGTCAACCGGACTCATTTCAGCCTTGTCTGCGGCAACATACATACCGAGCTGGAACATTATCTGCGCGATGCCGACAGACTGCGTGAATAGCGTTTTACCTGTCTTTGTGCCGCCGGTAAGAACATAAATGTCACCGACTTTATCAAAGATAACGTTATTGACAACAAGGTCTCTCTTGGTCTCTCTGATAGCGTAGATCGGGTTGTAAACACCGGTAAGGTGAAGAACATGCTCCTGCATGGAGTGAACTATGGGTTTGGTAACGCCGAGTCTGTAACTTACTTTGAGTTTGTCGAAAAGCATACAGCCCGAAACGTAGAACGTCAACTGCTCAACGATGTCGGAAAGGAAGTCAAGATTTTCCGCAAGGAATTCCGCAACCATCGGCTGGAATTTCTTAACGGATGCCTTGTACATAACATCAAGTGCGTTGTTAAGCGCATCATATACGGCGTTGACTTCATCGGGAGCCATACCTCTGGTAACCATCTCAAGCGGAGCCATGCAGGTATATGCGTCGTCCTTGATTTCCGCACGAAGAACTTTGTCAACCACGTTGCCCGATTTGTATACGTCTTTGTTTATGGAAACAATGCCCGCTTCCTTCGGATAAAGTTGTGCGTCAAGGTTGATGCCGAGAGTTATGGATTTGATGTTTTTAACTTCATCCATTGCAGCTTCAACGCGCTGTTTCATGCTTGCAAATTCGGGAGCGGAAACTTTTTCTGAAATGAATTTTCCGAAATCTATAAGAGCCTGGGATTGAAGTCCCGTCGCTTCCTTGAAGATAGCGTCAAGATCTGTCAGAGTAGAGAAATAAAGTTCCATATCGCAGATGCTGTAAAGATGAGCGGTGGTGTCGCCGCTTTCTTTGTTCTGCTTTCTCATGTCAAGAAGTTCCTGCAAGTGCGGGATCATCTTCTCTATTGCAGCCCTGAAAGAAGTGTTCTTTTTGAAGTCGTCAAACACCTGCTGCCTGTATTTGATGGTTTCAACGTCGGTGGTAACATAATCTATAAGTTTATTGCTGTCCCCGAGCGAACCGAAAAGACGCATGGTTCCGAACACAAGTCCCTGATCAAAACCGAGCTGTTTATAATATTCGATGTTTTTCAGTTTGCTGTTTTTCGCTTCCTCGTTGGGATAAAACAGGTTAACCATTTTTATTTCCTCCAAAATATGTATCAATAGAAATCTTTTTTACTGAACTATTTACCGCCGTAATAAAGCAGCATAGGTATAACCAACGACAGAGCAAAGCCTATCACATAGATAAGAACGTATAGCACCATCGAATAATGATACGCTTTCCAGACATGGGAAAACATAACTATAAAATAAACGCATATAACCGCAAGCGGACCTGTGAATATGAGCATAAGTCCCATTGCGCCGCCCAAAGGCATACCTGTTAACGCGCCTATAAGTACAACAAACACAAGAAATGCCGAGGCAACGCCTATAAGCCTGCCGCGGGGAACTCTTATGAATAACGCTTCTTCGGGAACCTCAAACAAGGATCCTCCGCTTTCTTCCGCCATAATGAACCTCCGGGTCGAATATATCATACATATAATACTATATTTTTTTTCGAAATGCAATACATTTTTACAAAGTAACCATTTTTTTTAACGCTTTTTCACATTTATTTGCGTTTAGAAATCTTTCGGAAGAGGATTTTCGCCTTTTGCGCCATTATTTGTCACACAATTAAACTTGAAAAACGACATTCGTTGTTGTATAATAATTCTGTCAAAACAAATCAAAAGGATAAAACAAAAGATGAAACATCTGAATATAGTGCTTGTCGAGCCCGAAATTCCGCAGAATACAGGCAACATTTCCAGAACCTGCGCCTGCACGGGCGCAAGCCTGCATTTGGTAAAGCCTCTCGGATTTTCGATAGACGACACGCACCTTAAACGTGCGGGACTCGATTATTGGAAATATCTTGATGTGACGGTGCATGAAAGCCTTGCCGATTTTCTTGAATTTGCAAAGGGCAAGCCCATGCGCCTTGCCTCGACAAAATCTTCAAAAAACCATACGCAGACGGATTATCCCGACGATTGCTTCATTCTTTTCGGACGCGAAAGCAAGGGACTGCCCGAAGCATTGCTTAAAGAGCATTACAAAGATTGCGTCAGAATACCGATGATGGGAAACCTGCGCAGCCTGAACCTCTCGAACTCGGTGGCGATAGTCGTTTACGAGGCTCTTCGCCAGAGCGGATTTGAAGATATGGAGCAGCAGGGTCATCTGCGCGAATCTGCGGAGGACACCGAATGAGCCGTAAACGGAAACAGGAAAAATTTGTCACTTTCAAGGAACAGCAGCACAAAGATTTTCTGAAAGATGTCTTCAATACACTGCTCATTGCGGGAATTTTTATGTTTGCGGCAATTCCCGTTTTCGGAGTTTATCCGAATGCGCTCGTCACCCCCGACAGCGAATGGAAAAGTTGTTTGAGAATAATCATCGACTTCCTGTATGCGGGTGTCGGAATCTATGTGCCGTTTCTTATCTACAATGTCATAAAATATAAATCAAGCGGCAGATATTTCACAAACAAAGGCTCTGCGGCAAAGCCTACGCATTATGTGCTCGGAATACTCGCGGGTCTCGGCATTTCGGTCTCGTTCAACTGTCTCGGCGCGCTTGCCGTATCGGCACTGCGAAATGCGGGGCTGACGGTAAATGAAGCCGCTCCTTTCACGGGAGACAGCATTCTTACACAAGCCGTTTTTGTTGCCGCGGCAACGCTTATCCCGCCGTTTTTCCACGAAATATCTTTTCGCGGAATCGTTATCGGAGACATACGCAAACAAAGTTATGCTTTTGCGGTCGTGCTTTCGGGGCTGTTCAACGGTTTTTGTTTCAAATCTTTTCAGCAGATACCGTACTTCTTCGTTCTCGGACTTCTGCTCGGCTGGCTCTATCTCAAAACCGATTCAATAATTTTGACATACACGATAAACGCCGCATCGCATCTGCTTATGTCGCTGCTTTGGATTCTTCGACTTCGCAATGAGACGCTTTACGATAAAATATTCCCGTTTGTCGCAGTCGGAGGCGCGGTTGTCGCACTCTGCGCCGTTGCCGTGCTTTTCAAAATATGCGGATTCAAGTTTATCAGAAAAGATTGTGACGGAGCGGGCTTGAAAAAGCAGGAAGCAAGAAAAGCGTTTTTCGGTTCGTTCGCTTTTTGGATATTCATTATTTTTGCGATAATATTCATCATGCTCGGCAAAAACGGAAAACCGTATCTGTTCAAAGAACCCGACCCTGAGGAAGTAACGCCCGTTACACAACAAACCCCCGCGGCGGAAGAGGAAACAAACTGAAACCTGCAACAAAAAAATGAGGTTCCCTTTTTGAGGGAACCTCGATTTTTATTGTCATTATGCTTCTGCATTACCCTTGTCTTCGGGTTCTGCTTCGGCTTTCGGTTCGGTCGTTTCAGCCACAGGATCTTCGCCTTTCTTTGCAAAAACGATCTTGCCGTCCTCGCCTCTCGCAACGACTTCGTCGCCCTCGGAGAACGTCTTTTCAAGCATTTTTTCAGCCATTTTATCTTCAATAAGAGACTGAATGGCACGTTTGAGCGGACGGGCACCGTAAGTCACGTCAAAGCCCTTTTCAACAAGGACATCTATCGCGGAATCCTCCACGGTAAGCGTTATACCGAGTTCTTTAAGGCTCTTGACAACGCTGTCGCAAAGTCTGGAAGCGATCTTCTTGATATCCTCGCGGTCAAGTTGTTTGAACACGATAATATCGTCGATACGGTTCAGAAATTCCGGTCTGAACGAACGTTTGAGTTCGTCCATGACGTTTTCTCTTATAGTCTCCTGATTTCTGTCGAAATTATCCTCTGCGGGGGTAAATCCGAGTTTCTTCGAATCGGTTATCGTCTTTGCGCCGATATTGGACGTCATAATGATGACCGTGTTCTTGAAATCAACGGTTCTGCCCTTTGCATCGGTCAGTCTGCCGTCGTCAAGGATTTGAAGCATGATATTGAAAACGTCGGGGTGAGCCTTTTCGATCTCGTCGAAGAGGATTACCGAATACGGCTTTCTGCGGACTTTTTCGGTCAACTGACCGCCGTCGTCAAAGCCGACGTACCCCGGAGGAGAACCTATCATTTTGGACACGGTATGCTTCTCCATGTACTCCGACATATCAACTCTTATCATTGCGCTCTCATCGCCGAACAGAACCTCGGCAAGCGCTTTCGAAAGTTCGGTCTTGCCGACACCGGTAGGACCGAGGAACAGGAACGAACCGATAGGTCTCTTCGGGTCTTTGAGTCCGACTCTGCCTCTGCGTATTGCTCTCGCAACGGCGTTTACGGCTTCATCCTGACCGACAACTCTCTTATGAAGAATGTTCTCCATGTTGAGAAGTCTTTCGCTTTCTTCGTGAACGAGTTTTTTAACGGGAATACCCGTGGTCTGCGTTACGACATCTTCAATGTCTTCGGCAGTCAGCGTCAATTTTTCTTTGCCGCTTTCGGAGTTCCAATTCTTCTTCATCTCTTCGAGTTCGGAAGCAAGAACTTTTTCCTTGTCGCGGAGTGTTGCAGCTTTTTCGAAATCCTGATTTCTGACGGCGTTTTCTTTTTCGCCTGCAACTCTCTTGATTTCTTCTTCTTTACTCTTCATATCCGGCGGAGCGGTCAGATTCTTCATGCGGAGTTTGGACGCAGCTTCATCCATAAGGTCTATCGCCTTATCGGGAAGGAAACGGTCTCTGATATAACGGCTCGAAAGTCTTACCGCACTTTCGATGGCTTCATCGGAAATTTTGACGCCGTGATGAGCCTCATATTTGTCCCTGATACCTTTCAGAATGGCTATGGCATCTTCTTCGGAGGGTTCGGAAACGATTATCGGTTGGAAACGACGTTCAAGCGCCGCGTCTTTTTCGATATGCTTCTTGTATTCGTCAAGCGTGGTCGCGCCTATGACCTGAATCTCACCTCTTGCAAGGGACGGTTTCAGGATATTTGCCGCATCCATCGCGCCCTCTGCGCTGCCTGCACCGACAAGAACGTGAAGTTCGTCGATGAACAGAATGACGTTACCCTCTTTTTTAACTTCTTCGATGACGTTTTTAAGACGCTCTTCAAAGTCACCTCTGTATTTGCTGCCCGCGATCATTGAAGCGATGTCGAGGGTTACGACTCTCTTGTTTTTCAGCGGTTCGGGAACGCTGCCCTCAATGATGTGCTGCGCAAGTCCCTCGGCTATCGCCGTTTTG
Source organism: uncultured Eubacteriales bacterium (assembly GCA_900547165.1). Lineage (GTDB taxonomy): Bacteria > Bacillota > Clostridia > Oscillospirales > UBA644 > UBA644. The sequence continues at coordinate 162,985 of URFZ01000001.1, forward strand.
CCTACGCCGGGCTCGCCTATAAGACAGGGATTGTTCTTTGTTCTTCTCGAAAGAACCTGAATTACCCTTTCTATCTCCGTGCCTCTGCCTATAATCGGGTCAATCTTGTTTTCGCGAACCATTTCGGTCAAATCCGTACCGTAAGAGTTCAGGTTCGGGGTGTTCTTGCCGCCGCTCTTTTTCGCGGTGCCGTGTTTTTGACCGTCACGGTCTGTGTCGCCCGCAGCGGAAAGTCCCATACTTTCGATAACATCGGAATAAAGAGAACGAATGTCTATACCTGCGGATTCGATTATCTCGACCGCCTGGCAATTTGGCTCTTCAAGCAGGGACATGAGGATATGTTCCGTTCCGATTATATAATTACCCGTCCGACGAGCTTCGACGAACGACCTTTCGAGGATTCTTTTCAGTCTCGGTGTCATATCCTGACCCGAGACATCGGAGGGAACGCCGACACCTACGTTTTCTTTGATTCTTTCAACGACAAATTCATCGGTAAGTCCCGCATCGAGCAGAACTTTTGAAGAAACGCCGCCGTCTGCACGGAGAAGACCGAGCAGCAAATGTTCTGTGCCTATATATCCGTGACCGAACTGTCTTGCGGCTTCAAGCGCAAGGTTCAAAGCACGGGTGGAATTTTCGGAAAAGTTGTTCGCCATAATTATCACTCCTTCAATTTATCGCGGACTATCTCCGCGCGTTTTATATCACGTTGGCGTATCTCCATACCCTCGCCGCCGTAAAGCATAAGCGTGTAAGGCTGAACTTTGATGCAAAGTTCGTCAAGAACTTTTGTATCAAGATTCAGAAGACCGCCCTCGATACCCAAACGGATATCGCTCATAAGTTTCATAAATTCCTGTGAGGACATTATTCTTGCTTCGCGCGCTATTCCGTAAGAACGGAAAACTCTGTCCTCGATAGATATGTTTTCAAGCATCTTTTCGCGAAGCGCCGCTTCGTTTCTCGCAATCTGGCGCACTATGTCTTCAAGGCGTTCGATAGTGTCCTTTTCGCTTATTCCGAGCGTTATCTGATTGGAGACCTGATAAACGCAGCCTGCGGGTTCGGATCCCTCGCCGTACATTCCGCGAACGGTCAGACCGACCTGCGAAACGGTGTTTATTATCTTGTTTATCAGACCGCTTTCGTGCAGTGCGGGAAGATGCATCATAACGCTTGCCCGAAGTCCCGTGCCGAGGTTTGTGGGACAATGGGTCAGATAACCGAGTTTTTCGGAAAACGCAAAGTGCAGTTTTTCGTCAAGTGCGTCGTCTATCTCGGACGCCGTTTCATAGAGCGTTGCAAGTTTTTCGCCTCTGCCGAGAACCTGTATGCGCAGATGGTCTTCCTCGTTTATCATTACGGAAACGTTGTGTTTTCTGTCAAGCAGAAGTCCCTCGCCCTCGCGGTTGTTTGCAAACTCAACGCTGATAAGGTGTTCTTCCACCATGGAACCCGCCTGTATGGCGGTCACGTTTTCCATATCTATATAATCGAATTTATAACCGGGAATCGCGGACGCAACTTCTTTGACTTTTGTGCAGACCGCTTTTTTCTGCTCAACGGTCATTCTTCCCGTAAAGGGAATGCCCTTGATATTTCTTGCAAGTCTTATTCTCGAAGAAATCATTGTGCTGTCCATACTTATTCCCCTTTCCCGTTATTTTCGTCGTTTTTCTTTATTTCGTCTCTCAGGCGCGCCGCGTCCTCAAAACGTTCTTCGTCGATCGCTTTTTGGAGTTGGGAACGGAGATCTTCCGCCTCGTCGCTTCTGCCGCCCGAAAAAGATGACGGAATTTTGCCGGCGTGCTTTTTATTGCCGTGCATACGGTTCAGCGCGGGTGCAAGTCTGTCTGCAAAAGTTTCATAGCATTGGTCGCAGCCTACACGACCGCTTTTTCCGATTTCGCTGAAAAGCATTCCGCAGGACGGACAGCGGAGTTCCGAAAGTTCGTTTGACGCTCCGAAGAATTTGGGAAGCATATCGAATCCGAAAGACCCGAAGCCCGAGTCAAGTCCGAGTTTTTGAGCACACTCGGAGCAAAGGAATATTTCATTTGTTTTTCCGTTTACGGTTTGTTTCAGATAAGTAGTGGCAACATTTTTCTTGCAATTTTCACACAACATAAGATCAACCCCTTATTTCAATGATAACAGACAATTTTTAAGTATCGCCGCTCTTACTTCATCTTTGTTTTCCTGCGGCACGGAAGCCAAAGCGTTGTCGGAAGTCGCCGCTCTGATGATTATATGAGCCTGCGGAGAAATATATCCGTATTCTTCCATATTTTTCAGAAACAGCCCCGCGTCGAACATATTGACGCTTTTTCCTATCGAATTTACTATATGCATTATCCGCGCATTTCCGTCGTTATATTCCACTCTGCGTATGCGGATATATCCGCCGCCGCCTCTGTGGCTTTCGGTCACATATCCGTGTTCGGGGGTGAACCGCGACGTTATAACATAACTTACCTGCGAGGGAACGACATCGAAACGCTGCGCAAGTTCGTTTCTGCGAAGTTCGACATTGCCGCCCTGCTGTTCAAGCATCTGTTTTATAAACGCGCTTATCAAATCGCTTGATTTCATTTGACTGTCACCTCATTTTTCCTCTTTCTCATTTTCTGCGTATATTATACATCAAAAGTCAGAGAAAGTCAAATTTAATAAAAGTCAAAGAAAGTCAAAATCAGAGAACGCCGTTTTTCGGTTAATATGTTTTTTATGATTATCTAAAAATATCTCGTTTTTTCTCCGTTTTTCTCGTTCGCTCTCATTTATGACCGAAAAATTGATTTTGAAAGAAAAAAAATTTACCCGCCGAAAACGACGGGTAAAAGTCAAACATCAAATATTTTAAGAAGGGTATGTCCTTGCCTGTAAGAGCGCAAGATAAGTAAACTACTTTGCGTCTACGATTCTGCATCTGAACACGCGGCAGGCGTGATAGTTCATCGGCGGAGAGAACGTTTCCGTCACGTTTTCAAACCTTTCGCCGCTCATGACGTCAACAAGTTCAAGCGCCTTTCCGCAACCGAGAGAAAGACCGATGTCGAAGAGTTCCACGCGGATGGGACGTGCGTCGCCGTCCGTGAAATTGAAAACTCCGAGGGCATATTCACCGTCTTCAAGCAAGCGGAAGAGAATGAGTTTTGCGCTGTTGGTGCCGTCGGGGTTTTTGCCGCTTATAATCATCGGCGGACGGCATTCCGCGTCCTGATTTATACGGATAAGCTCTTTGTTGTTCAAAAGGTCTATCATCTGCGGGGTCGTGTTTCTGATGTCGCAGCCTATCATAAGAGGAACGCCGAGCAGACACCAAAGAGCGAAGTGCATGGTATATTCGTCGTCGGTACAGCCGCCGCAGGCAACGTTGCCCTTGTTGTACATTCCCACTACAAGCATATCTATATCGTTGTAGCAGCCGGTCGCGGAAAGACCTATTTTATCAAGTTGGCTGTACGCTATATCTCTTATGCTGACGATGTTGTCGAGAATGTCGGTCGTGGTTCTGTAAAGATGTGCGCCTGTCGGTCTTATCCAATCGTGAACGTCGGGCAGACTGTTGCAGGCGGCATAAACGATGTCCCTGCCGCAGGAGCGGAGAGCAAGCCCCATTCTGCGATAAAGAATCTGATAATCTATCGACTGGGGTTTGTAGCAATAGTCGTATTTAAGATAGTCCACGCCCCATTCGGCAAACGTCTTCGCATCTTCGAACTCATGGTCGAAACTTGCGGGGTAGCCTTTGCAGGTGCGCGTGCTTGCGCTTGAATAAATACCGAATTTCAAGCCTTTTGAGTGAACGTAATCGGCAACGTATTTCATCCCGTGAGGGAACTTTTCCGGGTCGGGAACGAGTTTTCCGTCAACTCTTTCCATAGCAGGCCAGCAGTCGTCGATAACGATGTATTCGTAACCTGCGTCACGAAGTCCGAGTTCGACAAACTTATCGGCGGTTTCCAAAACGATCTGCTCGTTTACGAGCGGACCGAACGTGTTCCAAGAGTTCCAGCCCATCGGCGGTCTTTGACAAAGCAGCATAGCGCATACCTCCGCAAAATTCGATAAAAATAGTTTCTTACGGTATTATACAGTATGCCGAGAACTTTGTCAACCGAAAATAACAAACAAAGTTTTGATAAGAATACAGGCAATAATGCCCATAACGGTTGGGAGGGCGAACGCGGCGGCGGTCATTTTAACGCTTTTTGTTTCTTTGTAAACAGTCAGACACGATGTCGCACACGGAAAACGGAACAAAAACGCTGCCAAAAGGCATAAGACCGTGCACATAGTCCAACCGTTTGAAATAAGAAGCGAACGTAATGCGTCAAGGCTTTCATACTGAACAAGCGCACCACTGTTCATGTAACACATCAGAATTATCGGCAAAACTATCTCATTTGCGGGAAAGCCGAGAACGAGCCCCAGGATTATTGCGCCGTCGAGCCCGAGTGCTTTGCCGAGAGGGTCGAGAACAGCCGTCAAAGATGCAAGCAAGGTCGTATCCGAAACATGAATATTCGCAAGCAGCCAAATCAACAGTCCTGCGGGCACGGCAACAACGACTGCTCTGCCGAGAACGAACAGAGTTCTGTCAAGGACGGAGCGAACGATGACGCTGCCTATTTTGGGAACACGGTACGGCGGCAGTTCAAGAGTAAAAGAGGACGGCTTGCCTTTCAGGAATGTCGAGGACAGGAATTTTGACGCGCCGAGGGTGGAAAGCACAGACAATACTATTATGCCGAGCAGTATAGCGGCACAAAGGAACGATCTTGCACCGCCGACGGCAGACCCGACCAAAAACATGGAGATCAGCGCGATAAGCGTCGGAAACCGTCCGTTGCAGGGAACGAGATTGTTTGTCAGAAGCGCGATTGCGCGTTCACGGGGAGAGTCTATAATGCGGCAGCCCGTTATTCCGCAGGCATTGCAGCCGAAGCCCATACACATGGTCAAAGACTGCTTGCCGTGAGCGCCCGCACGACGGAAAAGCCCGTCGAGGTTAAATGCTATACGCGGCAAATATCCGATGTCTTCAAGAAGCGTAAACATCGGAAAAAATATTGCCATGGGCGGGAGCATTACAGAAACCACCCATGTCAGCGTCAGATATATCCCATCTGTGACACAGCCGACAACTGCGGGAGGAGCGGATATTGCCTGCAAAAGCCCGCGAAATTTTTCACCGAGGAAGGCAAAGCCCCGAAACAGCAACTCGGACGGATAGTTTGCGCCGACGACCGTTATCCATAGTATCAAAGCAAAAAGCGCAAGCATAACGGGAATACCCGTCAGAGGAGATGTCAAAATCCTGTCTGCCCTGCGGTCGCGCCTATCGGCATTCGGCGGCGAATGAAGACACAGCGCGGCTATCTGTTCGGCGCGGGCAACAACCGTTCCGACCTCTTCTTCAAGAAATTCTTCTCCATTCGTTTGCGAAATGAGCCGTTCGATGCGTTCATCTGCCGAAAAGTCGGTTTTGGTATATTCGCATATTCGTGCGTTCAACGTCTTATTCCGTTCAAGCAGTTTCAGCGCGATCCAGCGGGGAGAAAGCAGCCCCGTTAACTTCTCCGCAACAATGTCCGAAAGCGCACGCACTGTTTCTTCCGTCTCTTTGCCGTAAAGCATACACGGCACATAGCATTTTTTGCCCTCACACACGCGGCACACGGCATCTTTCAGTTTGTCAAGCCCTTTGCCCGACCTTGCGGCGGCGGGAATAACGGGAACACCGAGTTGCAGAGAGAGTTCGTCGGTGTCTATATGTATTCCTTTCTTTTTCGCTTCGTCCATCAGGTTCAGAAGCACAACCGCACGGTCGGTAAATTCCAGTATCTGCAAAACAAGGTTAAGATTTCTTTCAAGACAGGTCGCGTCAACCGTGATTATTCGGCAATCGCAGTCTCCGAAGCAAAGAAAATCACGCGCTATTTCCTCTTCCGCGGAATTTGCAAGAAGAGAATACGTGCCGGGAACGTCAACAAGCGAATATTCCTTTCCTTTATATAAATACTTTCCCACCGCGTTTCCGACGGTCTTTCCCGGCCAGTTGCCCGTATGCTGTTTAAGTCCCGTCAGCGCATTGAACACCGTGCTTTTTCCGACATTCGGGTTTCCCGCAAGCGCAACGATATAATCCCCGCATTTTTCGCTTCTTTCGCCCGCAACGAAAAAGCCCGTAGAAGAATTTGTCAAGCCCAATAAAAATCACCTGTATCCGATAAATATTTTTTCCGCGTCCGAACCGCGAACGGCAAGAACGGCACCTCTTATCATATATGCCACGGGATCTCCGCAGGGACTTTTGTGAAGCGCTTTCACTTTCGTTCCGCGAACTATTCCGAGATCGAACATTCGCCTTTTTTCCGAACCTCGGAAAGCGGTTCCGACCACTCGGCACTCATCCCCGACGGGAAGTTCCCGCAATGTTTTTAATGTCACTTTTTTTACATCTCCGTTTCATTCCGACTTTTCCACTATCACTATATGCCCCTCTGCTTGTTCTTGACAAAAAGCGAAGACCTCCGCAAGGGAGATCTTCGCTTTTTGTTACTTTATAAACAGAACCGATTATTCTATTTACAGTTCCGATTCTTTTATTGCGTTTCCGAGAAGTTTCACGCCCTCGACTATTCTGTCCTCTGTCATCGAAGAATAGTTCAGTCTCATTGTCGAAGTCGGCGCGTTCATATCAACCATAAATGTGCTGCCCGGAACGAAAAGAACATTCTTTTGCACGCATTCTTTCGCAAGCGGCGCGGTGTCCGTTCCGTCACAGAGGTCGCACCAGACAAAAAGTCCGCCTTTCGGAGAAGTTCTTGTCGCAGTCTTCGGGAAATACTCATCTATCGCGTCAAGCATGGTCTTGCAGCGTTTGCCGTAAAGCGCACGGAGTTTTTTGATATGCGAGGAAAGGTCGTAACGCGTCAGGAACTCATAAGACATCATCTGCGTGAGCATGGGCGTATGAACGTCCGAAACCTGCTTTGCTATAACCATTTTTGCGATAAGGTCGCGGTGACCCGTTATGTAGCCGACGCGGATTCCCGGGGTCAGAATTTTTGAAAACGAACCGCTGTAAAGAACAACGCCCTCATCGTCGCCCGATTTTATCGTCGGAACTTTTGAGCCGTCGAACGTCAGTTCCCCGTACGGGTTATCCTCGATAATAACGACGCCGTGTTTTTTTGCAAGCGCATAGAGTTTCTTTCTCTTTTCCTCGGACATAGTTACACCCGACGGGTTCTGGAAAGTGGGAATGGTGTAAATTATCTTGACGTTTTCGGTCTCGTTGAGTTTTTGTTCGAGGACGTCTATGTCCATACCGTCGTTTTTAACGGGAACGCCGACAAGTTTTGCGCCGTAAGCGCGGAATGCGTTCAACGCGCCGATAAAACTCGGTTCTTCAACTATAACCGCGTCGCCTTCGTTGACAAGCACTTTCGTTGCAAGGTCTATTCCCTGCTGACCGCCCGAAACTATTATTGTTTCATCAAAATCTCTGCCGATGTTTTCCCTTTCGGCGATGAATTTTTTAACGTATTCGCGGAGCGGCGCATACCCCTCCGTCACACCGTATTGAAGCGCTTCCGTCGGTTTTTTTGCAAGTATTTCGGCAAGTATTTCCGCAAATTCTTTGGACGGAAACAGTTCGGGTGCGGGGTTGCCGCCCGCAAGACTTATAACCTCTGGACGGTTGCCGTATTTGAATATTTCTCTTATGGCAGATCCCTGAACGCCGCTTATTCTGTTCGAAAACTTAAATTCCATTTTATTATATACTCCTTTCGGTCAGTTCCGACCGTAAACCTCTTTTGCCGCACGCACCGTTGCCGCCGCATCTTTCGAATAATAATCCGCGCCTATTTTTGCGGCATAATCGGCAGTCAGAACGGCGCCGCCGACAACCGTTTTGCAGAACGGAGCCTGCTCGTTGAGCAGTTTTATCGTTTGTTCCATCGCGGGCACGGTCGTTGTCATCAAGGCGCTGAGACCGCAAAGTTTTGCGCCGCTTTTGATAACCGCATCAACCACGGTCTGTTCGGGAACGTCGCGGCCGAGATCTATTATTCTGAAACCGTAATTTTCAAGCACAGAACGCACGATATTTTTGCCTATATCGTGAATATCGCCGTGAACGGTGGCAAGCACAACTATGTCTTCCGAGCCGTTTTCCGCCGCGGGCAGCGCCGCACGGACAACGTCGCAAGCCGCCCTTGCCGCTTCTGCGGAACGCATAAGTTGCGGCAGATATATCTTGCCGTCTTCGTAGCGTTTTCCGATATTGTCGAGAATGGGAATCAATTCTGTATTGATAACGTTCTGCGCGTCCTCGGTCCGCAACAGCGTTTTCATCGCCGCCGCCGCTTCGTCGCAAAGCCCGCGTTCCACCGCGTCCGAAAGAGAATACGCGCTTCCCTGCGGAATTTTTTCGGCTACGGATTGCGAAAATTTTTCTATATACTCCGCGCCGCCCTCGTCAAAACCCGAAAGCAGACGCGAAGCTGCCATTGTTTCTATCATGGCGGTGTCGCCGGGGTTGATTATCGCAAGATCGAGTCCCCTGTTCAACGCCGCCGCAAGAAATGTTCTGTTGACAATATCTCTTCTCGGCAGACCGAACGAAACGTTGCTGACGCCGAGCACCGTTTTTGCACCGAGTTTTTTTACCTCTTCAAGAGCGGAAAGCGTTATTCTCGGATTTTCGGAATCGACACCGACAGTCATCGTCAGACAGTCTATCGCTATATCCGCACGGGGTATTCCCGCTTCTTCACAGCGGGAGATGATCTTTTTCGCTATCTCCACCCTGCCCTCGGAAGTTTCGGGAATGCCGTTTTCGTCAAGCGCAAGCCCGACGACCACCGCCCCGTACTTTTTCGCAATGGGAAGTATAGTTTTTAATGATTCTTCTTTGCCGTTAACGGAATTGACTATCGAGCGACCGCCCGCAAGGCGAAGCCCCGCTTCTATTGCGGCAGGGTCGGAAGAGTCTATCTGCAACGGAAGATCGCTGACGGAGCGAACCGCCGAAACGACCTTTTTCATCAGTTCTTCTTCATTTGCGCCGGGTACTCCGACATTTATGTCAAGAATTTCCGCCCCCTGCTCCTGCTGTGCGACCGCCTGACGGCAAATATATCCCATATCGCCGTCTATAAGCGCCTGTTTAAGCAATTTTTTTCCCGTCGGATTAAGTCTTTCACCAACCGTTACGGGACGGGAAAGAATGACGTGTTTAGTTGAAGAGCAAACGCCGACGGGAACGGTTTTCGGGCGTTTGGGAGACTTTGTATTCAAAAGTTTTTCTTTCAGAAGCCTTATATGTTCGGGCGTTGTGCCGCAACAACCGCCGACGACGCACGCACCCGCTTTTACAAGTTCCGCCGTATGCGCGGCAAACTCTGCGGGGGTCAGATCGTAACTGCCGTCCGCACGGGGAAGCCCCGCATTCGGTTTTGCGATAAGCGGCAGCGTTGTATATTTCCGCATTTCGGAAACAACGGAGAGCAGTTTATCCGGTCCTACCGAGCAGTTGACGCCTATCGCGTCTGCTCCGAAAGCCGTAAGCGCGATTGCCGCAGACGGCACGTCGCAACCCGTAAACGTTCTTCCGTTTTCCTCAAAAGTCATCGTCACAAAAACGGGAAGCGACGTATTCTCCTTTGCGGCGACAAGAGCGGCTTTTGCCTCGTAAAGATCCATCATCGTTTCGATGAATATAAGGTCTGCACCCGCCTTTTCGCCCGCCGTCATCTGAACTTTGAAATATTCGACCGCGGTCTCAAAGGACAAAGAGCCGAGAGGTTCGAGAAGTTCGCCGAGAGGACCTACGTCAAGCGCCACTTTTCCGTCGAACGGTTTCGCGGCTTCTTTTGCGGCGGAAACGGCGGCAAAGGTCGCTTCTTCGCAACTCATGCCGCTGTCCTTCATCTTCGGAACGCTTGCCCCGAAAGTATTCGAAAGCACTATCTGAGAACCCGCCTCAAAATATCCTCGGTGAATATCTTCGAGTATCTGCGGATTTTCCGCACCGAAAACGCACGGATTGTCACCCGGTTTCATTCCCCGCGCCTGAAGCATCGTACCCATTGCGCCGTCAAGAAAAATCAACTCGTCAAAATTCATCGTTTTCCACCTCTTTTATTCCCGCTATCGCCGTCACGGATTTTATCGGAGAAAGCATACAGCCCGACCCTACGGTAAGCCCCAGATCGCGTCTTGCGTTTGTCAGGGTAAGGAGCGCAGGCTGAATATTCATCGGCAAATCCCCGTACCCAGGCGAAAATCTCGGCGTCAGTTTTACTCCGAGTTCGCTTTCAATGCTTTCGCAGCAGGCGTCGCAGGCATCCTCTACGGCAGAAGACGCGGCGGCGTCCGCCAAAAGCGAAAGCGCGGGAGAAGACGAGCCGAGCGCGGCTATCTTCATATCCAATTCAAACCCGACGGTTATCGCCATCACAACGCATTTATTGCACGGAGCAAGCAGTTTTTTTATGCTCTTGCCTTCAAGTTCCGTATCTGCGACAAAAAGTTTTTCGCCGTCTCTTTTTATATCAAAAACAACGGCGGCGGCGGCAGGACGGATAAGGTCGTCAACGAGCCTTTGCGCCTGTTCCACTTCCTTTTCAACGCCGACACCGTCGCCGCACCTTGCATATCGCAGCATTTCGGCGCGACGTACATGGGGTTCTCTTAAAAATTTTATTCTCATAACATATTCGCAACCGCTTCGTATATGCGGCGCGAAACCTCGATGTTATTCATTGCGTAAACGTGTATGCCCTGAACTCCGCTTGCAAGCAGGTCTATTATCTGCTCTATCGCATAACTTATTCCCGCGTCGAAAAGCGCCTCGGGCTTTGAGCCGTAACGAGCCATTATCTTTGAGAATTTTCTCGGCAGTTTTGCGCCGCAGGTGCTGACCATACGCTGTATCTGGCGCACGTTCACAACGGGCATAACTCCCGCCTGAATGGGGACTTTGACACCCGCGCGGCGGGCAAGATCCGCCATATAATAGAAGTCCTCATTGTCAAAGAAAAGTTGGCTGATAAAGTGCGTTGCGCCAAGGTCTTCTTTCATCTTCATATATTGTATCTCCGCCTCAACGCCCTCGCTGTTGGGGTGTCCCTCGGGGTAACAGGCGGCGGCGATATCGAACCCGCCGAATTCCGATATATGTTTTATCAAGTCCGTTGCGTGCAGATACTGAGGGTTGACGTCCGCGCCCTCAACAAGGTCTCCGCGCAGAGCCAAAACGTTTTCTATGCCCTCCGCGCGCAGAGAACGGAGCATATTGTCTATGCGTTCCGTGTCCGAATTTATGCAGGTCAGGTGTGCAAGAGGTATAACCCCCTGCTTCTTGATGTGTTTTGCCAAGTCAAGTGTGACCGCCTGCTGCGTTGCAGAACCGCCCGCGCCGTAAGTGACGCTGATATATGCGGGATTCAACTTTGCTATATTTTCCGCTGCGGCATAGACCGTATCGGCGGAAACTCTTTTGTTCGGGGGAAAAACCTCGAAAGACAGATGTTGTTTGCTATCCGAAAAAAGTTCCGAGATCTTCATTTTCGGTCATTCTCCTATAAATTCTTTATATCTTCTTCGCAAACGAGTTTTATTCCGTGTTCGGAAAGAAGTTTTATCGCCTTGTCGTTGTCTTCGACACGGAGAACAACGCAGGCATGTTTGCCCGAAACGGTGATGAACGCATACATATACTCAATATTTACGCCGTTGTCGGAAAGCAGTTTTATAACTTCCGTCAGCGCTCCGGGTTTGTCGTCCACCGCAACTGCGGTAACCTTTGTTATGCTGACGATGTTTCCGTTTTCGGTCAGAACTTTTTTCGCCTTTTCGGCGTCGCTGACGATAAGACGGAGTATTCCGAAATCCTGCGTGTCCGCGATAGACATCGCACGGATATCTATACCCGCTCTGCCGAGAACTTCCGTTATCTCGACGAGTTTGCCCGCCTTGTTTTCAACAAAGATCGATAATTGCGAAACTGTCATATCTTTATCCTCCGTTTATTTAAGTCGTTTGTCTATAACTCGTTTTGCTTTGCCCTCGCTCCGCGCTATCGATTCGGGAGCGACAAGGTGAACTTTTGCGGCGATACCGAGCAGAGAGCGCAGTTCGCTTTCGAGTTCTTTTTCTTTTTTGGATATGCCGGTCACGGTATCCGTGAACGCGTCAACGGTCATTTCCACAAGCACGTCAAGGGTATCGTGATTGTCTATTCTGTCAACCACTATCTGATAGTTCGGCGAATATCCCATTTTAATCAGAACGGTCTCTATCTGCGACGGGAAGACGTTGACGCCGCGGATTATGAGCATATCGTCGGTTCTGCCCATCGGTTTGGACATACGGACAAACGTTCTGCCGCAGGAACATTTTTCGTGCGTTATCGTGCCTATATCTCTTGTTCTGAAACGTATAAGAGGGAAAGCTTCTTTTGTCAGGCAGGTGAAAACTATCTCGCCCTGCGTGCCGTCGGGAACGTGTTCTCCCGTTTCGGGGTCTATTATTTCAATTATAAAATAGTCTTCGTTGACGTGCATTCCGTGCTGTTCGGAGCATTCATACGCAACGCCGGGGCCGCAGATCTCGGTAAGGCCGTATACGTCGTATGCTTTTATGCCGAGACGTCTTTCTATCTCCGCACGCATTTCCTCCGTCCACGGTTCGGCTCCGAAAATACCCGCTTTGAGTTTGAGTTGGGAAACATCCACGCCCTCTTTTTCCATTGTCTCCGCAATATACAAAGCATAAGACGGGGTGCAGCATATAACATCGGACTCAAAATCCTTGATAATGGTTATCTGTCTTGCGGTATTTCCGCTTGATACGGGAATTACGGTTGCGCCGAGTTTGGTCGCGCCGCCGTGAAAGCCCATGCCGCCCGTAAAAAGTCCGTAGCCGTAGGAAACGTGGACTTTGCTTTTTTTGTCAGCACCCGCCGCAACAAGTTGGCGCGCACATATATCATCCCACATATCAAGGTCATTTCTTGTGTAGCCAACGACTATCTGTTTACCCGTCGTGCCCGAAGATGCGTGCAGTCTGACGACCTCGTCAAGAGATACGGCAAACATTCCGTAAGGATAAGTGTCTCGCAAGTCCTGTTTGCAGGTAAACGGCAATTTTGTTATATCGTCAAGAGACTTTATGTCGGAGGGCTTTACCCCCGCCGCGTCCATGCGGTTGCGGTAAAGTTCGACGTTGTCATAAACTCTGCCGACCTGTTTTATAAGTCTTTCGGTTTGCAATTCCTCTATTTTTTCATGAGGCATTGTCTCGATTTCTTCCTGCCAATACTTCATAGCGCACCTCAATTTTCCGCGTCGTAGCCGAGTGCGAACGCCTTTTCGTTCATTTCAACGAACTTCGGAGCAACGGACTGTTCTATCGCCGCCGTCCATTTTTCTCTCGGAATATCGAAATGACGGGCAAGTCTGCCCATAAGAACGATGTTGACCGCTTTTGCGGAGCCTGCTTCAAGAGCGGGCGTCAACGCATCTATCGCGTCTATATCAACGCCGAGCGCTATCATCTCTTCTATCACGTTTTCGGGATATTCAGCCGCGCCGATAATAACGGGCATGGGGTCTATCTGCTGGGTGTTGACTATCATTTTCCCGCCTTTTTTCAGGAACGGAAGCCAACGTGCAGCCTCCGCCTTTTCGAAAGAGATTATATAATCAGCTTCGCCTCTTTCGACTATGGGCGAATAAACTTTTTCACCGAAACGCACATACGTCACAACGCTGCCTCCGCGTTGGCTCATGCCGTGAACCTCGGAAACCTTTACATCGTAGCCCTCGGACACAAGCAGTCTGCCGAGCAGTTTGGACGCAAGAAGCGTGCCCTGTCCGCCGACGCCTACAATCATTAAACTTGTTGTTTTCATCACGCTCTCGCCTCGCTTTCAAATGCACCGAATTTGCAGAGTTGTTTGCACACGTCACAGCCGACGCAAAGTGTCGCGTCAACAACGGCTTTCTTTTCTTTGACGCTTATCGCGGGACAGCCGAATTTCATGCAAGCCTTGCAGCCGATACATTTTTCATGGTTGACGTGAACGGGAGATTTTGCCTTGACGCTTTTGAGCAGAACACAGGGTCTGCGACTGATGATGACAGACGGTTCTTCTGCGGCAAGTTCCTCTTTAAGAACTTTGTCGCATTCCGCAAGGTCATACGGGTCAACAACTTTGACACGGTTTATGCCGAGTGCGCGGCAAAGCGCTTCAAGGTCAACTTTTGCGGCGGGATCGCCTTTTATGTTGTAACCGGTCGTCGGATTCTGCTGATGTCCCGTCATGCCGGTTATGGAGTTGTCAAGAATGATAACGGTCGAATTGGTTGCATTGTAAGCGATGTTCACAAGTCCCGTCATACCGGAATGCATAAACGTGGAGTCTCCGATAACGGCAACGGTTTTCTTCTCTCTTTCCGTTCCGCCCGATTTGTTAAAGCCGTGAATGCCCGAAACGGACGCGCCCATGCAAAGGGTCGTGTCAAGCGAGTTGAGCGGCGGCTGAGCGCCGAGCGTATAACAGCCGATGTCGCCGAAAACCGTGACCTTGTTTTTTGCAAGGACGTAATACATTCCTCTGTGCGGGCAGCCCGCGCACATCATCGGAGGACGAACGGGAACGGGGGTTTCAAGCGCGGAGAACGACTTATCCTCAATGCCGAACGCTTCCGCTATTTTTCTCTGCGAAAGTTCGCCGAGATAACCGAAAAGCGATTTGCCCTCAACTTTGAGTCCGAGCGCAAGACAATGATTTTCTATAACGGGGTCAAGTTCCTCGATAACGACAAGGCGTTTAACTTTTGAAGCAAAATCCTTTATCGTGTCAACGGGCAGCGGATTGACAAGTCCGAGTTTGAGAACGGAAACATCATTTCCGAAAACTTCTTTGACATATTGATAGCACGCGCCCGAAGTGATTATT
>URFZ01000002.1 GCA_900547165.1 uncultured Eubacteriales bacterium
AACCCGCAACCTGCTGATTACAAATCAGCTGCTCTGCCAATTGAGCTACACCAGCGATGAGTCTTCACCAAACGTCGAGTCTTTTTCAACGCTTACTGATTATACCATATAATCAAACGGCTGTCAAGCCCTTTTTGTGAACTTTTTCGATTTTTTGATATTGACAACATCGCTTCATAATTGTATAATAGGGATATATTAAATAATAAGTAAGAAAATGAGAAAGGGTGAATCTCGTGGCTTCTAAAAATGCGGTCGGATCGGAACTTATAACCGAACAACTGAAAAGCGGCGAGTTTTCCCCCGTGTACTATGTTTTCGGCAACGAACCGTATCTGAAATTCTTTTGGCTTGAAAAACTGCGTGACGCATTCCTGCCCGAGGACGTCCGTGACGACGTGACATACCGCTATGACGGCGAAACGCTTTCCTCAGAAGAGTTTGAATCCGCAGCAGGTTCGTTTTCGATGCTTTCGGAAAGAAAGGTCGTTATTGTCAAAGACCTGCCCCTGAACGGCGACGTCGCGGCTTTTTGCCTGAAAAATCCCGATGTGTTCGCGCCCGACGGTATGATAATCTTTTACGATACGAAAGACGATTATGACAAGAAGTCGGAGAACGCAAAAAAATTTATCGACTTGATAAGCGAAAAGGGCAGCCTTGTCCGTATAGATTCCCCCGATGAAAAAACGCTTGTGCGCTGGATAGGCAAACAATGCGCCATTGAGGGACTTACCGTTTCCGAATACGATGCAAAATATCTGCTTGACTGCATAGGTCCGTCAATGCTTGCCCTGCGCTCCGAAATAGAAAAAATCAGGTTTTATACCGATGACGGCAGGCTCAAAGCCTCCGATGTGGACGCGATATGTCATAATTCCGCAGAGGTCAAAGGCTATCTTATCACAAATGCCATTATCGAGAGTGACCCCGGAAAGGCATTTTTACTGATTGAGGATTTTCTGAAAACGAAAGACGGCAACGAACAGATTCTTGCGGCGACCGTGTTCGGATATATCGGAAAACTTTGGAAGGTCAAACTTCTGCTCGACCTCGGCAGTTCGGATTCCGAAATAGCGAAAGCGATAGGCGTCAAAAACGCGTTTTCATATATCAAATGCGCAAAAAAACATTCGGTCGAAGATATTGATGACGCTGTTGAAATATGCGTCAAAGCCGATATTGCGCTGAAATCGACCGCAACACCTCCGAACGCCGTACTTTATCGCCTTGTCTCGGAACTGACGGAGCGCTTATGATAACCGTTGACAGAATAGTTGTCGTTGAGGGCAAATACGACAGGATAAAACTTGCGGGAATACTTGACGCAACGGTTATATGTACCGATGGGTTCGGCATATTCAAAAATGAGGGACTTAAAAAGACGCTTCGGGCGCTTGCGGAAAAACGCGGCTTGCTCATTCTGACGGACAGCGACAGCGCGGGATTTACCATACGCAATTACATTGTCAATCTCGTCGGCGCAAAAAACGTTGTGAATGCGTATGTCCCCGATATAAAAGGCAAGGAAAAACGCAAGGCTCACGCTTCTGCGGAGGGCACGCTCGGTGTTGAGGGCGTAGACGAGTCGGTTATTCTTTCCGCGCTTGAAAAGGCGGGCGTGACCGCAAGCCGAACCGAACGGAAAAAATATCTGACAAAGACCGACTTTTATCTGCTCGGGCTTTCGGGCGGCGAAAATTGTTCCGCGCGCAGAGATCTGATAAAAAAAGAACTCGGACTTCCGAAAAAAATGTCCTCGAATGCGCTTATTGAAATACTGAACATAATGCTCTGCGAAGATGAATTTCACGCCCTGTTGAAAAGATTGGAGAAATTGAAATGACATATACGTTTACAACCGATGTGACGGCGGAAGAGATTGAAAAGTTTCTTGCCGCGCTTCCGCATTACAATGTGATGCAATCTCCCTCATGGGCGCAGGTCAAACCCGATTGGTCAAGTATTCTTTGCGGAGTACGCGATGAGAACGGCACTCTCTGCGGCTCTGCGCTTCTTCTTATACGCCGTCTGCCGCTCGGCTTCAAAATAGCGTATTCTCCGCGCGGATTTATCGCCGATTATTCAAACGAGGAACTTGTTTCCGTTTTTGTTTCGGGGCTTCGCGATTACTGCAAAAAGATCAGGGCATACGTCCTGCGAATTGATCCAGAGATACGCATAGGCAGTATTTACAAAGGTGAAAAGACAGAGAATAAGACGGGGCTTGAGCAACTTGAACTGCTCAAAAAACAGGGCTTCCGTCACATGGGTTTTGCCACGGATTTCAACACCTACACCCAACCGCGTTTCAATGCCGAATATTCGCTTGTCGCGGAGGACGGGCACGCGCTGACGGACGAAGAAATCCTGAGCGGATTCGATAAAAAACTGAAAAAATTTATCGGCGCGTATACCGAAAAACGCGGCATATTTTTCGAGACCGACCTCTCCGAAAACGCCGTTGAAGAATTTGTGCGCATTTCGGAGCATACGGAACAGCGCCAGCATATTTTGCTCCGCGATGCGGAATACTTTACCCGTATGAAAAAGGCGTTCGGGGATAACCTTGTCATCATGTTTGCAAAAATGGATCTTGACAGGTTCGAAAAGTTTTTGGACACTCAGCCGGACGACGAGCAGACCCGCGCCGACAGGACGGAGGCAAAAAGACTGCGCGAAGAAAAAGGAAACATCGTCGATATGTCCGCGGTGCTGTTCCTTAAAAGCCGAGACACCGCATATCTGATGTATTCGGGCTTTGACGACAGTGTTTATCCGCGTTTTCGCACCACCAATCAGATAAGGTTTGAGGCGATGCGCCGTTTCCGCGACGAGGGACTTTCGACATTCAGTTTTATGGGCATACACGGAGACTTAAACGACACTCTTTCGGAGTTTAAGTTGAAATTCAATCCCGTAGTCGTTGAATTTGCGGGCGAGTTTGAAATGCCCGTGCGTCCGCTGACATATAAATTTATGGCGAAAGCGTTCCCGAAAGCAAAAAAACTGTATATCGGGCTTATGTTGAAACTTAAAGGAAAGAAATAGAAAGATACTTTGATTTGCCTTGCAAAGAAAGGTTCGGACATGAAAAAATACGTTCTTGCTCTCGACGAGGGAACAACAAGTGCCCGTGCGGTCGTTTTTGACGCAAAAGGAAAAGTCGTCTCCGTTTCGCAGAGAGAGTTTGCGCAGATCTATCCGAAAGAGGGTTGGGTCGAGCACGACCCGATGGAAATTTACTCTTGCCAGTACGGCGTTATGACCGAGGCGATAACCAAAATGGATATCGACCCCGAAGAGATCGCCGCGATAGGTATAACGAATCAGCGTGAGACGGCGGTCGTATGGGACAGACATACGGGCAAACCCGTTTACAATGCGATAGTTTGGCAATGCCGCCGCACCGCGGAACTTTGCGAACAACTGAAAAAGGACGGATATGAAGAGTATATCCGCCGCGTGACCGGACTTCCGACAGACGCATATTTCAGCGGAACGAAAGTTAAGTGGATTCTTGATAACGTCGAGGGCGCCCGTGAACGTGCCGAAAAAGGCGACTTGATTTTCGGTACCGTCGATTCGTGGCTGCTTTGGAAACTTACGAACGGCAAAAAGCATTTGACGGACAGAACAAACGCTTCGCGAACAATGCTTTTTGATATCGAAAAACTTGACTGGGACGAAAAACTGCTTTCTCTTTTCGGTATCCCGAGAAGTATGCTTCCCGAAGTTTGCTGCTCTGCGTCCGATTTCGGCACGGTTAATATCCAAGGTACGGAGATTCCCGTTTGCGGCATAGCGGGAGACCAACAAGCGGCACTTTTTGGGCAGGGCTGCTTTGAAAAAGGCGATGTCAAAAACACATACGGAACGGGTTGCTTTTTGCTGATGAACTGCGGTGACTCACCGATAATCAGTTCAAACGGTCTTATATCGACCGTTGCGGCCAGTTCCGATTGTAACAAAAAAAGTTATGCGCTCGAGGGTAGCGTTTTTGTGGGAGGAGCTGTTATACAGTGGCTTCGCGACGAACTCGGTTTTATTTCGGAATCGACGGACAGCGAATATTTTGCCCGCAAAGTAGATGACTGCGGCGGCGTTTATGTCGTCCCCGCATTTGCCGGTCTCGGTGCGCCTTATTGGGATATGTATGCGCGAGGAACGATAACCGGACTTACCAGAGGAAGCAACAGAAATCATATAATCAGAGCCGCGCTTGAATCTATTGCATATCAAACCGAGGATCTGCTCGAAGCCATGCGTGCGGATACCGGCAACCGTCTTAATTCTCTTTGCGTTGACGGCGGTGCGTGTGCAAACGGGCTTTTGATGCAGTTTCAGGCGGATATTTCCGCAACGGTTGTCAGACGCAGAAAAATGAGCGAAGCAACGGCTCTCGGTGCGGCGTTCCTTGCGGGACTGACCTGCGGCTTTTGGAAAAACGAAGAGGAATTGAAAGAACTGCTCTCACAGGAAGACATTTTTATGCCTAATATGGCATCCGATATACGAAACAAAAAACTTAAAGGCTGGCGGCGCGCCGTTGACTGCGCCCGCAGAGGGGAGATCGACGAATGAAAATCAGCGAACTTCGCATACCGTCAACCGACGGCGTTCACGACCTTTACGCAAAACTTTACGAACCCGATGAGACCCTGAAAGCGCTTGTACAGATAGTTCACGGCATGGTAGAACATATCGAGCGTTACGACCCTGTTATGCGGATTCTCTGCGAGAACGGCTTTGCAGTCTGCGCACACGACCATCTCGGTCACGGCAAGACCGTATCAGACGAGACCGAACTCGGCTATTTCGCCGAAAAAGACGGGTGGAGCGTACTTATAGACGACGTGCATACGGTTAAGACCGCCGTCCGTAAAAGACTTTCCGACTGCGGTGCAAAAACCGTGCTGTTCGGTCACAGCATGGGCTCGTTTGTTGCAAGACTGACATATGCCAGATATGACGATTATGACGCGCTTGTTGCCTGCGGCACGGGCGGTAACAATCCCGGTTCGGGCTTCGGCGTGGTTATGACAAAGATAATTAAGGCGTTCAGGGGCAGTCATGCCCGTTCAAAACTTCTTTATGCGCTTGTGTTCGGAACATATAATAAGAAATTCGGCGCAACCGGCGGTTTTGAGTGGCTGACAAGAGATACTGATATGGTTGCAATACACGATGCGGATAAACTCTGCACTTTTGATTTTTCCGTTTCGGCGCTGCTTGACCTTATAACTCTGAACAGACGCGCAAATTCGAAAAAATGGTTTGAAGCGGTTGATACCGAAAAACCCGTCTTGCTTATCGCGGGCAGCGACGACCCCGTGGGCAACTACGGCAAGGGCGTAAAAGAAGTGTATGACCGCCTTGTTGCGACGGGGCACAAAAATGTATCTCTTAAACTTTATGACGGCGCAAGGCATGAGATACTGAACGAAACAAACAGGGACGAAGTAAACAAAGACCTGACGGATTTTATCCGCTCGGTTACGGAGGAATAAAATGAGCAAGGCAATCAATATCGGAAACAGACGCGAACTTTTCGTTGACGGCGAGATGTTCGAAAAACTCGGAGATACGGAGTTTGTTCTCCACCAACCCGAACCGCGTGAAATAGCGATTCGCAGAGACACTCTGGCGGATGACCACGCGACTTCGTATTACAGCATCATTCACAACGGCGAAAAGTACATTATGTTTTATACCGCGCACGGTTTCGGACAGAACAAGGCTGGGAACTGGCCGCAGCAGCATATCTGCCGCGCCGAAAGCGTTGACGGAATACATTGGGAAAAGCCCGATTTCGGGATTTACGAATTCCGCGGAACGAGACATAACAATATCGTATACTTTTTCGATTACGACCTGTTGGATAACTTCTATGCAATGTACGACACCAGCCCGAACTGCCGCGAAGGAGAACGTTACAAGGCGCTTGCGGAACGTGTTATAAACGGTGTGGCTGTTTTGAGCGGCGTGGTTTCCCCCGACGGAATCCATTGGCGCGACATCGGAACGGTTATAACAAAGGGTACATTTGACTCACTCAACACTCTTTATTACGACCCCGAAATAGGCAAGTACAGAGCGTTTTTCAGAGGCTGGCAGTTCCATGAACCGTCGCTGCATCTCGGCGAAACGTCAATGAATGATATACCGTCGTATCAGGCGACAGGCTGCCGCTGCATAAAGACCGCCGTCTCGGACGACTTCTATCATTGGAGCGAGCCGGAAGACCTTAAATACGGCGATCAGCCCGCATACCAACTTTATACGAACAATATAGCTCCCTACTACCGCGCCCCGCATATTATTTTCGGATTCCCGACCAGATATTACGATCGTCCGTGGACGAGAATGTATGAGGAACTGCCGAATCCCGAACGCCGTTGGACGGGCAGATATGCGATGACGGATGGTTTGTTTATGACGAGCCGTGACGGATTGAACTTCCACCGTTTTGACGATGTTCCTTTCTTCCCGTCGGGTATCGAGGGCGACGGCAACTGGGTCTACGGCGACGCATACCCCGCGCACGGCATGGTTGAAACGCCGTCCGACAGAAAGAACGAGCCGAATCAGATCTCGATGTTTGCGCCCGACCTTGCGGAAAATGCGATAAGAAGATACGTTATTCGCCTTGACGGATTTGTTTCGCTTCATGCGAAATATCCCGATACGGAACTGCTCACAAAGCCGTTTATCTTTGACGGCGACCGTCTCGAATTCAATTACAGAACGACCGTTTCGGGGCACTTCTACGTTGAATTTCTTGATGAAAAAGGCGTTCCGTTCAGAGGGTATGAGATGAAATATTGTGACGAGATGTTCGGCGACACCGTTGCCCGTGATGTTTCATGGCGTCGCAACAGAGACCTTTCCCCGCTCAAAGGAAAGACCGTCCGCATGAGAATCGTTATGCGCGAATGCGACTTGTTCTCTTTCCGTTTTTATAATAAAGACTGATGATTCGAAAAAAATCCGCCTGCGGTGCATTTACACCGCAGGCGGATTTTTGTTGTAAAACTATTTGTTTCTAATGTCTTTGCAACCGCTGCTTATTGCTCGTCGTTTGTATAAACGGTTTGGAAAGCGCCTGTTCCGTCATAAATCAAAATGATAGCCGAATCTGCGTTTTCTGCAAGATATACATATATGCCCTCACAGATTTTGAGATTGTCAAGATATATGTCTATTGCACAGCCGTTTTTATCAAAAACTCTGCAAAAATATGCGCCTATCTCGCTGTAAGTGTCGTCCGCATAGCATTTTTCGATATGATATGTTACGTCGCCTATTTTCTGCTCAAACACCGCAACATAGCAACCGAGGTAATCGGAATAATCCTTTACTCCGGCAGTTGCGTTGCCGCCTGTTATAACGGAAACGCACTGTTCGTAAATGCCTTGAAGATATTCTTGTGACAGCCCGTTCGGGTGAGTGCTCTGCTCAAAATACGCGTAGTTTCCGCTTGTATAATACTCTGTGTCTTCTCCTCCGAGACCGGGGATTATATCAGAAAGATTTTCTTCGAGGTATTTTGCAAAATCTTCGCCGAGTACGTCGGGAACTTTTTCAATAATTTTCTGTACGTTCTCCTGAATATCTGCGGCGATAGTGGTCGTGAAGTCCGTTTCTGTCAGTTTCAGTATATCGGTGAATTCAGGTACGTTGCCTGCCGTGGATTTGTTTTTTATTGCAAACCTGATATCTACGCCGTAGTTCGCGATGTTCTTGAATTCAACTTCAACTCCGTTGTCTGTTTTTATCGTTCCCTCAAAGGAGACCCCGAGTCCGGATGTCTTGGCTTCAACCTTGATTTTTCCGTCCTTTTTGTTGTGTGTGTATTTGAGCTCCTCTACGACGAATGTCCCGGCTATATTTAATTCTTCCGAAGAGCCTTCATCGGGGGTCTTGTATGTTGCAACGTATTCGTCTGCCGAGTTTGCAACGGTTCTTTCAATCACGACTTTCGTTTTGCCGCCTTTATCTGTAAAAGAAACGGTTATATTTCCTTTTTTCGGGTCTTTTCCGAAAGTTATCATGACCGTTTCTTCTTTATCTATCAGGTCGATTCTTACAACGTAATTGCCTTTGACGTAGATTTTTACGGTGAGGTCATCGCCCTCAATGTCGGAAAAGTCATCGGTCATGCCGGGAACATATGTCACAGAACCGAGAATGTCCTGTACAAGTTTTGCGGCGTCGGTCGCTTTGACTGTATAAATGTTTGCGGTAACGGAAACGGTTTTTCCGTCGATCTCGATTTTTTCTTTTTCGGTTTTTCTTGTCTCTTTTATTGTTTTCAGAAATGCTTCATATATGTTTTCATCGTCATTCTTAGGTTCAAGATTGAGTGAGGCATCTCCGAAAATCTCTCCGAGTTGAGACATGATAAGTTGACCGATGTACGAGTTCTCAAAATTCTTTTGGATATTCTCGTCAACGGTTATTCCGTAAAGTTTATCTCCGAGCAGATTCGAACCGAAAGCCATGGATTTTGTATCCGTAAACGCGCTTACAGTAAGCAATTTTTCGTTGTCCGAGTCCATGTTTCCGTCTTTTGAAGAACCGACGAAAAGTTCAACTTTGCCGCATTTGTCTTTGACTATGTCTGCATTGAGTTGAAGCGCAATGTCAGACGGAAGAGTTGTCAGACCGGAACTGAGATTTGCGAACAATTCGTATGTAAGTCCCTTGTCTTCATCAAAATCTTTGAGGTTCTTGTAGATTTCGTTGTTTTCGAATTCCGCGTTCAGCGTGTTCTTCCACGCTTTTGCAACGTCGTCCTCGTCCCTGAAAATAACTTCTTTTGCGAGGAAGTATCCGCCTCCTGCCAAAAGCGCAAGAATGAGAACGAGAATTATGTAGAACAAAGGCTTTTTGTAAAGAGGTTTCTTTTTCGGCGTTTCCTCAATCACAGGAATTTCTCCGTCCGCTGCGGGAACTGTTTCCGTCGGAACTTCCGCCGTTTCGGTCGGAGTTTCTTCCGTTACGGGAACTTCTTCTCCTGCGTCGGATTTCGTTCCCTCGTCGGTCGCTGCTTCCGCCGCCGCGTCTTCTGCCTGTGCCGATTCAACTTTTTCGGTGACAGCCTCTGCCGGTTCGTTTGCAACAGTTTCCTGTTTTGTTTCAGCCGTTGCTTCGGGTTCCTGTTGCCGGTTGTTTACGGGAGAGCCGCATTCGGGGCAAAAAGCCGCGCCCTCAGTCAACTCTGTTCCGCAGTTTGTGCATTTCATACCTTTTCCCTCCTGTGTGAAATAAGGTTGTTTGTTTTTCCTTTATTTTCTGTTTCAAGACCAACGGTTGCCGTTGTCTGAATCATAAATATATTTTAGTCTCTATTATATATAACGTTTCAGAAAACGGTTTGTGACATGTTTTTTGATTCTTTTATAAAAAGTTTTCAGTTCTTGGACCATGTTTCAATCTTCGGAAAAATGAAATTTTCGCTCGGTTCCACTTCACCCTTGACCGAGAGATTGAGAGCAAGCGCCGAACGCGTATAGCATATCGGAATAAACGGCATTGCTTCGGAAAACAGTTCAAGCACCGTTTTTATATCGGCTGTGCCGTTCGCAAACGCTTCAAGCGCTGCGGAAAACGCCGTTTGCCCCGCATCGTATCCTATTTCGTCAAAAACATGGCGTATATCCATATCGTATCCGATATCGACTTCGGCTATCAGAATGTCGTAGTTCTTGTTTGCGACCGCTTCCGCGTAACTTTCGCTTGCAAGTTGACGGACGGTCGTCGAAAATCCCATTTCCGTTAGTTGCGCCGAAAGCGCCTGCGCCAACGCCGTATGGTTTCTGTTGTCGCTGTCAACAACTATTCTCAGATTTACTTTTGAGCCGTAGTATTCGTACTGCCAGTTCTCGTCCTTGTAAAGCCTTGCATCGTAGAAAAACCGTTCCGCCGCCGCTTTGTCATAGTTGCTGTCGCTTAAATTTGCCTCAATCGTTCTTGACCACGACGGATTGAACGGCACCCACGTCATCACTGCGCACCCTCGCAAGGCTTCGCTGTACAGGAGGTCACGGTCTATGCCGACTGTAAACCCTTTGCAAACATTCTTATAAGACGCAAAAAACGGTCTGTTCGGGTTGACGACAAGAATTATTGCAGAGTTTGTCGTAAACGCGGAAAGTTCGCTGCCTCCGCGATATTTGGATGAACCGTCTGAAAGATCTGCGTAAAGCGCGTCCGTTCCTCCGTAATTGAAATCGCTCATCATATCGCCAGGGGTCGTATAGCCCACGGCCTCGATTTTTTGCAATTTCGCATCTTTCATTTCTTCACGATACGCATTGACCGTCAATATTATGTTTTCGTCCGTCTTTTCCGCTTTATATTTTCCCGCGCCTATCGCTGTTCCGAGCAGCGAGCCCGTTCCGCTTTTGACTATCGGCACGGCGCAGAGATTTATATATTGCTGTGCCTGATGTGAAAACGTGACGGAAAAAGTTTTTTCGCCTGTGGCGCGGAAAGATAAAATGCTTTCGAAAAAGCGGAAATAACGTTTTCCCGTCTGAGCCAGACCGAACGAGTATGCGCAGTCTGCCGCGGTGACGGGAGTTCCGTCCGAAAAAACGGCTTTATCCGAAATTTTGAAAATTACTGTCGTGTTTTTTTTCTCAAAACTTTCCGCAAGATTGCACTCCGCGTCCCATGAGGAATTGACTTTTATAAGTCCGTCGTAACAAAGAGAAGCAAGGTCGTTGTTGACTCGGCTTTCGACACCGTAAATGTCAAGCGTGTCGGAAAGCGAATAGGGAAGTCTGAACGTTGTATCTTTTTGCTCCGTTTCTTCGGGTGCCGTCGTTTCAAGTTCCCCGACAAGATCCGTGATGGACGTCCCGAAAAGAGAACAGGATGTCAAAAAAATCGTGAGTGACAGAAAAAGGCATATTACGGAATATGCCTTTTTCTTTGATATAACTGTTTTTTTTATGTTATTATTGACCCTCATATTGGCTCTTGGCTTTTTCTACCGCAGAAAGCGCGTCACGAAGTTGGTCTTCGGAATTTCCGAGAATCTCGGTCACATAGTTGACAGCCGCGGTTCTCATTCTTGCCGCTTCCGTTTTCGCTTTGTCAACCGTTTCCGATGCTCTTTCGCGGGCGATTATCATAATCTCCTGCTCATTGACAAGCGCGTCAGCCTGTGCCTGTGCTCTTGCTATCATCGCGTCGGAATTTTTCTTTGCTTTGACAAGCATTTGCTCTGCGGCTTTTCTTGCCTTTTCTTTCATGATGTCGGAATCTTCCTTAACTCTGTTCATCATGGTCTCTTTGTTTGCTATAACTTCTTTTGCCTGTTTGAGTTCAACGGGAAGACTCTGGCGGATATTGTCCATTATATCAAAAAATCTGGACTCGTCCAAAATTACTTTTCCTTTAAACAGGGGAATATGGAATGCATCTTCGATAAGGTCTTCGAGTTCTTCGAAATCCTTGTAAAAATCGTTTGCCATCATTTACACCTCTTCACAGTATTTTTTTCGTATATCTCTTATAATCTTTTCCGAAACATAATCCGAAACATCGGCTTTGAACGAAATAAGTTCGCGTACAGCCGAGGAACTGATATGGCACAGTTCGGGTTTTGACGCAAGGAGTACGGTTTCTATGCCGTAATTGCCGAGTCTGCCGTTAAAGTCCGCAATGGTTGCTTCATATTCATAATCCGCTTGATTCCGAACGCCTTTTACAAGCACCGCAGCGCCTTTCTTTTTGCAGAAATCAACTACCAGCCCGTCATAAGCGTCAACCGTTATTCTCGGGTCGTCTTCAAACGCCTTTTCACACATCCGCACGCGCTCTTCTTTTGAAAACAGCGTCTTTTTTTCGCGGTTTACGCTGACAAGAACGCATACTTTGCCGAACAGGTTTGCCGCTCTGCGGATAACGTCCTCATGCCCCTTTGTTATCGGGTCGTAACTGCCCGGGCAAACCGCAACAATATCATTCATTTTCTTTCCTCTTGATATAGACGAGAAAAGATACTCCCGAAAAAGTATATCTTTTTCTCAAAACGAGTTTTCCTATCTCTTCCGGCTTTTTGTCCGCACTGTCGCATTCGAGAACGACGACCGCATCGTCGGAAAGCAACTCTCCGTCGGCAAGGTATGACAGCGCTTTATCCGAAAGCCCGGAAGCGTAAGGCGGGTCAATGAAAACAACATCAAAAACTCTGTCCGCGTCGTGTTTCAAGTACCGTTTGTAATCAACGTTCAGAACGGTTGCCCTGTCTTCGCTTTTCGTTCTCTTTACGTTTTCTTTCACTATTGCGCAGGAAGTCGCCGCATTGTCGCAAAACACGCAATGTTCCGCTCCTCGCGAAAGTGCTTCAAGCCCGAGTTGCCCCGTTCCCGCAAAAAGATCGAGAACTTCACCTTTTATGTCAAACTGGATGGCGCTGAACATCGCTTCTTTAACTCTGTCTCCCGTCGGGCGGACGGGCAGGCTTTCATCGGGCGTTTTAAGTCGGACTCCTCTTGCCCGACCGGATATTATTCTCATAGCATACCTCCGGGCAATAAAGCCGTTAATATCTATATATCATTATATCAAAATATAAATAATATTGCAACAATTTAACAGAAAATTCGTTTTTTAGTCCGCAACGTCGGAGAAAGCTATCTCTATTCGCTGCACTTTTGAGTGACGGAGCTCAGAAAAACATCTGTCTTCAAGATATGTTAAGAGTTTGTCCGCGACCGAAATATCTTCGTGCGCAACATCAAATCGTGTAACGTAAACGGGCTTCATGTATTTGATTGTTCTGTCAAACGAGCGGAGATCGTAGTTTCTGCCGAATGCTGCGTTTACACAGCAATCAATGTACCAAGCCGCAACGATGTTGTTGTAATGCACCAGGTCGGTTTGGTCGAGATGCCTGTCAAAAATTACGCGGAAGCGAATATAGTAACTGTGTCCGGGCATAACGGTCACGGGGGTTTTATGGTTCTCAAACATTGGTGAATCCTCCTCAGCCTATTTAATCCATTATACCATGCAAAGAGAAAAAAATAAAGACCTTTTGGCAAAAAAATTGATGAAAACGGCAGAAATTTGCGTTTTTTGAAAAGGTCTCGGCGGAGTGTTTTCAAAACGCGGAAAAAGCCTGTCATTTATAATCAAAATCGCTCTTGAAATTTAGTAAAATTACCACTTCAAAATCGGATGAAAATGTGCTACAATAAAGGTGCGGACAGGGGAGATGCCGTTCCCCGGCGCCCGCCGTTCAGACGGCTCAAAACCTGTTCAGTCTGAAACAAAGGAGCGACGGTTATGAAGATCAGGTACGTTTCCAGAAAATGCACGGCTTATCAGGACACAAAGAATTATACGGAGAAGAAACTCAAAAAACTTGACAAATTCTTCCCCGAGGACTGCGAAGTGACCGTGGTTTACACTCTGGAAAGGGACAACCGCCACAAAGTTGAAGTCACCGCGGAAAACAGCGGGCTTATTTTCCGTGCCCAATCCACTACGGACGACTTCAAGTACAGCGTTGACGAGATAGTTGAAATCTTGACGAGGCAGATCCGCAGACATAAGACGAAGTTGGAGAAGCGCATCAAAAAGCCGATCGACTCGGAAATTCTCGAATCTTCGGATTTCGCGGAAGATGATTATGACATAATCAAGACCAAGAAAATCGATCCGAAGCCGATGACGGACGAGGAAGCTATATTGCAGATGAATCTGCTTGCGCACGACTTTTTCATCTATACGGACAGCGAAAACAAGCCGCGCATAATTTATCGCCGCCGAGACGGTAAATACGGGCTTATCGAGGTCGAATAAAAAGAATAAAAAAGCATATTATGATCAAAATTAAGGTCTGATCAATCTGTTACGGGCGTGGGAACTTTGTTTCCCACGCCCTGCATTTTTGGGTCGGAATCTTTCGGCGCAAAAAAACAAAAAGAACGGTCTTTTGCCGTTCTTTTCGTTTTTTCAGTTTGCTTCCGTTTTAATTTTTTCCCCGTCAGGACAAGAGAAGATGCAATGCGCTTCTTCGTATGCTTTCTTGCTCTCTTCGGGTGAGATATATGTCGGAACAAGGTCGCGTATGAGTGCTCTCATGTCCACCGAATCGTCAAGCATGACGTTGTAAAGATGATCTATCTTTTCGCGGAAATCAGGCGCGAGCGGCGGCGGATCGTCCACATATATCAGGTCGTTCGCCGTCTTTTTCAGATTTGCCGTGTCTATGAGCAACTCTTCATAAAGTTTTTCGCCGGGGCGCAAACCCGTAAATTTAATTTCGATATCTTTATACGGCGTATATCCCGAAAGGCGTATAAGGTTTTCGGCAAGGTCGAGTATCTTGACCGGTTTGCCCATGTCGAGAACGAATATTTCTCCTCCCTTTGCGTAAGTTCCCGCTTCGAGAACAAGAGAAACTGCTTCGGGAATGGTCATGAAGTAACGTATAATACGCTTGTCCGTAACCGTGACGGGACCGCCGTCGGCAATCTGTTTTTTGAACAGGGGAATAACGCTGCCGTTGCTGCCGAGAACATTTCCGAAACGGACGGCAACATATTCTGTCTTTGAACGGTCGTTGAAATACTGCACGACCATTTCGCAAAGGCGTTTCGATGCGCCCATAATGTTTGTCGGATTTACGGCTTTGTCCGTTGAGATGAGCACGAATTTTTCCGTGTTGTACATATCCGCGGCTTTTGCCACTTTGAATGTTCCGAAAACATTGTTTTTTATTGCCTCGTTCGGGCTGTCTTCCATTAACGGAACGTGCTTATGCGCCGCCGCATGGAAAACTATTTGCGGTCTGTAAAGTTCAAAAACCGCCTCAACACGCTTGTGGTCTCTTACGGAACCGATAAGCGTGATAAGGTCAAGATCGGGAAATCTTGTGCGGAGTTCATTTCTTATATCATACGCATTGTTTTCGTAGACGTCGAAAATTATCAGTTGTTTCGGACCGAATCCCGCAATCTGTCGGCAAAGTTCGCTTCCGATAGAGCCTCCGCCTCCCGTGACAAGCACAACTTTGTTGTTTATGTAAGCCGAAACGTTATCCATATCAAATTTTATCGGGTCTCTGCCGAGCAGGTCTTCAACCTCTACTTTGCGCAAGTTGTTTATATGCGCGGAACCTTTCAGAATGCTGTCAAGCCCTGGGATGATTTTAAGAACGCATCCCGTCTGCTTGCAAATGTCAAGAATAGCCGCCTGTTCTTTTCGCGTTGCGGACGGAATGGAGAGCCATATCTCGTCAATTCGTCTCCGTTTTGCATTTTCGATTATTGAATCTCTGTCTCCCACAACGGGAACGGAATGAAGTGTGGTTCCTCTTTTTGCTCGGTCATCGTCAATGATGCAGACGGGAACGATGTTTCGAACGGATTTTTTATCCTGCAATTCACGGATGACCGTTTCGGACGCCGATCCTGCACCTATCAGCATAACGCGGACTTTTTTTACCCCGCGCATCTGCCAATTTTCCTTTATCATTCGCAATCCTCTGTAAGAGAATCTCGAAACCAAAAGCACGAATGTTATCAGAAAGAAAAGAAATACCAGAAATGCGGGACGCACCGCCGTAGGACGGTGAAAAGAAAGCCCGAGGAGTAAGATGAACAGCCCCGAATCAAAAAGCCCGGCGCCGACACCTCGGAAAAGTTCCCACATACCCGCATATTGCCATATGCTGCGATAGAGCCCGAAAGCAAAATGTATCAGCAGCGCCGCAACCGTGAAAATGCCGAGAAATAAATACTTTTGCTTTCCTCCGCCGATAAATGCGAATGCGTTGCTCAGCGAAAAATCATCGTATATAAGCATATACGAAAAAATCCATGCGAGATTTATTAAAATTGTATCGGTTATAACGAAAAGAAGTTCTTTTGCCAAACGTGAAGAACTTTTTGTTGCAGTTGTCATTTCAGGTCTCCCGATTTGATTTTTTCCCTCTTGTATGCGTATTGCCCGCATATCCCACAACTTATTATAACACCCTGACATGAATTTGTCAATATTTATACTTGCAAAAGTTTGTAAGTCTGCCTCTGAAACTTCAACAAAAACGCTCTAAACTTCTGTTTGAATGAGACAAAAAGAGCCATTGAGAGGTGTGTGAAAAAGTGAGTTCTTTATATTCTTACATTAAATGCCGAAAAGCGCGAGATATTTGTCAAGGAATACGGTTACGGTGAGCAGATATGCCGCATATACGGCGAGCATTGTTATGCCCTGCCAACGGCTGAATTTCTTTTTGATTATCGTCGGCACTGCCGCTATAAGACAGACGAGTATCGCAACCGGGAAATCAAGATAAATGTTTTGCGCCGAAACGGGAAGATTACCTCCGTAAATAAAGGAGCAAACGGAGATGATGAGCGTTGTGTCTATGACATTTGCCCCTATAACGTTCCCGACAGACATTGACGCCTGTTTTTTGACGATTGCCGAAATCGCCGTTACAAGTTCGGGAAGTGATGTTCCTATCGCCACTATCGTAACGCCTATTATCGCTTCTGAGACGCCCCATGCCGCTGCTATTTTACTACCGTTGTTGACGAGGAGTTGTGAACCGATGACTATCCCTGCCGCACCGCCTATAACACGGAGAATGTTGAGCGTGACAGATTTTTTGTCTGTGTTCGGACGTTCCGTGTCACTTTCCGACGGCTGATTTTTTGCGGAGCGTATATTTTCGATAATATATAATATGAAGATAAGAAGTAGGACAATCGCTCCCGCAACGGTAAAGGATCCGTTGAACGAGAAAACGAAAAGTGCCGTTACCGCTGCGACAAGCAGCATGGATTTCGGCGCGAATTCTTTGCGCTTTATTGCGATGGGCGTGAAAATGACGCTCAGCGCAAGTATCATTGCCGTGTTGCAGACCACGGAACCTATTCCGTTTCCGATCGCCATTCCGACCTTGTCCTGTGATGCCGCCATATAATTTCCTGCTTCGGAAACAAGTATTCCGTGCCCCTCGACGGCGGCAATCGTCGAAACGATTATTTCGGGCAGGGTAGTGGCAAGGCTGACTATCGTTGCTCCGATAATAAACTTGGGTATCTTTGTGACTTCCGCCACCCATACCGCACCGTCAACGAACCAGTCTCCGCCTTTTACTATCAGGACGATGCCGACGATGAACAGCAAATACATCAGTATGCTTTCCATAAGTTTTCTCCTGTCGGGATTTTTTAATTCAATATAAAACGGACGCGACAAATGCAGGGTATACATATTCTTTCGATATAACTCAGGTTAACCCAAAGCATGCGCCGTTGATGATTCCGTGGGCTTTTGAAATGTATTTTGCCTTTCAAACTTTAGTATTATACCACAGTTGCTTCCGCATGTCAATTACGGTTCTTTGCGTTGATACGGGGAAAAAATCCCTCCGCCTTTCGGCGAAGGGATTCCCTTTTACAAAATGAATTATCAGTCGTTTGAGGTTCTGACATTTACCATGTCTATCTGAACCTTTAATGCTTCAAGCATAAGGGAGATGAATTCGGACTTAACCATTGTATGAGGTTGTTCGTTGTCCGCTTCTTCTTCATACTTGTCAACAAGTGCCTTCAATGCTTCAAGTTTTTCTCTGAACAGGGTAAGGGATTCGTCTGTATACGGATAAGCACCGTCGTCAAGAAGTGCGTCTTCCATATAGTTGTTGAATTCCGTCATATCCGTAAGCAGAGTTTTTGCCGCATTGTAAACCCCTTCAAGGTTGATGTTGGCAAAACCGGTCGAACCGCTTCCGCCGCCCTGGTTCGGGTCATCGCCGTATTCGTTGACTCTGATTTCCGAACGGGTCTGTTGCAGCAGATAGGTGGCAGAGATCAGATCCTGATAAAGCCTGTCGAGTTTATCGGCATCCGTGCCTCCCTCGTTGACATATCCCTCATATGCCGCTTTCGCCGCTTCGAATTTGGCAATGGCGACTTCGAGTCTTTCAACGGTTTCGAGATTAAAAAGATCTCTGTAATCCTTGATGCTCTTGTTGTAAAAATCCATAACTCTGTTGTATACAGCGTCGTAAAGATTTATATCAAGTTTCTTGGTGAGCAGTTCGTCTCGCGCCGTAACGATTTCATTGTATGCGGAGCGGAGGAACGCGTCGGAAATCATGTAATCGTTCGCGATTTCGAAATACATGTTGACAACGCCGATGAACTTGTTGTAGTCGGAAGCGTTGTAGTAACCGAGTTCATTGTCGTAAGAAACGGTATCGATTATCTTTTTTGCCGCGTTTCTGAATTTGTAGCCCACAAACAGAGAGTCTCTGAATTTAAGGATTTCATTGTCTCTGATCACAAGGGGGTTCATTGAACGCCAAGCATCTTCACCGTATTTTGCGCGGAAGTCCTCGTCATTGAGTTCTTCGGGAGACTCAACGGGGTAGTTAACTTTGTTCGTGTCAATGTCAAGCGTGTTTTTGCCCTTGAGATAATATCTATCGTCAACATATTTTCTGAGTTCTTCTGCCGTCACGTTGGGGTTATTGTATGCCGCGATAGCGCCCTCAACCCATGTTTTGTAAGCGAGTGTTTCGGGAGAATTCGGGTTCTCTTCGGACGACGCAAGCAGATCGGGAAGTTCCCAGCCGAAAGGTGCTCTCTTCACCATTGAAATGATGTCAACGGTCTCTTTTGTCATGATGTTAAGATAGAGATATCCGCGAAGGTCATTGATCTCCTTGTCGCCTTCAAACGGAACAAGATTGTCGTATGCTGTGTAGTAAGCACTCAGCAACGCCCACATCTCGGAGCGGGAAATCGTAAGTATCGGAGGGTTGTTGCCTTCGCTTACCGCCGCAATGTTTGCGGCCGCTTCTGCAAGGGCTCTCCAACTTTCTATCGTATAATCTCTTCTCGCAAGTTTTAGGTATCCCTTTTCCCCGCGTGCCACCTCGTTGTCTATCGCTTTTGTGCGAAGGAATATAGCATTAAGGAACTCGATGTATGCTTTGTCAGGCTCGGTGTATATCTTTTTGACATCATCCCAGCCGCCGAAAACTTTGAGCAGAAATGCTTCCGCATCTTCAACGGAATCCGTGGAAAGAAGCGCATCAGCCTCTGCTATGAGTTCTTCAAGTTTTACTGTCGCATCAGATTTTGTCTGCATTCCGGCAGGCATGTTCTGATAGTCGTCTCTCATAACCAGAAGTTCCGCTTGGTTCAAAAATGCGTTAAGTTCTTTTTTGAGTGTCGCAAGATCCTTACCTGTAACGCTTTCCGCCGAAGAGGAGAGCGTCAGCGCTGCAACAAGAGATATGCAGAGGCAGAGCGACAGGATTATTGCAATAATTCTTTTTTTCATGGTCTGATTGCCTCCCTCTCTTTATTCGTAGTAATATTCAAGCTGCATGTTGGTCATGTCGAAGTACAGGTTGTTAAGAGCGTTGAGCAGTTGCTCGTCCGTAACAACTTCCGCATCCGCTTCTTCGGCTGTCTGATAGTTTCCGGCCGCAACGTTCTTCTCGTATGCCGCTATTCTCGAAACAAGACCTTCAAGTTTTGTTATGTCTTCTCCGAATGTTACCGCATCGTCTTCCTGGAAAGGATACTTTCTGTTTTCGGGGTCATTCGAGAGATCATTCATGATATCTTTGTAGTACTCTTTTGCTTTTTCAACTATTTGATGTGCCATGTTGAGGATCTGCTGGTCATTGCGGAAGAACCTGATGGTTCCGTCGCCGTCGTCATCCTCTTCGTGTACGGTGAACGGCATTGTCGCTTTTGCAACAACAAGGTCAACAACTCTCGCTTTTGCTATCTCTGCCCAAAACTTGTAATCAGAGGAGTCTTTCTTCCCGTTTGCTTCAAGATCCGAAAGTTTCTGCATTGCTTCGATATACAGAAGAAGAACTCTTCTGAATGCGCGGAGTCCGTCGATGTCGTAAACTTCGGTGTTGAAGTAATCGTCGCTTGTCAGAGACTCTTCATACTGGGCTTTTTCCGTGATGAAGTTTTCTTTGTAGTACTCGATTATGGATTTTCCGTAGGAGTCGTAAGCATCAACAAGGTATTGAACCTGAGAAAACTTCTCGTATGCCTTAATGATGTCTTCAAGCGCCATGTAGAATGTGGATTCTGTCGCGGTAGGTTCCGAAAGAAGAAGGTCTCCGAGCGCGAATCCGGAAAGGAAATCCGTCCATTTGCTCTGTTCGAAAGCGCCGCCGTTCTGGTTGTTTTTCTCCGCTTCGTAATACATTACATGCTTGTAGATTCTGTAATTGTTATTCAAGAAAGAACATCTGTTTACATTGTCAAGCAGCTGGTCGCGAAGCAACGAATAATTGTAATGATATGTTGTTCTTGCGTAGTCGAAAACGGGATCTCCGTTTTCGTCAAAGACGGGCTGACCGTTTTCTCTCTTCTGAGATTTTTTCATATATACGGTTCCGCTGAGTTCGTAAAGAGGCTCTGTTCTCTCTTCGCCCGCGGGAAGACCCTGAATGTTTATAACTTCCGCTTCAAGTTCCGCCTCGGTGTACGGGCTGTCTAACTCGTTGTTCTTCGAGTCGGTCATGAGAAGTTTGAGCGTCAGATAGGGTTTGATGTCTTCTGCCGTCGCGTTCGGATCATTGAAAGCCTTCTTCGCACCCTCATACCAAGCGCGGGCGTTTTTGAGGGCTTCCTGTTTGTCTCCGAGGTTGAGCGCCTTTCTTACCTTTTGAGCCAATTCCGAAGTATCGTCGCTGTCAGCTCTGCCGAGAAGTTCGTCGATTGTGAGACCGACGGTCTTTTTGGTGTTGAGCGTGTCGTACAGGATACCTCTGAGTCTGTTCGTTTCAAGGTCTCCGTCATATTTTACAAGTTGATTTACCAACGCATAATACTCTTGAAGTTTGTAGTATACGGTCGAACGGGAAGCCTCTGCAAGTCCCGTGTAAGGCTTGCTCGGAAGAACCGTCAAAAACTCAAGTTCAAACCTGTCCATGAACTCGGAAAGTTTATTCCAAGAATCAACGGTGTATTCCTCGCGTTTGAGAACCGCATACCCTGTTTCTTTGTCCCAGTAAAGAACCTTGTCAAGCGATTTGTAACGCAGCATATATGCGTCCTGGAAATCTCCGTAAGGTTTGTTCTCGTCCGCAAAAGCGCGGGCTTCTGTGTTCCATTCTCCGAAAAGTCCGATAAGGAAGTTTTCAACGTCCTCATCCGAATACTTTGAGGGGTTTGCAACGATATCTGAGCCCTTATCTATCTGCTGTTCGAGTTTGATAGTGGCGTCGCCTTTCGTCTGCATTCCCTCCGGCATGTTCTGGTAGTCGTCTCTGATAATCTGGCCGTCTGCCGTTGTCAGAAAACTTTTGATTCTGCCTTCCATTTCGGATCTCGACATCGGGCTTCCGAGATCGTCGATGATGATCTGTCTTGCGGCAGAAGCCGAAAGCGAAATACCCATCATCAGCGATGCGAAAACCGCGACTGCGAGAAGTGCAGATAAAAATCTCTTTTTCATCTGTTTCCTCCTTAAAAATTGCCTGAATTTCCGATATGTATCTCCGAAAAGAACGTTTTCCCTTTTCGAAAACAACACATATCGGTCCTTGGTTTTATCCACGCTATCATTATAGTACAAAAGCATTGAAATTGCAAGAGAAAATAAACTTTCGTAAAACTCTTCGTGTAAAATGCACAAACGAAAAAAAGAAAAAAGCGCAATATTAACAATCGCGCTTCTTTAATATGTACATTTTTGAGTTGATACCGCGAAAAATTTTGCTCTTTTGTTACTTTTTCTCTCGGTCGAAAAACAGAAAAGAGATGCCCTGAATACGGAAGCCGATCTTCGTCGTTTATCTGATTTTCAAGAATCCGTATTTGTTTCCGTATTTAACAAGGAAATGCCCGTCCGCAGTCGTTTCCATACCGTCGAATTTCGCTTCGACGACAAGGTTGCCGTGCGTGTCGATTATTCCCCATTTCTCCCCTATGCAAACGGGAGCGAAACCCTCCGCAAAATCTTTTGCGTTGTCGTATTTCAATTCGATAAACTCCGCACCGTTCTTATCGATAAAACCCCATACCGTCTTTTGGTCTTCCGTTCTTGCCACGCGTGCCAGACCGTCCGCCGTCATATCGTATGCAAACCTGTAAAGACTCTTCGTCACGGTTTTTCCGTTCGTGTCTATAAACGAATAATCGTATACTGTGGTCGCAACGTTTTCGGACACTCTCGAAAGCCCGTTTTTGAAGCCGTAAACGTTGTCGTAATTCGCGGAAATGACGGTTTCGCCCTTTGTGTTTATGTAGCCCCACAGATAGACCGCGCCCGTCGAAACTCCCTCCGCAGAAGTCGTTCCTCCCGAAATCTTCTCTTTATACGGCGCAAAGCCCTCTGAAAAACTTCCTGTATCGAAAAACTTCGGCTCTATTACAGTTTTTCCGTCTTCTCCTATATATCCGTTCAAATCGTCGTCTCCGACCTTGAAATTGACCGCGCACAGCCCCTCGGAAAAGTCGTTTGACGTCAGAAAACCGCTTGCGATCACTTCGCCCTTTGTGTTTATATATGCGTTTGCGTCGTCGATTTCGACTCTTGCGAAGCCGTCGGCAAAAGAACTTGCATCGTCAAAGGTCGTAACGGTTTTTGTCTCGGTCACTGTGCCGTCCTCCGCAGTTTTTGCGGGAACCGTCACTTCCAGAACATTGCCTTTTGTATCTATGAATTTATAGTAGTTGCCCTCTTTGACAAGCGCGAATCCGTCCGAAAATTCCGCCGCGGCGGTATACGCTCCGTCGATGACGGTGTTTCCGTTCTTATCTATATAGCCCCATTTTTCGCCGGAAGAAACGATTGCCGAGCAAAGACCCTCGGAAAACGCTCCCACTGCTTCGAATTTCGGCTCTATCGCAAAGTTTCCGTCCGTGTCGATAAAGCCCCAGCCCTTGTCTGTTTTGACTGCCGCCAACCCGTCCGAATAGGAGCGTGCGTTAAGATAGTCTACCTTGTCGGCGGAGACTATTTTTTCCGTTTCTATTTTCGGTGCGGAACAGCCTCCGAGGAGCATCGCCGAAAAAATCACGATGAATACCGCTGCGATAATTTTTTTCATAACATTCGAACCTTTCGGAATAATTATGGGTTTGATTTTATTGAAGTATAACACAGTTTTTCTCCGATTGCAACAGTCGTCGGATTTTTTTTGCGCAATGTTTTTCAATTTTTCGTATATATAAAATATATTGTTTTTTTGCATCAGACTGCGGCGCGGCTTCCGAAAAAAATAATATCCCATAGGGATATTCGGAAACCGAACAAAAAAAATTCGGTTCTTACCTATTGACCTTTTTTGCTTTTGGTGATATATTATGATGTATGTCAGCGCAGAATGACCCTGCGCGGAACAGGCGAAAAAGGAGGACGATATGTATGGGATGCTCTTTGTTAAAGATAACTTCCAGACAAAATGAAACAGTAAAAAAAATCGTTCGTTTGCGCTCCTGTCCGTCTGCCGAGGGCTTTCTTGTCGAGGGTGCAAGATTCGTTACGGAAATTGCTACGGAAAACATTCTGGAAGTATTTTCCACCTGCCCTGACGAATTTTCGGATTTTCTCGAAAAACTCGGCGATACTTCGATTTATGAGGTCACCGAGCCTGTAATGGAAAAACTTTGCGGCGTTGTCGGTACTCAAAAACTGTGCGCAGTTGTTTCGAAGAAAAATCCCGAAAGACCGAACCGCCTTGTTTTGCTTGACGGCGTTCGCGATCCCGGAAATGCGGGTACGATAATCCGCACCGCCGCGGCATTCGGATTCGGCTGCATATTTTCCGACGACAGCGCAAACCCGTTCTCCGAAAAGGTCGTTCGCAGCACAGCGGGGGCTCTTATTACCGCTTATGTCGAGCGCGTAAAACTTTCGGAAGCTATTTCCTCTCTTAAAGCCGAGGGCTTTGCCGTCGTTTCGTCCGAACTCGATGAAACTGCGCGAAAACTTTCGGACTTCCCGAACAACATCGAAAAAATTGCTCTGATAGTGGGCAACGAGGGGCAGGGCGTAAGTCCCGCCGTGTCCGCGGCTGCGGATGAAAAACTGTATATTCCGATTAAAAATACAAATTCTCTGAATGCGGCGGTTGCCGCCGCGATAATGATGCATTATTTTTCGGAGGTGTGAGATTTGAACGAAAGAAACGCGGCTGTCTGCCTTTGGCTCTGGGATGTTCTCGGCTTTGACATGAAGAAGACAGCGGACTTTCTTCTGACGTTTCCCGACCCTGTTGCGGGGTATGAACTCGCGGTTCGCGGAGAACTCGATCCCGAGATCTTTCCTTGCAGAGATCTTGAAAAGGTGACTGCAAAAAATCTTGATTCATACGCTTCCGATTTGAAATATTATGCAGATAAAAATATTGATGTAATCACCTTTTATGATAAAGAGTACCCGATGAATCTCGCACTTTCGGAAACTCC
Organism: uncultured Eubacteriales bacterium; assembly: GCA_900547165.1. Lineage (GTDB taxonomy): Bacteria > Bacillota > Clostridia > Oscillospirales > UBA644 > UBA644. Next base: position 24,435 of record URFZ01000002.1, read on the forward strand.
GCCTCCCGTCCTTTTCGTTCGCGGCAAAATTCCCGAAACGTATAAAAAACCGTCCGTTTCTCTTGTCGGAACAAGAGCCTGTACACCGTCGGGCGCGAAGTTCTGCGCGCGTATGGCTTACGGGCTTGCGCTGCACGGCTTTGCCGTCGCAAGCGGCATATCCGAAGGTATAGAATCTTTTGCTCTCGCAGGCGCATTACAGGCTCCGTCGGCAACTCCGACAGCGGTCGTTCCGACATCTTTGGATAAAATATATCCGCGCGAAAGTGAGTATTTATGCGATTTCGTTGCGGAGCGCGGTGCGGCTATAAGCGTGTTTCCGTCCGACGCAAAAGTTCCTATACGAATGACGTTTACCGTCGCAAATTACGTTCTTGCCGCGATAAGCCACGGCACGATACTTTTCGAGGCGTCTCCGAGCAGCGGCAGTCTGTCTGCCGTAAAAGCGGCAAAAAGACAGGGCAAACTTCTGTTTGCCGTGCCCGGTCAGCCCGGAAACCATGCATCCGATGCGGCGAACGAACTGATTAAAAAGGGCGCCCGCGTATGCACGGGACTCAACGATGTGATAGATACCTATAATGAAGTATATTCGCCTCTTTTCGGAGGAAAAATAGAGAAACTCAAACAGTCGAATGTTACCAAACAGCGGCAGTCTCTCAAAAAGCGAGAAAAGGATGAACAGGGAAAGTTGCTTGCCGCGCTTGACGAAACGGAAAGAAGAGTCCTTTCGGGACTTACGTCTCCGAAACCCGTAGACGCGCTTTGCGACGAACTTGATATTTCTTTTCCCGAGATAGCGACGGCGTTGCAGTCGCTTGAATTGCAGGGACTTGTCAAAAACACGGAGGACGGTTACGTCTCTTCCGTCGGATAAAATCACAAAATAACGAGTGTAACGGGAGGTTTTCCTCTCTCAACTTCCGTATTTATAAAGGAGAAAACGACACATGGCGCAAAAAACGACCGCCGCAAAGACGGCAACAAAGAAGAAAACAGCAAAAACGCCGAGAAAGTCCGGAAAATATCTTTTGATAGTCGAGTCCCCGACAAAAGCAAAGACCATCAAAAAATACCTTGGGGACAAATATGAAGTTCTTTCTTCGGTGGGACATATAAAAGACCTGCCGTCTTCACGTCTTGCAGTTGATATCGAACATGATTTCAAACCTGAATTCATCGTTCCGAGAAAAACGGGAAAAGCTGCTATAATCCGCGAACTCAAAGCGGCAAATGCGAAATATAAGAAAACATATCTCGCAACCGACCCTGACCGCGAGGGAGAAGCCATTGCATGGCACTTGGCGCAGGAACTCGGTCTTGACGTGAACGACGATATTCGCGTCACGTTTGACGAGATCACCAAAAAAGAGGTTACGAAGAAAATCGCCGAACCTACAAAAATAGACATCAACCTTGTCAACGCACAGCAGGCGCGTCGCGTTCTTGACAGAATAGTCGGTTACAAACTCAGTCCGTTCCTTTGGCACAAGGTCAAAAGAGGTCTGAGCGCGGGACGTGTTCAGAGTGTCGCCACCAAAATGGTAGTAGACCGCGAAAACGAGATAAGAGCGTTCGTTCCCAAAGAGTTCTGGAACCTTGATGCGGTTTTCGCAAACGGTGCAAGAACGTATAAAGCCCGCTTTGTTTCGTGCGGAAAAACGAAAGAAATAGGCAGCAAAGAGGCTCTTGACAAAATACTTGACGGTCTGAAAAACGCGGATTTCACGGTTTCCGACGTCAGAAAACAGGAAAAGATAAAGTCTCCCAAACCGCCGTTTACGACGAGTTCCATGCAGCAGGACGCTTCGGCAAGACTCAATATGCGCCCGTCCAAAACTATGTCCGTTGCGCAGAGCCTGTTCGAAGGTATAGACCTTGCGGGCGAGGGACTTACCGGTATGATCACCTATATGAGAACCGACTCTCTCCGCGTCTCCGATGATGTCAAGATTCAGGCAAGAGAGAAGATAGCGGCTCTTTACGGCAAGGAGTTCGTGCCCCCGACGCCGAGAAATTATAAATCAAAAGCAAATGCGCAGGATGCGCACGAAGCGATACGCCCGACGTCCGTTGAACTGACGCCCGAAAGAGTTCGTTCGTCGATGACGACCGAGCAATACAGACTTTATAAACTTATTTGGGAGCGTTTTGTCGCTTCGCAGATGGCATCCGCCGTTTACGACACCGTGACCGTGGATATTGCGGCAAACGACTGCATGTTCAGGGCAACGGATTCCAAACTCCGTCAAAAGGGCTTTACGGTTCTTTACAATTATTCCGAAGACGAAGAGGAAAAATCCGGCAGACTGCCGAATCTTGAAAAAGGACAGTCTCTTCCGTTCAAGGAATTTGAGAGCGAACAAAAGTTCACTCAGCCGCCGTCGAGATACACCGAGGGCTCTCTTATCAAGGCGCTTGAAGATAACGGAATAGGCAGACCCTCGACTTATGCGACCACCGTTTCGACCATTATCGAAAGACATTATGTCGAGAGAAACGGCAAAGTTCTGCACCCGACCTCGATAGGCGAAGTTACGACTGATGTGATGAAAGACAACTTCAAAGATATAGTCGATATGGGCTTTACCGCAGATATGGAAACAAAACTCGACGGTATCGAGCACGGCCAGAAGACCTATCTTGAAGTTCTTAACGATTTTTACGGTCCGTTTGAAAAAGAGCTGACCGAAGCCGAAAAGAAACTTGACGGCGTTCATATAAAGATCCCCGACGAAGAAAGCGACGAGGTCTGCGAACTCTGCGGTGCGAAAATGGTCTACAAGGTCAGCCGTTTCGGCAAATTCCTTGCCTGCCCGAACTATCCGAAGTGCAGAAACACAAAGTCCATCGTCAATTATGCGGACGGCGCGTGCCCGAAATGCGGCGCAAAACTCATCATGAAGAGAAGCGCGAAAGGCAAGACGTACTTTGCCTGTGAAAACAAGGACGGCTGCGGATTTATGACGTGGAACACCCCCACAAAAGCGACCTGCCCGAAATGCGGAAAAACGCTTTTCAGAAAGATAGGCAAAACCGTTGTCTGCGAAAATCCCGAGTGTGATTACACCGCAAAAAGCGAGAAAAAAGCGAATGAAGAGGGCTAATGTAGTCGGCGCGGGTCTTGCGGGCTGCGAAGCGGCTTACCAACTTGCGAAAAGGGGCGTAAAAGTCCGCCTTTTCGAGATGAAACCGTCCAAGCGCACCCCCGCTCATTCGAGCAACGATTTTTGCGAACTCTGCTGTTCGAACTCTTTGCGTGCGGAGGGACTGAAAAATGCAGTCGGACTGCTGAAAGAGGAACTGAAAGAACTTGACAGCCTTGTTATTCGCTGTGCATACGAAAACGCAGTTCCCGCAGGCGGAGCACTTGCCGTTGACAGAGAAAAATTTTCTGCGGACGTCACCCGTGCCATAAAAGAAAACGAAAATATCGAGGTCGTTGAAGAAGAGGTTTCTTCTCTTGACTTTGAAGACAATACCGTTATTGCGTCGGGTCCTCTGACAAGCGACGCATTGAGCGCAAAGATAACCGAATTCTTCGGTGCGGAACAACTGCATTTCTTTGATGCCGCCGCGCCGATAGTTACCGCAGACAGCATAGATATGTCGAAAGCGTTTTTTGCTTCCCGTTACGGAAAGGGAACACCCGACTATATAAACTGCCCGATGACGAAAGAGGAATACGATGCGTTTTACAACGAACTTATAAACGCAAAACAGGCGGTTCTGCACGGGTTTGAGGACAGCGAAGTGTTCGAGGGCTGTATGCCCGTCGAAGTTATGGCGCGAAGAGGCAGAGACACGCTGCTTTTCGGTCCTTTGAAACCGGTCGGACTTATCGACCCTAGAACCGAAAAACGTTCGGAAGCGGTCGTTCAACTCCGAAAGGACAACGCCGCAAGTTCGCTTTACAATATCGTCGGCTTTCAGACGCACTTGCTTTTCGGAGAACAAAAACGCGTCTTTTCCATGATCCCGGGACTTGAAAACGCCGAGTTCGTAAGATACGGCGTCATGCACAGAAATACGTTTCTGCGATCTCCCGGGCTGCTGACCGCGACCTATGAAGCAAAAAAGAGAAAAGGTCTTTTCTTTGCCGGGCAGATGACTGGTGTTGAAGGTTATGTCGAAAGCGTTGCTTCGGGGTTTGTTGCCGGCATAAACGCCGACCCCGAAAGAGACGAACCGTTTGTATTCCCCTCCGAAACTGCGCTCGGCGCGCTTGCAAATTACATCTCGACGGCAGACCCGAAAAACTTCCAGCCGATGAATGTCAATTTCGGAATATTCCCGCCCCTTGAATTTACGGGCAAAAAAGTCAAAAAAGCGGATCGAAAGGAACTCTATTCGTTGCGAAGCCTTGAAATAATCAAAAAAATCGGAGAAAAACTGTTATGAAAATTGTCGTTGACGGAATGGGCGGAGACAACGCCCCTGTCGAAATTCTGAAAGGCTGTGCGCTTGCAGTCAAAGAATACGGCGTTGAAATAATCGTCACGGGGGACGAAGCGCAGATAAAAAAAGCCGCGGAAGATAATTCGATAGATATGACGAAGATAACCGTCGAACCCGCCGATGGTGTTATAACCATGGAGGACAATCCGCTGAGCCTGAGAACGGAGAAAAAGAACTCTTCGCTCGGAAAGGCGTTCCAACTGCTCAAAAGCGGTGAGGCCGACGCACTTGTCGGCGCGGGCAACAGCGGCGCTCTCATTGTCGGCGCAACGATAATCGCGGGCAGAATAAAAGGCATAAACCGTCCCGCATTTGCTGCGGTATTTCCTGGGGCGGACGGATATACGATGCTTCTTGACAGCGGTGCGAACGTCGAATGCACCCCGCAGCAACTTGAACAGTTCGCTGTGCTCGGAAGCGTATATATGGAAAAAATGTTCGGAATAACTTCTCCCCGTGTGGGACTTGCAAACAACGGCACGGAAGAGACAAAAGGCACCGACCTTTATAAGCAAACACACGCTCTTCTTGCAAACAACGGGCATATAAACTTTGTCGGAAACGTCGAGGGCAGAGCCCTTATGGCGGGCGGTGCGGATGTTATAGTTGCCGACGGTTTTGCGGGCAATCTGATGCTGAAAAGCGCGGAGGGCGCGGCAAAATTCATGAAAAAAGAACTTAAAGACCTGTTCTCGGGCTTTGCGGGTACTCTTGCGGGAGCGCTTGTTCTGAAAAAGATAAAGTCGATGCAAAAACGTCTCGATGTCAAAGAAATAGGCGGCGCACCCATTCTCGGAAGTGCAAAGTGCGTTGTCAAAGCGCACGGCAACAGCGACGCGAAAGCGTTTGCAAGCGCGATAAGACAGGCAAGGGATTATGCGGCTTCTGGTATAATCGAAAAAGTTTCCGCGGCGGTCGCACAGATGCAGGCGGAGAAAAAGGCGGAGGAAAACGCCGATGCTTGAAAAAATTGCCGCGATAATCGAGGATATTTTCGAATATGACGCATCGAAAGTGACGGAAGAAACCAATTTCGACGACGATCTTTATGCGGATATCGAGGATATGCGTGAGGTCTTCATGGCAGTCGAGGAAGAGTTCGGCATAACGACCGAAGAAGAGGACATATACTCGGTCGTGAACGTCAAAGACCTTGAAATTTACATAACGATGAGACGTGCAAAATAAACTTTCGGGAGACACACAATGAATACCGATATTTCCGTTCTCGAAAAAGAGATAGGTTATACTTTCAAAAATAAAGAACTGCTGCTGACGGCGTTGACGCACTCGTCATTTTACAACGAAAACAAGCGCCTTCGCCCGTGCAACGAAAGGCTTGAATTTCTCGGAGACGCGGTTTTGAGCGTTATTTCCGCAGAATATCTGTACGAATGCGATACGGGAAACGAGGGCGAACTTTCAAAAGTCCGTGCCGCGCTTGTCTGCGAAGAGGCGCTTTTTGAATATGCCGAAACGCTCGGGCTCGGAAATTTTCTCTTCCTCGGCAGAGGAGAGGAAGCGGCGGGCAGAACAAGAAAATCCACCGTTGCGGACGCCACGGAAGCGCTGCTCGGGGCAATATATCTTGACAGCGGTTTTGAAGACGCGAAAAAATTCATTCTCCCGTTTTTGAAAGAGAAATTCAGAAAGATAAACAAAGTCTGCGATTACAAAACGGTTTTGCAGGAGATAGTTCAGAAAAGCAAGGGCGAGAAACTTTCTTACGAGATAGTTTCCGAGTCTGGCCCCGCGCACGACCGCAGTTTTGTCTGCGACGTTCTTATAAACAGCAATCACATTTCATCGGGCAGAGGAAAATCGAAAAAGGCGGCGGAACAGGAAGCCGCACGCGCCGCACTCGAACTTATGGGAGTAAAGGCGTGAAGCACGCATCGATTTCCGTATTTGTGCCGCATTTGGCTTGCCCGAACGACTGCGTTTTTTGCAATCAGAAGCGCATAGCCGGCACGGAAAAGCCGATAGCGGACATTGACGGTTTTCTTGCCGCCGCCTGTGAAGATCTTTCCGACCGCTTCGACGAGGTTGACATTGCGTTTTTCGGCGGAAGTTTTACGGGCATTGAAGAACCCGAAATGTGTCGGTATCTTTCTGCCGCCGCGCGAGCAAGGGAAAAATACAAAAAAATAACGGGCATTCGCCTTTCGACCCGCCCAGACTATATCTCCGAACACATTCTGGACGTGTTGGAAGAATATCGCGTGACGACCGTCGAACTCGGCGTTCAAAGCATGAATGACGCTGTTCTTGCGGCTTCGAGACGCGGGCATACGGCGCGTGATACCGAAAAAGCGGTCGAACTTATAAAAAAACGCGCATTTTCGCTTGTTTTGCAGTTTATGCCGGGTATGCCCAAAGATACGGACGAGACTATATTTGCAACTGCGGAAAAAATCATTGCAATGAAGCCCGACGGAGTTCGGATATACCCGTGTGTTGTAATAAAGGACACTGAACTCGAAGACCTTTATCTGCGCGGAGAGTTTGAACCGCTTTCGGTAGAAAAAGCCGCCGACATTTGCGCCGTGCTTATCCCGCGCTTTGAAAAAGAGGGAATAAAAGTTATCAGAACGGGGCTTCACGGTTCCGATCTCGTAAAGACCCAAAGTGTTGTCGCGGGCCCTTTTCACCCTGCGTTCGGCGAGATAGTTTACTCAAAAATCTATCTGGCTGCCGCTCTTTCGCTTCTTGAAAAGGCGCTGCCGAAGTCGGACACGGTTCTTTATGTCACGACGGGAAAAACTTCCCAGATGACGGGACAGAAAAGGGTAAACCTCGAAATACTGAATAAAAAATACGGCGTCCGTTTCTCCGTTTCCGAAGACGGTGCGCTGAAAGAATTTGAAGTCAGGAGTGAATCGAAATGAAAAAATATACATTTCTCGGTCTTGCCGTTCTGGCGTTGATCCCGACCGTTGCGCAAACCGTCGAACTGACGGGAAAGACGATATACATATCGGTTCTGCCCGCGTTTGCAGGCTTGCTCCTGATATTTTCCGGAACGGAAAAATTGAGTTACAACAACAGATTTATGAAGTCTGTTTGTGCGGCTTCTTCGGCGCTTGCCGTGCCTGCATTCGTTTTTGCCGTTGCGCAACTTTATCCGTTCTATCTGCCTTATGTCTTTACCGACGCGAGCGGAGGAAAACGCTTTTTTGCCGCGGTAATCAAAATCTGTGCGGATATTTACGACGGCGGACAGTACATTTTCTTCGGACTGTCTTCGATTTATCTTGCCGTTGTTATCGCCGCTTTTACTTCGGAGATGAAACATCGCGCCGTTACAGCGAAAGTTTCCGGTAAATTTTCCCACAAAGACGCTTACGGCGACAAACACTATTCAAAAAAAGCCTACGAATTGTATACTGTGGTATGCACCGTATTCACCGCCGTTTTTGTACTTGTGGGCGTTCTTTATATCGTCAATCAATTTCTCGGCGGCGCAATGCGCGTGCAATGGCTTACGTTTGATATAAGACTTGAAACGCTTCTGTTGCCCGTCGGTATACTGTTCCTTCCGTTTGCGTATACCGCAGTCGAAATGCTCGGCGACAAACGCCGAGAGGACAGACTCAAAGAAAAAGCGGAAGCGGAGAAAAACTGATATGCAGGTCAAAAAGGAATATATGCACCGTGCGATAGTCGAGGCGGCAATAGAAGAATTTGCCGAAAAAGGCTATGCAAGGGGTTCTTTGCGGCGGATCGCGGAAGAGGCGGACACGAAGATGTCCAACATCTACAATTATTTCCGCAGCAAAGAAGACCTGTTCGGCTATCTCGTCGGTGATTTTTACGTTGAAGTACAGACACTCTTTGCGGAACTTGTCCGCGCAGGCGACGGAATAAGCGTTGCCGAAATCGGCGCGGAGGAATCGTCACGCCGTTGGTCGGAAATCCTTTTGCCGCTCGTTGACCGAAGAGCGGAACTTCTGATAACAGCCGCCGACGGAACGCGGTATGCGGGCTTTCGCTCGGAACTTGAACAAAGACTTCTGTCCGCTGTCGGTCTTATGTGCGGGTGGTATCCCGTTCAGCCGAACCCCGACGGCTATCCCGTAAATCTTTATGTTTCAACATATATCGACGCCGCGGTATATCTTTCCCGTCGCTATGCCAAAAAAAAGAGCGACGCTCATGCGGCGGTCGAAAATCTTCTGAAAACCGCGCTTGCGGGCTTTGCCGCCGTTTCTGCGGAACATGGTAAAAAGGAAGAATAAAACTGATTAAAACAATTAAAAATTCCCGTTCCGAAAATCTCGGAACGGGAATTTTTGTATTTGTACAGACTGAGTTTACTTGAACATTATCGCCCGACAAAAGGGTGTTCGGGTAACCTCAGTCAATATTTTTTTATTCTTTAACCCGCATGGTTCTGAGTGCATTGATAACCGCAATGACCATAACTCCGACATCGGCAAAGACCGCCGACCAGATCGGAGCAAGGCCGAACGCTCCGAGAGCAAGCACCGCAACTTTGACGGCTATTGCGAAAACTATGTTCTCTCGAACGATGCGAACCGTCTTTTTGCTTATCTTTATCGCCGTTGCAAGTTTTGAGGGCTTGTCGTCCATGATTACCGCGTCAGCCGCTTCGACCGCCGCATCCGAACCGATACCTCCCATCGCAACTCCCACATCCGCTCTTGTCAGAACGGGTGCGTCGTTGATGCCGTCGCCGACGAACGCAAGTTTTCTGTTCTCTTCGCTGTCAAGAAGTTTTTCGACTTCTTCAACTTTCTGTTCGGGAAGCAGTCCCGCGCGTATTTCGTCAATTCCGAGTGCGCCGCCGACCTGTTCCGCAACGTCGGGTCTGTCTCCCGTCAGCATAACCGTTTTGCGAACACCCTCTTCTTTAAGGCGGTGAATTGCCAGAGAGGAATCTTCTTTGACGGTATCCGCGATAACGATGTGTCCGACGTAGTTGCCGTCAACGGTAACGTGAACTATCGTGCCGTGCAGATGGCAGTTCTTCCATTGTGCGCCGTGAGAATTCATAAGTCTGTCATTGCCGACGCAGACCTCTTTTCCGTCAACAAGAACGGTAACGCCGTGACCGGGAATTTCTCTGACCTGCGTTATTCTTGCCGTATCGGGCTCTTTGCCGTAAGCCGCACGGAGCGAAACCGATATGGGGTGCGAGGAGAAGCATTCCGCAAGCGTCGCGTATTCAAGCAATTCGTCTTCCGAAATATTCGTCGGGTGAATTGCCGAAACCATAAACGAGCCTTTTGTCAGCGTTCCCGTTTTGTCGAAAACAACGCTTTTGATATTCGCAATGGATTCCACGGTCTGGGAACTCTTTATCAGAATGCCCGCTTTTGACGCTCCGCCGATACCTCCGAAGAACGAAAGAGGAACGGAGATAACAAGCGCGCAGGGGCAGGATATAACAAGGAAAGTCAACGCTCTCTTTATCCATTCGCTCCAAACCGCCCAACTGCCAATGCCGAGAAACAGCGGGGGAATGACCGCGAGAAGAAGCGCTCCGATAACGACTATCGGCGTGTAAACTTTTGCAAAGCGCGAAATGAATTTTTCCGCGTGCGCCTTTTTGGACGATTCCGAGTTGACTATTTCAAGAATTTTTGCCGCCGCAGACTGTCCGAAAGGCTTATCAACGTGTATTTTCAGCACGCCGCCCACATTGACGAATCCGCTCTTTACTTCGTCTCCCGCTTCCGCGGAACGCGGCATGCTTTCGCCCGTCAGCGCAACGGTATCAAGCGAGGACGTTCCGTCCGTAACCGTTCCGTCAAGGGGTATTTTTTCGCCGGGATAAACAACAATGGTCTCTCCGACCTCAACCTCTTCGGGGGAAACGGTTTCTTCTTTTCCGTTCCGCAGCACTCTTGCCGTGTCGGGACGGATATCCATAAGTTTTTCTATGCTCTTTTTGCTCTTGCCGACCGCGATATCTTCGAAAAGTTCACCTATTTTGAAGAATATCATAACGAATACCGCTTCGGGGTAGTCTCCCGTAGCAAACGCGCCTATCGTCGCTATCGACATAAGGAAGTTTTCGTCAAAAACTTCGCCGTGTGCGATGTTTTCGGCGGATTCTTTCAGAATGTCAAAACCCGCGACAAGATAGGGAACGGCGTATATCAGTATCTGCGCCCAGAACGGAAGTTCGGGCAAAAGCACTTTTGTTATAAGTACCGCAATGCCGAGAAGGACAGCCGAAACGCAGAGCAGTATGATCGTCTTTTTGTTGTCCTCGCCGTCTCCGTGGTTGTGGCAATGTCCGCAGGAACAGCAGTCGTCGCCGTGACCCGCCTCTTCATCGTGGTTGTGATGCTCATGGTGTTCATGACCGTAGCAATCGTCGTGGTCGTGATGACTGTGATGTTTGTGTTCACAGCAATCATCATGGTCATGATGCTCGTGGTGTTCATGTCCGCAGCAATCATCGTGGTCGTGGTTCTCGTGGTGTTCGTGACCGCAACCGCAGCCGCAGTCGTGTTCTTTGCGCTGTTCCTTAACGGTCTTTTTTTCTCCCGCGCTCATAATATATACTCTCCTTATTCAGATATATGTTCAAGTCCCTGGTCGAGAATTGAACGAACGTGATCATCCGCAAGCGAATAAAACACGGTCTTTCCGTCTCTTCTGTATTTGACAAGGTGTGCCTGTTTTAATACTTTTAATTGGTGCGATATAGCCGATGTCGTCATATTCAGAACCTGCGCCAAGTCTCCGACGCACATTTCCGCTTCAAACAAAACGTAAAGTATTCTTATCCGTGTGCTGTCTCCGAATATTTTGTAAAGTTCCGCAAGATCGTAGAGCAATTCTTCATCGGGCATTTCGCTGTTTACTTTATCTATCGTTTCCTGATGAACGTGCATATACTCTTCCATACGCTTCTCTCCCTGTTATTATATTTCAACGTTTGAATGATTGTTCAACTGTTTGATTGGATTATACCACCGAAATCTCATTTTGTCAATACCTTTTTCGCATATTTTCTCCGTTTTTTGCAAAAACTTTATCAGGCAGGCTTTGAAAGGAATTTCTTTATATGAAAAAACGTCTTTTTTCGGGGGAAAAAAAGAATCGTATTGCCGTCTGAAAAAAATGTGAGCGTGGGAGAAAAACGGATGAAGATAGATGCAAAACTTGACGAGAACATAAAAAATACCGACGCGGAACTATGCGTTCAAAAGAATTTTGACGTTGTTTCGCGCCTGTTCTCGATCTGCGGCAGACGTGCGTGTGTATATTACATTGACGGCTATGTCGATGACGGCACGGGGTCGAAATTTTTTGAGACGTTGCAGAATATCGACGACGAAAAAAAATTGGAGAATGCAACGGTCTTTTCCCGCGCGTGTATTCCGTTCGGAGACCTTGTTTTGCGGTCGGAACTTTCGGACGCGTGCGTCGACGTCCTTTCGGGAAGAACGCTTCTTTTCGTTGACGGCTTTGACATCGGTTTTTGTGTCGATTTCAGAAAATATCCGCAGCGCTCCGTCGGCGAACCGGATAAAGAAAAGGTCATGCGCGGTTCGAAAGACAGTTTTGTCGAGTCTCTGACGATGAACGCCGCATTGCTGCGCCGCAGAATACGGAGCAGGGATCTTCATATAGAATATTTCAACATCGGACGTGTTTCGAAAACCGATGTCGCCGTTTGTTATCTTGACGACCGGGTAAATAAAAAACATCTCGATACACTCAAAAAAAAAATACGTTCGATAAAGACCGACGCTCTTACAATGAATCAGCAATCGCTTGCAGACCTGCTGATGAAGCGCACATGGCTTGACCCGTTTCCGAAATTTCGCTATACCGAGCGCGTCGATACCGCGTCCGCACAGATAATGGAGGGCGATATTATCGTTATGGTTGATAACGCGCCGTCCGTTATGATGATGCCCGTCACGCTTTTCGACGTTATGGAAGAAGCGAACGATTACTATTTCCCGCCTCTGACGGGAACTTATCTGCGACTTGTACGTTATGTCGTAACTCTTTTTACGACGTTTATGACTCCCCTTTGGCTGCTCTGCCTCGCTTACCCCGAAAGCGTTCCCGAAACGCTCCGTTTCATTCTTCTCGACAAACCTCCCAACATTCCCGTTATCGTCCAACTCATAATCCTTGAGATCGCGGTGGACGGTCTGAAACTCGCTTCGCTCAACACCCCGTCGATGATGACGACCTCAATGAGTATGATAGGCGGTATAATCGTCGGCGATTTTGCCGTGAAATCGGGCTGGTTCAACGCCGAATGTATGCTTTATATGGCTGTTGTCGCGCTTGCGAATTTCAGTCTGCCGAGCACGGAAATGAGTTATGCGCTTAAATTTATCCGAATAATATGTCTTCTCACAACGTACTTTTTCGGCTTATGGGGCTTTGTCGGCGGTATCGTTTTCTGCTTTTTGTCTGTCGCGTTCAACCGCTCCGTCTTCGGCTTCACTTTCCTTTATCCTCTTATCCCGTTCAACGGAAAACGCCTGCTGAAAAAGTTTTTCAGGTTAAAACTTCGTTCGGACAGAGAATAAATTCCCCCATATGGGTTAAGTATACTCGGGTTATGCGTAAAAAAAAACGGTTTTCGATTTTATTCGGGCACCGTTTTTTTTACGCTTATTCTATTGCTTTTTTTGTATATTTATGATATAATTATTCTGTATGAAATAAAATAGTCACGGACATCAAATCAAAAGTCGAAGGGGAACGAGGAAGATGAGAGCAGACGGCAAAAGAATAAGGAACGAAAGCCCGATGTATACCGTCGCGGCGCATATCATGAGCAAAAGGGTCGATTCGATGAATATGATAACCATTGACGTTCCCGTTGCTCCGATGCAGGAATATATCAGAGAACACAAAGCGGACGAACACCCCGTAACGCACATGGGGCTTATCGTTGCCGCATATCTGCGCACCGTTGCTGAGTTCCCGTCTCTCAACCGTTTTATAGTCAACAAAAATCTTTATGCAAGAAACGAGTTTTGTGTAGGTCTTGTTGTTCTCAAAGAGGGCAAAGATGCCGACGGAACGATGTCGAAGGTGTATTTTGAGCCGACGGACGATATTTTTACGGTTCAGCGCAAGATCGACGAATACGTTTCCGAAAACAGAGTGGCTTACGAAAGCAACGGCACCGAGAAGATGATACGTTTTCTTCTTTCGATTCCCGGGCTTTGCCGTTTCGGCGTCAATCTTTTCAAATGGGCTGACAAGCACGGTTTTCTTCCCAAAAAGATCATTGCGATGAGCCCGTTCCACGCAAGTCTGCTCCTTTCCAATCTTGCTTCCATAAGAACAAATCATATATATCACCATGTTTATGAATTCGGCACGACTTCAATCGCCGTTACCATGGGCAACCTGCGCGAAGTTCCGAGAAGAAAAGCGGACGGCATAGAGTTTGAAAGATGTCTGCCTCTCGGAATAGTTATGGATGAAAGAATAGCTTCCGGCAGTTATTTCGCGCTCGCGTTCCGTCAATTCATAAAGTATATCAAAAATCCGCAGCTGCTTGAAGGCGAACCGAATGTTTACAACAAAGACGCTTGCTTCAGATAATTCGAGGTGAATTTATATGGAATGGCTTCGGGAATACGACAAGACGCGCAGAAGCAACTGGATGTTTGTTTCGCTTGACGGCGGAACGCTTTATCTGAAAGACGAACTGTCGTTTGCAGTGCTTTATGCCCGTTGCCGTATAGACGGTCTTTCCGTGAAGTCCGAAAAAGTGACGGATGCCGCCGCTTTTGATTTTTCGAAAGACGAAAAAATCTCGTTTCGCTGTGAAAGCGAACTCCCGTCCGGGCAGAAGAAAATATCGAACGAGATATGCGCCGTTTCGGATTTTGAACTGAAATGCGTTTTTACCGATTATACCGCCGAACTTTGCCTTTCAACACGGTTCGGCAGCAAAATAACACGTCCCGCAGACCTGTGTCTCGACGTGGCAAAAGTTCTTGTTTCCAAAAATGAGATAACGGGCGGCACTGCTCTGACACAGGGCGAAAGAGACCTGTTGCCCGCCGCGTATGCGATAAGATTTCTTATGCAGGCGGCTTGCGGCGTCAGCCTTAATCTGAAAAAAGACAAAGCGGAGCTGATGAAACCCGTTCTCGACGCTTTTCCGGATGCGGAATACGTTGCGGAACTGATGAAACTTGAAAAGAAAGCCGATCCGAAGACTGTAAAGAAACTCGGAAAACGATTCGCCGAGGTGGCGGGCTCGTACGACGGACATATATTTTTCTCCGGGCTTATGCGCCGATTTTCCGACGCGACCGCACCTTTGAAAGAACCCCGCGGAAGAAAAGCACGAGAAAGGATAAGCCGCAAACTTAAAAAATTGGGCTATGAGGGTTCGTATCCTTATTTCAGAAAAGAAAAGGGCGGCACGTTCCGTTACATCGCTTTTGCCGAATACCGCCGCATAAAAAACGGCAGAGACGGACTTCGCGCGTTGCTCCGCTGCGGCGCGATGCAGGCAAGCCGCGACGGCACGGCTTACGGTGTGCCTTTTGAAAAAAGCAGGATATACGATACGGCTTTCGTTTCTGAGGGACGCAACATTTCTCTTGAAACGGTGGACCTCGACACGGACACGGAAGAGTTTATAAACGAGACTTTGGAAACCGCCGACGCTCTGTTTGACGGCATAAAAATTCCCAGAGCCTACGCAAAGACGCATACGCACCTGCGAACATCGTATAAACGTTCCGTATTCCAATCCTTTTGGACGGGGCTTCTCGTCTTTATCGTTTCGGGCGCGCTTTTTTCGTGTGTGCTGACCGCATTGATTGCGGGAATAGCGACGGGAATAGCCGCGATATACAGCGTTGCTTCGGGCGACCTCGGGTACGTCGGATGGTTTATCTGGGCGCGTGGAAGTTGGCTCGACGTAGGGCTTATAATCTTCATTATATCGGGCGCTGTATTTGCGAAGAGCGTTCGCTTGTCGATGACAAAACCGTTAAAGATAAGAATTAAAAAGTATAAAAACAAGGCAAAATAAAGGAGTTCCCAAAATGAATATCAGTCAAACGCAGGCAGCGCTCGGGGGAACCGAGTTTGAAACGCTGTTCGCAAAACTTTACGGCAAAGAAAACGTTCCCGCACAGAAAGAACGTTACATAAATCTGCTCCGACAGTATGAAAAAACGTTCGGAGATGCTCAGGTCAGCCTTTTCAGCGCACCCGGAAGAACCGAGATCTGCGGCAACCATACAGACCATAACTACGGCAAAGTTCTTGCGGCAAGCATTAACCTTGACTGTGTGTGCGTTGCGGCGAAAAACGATGAGAACGTTATCCGCATAACCGATATAACTTACAGAGAATCGTTTGCGATAGACCTTTCCGACCTTGAAAAAGTTCCCGGCGAGAGAGGTTCGGTCGGCTTGATAAAAGGTATAGCGAAAGCGCTCAAAGATTTCGGACACACTCTCGGCGGCTTTAATGCGTGCGTGACTTCTTCCGTCATTCGCGCGGCGGGCGTCAGCAGTTCCGCATCTTTTGAAATGCTTATCTGCTCCGTTATCAATGAGCTTTACAACGGCGGAAAAATAGATACCGTTACTTATGCGAGAAGCGGTCAGTATGCCGAAAACGTATATTGGGACAAAGCGTCGGGACTTCTTGACCAGATGGCGTGCGCGGTCGGCGGAATGATAACGATAGACTTTGAAGACCCGACAAAGCCTGTTGTTGAAAAAATAGACTTCGACTTTGCAAAACAAGGGTATAATCTTGTTATAGTAAACACGGGTAAGAGCCATGCGGACCTCAATGCGGATTATTCGTCCGTTCCGTCCGAAATGAAGAGCGTGGCACAGGTTCTCGGTCACGATGTCTGCCGCCGTATAACAGTTAAAGATATAGAAGAAAATCTTTCCGCTCTCCGCGAAAAAGTCGGAGACAGAGCCGTACTTCGCGCGCTTCATTTCTTGGCGGAAGACGACCGCGTTGACGCTCAGATAAAAGCGCTTAAAAACGGCGATTTCAATGCGTTTTTGCAGAACGTTACGGCGTCGGGCAACTCTTCGTGGAAATGGCTTCAAAACTGCTATTCTCCCGCCAATTACAAGGAACAGGGCATTACCGTTGCGCTTGCGTTCACTGAAATGTATTTGGCAAAACTCGGCAAGGGCGCGTGCCGTGTTCACGGCGGCGGGTTTGCAGGTGTTATTGCCGTATTCCTGCCCTCCGAAAATGCCGACGATTATATCAGTTATATCGAGGGACTTCTCGGAAAAGGCAACGCCTATAAAATGAGCATACGCGATTACGGCGCGGTTTGTCTTAACAAACTTATCTGATTTTTTCCGAAAAAACCGTTTTTTGAAAGGAGACAAAACCCTATGAACAATAAAAAGAGGGGAATACTTGTCTGCGTGGCGCTGACGCTTGTTTCGGCTCTCGTGCTTGTATCATGTTCCGAAACGGTGACGTTCAAAAACGATGATGTGACTCAAAATCCGACGAAAGTTTCTGTTTCTTCCGAAAAGGTGGGAAAAGAAGTTTTCGGGCTGAAAAAACTTCCGGACGGAGAAATAAAGAATGTTTCCGTCGCGCTGACTCCCGAAAATATTTCAAAGGACGGAATTTGGAAAGAACACGCTTTTGCGGTTGTTGAGCGCGAAACCGATGCGACGGTGCTGACTTTCAGCCTGCCTTTCAGAAGAGAAGACGATGTTGACTTCTTTGAAACGTTCCGTGAATCGGACAGCGTTCAGTATGCTTCCGATAAACGGACGATATTCTCCGTTGCGCTCGGAACGGGAAGCGAAAATTACGTTTCAGTTCTTTACGTCGCGGATAAAAACGAGGTCAGACTTCTTCCGTGGGGACAGTATATGGTTGCGGGCGAACGCTTTGTTTATCTCGAAAACGATGCTTCCTCCGGCAAAAACAGAAAGATATGTCTTTACAGCCTTGACGGGGATTTTGAAAAGACCGTTGCGGGCGAAACGAGCGTGGACACCGTTTGTTACGTCAGCGATTCAAAACTCTTTTACGCCTGCGCCGAAAAGGGCGAGAGCGAGGACGAAAAAGAACTGAATTACAGAGTCTACCGCTATGACCTCGAAACCGAGGAACAAACGCAGTTGACTGAGTTCACCGCCTACTATATAACGGGCATGGACGATTCCCGCATTATCTGCTACGGAGCGGACGGGGAGAAAATTGTAAATTATTAAAGCTAAAAGTTTAATAATTAAATTTGGGGCTGTAAAAAAACACAAGTTTTTTTACAGCCCCTGTTTATATACCTTGTTTTAACCTTTGACGCTCGGTATTTTTTTTGCGACGAAATAGAAAATTCTCATTGCATCGACTATATCGACGTTTTCATCGTCGTTTGTGTCGCAGCCGGCAAGCGCTTCATCCGGAAGAGGCGCTTTCTTCGCAACGTGATAGAATACAAGCATTGCGTCTGTTATATCGACCTTTCCGTCGCCGTCCGCGTCGCCGTAAACGACGGTTGCGCCGCCTATCGGATAGCACGGATAACCGCCCCAATCGGGAGTGGAGAATCCCGCGGAGAAGCTCGGTTCATAATATACGGTCAAACCGCTCTTTTCGGGCAGGTATTCGGACGGAACGAACCCGTCCGAGATAAATGCGTTTCCGTGAAATGTCAACTTTTCCAATGACGAACATTTATCAAAAGCGTTTTTACTGAGCGAGGTCAGACTTCTCGGCAGAGAAACCTCTTTCAGGGAGGTGCAGCCACCGAAAGTTCTTTGCGGGAGTTCGGTCAAGCCCTCATTGATTGTCGCGCTTTCAAGCTCGTAACAGCCCGAAAAAACGAACAATCCGAGACTTTTCACGCTTGACGGAACGGTTATGCTTTTGAGTTCGCCGCACAAAAAGAAAGCCGCCGAGTCTATCTTTTCAATTGTGTCGGGGATAATTATCTCCGTCATTTTTTTACATTCCGCAAACGCGTAATCGCCTATCTCCGTTACGCTTCCGTCCGCGGGTATCCCGCTCGTGTCCGTCCCGCAGACAAGCAGTTTTTTTGCCGTGTCAACAAGGCAACCGTTCGTTATAACATACCTTTCGTTTCCTTCTTCCAGCGCGACTACGGTATTTTCACACCAAACAAACGGATTTATGCCTATCCGCGTCACGTTTTTCGGAATTGCGGAAAAAGTCGCCTTCCGGCAGTTGTTGAATGCAAGGGAGCCTATCTCTTCAAGCGTTTCGGGAAATATTACGCTTTCAAGAGAGCGGCAGCCGTTAAAAGCGTAATTTTTTATTCTTATGAGAGAGGACGGGATGTTCACGCTTTTCAGATTCGAGCACAGCGCGAACGCGTTTATTCCTATTTCAGTCAGTGTTTCGGGAAGATTGATTTTTATTATGTTTTTGTTCCCGTAAAACGCTTTTTCTCCTATCTTCGCAACCTCATATCCTCCCAAAACGGACGGAACGGTCACCTCGCTGTCCGCGGAAGCCGAAACTTCGACAACGGTCGCCTTTCCGTTTTCGATTTCATAACCGAAAACTCCGCTTTGCGCCGCGTTTGATGGTATCCCCGCCAGAGGAGCAATCCCGACGGCGACGAACACCGCGATTGCAAAAGAAATGGCTTTTTTCATCTTTTCATTCCTTTCGTTTTTACTCATTTTGTTTTTCAAACAGAATTATAGCACCTGTTTGCGGAAATGTAAAGTATGATTTGATAAATTTTCGGGGATTTACAACTTTTTGAAAAGCTGTCGCCGTTTTTCGCGGACATTCCGGCGGAGGTCGGATCAAAAAGCAGATGAGGGAGGAACTGTAAAAAATACCACTGCCGTTTATTATGCGGCATATCAACTGAAATTGCAGGTAGATATCGAAAAGGTCATAGAGATCTCAGACCCGATATATGCGTTTTGCGATGTTTTGAAACATATCGACCTAAAAATATCTTTCCGATAAGGAAAGCGGAACATGCCGCAAAAGATATAATTCCGAAACATTGCTGAAAGTTATACTGTTCGCATTTATGGAATTCGGATATGTTTCAGTCCGAGAAATCGTGAAACTATGTAAAAACGGCATACGGTTTATGTGACTTTTTCGGTATGATCCCGTTCCGGACAACACATCAAAATATGCGGAGAAGAGAGAAACGGTTCCTCAAAGACGGACAATGACGCGGCTTTTATGTGAATAAGGGCAACTTGAATTATCATGAAGTGGTTCGAAAACATCATCTTTGAGATGTCCGCACCGGCGGAGCACGTAACAATGATAGATGCCGGAACCGAATTTATCTTGAAAAAGGCGAAAAAGGGTTGTTTACAAAGCATCACGGTTTCCTCCTTTTTGCGGTTCGGGTGTTTTTAACATTCCCGATATCTTTACGCCCATTCGCCGTTGATAAATATTGGTGTCGCTTTGCCGTTCTTGTAGCCTGTTATGCGCATATCGGGTGCGCCGACCATGAAATCAACGTGAATAACGCTGTCGTTCAATCCGAGTTCGCGGCATTGGTCAAGCGTCAGGTTTTCAAAGTTTTCAATGCAGTCCGCAAAGCCCATGCCCATCGCGATATGGCAGCTTGCGTTTTCGTCAAAGAGCGTTTCGTAAAACAGCACGCCGCTGTTGTTTATCGGACTGTTGCACGGGATAAGCGCAAGTTCTCCTATATATGACGCGCCCTCGTCGGTCGTCAGCATCTTTCCGAGAAGTTCTTCGCCCTCTTCCGCTTTCCACGCAACGGCTTTACCGCCCTTGAAGTCGATGTAGAAGTTATTGATGATGTGTCCCTGATAGGAAAGCGGCTTTGTGCTTACAACTCTGCCCTCCGCTTTGCCTTTCATCGGGCTTGTGAATATCTCCTCTGTTGGGAGATTCGGGTTGAATACCGTTCCCGAAAGCGTTTTGTCGCAGCCGCCGTGCCAAACGCCCTGCGGCATAAGACCTACCCTGAAATCCGTTCCGTTCGAGGATTTATACTCTATCGTATCAAACTTGCAGTCGTTAAGGAACCTACTCTTTTCGGCAAACGTCTTGTTGTGCGCTTCCCATGCGGCTGCGGGGTCGTTGTCCTCCGTTACGCGGACGGAAGCCAATATCTGCGCCCAAAGCTTTTCGACCGCAACACTCTTTCTGTCGTTCGGAAATACCTTTTTTGCCCAAGCCACGGTGGGAACCGCCGCTATCGTCCATTGATGTCTGTTTTCGATCTTGTCGCGGTACGGTTTCATAACCTTTGAAACCGCGATATTCGCCTTTTGCAGTTTATCCACATTAACACCCTTGATCCCGTCGGGATCTTCGCCTATAAGGTAAATGCGGCAGGGCAGTTCTTCCGTCATCAACTGCATTTTTGCCTTTTGCCATTCGGGAACTTCGGAAAGCGATTTGAGCGTTCTGTTTTTGAAGGAGAGTTTCGTTATCGGCTGGCAACGCCATTCAACGGAAACGCAGCTTGCTCCCGCCTTGTAGCATTCGTCAACAACAAGCGGAGTAAATTCGTAAAGTTCCGCTTCGGAGTAAACGATGACTTTTTGTCCTTTTTGAACGTTTGCGCCGACGCGCGCTATGAGTTTTGCATATTTTTTCAAAAGAGTTTTTTTCATTTTTGCTGTCTCCTATGTGATTTTAATCTACTTTTACAAACGCTATATCGGAGATTCCGACAAGGAAATTTTCCGCATAACTTCCGCTGTTAGCTATCGTTATGCGTGTCACTTTCGTGATTTTTGCACCCTTTTCGTAAAAAGCGGCAAGCGGGATATAAACGGTCATTGTTTTTCCGGGGTCGAGCGCCATGCGGAAGGGGATCTCTACCCTTGCAAGCCCCGCATCGACCGCGACCGACATGGACGTTATGAAAGACGCGGTATTGTTTGTCATTGTTACGGCGATATGCGTGCTGCCCGCCAATTCGGACGCTTTGAGGTGTCCGAGGTCTTTTAATCTGAACTTTGCAACGTTGTTTGCGTCGCGCAGGTCGAGTTGGATATTTCCGTTTTCAAAGCCGATAACGGCATTCCCCGACGTCTTTGCAACGGCATTGTAATCATCTTCCGAAATTCCGCCTTCGGCAAAAATGCTGTGAACCGCCGAGTTGTCAACGCTTTTCGCATAAACGGTTTTTATGACGGTCTCTTCGTTTATTTTTATATTCAGGTCTTGTCTTGCTTCACGGCAGTTGACTGTGAGCGTATATTTTGATATGTTTTCATTTACCGCCGTTTCTGCCGTTTCTTCGCCGTTTACGGAAACGGAAGCGCCTTTCGGAGCGTAGACAGTAACATAACGGATGTAGAAAAGCGTGTCGTTCGAGTCCGTAACAACGGATATGAGCGGCGCGTTTTCGTCAAACGTCAGAATGTCTTCATAAGTCTTTGTAAGTATTTGTTTATATGCTTTTTGGCTGTCGGAATAAACTCCGTCTATCTGCGTGTCGAGCGCGTTTTTTGCGTTGGAGTAATACAACCCCATTAATTCGTTGATGAGTGCGTCCGAATAGATGCCCGCTTTTTCCGCCGCGGTCTTCAACTGCTGTTCTCTTGTTGTCAACAGTTCATAGTATTCGCCGCCCTCGCGCAGATAGCGCAGGCGTATGCTTTCGCAGATAATGTTGTCGTTTGTTATGCCTTTGCCTTTTTGCCCGGGGTAGAAGAATGTCGCTCCGCCGCCTCGGGGATCCCATATTTCTCCGGGGAGGAAGCAGTAAACATCGTTCCACATATCCCTGCACAATGTCAGATTTTCTTCTTTATATGAATCAAAAGAGCCCGAATGGTATATCGACCATATAAGCATGCCGTCAAAGTCAAATTCTTTTGTTTCGGAGAAGTGCGCCATTGTGTGTGCCAGCGAATTGTCGGCTATCTGCCCCGACTCGTTTTCGTAACGCCACATCGTTGCGCCCGTTTCCTTTATTCTCCGTCTGAGGTCGGCATTATGCGCGGGAACATCGCTCAGACACCAGAATTTCAGATGCCCGAGAAGCCCCATCTGCACCGAGTTCGTGGGACAAAGGTCTTTCAGGTCTGGAATAAATTCGTTAAGGTAATCAAGATATGTGCAGATATCGGGCACCATGCTCGAATTCGGTTCGTCGCGCGTGTAAATGTAGCATCTGTCGAGAACCCCGTTCTCGCGCAGTATGTCACAGATGACTTTTAATCGTTCCAGCTGCCACAGATCGATGTTCAGACAGGTGATCCTGTCATCGGCTTTGAGCGAATCAACAATATAATTAGCGTATTCTTCGTCCGTTTCAAAGTCCCAATGTCCTTTTGCAAGCGTGGACGGCGTAAATCTGCTTCTGAGCAGCTTTTCACGCAGATCCGTTTCAAGTTCGTGCCATTCCTCTTCGGGAAGACCGGGAAACTCTTCTCTTACTCTGACGAACACTGCGCCGTAAGTGTCAAGAGAAGCTTTTAGAGGAATATCAACGTCAAGAACATTTATTTCAACGGGAATATCAAATTTTGTCCCTCCGAAAGAGACCGTCACAACTCCCGTGTAAAGCCCCGCTTCCGTTCCGAGAGGCACTTCCGCGTCGAACCAAAGCGCGCAGTTATGCCCGACTTCGGTCTTAAACTCGTCCGCAACTTTGTCCGTCGGAATAAGCCCGTCGGGGTAATATGTATTCTCCGAAATCGTCGGAATTGGGTGGAAGTATTCTCTGTAAGCGGAAAAACAGCCGTCGGGGAGAGTCTCTCCTTTTTCATTTGAAAAGGAACCGACCTCAACGCTTATTTTTCCTATCTCGGAAACTTTGTCCCTGAAAATGAACTGTGCGCTTCAGAGGTCGTTTCTGCCTATGTCGAAGCGGAATTTTTTGTCCATGGTCTTCGGGATTTCTTCGCTACGTTCGAGTTTGACGGAAGACGGAATGATGCTTGCGTAAACATCGCCGCTGACAAAAGCGTATTTGTCGGGACGGACGGAAACCTTACATCCGCAAACGGACAGTGCAAGCGATAAAAGCAGAGTGAGAGCGACGGCTTTTTTCATGGTTTTCATCCTTTCAAAGTGTTTCGGACGCTTTCCGAGACGTCGTTGTACGAATAAAGAGAACCTATTACAAGAACAGGTTTTTTATATGAAAGGGCGATCTTAACACCCTCTTTTATACTGTTTGCGGCGCGCGCGTTTGCCCCCGCTTCGCAAAACTCTTCCGCAAGCGCTTCCGCGGGGAGCGCGCGCGGAGACGTCGGCGCGATACATATCACACGGTCGGCGATCTTTGCAAGTTCTTCCGCCATTTCGCCGTGCGCCTTGTCCGCAAGAATGCCGACAAGCAGATTTATCTTTTTATCCCCGAAATATGCGCGGACGCTTTCGACCGCCGCGCGGACGCCCTGCGGATTGTGTCCGCCGTCATAAAGCACAACGGGTTCGTCCGCTATCTTTTCAAACCGCGCCTGCCAAACGGCGGAGGAGAGTCCGTCTTTGACCGCCGTTTCGGAAATTTCAAAACCGTGCTTTCTCAAAACGTCAATCGCTGCCAGCACCGTTGCCGCGTTGGCAGGCTGATAAAGCCCGAGCAGGCGAATAAAATATTCTTTGCCGTCAAATTCAAATTCCGTTCCGTCAAGCGTTGTCGAAAGTATTTTGAACAAATCGGGATTTTTGACCGTCAGTTCCGAATGTTTTTCTTCGCACTCTTTTTCTATGACGGCAAGAGCTTTTTCGTTGTTGCCGCCGTAAAGCGCGGGACAGTTTACTTTGATTATACCCGCCTTTTCCCATGCGATTTTTTCTATCGTGTCGCCGAGGATTTCGGTGTGATCGAACGCTATGCCCGTTATGACGGAAAGCAGGCTGTTTTTTATCACGTTGGTCGAATCGTATCTGCCGCCCAGCCCGACTTCAAGCACAACTATGTCGCACTTTGTCTCGTAAAACCACAAAAATGCCGCGGCGGTGATGAAATCGAAAGACGACGGCGGCGTTTTCATCGTGTCTGCCTTTTGTCTTACCCTCAAAAAAAGGTCGTTTATGTCGTCCTCCGCTATCGGAAGTCCGTTAACCCGTATGCGGTCGTTAAAAATTACGATATAAGGCGACGTGTAAAGCCCGACTTTATACCCCTGCTTTTGAAGCACGGAACTCATCATCGAGCAAAAAGAACCTTTGCCGTTCGTGCCCGCAACATGGATAAACCTCAGTTTGTCCTGCGGATTGCCGAGCAGAGAAAGCAACTCTTTTTCGCAATCCGTGCCGAAGCGTGAGCCTATAAGCCGCAGTTTTTCGAGATATTTTTCGTTCTCTTCATTCATTTTGTTTCACCTCTGAGCCGTCCGAAAAACGCTCTTGCGCCGCTGTTCAGAACCACCAGCCGAATTATAACGGTTATCGCCGTGTAATTTATCGCAAAGGACGGAAGTCTGCCAATCACATAAAGATAAAACGGCGTGCCCTTTGCGTACCACAGCCACAGTCCGAACGACGTCACGAGCGCAGACCCGACAGCCGCGGCGGGAATTATCGAAAGAAACAGACGCAGCGTCAGCGGCAGCTTTACAAAAACGTAATTGTAAAAAATGCCCGAAAGGAACGCTGTCAGCACAAAGCCGAGCGTGACCACGGGATTTATCGTATATCCCGCAAGAACGCAACCCAAAAGATCGGCAATAAGAGCGGTTATCGCGCCCGCGACAGGCGAAATATAAATTGACGCGAATATGACGGGCAACGCGCCGAGACCTATCCGTATCGCGGATCCCACGGGTATCATAACGAATTTGTCGAGAACGACCGTCATTGCGATGCAAAGTCCCATGACCGCAAGCGTTTTGGGTGAGAAGAGAGTTGTTTTGATGTTTGTTTTCATAAAAGCCTCCTTTCCCGTTTTGCCACAAAAAGGAGGCTCAAAAAACGGCGAAAGACAACACGGAAAAGGTTCCGTGCGCCAAACGCCGCAGTGTATCTCCGAGATTGCACAACAGCGGGATGCGAACGCAAAACCGTGTCGCCCTCTGCGACTTCGTCCGCGGACAACTCCCTGTTCCGACGGCACTTCAAGTGTTTTGAAAACACTAACGCTCTGCGTTCTACTCTGTTAAAAAAATATATTTTTCATGGGAATATCGAAGATCTTTGAATCTTAGGCTGAATGTGATCAACCTAAAAAGGAGGAAAACTTCTTTATCCCTCTGAAATACAATTTGATTTTGTCGGGCTGTGTCTATTCAGCCTGATTTTGAGAGCCGACAGTTATCTTTTCCCAAGAGTCGACCTCTTTGACATACGCTTCTCCGTCCGATCCGACAGCCCATGCGTCGGTGTATTTCGGCTCAACGGCGAAATTGCCTTTTTCGTCGATATATCCCCAGCCTTTTTCGGTTTTGACCGCAGCATAGCCGTTTTCAAAACTTTCGGCATCGAGGAAAACGCCTTTTATCAACTGTTTGCCGTAAACATTGACAAACGACCACGAACCGTTTTTGCAAACGGGAAGAAAACCCGACGAATAATACTTGATATTTTCATAAGAAAATGTTCCGAGTTCTTCTCCGTCAAGCCCGATAAGCCCGTATTTTCCGCTTTTTTTGACAGCGGCAACGCCGTCCGAGAACGGCTCGGCGTTTTCATATGCAGGCTCGACGAGCCATTTTTTATCAATAACGGCTTTGCCTTTGTCGTTCGTGCTTTCAAAAAATTGAAGAAAGCCCCATTTACCGTCTTTGCAGACCGCCGCATACCAATTACGTTTTCCGTCGGTCGAATATTCGGTTGCCGGCCTTGCGTCGTCAAATTCGGCTTCCGTCAATGTCAGCGTTTTGCCGTTATATTTTGTTTTGTAATAATATTTTTCGCCCGAAAGCACTGGGTAAACGTCTGTGTCCGACGATGTGACGAACTTTGCGCTGCGATAAACAACGCCGCTTTTTGCGGTTGCTTTTTCGTATGTTTTTGAAAAGTTTTCGCCGCTTTTTCCAAGCGTCAGGCAAAGAATGAGTATGACGAGAGCCGCCGCGGCGACGGCAAGCCATGCAAAAAGTTTTGCGTTACGTTTTTTCTTTTTTCCGCGTGCCACGGCAAACACCTCTCTACAATCAAATATATATTTTAATTATTATAGCAGACGCAGGAGAAAAAAGCAATAGATTTTCGAATAAAAGCATTGACTTGACACAAAAATTATACTATAATGTATTAGTAAAAATTAACAAAACAGGAGGCCTTTGATATGGAAGAAAGAGGCGGTATTTCCGTACAGACGGAACATATATTTCCGATAATCAAACGTTGGCTTTATTCGGACAAGGATATTTTTCTGCGTGAGATAGTTTCGAACGCAAGCGACGCAATAACAAAACTGCGTCATCTTTGCGCGATAGGTGAAGCGCAGGGCATAGATGAGTCCGATTACCGCATAACCGTGACGCTTGACGAAAAGGCAAAGACCGTTTCCGTTGACGATAACGGCATAGGCATGACCGCAGACGAGGTCAGAAATTATATAAACAACATCGCGCTTTCCGGCGCGCTTGATTTCGTTAAAAAATACGAGGGCGCAAACTCCGAAAATGACGGAATAATCGGTCATTTCGGTCTCGGCTTTTACTCCGCGTTCATGGTTGCGGACAAGGTTACGATAGAGACGAGATCTTACACCGACGCACCCGCCGTTAAGTGGACGGGTGATCAGGACGGCAGTTTTGTTATGGAAGACTGCGAAAGAGCGGGACGCGGAACGAAAGTTACGATGTTCCTCACCGAAGAGGATAAGGAGTTCGGCACAAAAGCAAAACTGACGGAAATTCTTGAAAAGTATTGCGCGTTTATGCCGTTCCCGATATATCTTGAAATCGTCGGAGAAGAACCGAAAAAGGACAAGAACGGAAACGTGCTTGCTCCCGAACCGATAAACGACACGCAGCCGCTGTGGCAAAAACAGGCTTCGGAATGTACGGAAGAGGATTATAACGAGTTCTACAAAAAGGTATTCAACGATTACCGTGAACCGATATTCCACATTCATTTGAACGCGGATTATCCTTTGAATTTCAAGGGGATTCTTTACTTCCCGAGAATGACGAGCGCATACGAGGGCATAGAGGGACAGATAAAACTGTTCTACAACCGCGTTTTCGTTGCGGACAATATCAAGGAGATAATTCCCGATTATCTGCTTATGCTCAAAGGTGTTCTCGACTGCCCCGAAATGCCGCTTAACGTTTCGAGAAGCTATTTGCAGTCGAACGCGTATGTCGCAAAAGTCAGCGCGCATATCGTCAAAAAGGTTTGCGACAAACTTGTTTCGATGCACGATACCGAGCCTGACAAGTTCAAGAAAGAATGGGACGAGTTGAAGACGTTTGTCAAATATGCGTCCATGCGTGACAGAAAAGTTTACGACAAACTCAAAGACATCGTTTTGATGGAAACTGTTGACGGCGACTATGTAAGCCTTAAAGAATATCTTGAAACCGCCCGCGAAAAGGACGGCAAAAAGGTCGTTTATTACGCAACAGACAAAAAACAGCAGGCAGTTTACATCAATATGTTCAAAAACGAGGGTATCAACGTTGTCGTTCTTGCCGACTTTATAGACAACAACTATATGAGCATAGTTGAGCAGAGCGAAGAAAACGTTAAATTCCTGCGCATCGACGCAGAAGCGGACGCGCTGAAAACGGACGGTGAGTCAGCCGAGAACGAAAAGGTTAAGGAACTGTTCGCGAAGATAAGCGGAAACGATACGATGAAAATTACGTTCATGCCGCTTAAAGACACAAAAATCCCCGCGCTTCTTAATATCGACGAAGAAAGCCGACGCTTCTCGGAAATGATGAAGATGTACGCCGCTGCGTCGAAGAAGATGCAGGAAGATCTTCCGCAACAGGCAACGCTTGTTCTGAACACCGAAAACGCGCTTATCAAAAAACTTGAAACGAACTGCGAAAACGGTGCTTCCGATATTGACGAGGCTATTGCAAGACAGATCTACACGCTTGCGCTTATCGGACAAAGACAGTTGACCGCCGCAGAACTGGAAGCATTTCTTGACAACAGTTACGGATTACTTGAAAAATTATAAGCGGGCAAAAAAATATAATCAGGCATGTCCGACTTTTACAAAACGGACGGTGGAAAACTCGAGTTTTTCACCGTCCGTTGTCTTTATTTGATTTTTGTCGGGTTTTCCGCATTACTGCTGCAAAATTATCGCAATGTCGGAAAGTATGTCAAGCGCCTTTTCGAGAACGGCATTGTTTGAATAAACGCCGACATCAGCCACTTCGCAGCAGAGTTTTGCCAGACGCAGCCTTTCTTTGATGTCATCGGTTTCGACGGCAAGCGCAAGATACGATTTTGCAAGCAACGCGCAGGCTTCATCATAAAACTCGAATTTGCCGAATCCGTGAGCGGCAACGGGCTCAAACATTTCGATGACCTTGTCAAACTCGTTTGCCGAAAACCGTGCTTTTGCAACGGTCAGCGTTTCGCCGTCACCGTCCTGCGGCACAAGCACGGATATAGGCACGTCAAGTCTTTCCGCAAGATATTCAAGAGTTCCTATCGACGGAACGGAAACACCGTTTTCTATGCGGCTTATCATGTTTCGCGTGATCTTGTCTCCCGCAAGTTCGCTTTGCGTCATTCGCCGTGCGATGCGTGCTTTTTTAAGTCTTTTTCCGAATTCGCTTTTATCCATGATTCTTTTGCTCCTCTTTTACGTTCCGAGGATATTATAGCAAACTAAATCTTGCTCTTTCGGGCTATACGGCAAATTTTTTGAAACGATATTCCGAACAAATTGCGTTGTTGCGCCGCTTTTGATAACGCAGGGTCTGCCCGCCGCCGGGCAGATGACGATTTGTTGCGGAAAAATCGCTCAAACAGTGGCATTTCTTAAAAATCCGAAAGAAAATACTTGAAAATAATTATATTTAATGCTATAATATATATCATCACTCTTTTTGCGATTTCGGCGCAGACGGGTGACACGGTGTCTGCGGCGGCTGTGCATATTCGGCGCGGAAAAGCAGCCCTCTTATCTGCTTGCGGCACCGACACAAAAGAAAAAAAAAGAAAGGACGGCGGTTTCAGATTCAACTCAAATATATCGAATTGCAAGGTTTTAAGTCTTTTCCCGATAAAACCGTTATTTCTTTCGGTGACGGCATAACCGCCATAGTGGGCCCCAACGGCAGCGGAAAAAGCAATATCGCGGACGCCGTTCGCTGGGTCATGGGCGAAACGTCTTCAAAGACTTTGCGCGGACAGAAAATGGAAGACGTCATTTTTGACGGAACCGTCATGCGCAAACCGCTCGGTTTTGCCGAGGTCTCGCTCGTTCTGGACAATACGGACAGAACGCTTGACATCGAATATGACGAAGTTGCGATAACTCGTCGTTATTACCGTTCGGGCGAAAGCGAATATTTCATTAACCGTTCCGACGTCCGTTTGCGTGACATTCAGGAACTTTTGAGAGATACCGGTCTCGGAAAAACGGGCTATTCCATAATCGGACAGGGCGCGATAACAGAAATAATCGCGGCGAAGTCCGCCGACAGACGCGCGCTTTTCGAAGAGGCGGCGGGTATTTCGAAGTTCAAGCACAAAAAAGACGAAAGCGTTCGCAGACTTGCGCAGACGCAGGACAATATAACCCGTATCAAAGATATAACTTCCGAACTTGAAGCAAGGCTCGGACCTCTTGAAAAGCAGTCGCAGAAAGCAAGAAAATATCTTGCGCTCCGAGAAGAGCGAATGGGACTCGAACTGACGCTTTGGACAAACAGGCTCGACGCCATAAAAGAAATTCTTGCCAACGCGGAAAAACAGACCGAGGAACTCCGTGCAAGTTACGAGAAGACGGAACTTGACCTGCAACAGACCGAAACAAAGGTCACGGAACTTTCCGCACAGGGTGAAGCGCTTACCGCGGAAATTGAGCGGATAAGAGCCAAAAACAAGGAAAAAGAAGAGATTGTTCAACAGAAAAAAGCGCAGATACTCGTTGCCGAAAACGATATTTCGCACGCAAAAAAAGATATAGAGAAAATGACGGAGTCTCTCGGCAAGACCGACGAAGATGCCGAAAAGAACGCCGTTCTTGAAAAGGCGCATCTTGACGAGATCGCGGCGCTTGAAAAGAAACTTGCGGAAAAGGACGCAGAACTCGGACTTCTTGAAAAAGAAGCCGCCGAAGCGGAAGCGGAAAAGGCCGCTGCCGCACAGACGGAAGCGCAGATAAACGCGGAACTTGCGAAACTGAACGATTCGCTGACGTTTCTGAAAGTCCGTCTCGGTTCTCTCGAACAGGCGGAGCAGACACGTTCGGAATATATAAAAGAGCGTTCGCAGGACATTGAGGACGCAAAGGCGCGAATGAGGTCCATCGAAGCGTCGCGCACCGAGACCGAAAAACAGATAGCGGACGCAAAGGCGTTGCTTCAAGAAAATGAAAACGTTACGGGCGGTTACGACGTCAAGTTGAAATCCGTCACGGAAAAACTGACGTCCGTCAGAACGGAACTCGGCGCAAAGGCGTCCGAACTCGACAAATATCTGAACCGCCGTCAGATACTCTCGGATATGGAAAAACATTACGAGGGTTTCCAGAACAGCGTTAAGGCTGTTATGACAGAATCTTCCCGCGGTACGCTGCTCGGTATAGAGGGTACGGTTTCGGAACTTATCGAAGTTCCCGCAGAGTATACGACAGCCGTTGAAACGGCGCTCGGCGGAACGCTTCAAAACATTGTCACAACCGATGAAAGAAGCGCAAAGAACGCAATAGCGCTGCTCAAAAACAGAAATCAGGGACGTGCGACGTTCCTGCCTCTTTCCAACGTTCGCGGCGAACGGTTAAGACTTGACAAACTCGAAAACGAATACGGCTTTGTCGGACTTGCGGTCGATCTTGTAACTTACGACAAAAAATACGACGGCGTTATGACCTCTCTTCTCGGCAAGACCGTGGTCTGCGACGACCTTGACTGCGCGACAGCCATTGCAAAGAAAAACGGTTATGCGTTCAGGTTCGTAACGCTTGACGGGCAACTTGTCAATGCGGGCGGCTCTCTTACGGGCGGTTCGGCGGCACGAAATTTCGGTATTCTTTCACGCCGCAACGAGATAGAAGAAATTGCTGCGCTTTGCGAAAAACTTGAAAAGACCATAGACGGGCTTGAAGAGCGCGAACATAAACTCACCGCAGAGAAAAATTCGGTCGAGGCTTCCGTTGAGGGAGTGCTTGCCGAAAGCCGCAGACTTGAAACCGAACTTGTGCGTTTGAACGGCGACGCGGCGCACTATCGCGAATATGCCGAGAATATGGCGCAGCAGGAAAGTTTGCTGAAACGCGAACTTGAATCGCTTGCGGCGGCACGCGGCAGGGAAGCCGACGAAAGAGCTCTGCTCGAAAAGAAGTCGGCGGAGACAGAAAAAGAGATAGCGGCGGAAACCGAAAAACTTTCCGCGAATGCGTCCCAAACAAGACAGGCGGACGCTGCGCTTGCGGAAAATACAGAGAAAAAACACGGTATTTTGCTTTCGAAAGCTGATATATCAAACTCCGTCGAAAACATTTCCGCGCAGATAGCGCGATTGCATGAAGAAGAACGGCTCCGCTGCGAAAACGCGGAAAAGATACGCGCCGACATAAAGACGCTCGAAGAACAGATATACGCATACGAACAGGTTATAATCGTTCTTAACAGTGAACTTGAAGATTTCGGCAAGGAAAGCGCCGCGGACGAATTGCTTATCGGCGAAAAAATTGCCGCGAGAGCGCACCTCGAACAGCAGGCGAACACCTTGCGCCGTTCGGAAAAAGACCTCTACGATATTCGCGAAAAACTTTCGAGGGAGATAGAAAAGCAGTCCACAAAACTCGAGGGAGTGAGCGAGGAAAAAGAGACGCTGACTTCAAAGATCTGGGAGGAGTACGAACTGACGCTCTCCGAAGCAAGGGAACACCGCGTGGAGATCGAAGACGTTGCGGACGCGCAGAAGAAAGTTTCTTCCATAAGGGCATCGATGAAAGCTCTCGGAGAAGTAAACCTCGGCGCGGTTGACGAATATATCGAGGTCAAGGAACGTTACGACAGGCTTTCCGAACAGGTGAACGACCTTGTTAAGGCAAAAGAGGGGCTTGAAAAAGTCATAGACGAACTGACGGCGAGAATGAAAGACGTTTTCAAAGAGCAGTTCAAAGTCATCAACGAGGAGTTTGAAAAAGTCTTCCGCGAACTGTTCAACGGCGGCAGCGCAAAACTTGAACTCGAAGACCCCGAAAACATTCTCGAATCGGGCATAGATATATACGTCGCACCTCCGGGCAAGATAATAAAGCATCTGTCCTCTCTTTCGGGCGGCGAACAGTCGCTTACGGCGATAGCGTTGTATTTTGCGATACTGACGATACGACCCGCACCTTTCTGCCTGCTTGACGAGATAGAAGCGGCGCTTGACGACGTTAACGTTGTGCGGTATGCGGAATACCTGCACCGTCACGACAAGACGCAGTTCATCGTTATCACGCACCGTCGCGGAACGATGGAAGCGGCAAACAGACTTTACGGCGTTACGATGAAAGAAAAAGGTATATCGAGAATCCTTGCCATCGACGTCAGCGAAATAGAAAAACATATCTGAAAAGGAATCGAAAATGGGATTTTTCAGCAAAATAAAAGAGGGTCTCAAAAAGACCCGCACATCAATAGGCGAGGGCTTCAATTCCGTCTTTTCCGTGTTCCGAAAGGTTGACGAGGACTTTCTCGAAGAACTTCTGGAACTGCTTATTATGGCGGACGTCGGTTACGAGACCTCGGAGCGCATCATAGACGAACTCCGCAAAAAGGCGAAACTCGAAAATCTTAACGATTCGGAAAGCGTCAAAGCGGCGCTTGCGGAGATAATCGCCGAATCCATGCGCGGCGGCAACGACCTGAATATTTCGACAAAACCGTCGGTCATTCTTGTCGTAGGTGTCAACGGCGTCGGAAAAACCACCACGATAGGCAAACTTGCGCACCGTCTTTCCGAAAGCGGCAAAAAGGTCATTATCGGCGCGGCGGACACGTTCCGTGCGGCGGCGATAGACCAGATAGCGGTCTGGGCGGAAAGAAGCGGAACGGATATAGTGAAGCATAAGGACGGCGCAGACCCCGCGGCGGTCGTGTACGACACGATAGCGGCGGCGAAAGCGAGAAACGCCGATGTCATAATCTGCGACACGGCGGGCAGACTTCACAACAAAAAGAACCTTATGGGCGAACTTGAAAAAATAACGCGCGTCATCGACCGCGAACTGCCCGACGCGGACAAGGAGATTCTTCTTGTTCTTGACGCGACGACGGGACAGAACGCCATCGAACAGGCAAAGGACTTCAAAGAGGCGGTCGGCGTTACGGGCGTTGCCCTGACAAAACTCGACGGCACGGCAAAGGGCGGCATAACCATTGCCGTTAAAGATGTAACGGGTGTTCCCGTTAAACTCGTCGGCGTGGGCGAGGGTATGGACGACCTGCAATATTTTGAGCCCGACGCATTCGCAAAGGCGCTTGTCGGCATAGAGGACGCGGAATGAAACAAAAGGTTTTGCTTGCGTCAAACAACGCGCATAAGATAAAAGAGATACGAGCCATTCTCGGCGATTTTTTCGATATTGTTTCCCTGCGTGAGGCGGGCGTCGAATCCGACCCCGAAGAAACGGGAAAAACATTTGAGGAAAACGCCCGCATAAAAGCCGTGGCTGGCATGAAAGCAAGCGGAATGCCGTGCATTGCGGACGACAGCGGACTTGAAGTTCTTGCGCTTGACTGCCGCCCCGGAGTTATGAGCGCACGGTATTCGGGCAGTCACGGAGACGATGCTGCAAACAACGAAAAACTGCTTGCGGAACTTGCGGATAAACCGGACCGTTCCGCACGTTATGTGTGCGTTATCTGCATGGCGTTTCCCGACGGACGTGAACTTGAAGCGCGCGGAGAATGTTACGGCGAGATTTTGAAAGAGAAGCGCGGAAACGGCGGCTTCGGTTATGACCCCTTGTTTTACTTCCCGCAGTTCGGCAAAACGTTTGCAGAGATTTCCTCGGAAGAAAAAAACGAAGTCAGCCACAGAAATGCGGCGCTTAAAGCATTTGAAAAATTATGGGAGAAAGAAATAAATGACAAGTAAAAAAAGAGCGTATCTTCGCGGTCTTGCAAATACTGCGGAAACGATACTTATAATAGGCAAAGACGGCGTGACGGACAATGTTCTGAAACAGGCGGACGACGCGATAGAGGCAAGGGAGATAATCAAACTCAAATGCCTTGAAACCGCCATGATGACCCCGCGTGAAGCGGCGGAGGAGATAGCCGCCGAGATAAAAGCGGAAGTGGTTCAGGTGATAGGCTCAAAAGCCGTGCTTTACCGTCCGTCGAAAAAACCGAAGATAGTTCTTCCCAAATGAGAACGGGACTTTTCGGGGGGACTTTCAACCCCGTCCACAACGGTCATATCGCCGCGATGAAAGCGTTTTGTGAGGCGGCAAAACTCGACCGACTTATAATCATGCCCACGGGAACGCCGCCGCATAAGCGGTTTGAGCGTGAGGTGTCGGACGCGGACAGGCTCGAAATGCTGAAACTTGCGGCGGGCACGCTCGGCGAGGTCAGCGATTACGAAATGAAAAAAGAGGGAAAAAGTTACACTGTCGAAACGCTCGAATATCTGAAAAGCGTTTACCCGAACGATGATTTTTTCCTATATATGGGTTCCGATATGCTTCTCGGATTCGAGACCTGCTGGAAACGCACGGAAGACATAATGAAAATGTGCTCGATAGTCGCGCTTTCCCGTACGGGAGACGATATTGAAAAACTGAAAGCGTATGCAGAACATCTGAAAAAGGATTATTGCGCAAAAGCCGAGGTTTACGGGTATGAACCGTTCGTCGTCAGTTCATCGCAGGTGCGCGGAATGATTTCCGCGGGGGAGGACGTCTCCGCGCTCGTTCCCAAAGCGGTCTGCGATTATATAAAAGAAAAAGGGCTTTATCGGGGAGGCGTGAAAAATGGCTGATCTTTCCGAATACAAAAAACTTTTAAAAACGCTGCTGAAACCCGAAAGGTATGCGCACAGTCTCGGCGCTTCGGAAACGGCGAGAAAACTTGCCGAGAAATACGGGACGGACGCGGACAAAGCGGAACTTGCGGGACTGCTTCACGACATAACAAAGAATATGTCGAACGCGGAACAACTGAAAATGCTTGAAAAATACGGCGTTCCGCTGACGGAAGCCGTGCTTGCCTGCCCGTTTATATGGCATTCCTACACTTCCGCGTTTTATGTGCGTGACGTTCTCGGCATAAGCGACACGGAGATTTTTGACGGAATATATTATCATACTACGGGTAAAAAGGGCATGACCCTTTTCGAAAAGGTAATTTACATCGCCGACCTTGTCGAACCCACAAGAACTTACCCCGATGCAAAAAGACTTTATGCTCTTGCGTTTGAAGACCTTGACGAAGTTGTTTTCGAAAGCGCAAAGTGGTGTCTTTTCAAAAACAGCCGCGACGGCGGTTATATATACGGCGATACTTTTGAATTGTATAACGAATGCGTTCTGAAACGGAGGGAAAAAGATGAACGAAAAGATTTTTGATATGGCAAAAATTGCGGCGACCGCTTTATCCGACAAAAAAGGACAGGATATAAAGGTCATCAAAGTTGCCGAAAAGACGACGCTTGCGGATTATCTTGTTATCTGCAACGGTTCGTCTTCAACGCAGATCCGCGCGCTTGCGGACGAGTGCGAATACCGTCTCAAAGAAGCGGGCTATGCGGAACTGCACAGAGAGGGTCAGCCCGGCGGGGACTGGATCCTTCTCGATTTTAAGGATATAATAGTGCACGTTTTCAGCAAGGAAGCGCGTGCGTTTTACGATCTCGAACGCTTTTGGAAAGACGGCGAAGAGATTGAAATGGATTTTGACGTAAAAGAGGAGAACTGAAAGACAATGGATTACGATTTTTCGAAAGTCGAAAAAAAGTGGCAGGCGCGTTGGGATGATAAAAAAGTCTTTGTCGCAAAAGAAGACAAGACAAAAAAGAAGTTTTACGCGCTTGTTGAGTTCCCGTATCCGAGCGGCGCAGGAATGCACGTCGGACATATCAAGGCGTACGGCGGACTTGAAGTTATCGCAAGAAAGAAGCGTATGGAGGGGTACAATGTCCTTTTTCCGATAGGCTTCGACGCTTTCGGTCTTCCGACTGAGAACTATGCGATAAAAACGGGCATACACCCCCGCAAAGTTACGGATATGAACATCGCGCGTTTCACCGAACAACTCAAAAAGGTCGGCTTCTCGTTCGATTGGACAAGAGTTATAGACACGACCGACGAGGATTATTATAAGTGGACGCAGTGGATATTCCTGAAAATGTTCGAGCACGGGCTTGCGTTCCGCGATAAAACGCTTGTCAACTACTGCCCGAGTTGCAAAGTCGTTCTTTCCAATGAGGATTCGCAGGGCGGCAAGTGCGATATATGCCATTCGGATGTTGTTCAGAAGTCAAAGGACGTTTGGTATTTGCGCATAACCGAATATGCGGATAAACTTTTACAGGGACTTGAAAAAGTCGATTATCTGCCTAACGCAAAATTGCAGCAGCAGCATTGGATAGGCAAATCGACGGGTGCGTTTGTCAATTTCACGCTTGCGGGAACAGATGAAAAACTTCGCGTTTACACCACCCGACCCGACACTCTGTTCGGCGTTACGTTTATGGTTATCGCGCCCGAACACCCGCTTATCGAAAAATATGCGGCACAGATAAAGAACAAAGCCGACCTTGACGCTTACAGGGAAGCAAGCGCGAAAAAGTCCGAGTTTGAACGCACGCAGCTTGTCAAGGACAAAACGGGCGTTCGCATAGACGGACTTGAAGCGGTCAACCCCGTCACGGGCGGCAATATTCCCATATATATTTCCGACTATGTAATGATGGGTTACGGCACGGGCGCAATTATGGCTGTTCCCGCGCACGACCAGCGCGACTGGGAGTTTGCGAAGAAATTCGGCATAAACATCATTCAGGTCATCAAGGGCGGCGATATAGAAAAAGAGGCGTATGCCGGCGACGGAGAAATGATAAATTCCGATTTCCTGAACGGTTATACGGATAAAAAATCATCTATCGAAAGAATGATAGAATATCTTACGGAAAAGGGTATCGGCGAAAAAGGCGTTCAGTACAAGATGAAGGACTGGGCGTTCAACCGTCAGAGATATTGGGGCGAACCCATTCCCATAGTTCATTGCCCGCATTGCGGACTTGTTCCCGTTCCCTATGACCAACTTCCGCTGCGTCTGCCGAAAGTTGAGAACTTTGAACCGGGCACGGACGGAGAGAGCCCGCTTGCAAAGATAGACGAGTTTGTCAACTGCAAGTGCCCGAAGTGCGGCGGCGACGCAAAGCGCGAAACGGACACCATGCCGCAGTGGGCAGGTTCTTCGTGGTACTTCCTGCGCTACGTTGACCCGCACAACGACAAAGTTTTTGCCGATGCGGAAAAACTGAAATACTGGATGCCCGTCGATTGGTATAACGGCGGTATGGAGCACGTTACCCGCCACCTTATCTATTCGCGTTTCTGGCATAAGTTCCTTTATGATATAGGCGAAGTACCGTGTGACGAACCTTATATGAAGAGGACCGCGCAGGGACTTATTCTCGGTCCCGACGGCGATAAAATGTCGAAGTCCAAGGGCAATGTGGTTGACCCGCTTGATGTCGTAAACAAATACGGTGCGGACGTTTTGAGAACATATATCCTGTTCATGGGTGATTACGGTCAGGCTACCCCGTGGTCGGACAACAGCGTCAAAGGCTGCAAACGTTTCCTTGACCGCGTATGGGGACTGAACGACATTGTCAAGGGCGGCGACGGCTATTCGAAAGCGCTCGAAACGCCGTTCCACCAAACAATTAAAAAAGTTTCCGCGGATTACGACTCGATGAAGTTTAACACCGCAATAGCGGCGCTTATGACGCTTATCAATAAGATTTACGACGAGGGAAGTCTGACGAAAAAAGAACTTGCGTCGTTTATCACGCTGCTTAACCCCGTCGCACCGCACATAACCGAGGAAATGTGGGAAATGAACGGTTTTGACGGAATGCTCTGCGAGCAGAAATGGGTCGAATACGATGAGGCGAAAACCGTTGAAGCGACGATAGAAATACCCGTTTCCGTCTGCGGAAAACTCAGAGGAGTTGTTTCCGTGCCCGCCGACGCGGACAAGGACGCTGTTATTGCCGCCGCGAAAGAGGACGAAAAGGTTCGGTCGTTTATCGCAGGCAAAACGATTGTCAAAGAGATATTCGTTCCCGGCAGAATGGTAAATATAGTTGTTAAGTAATCTGTCTTCAATATCAGGGAGGTTATAATGAGACATATCAAAAAAATATTTGCGGTCGTTTTGCTCTGCGCGCTTATTCTTACGAGTTGCGCTGTTGTTCGTCCCGCGATGTTCAAAGGCAAATCTGCATCCGAATGGGAAAACAAATTCCGTTCGACATACGTTTCGCTCGAAAAAACGGGAACACCGTCCGAAGAACTTAGCGGTTTTGTTGTCCGCGTCGAGGGAGAGGACAGAAAAAGCGATACGATAGGCGGCGAAGTTATCGAGGATTCCGACTATTCGGGAGGCAAGGCGCTGCGTGCAAACTATGCGCGTGACGACTCGACCACGCACGGCGTTAATCTTTCGGTCACCGTCCCCGAAACGGGTTCGTATTCTCTTGTGACGGTCGTAACTCGCTACGGCAGAATGAATACGACGGACTTTGACATTTATGCCAACGATACATACGCTTACAGCGTAAATACCAAGGATGACGTTATTTCCGAAGAGACAGTTACGGGCAAAGCCAATATGCGAAAAATGACGCTGCCGTCGATAATGCTCAATAAGGGCGAAAACACGGTTTCTTTCGTACTTCAAAATACGGACAGACAGCCAAATAAACCTAATTTTTATCTTGATTATATAGAACTCAAACCCGACCTTTCCCCGTCTGCTTCCGGTAATATCGGTTATGCTTCGACCCCGACTGGCGACTATTCCAAACAGGCTGTCGCGGCTGCCGAACTCGACGTTTACACCGGTTCGTGGGATATGAGAGCGACGTTCAATCTCGTTTCCTTTGCTTCCACTGAGGAAGAGGCTGCCGACATCACGGTTAAAATAACCGATTATTACGGCGATGTTGTTTTGGAACATACCGAAAGACCCGTTTTCGGCGCATATACGCTGAAAATCGACCTCGGCAAACATCCTACGGGTTATTTCACCGTTTCCGCAGTAACGGGAACGCAGACGCTCTTCACCAAGTCCTATGTGGTTCTTCCTCCCGTTGAGGACAGAGACCTTGAATCGGATTCTCCGTTTGCGTCGGACTTCGCGTCCTATCACCTGCTTGCCGACGAGTTCGATCTTGTTGACAATTACGCCGCCGCGGCAAAACTCTGCGGCGTCAGCGTGCTCCGCGAGCGCCTTGACTGGACGGAATGGACAAAAGGCAATTATGATTTTCACAGAACCGATAAGCATTTTAACGCTATCGCCGATATGGGTATGAAGATAATGCCGTTCATATCAAGCGCGCCCAACTGGATCACCGATACGGGCAAAAAGATGTATATGGCGTCTCAGCTTGAAATGTATCAGTTCACCAAACGCGCCGCGCAGAGATATACGGATATATCGCAGGCGTTTGAGATATGGAACGAGATGAACTATTTCGTGGACGCTCCGGCAGACGTTTACGCCTCTTTCTTCAAGGCGGCGTCCTTCGGCGTCATTGACGGCGGCAATTCTCTTCCGAAGATCGTCGGCGGTCTTTGCGAGGGCGAAGGCTGGACATACGCGGAGACATATACGGATCTGCTTTGCCGCAACGAACTCTTCGATTACAGCGACGCGTTCAACTGGCACTATCATATCTACGACAATAAATACGACCGTCCGTTCTCGGAGTTTATCAACGGCACGAGCGGAGGAAAATTCGCCGCGTTTGCGAACGCGCGTCTCGCAGATCTTCCGTCCTGGTGCACTGAGGCGGGAATTAAACTTTTCCCCTCATCCAAAACCGAGGATCTTTCCGAAAAACAGCAGAAAATACAGTCGAACTATATGGTCACCTCCGCTTGTCAGTCCCTTGCCGCCGGCACGGACAAACATTTCTGGTTCATTCTTCTGAAAATGGAGGAGACCGACGGCAGCGGCTGGGGCTGGTTCGGCTCGTTCGGGTCAAAAAATCAACCGTTTTCGTCCGTTGTGACAGAAGCGGTTATGACTCAAACTCTCGGCAAAGGCATATATAAAGGCGCGCTCACCGGGCTTCCGAGCGGCGCGGAGGGACACGTTGTAAACAACGGCGCGGACGATGTTATCGTTCTTTGGGCTAAATCCGACGCCGACGTGACGCTTTCCGTTCCCGGAAACGTTTTGAAAACCACCGTTGTCGGCAACCGTGAAGTGCTTTGCCCGACAAACGGAAAAATAACCGTCAAAGCGGGCGTTGAGCCGATTTTTATCACGGTTGACGGAACCGTTGACGCTTCCGTATATACAGCAACTTCAAACGCTCCCGTAAAAACCGTGACCGCAAAGACCGATTATTCGGCGGGTGAAAGAGTTGTTCTGACGCAGCTTTGGTACGATCTTTCCGATACCTCCGCATACAAGGCCGCGCGCAAAAGCGGTTATCGCGTTTCCGCAGGCGGCAATACGATTACTCTCAAAATCGTAAATTTCAACGATTTTGAGGTTACGGGAACGGTAAGCGGCTCCGCGGACGGTTACACCGTTACGGGCAGCGGCGAAACGATAACCATTCCCGCGATGTCCGAAACGGAGGTCACGTTTACGATAACTCCGAACGGCGGAACAGGTGCGACCTATCTGACCTTTGAGGGCACTTTCAACGGAAGCGAAACCTCGAAGTCCGTTTCGAGAATCTACGGATAAGGTGACTTGTATGGAATTTTCCGAGCTGACAGAAAAAAGACGGAGCGTGCGCGCCTACGACGCGACAAAGACGGTAACGCGCGAACAGATTGAAAAAATAATCTGCGCCGCGCAACAGGCTCCGTCATGGAAAAACCGCCAGCCTTCGCGCTTTTACTGCTTGCTGACAGGCGAAAAACACGATTTGTTTTGCAGAGAGTGTCTGCCCGGACGCAACGCGGCAAAATCCGCCGGAGCGGCGCTTATAGTTACAACGTTTGTCAAAAACGTCTCGGGTTTTTCCGGGGACGGACAGACAGCGGACAACGAGTGCGGCAACGGCTGGGGATATTACGACCTCGGGCTTGCAAGCGAGAATATCTGCCTTGCCGCAAAGAATATGGGACTTGACAGTCTGATAATGGGACTGCGCGACGGCGAAAAGATACGCGCTTTTCTGTCCCTGCCCGGAAACGAGCAGGTCGTATCCGTCATCGCCGTGGGGTACGCGGCAGAATCTCCCGCAAAGCCCGCGCGCAAGGCGACCGGCGAAGTTTTGAAATTCATCTGAGCAACAACACAAATGGCGGCGTTCCTTCCGTGTGAGAGGAACGCCGCGACGAATTGACCCGAAGAGGTATTTTATGAAGCAGAAAGAACCCGCGCCGCATATCGGCATAATGTTTAACGAAGACCCCAACCACCATATCGGAGAAACATGGGCAACGCGAAAGACCTATAACAAGGGCTTCCGTTTTTCCGAGGAGAGCGAAAGAGAGTTTGTGCGTCAGTACGAAGGCTCGCAGCTGACCGATTTTTTGATAAACGTCAATTTTATGCGTTCCGTTTATCCGTCGAAAACGATTGACAGTTACTGCGAAAGTTGGCTCGATTTCAACGAAAAAGGCGAGCCCGTCGATGAAAACGGAAACGTTCTCGAAGAAACGGACAACCCGTATTACGAGGCGTTTGTCCGCGATAATTTCGATATTTTCGAAAGCTGGATAAGAAATTTCCGGGAGATAGGCGTTCGCCCGTGGCTTTCCTTCCGCATGAACGACATTCACGGCGTTGCGGAAAACAATAAGCCCATGCTGACAAAGTTTTGGCTTGAACACCCCGAAGCATACAGAATACATCACCATGTCCCCGACGGATACTACGCGCGCACGCTTGATTACGAGCAGCTGCAGGTTCGCGACCTGATGTACGCGTATATAAAAGAGTCTCTTGAAAGATATGATGTTGACGGCATCGAATTGGATTTTATGCGCGAGATGTTCTGCTTCGCGCCGGGCAGAGAATTTCTTTGCCGCGATCTGATGACCGATTTTGTCCGCAGTATCCGCGCGCTCTGCGACGAGTTCGAGCAAAAACGCGGTCACCGTATAATGACGGGCATAAAACTCTTTTCGCTTCCGCATCAGGTCTTTGACGCGGGTTTTGACTATTTTACCTACGCAAAAGAGCGTCTTATCGACGTGTTTGTAACAGGTCCGCGCTGGGAAACGATAGACAACGACATTCCCGTGGAGATATGGAAAGAGATATTCGCTCCTTACGGCGTCAAAGTCGCCGCGGGGCTTGAGCTTATCCTGCGCTGTCATCCGCGCGGAGAGTTTTACTATCTGAACACCGTGGAAACTACAATGGCGTCCGCCGCGCAGTATCTTGCGGCGGGAGGAGACTTTACGTACCTTTATAATTATATGCGTCCGACGAAAGTGGACTATTCGAAAGATTGGGTCTATTCGATATATCAGACAGAGAACTATCAGCGCCTTATTCATAATGCGGGCGCGAAGGAGACCGCGCTTCCGCTTCCGAGGCGACACGTTAAAACTTTTCACGATATAGAGCCGCAATGGGAAAGCGCAAAACTGTCGCCGCTTCCGCTGACGGTTGCTTATGATTATACATATTTCCAAGTCAAAGTCAGAGCCTGCGAAGCGCCGAAAGACGCAAAATGCTATGTCATT
Source organism: uncultured Eubacteriales bacterium (assembly GCA_900547165.1). GTDB lineage: Bacteria > Bacillota > Clostridia > Oscillospirales > UBA644 > UBA644. Next base: position 67,804 of record URFZ01000002.1, read on the forward strand.
CTCGGTGCAAAGAGCGTTGAAAAGGATGAGATAACGCCCGAGACGTTTGATATCTATATGAACGGTGTTCATCTTGAATACGGCGGAAAATGTGAAGTTACGCCGTATACCAAATGGCAGGGCTACTATTTCCCGATTCCCGATTCTTCGCTTGTGGCAAACGGCAACGTTATAGAAATTGCCCGTGCCCCCGGTGCGGAGAGTTATTCGGTTGAGTATGCGGAGATCCGCGTCAACGCCGCTCTTGAAAAAGACCAATGGGAAAAAGACCACCTTGTTTGGATAGAACTGTAAAAGACGCATAAATAAGAGGGACAAAAACCGCCGAGAAGCGGATTTTGTCCCTCTTTGCCGAAAAATAAGGCTCGGCGCAATATAATTGAACGGAATTTTTGTTTATAATATTCGGTTTACCGTAAAAATTATACAAAACGGAAAAAAAATGATTTTACCTATTGACATTCAGGCGAAAGCGTGATATAATACAGCCAAACCGATGAGAAAGAGTAAGTAAGTCTTAACACTGTTTCAACAGAGAGCCGCAGACGGTGGAATTGCGGTGGAATAAGATCTGACCGAATGGACTTTCGAGGGCGATCGGAAACGGAGCGTATGCTTCGGAGTATGTGAGACGGAGCGGGACTCTCCGTTATCAAAAGTCGGCGTATGATTGTACGCAGCGAGCGGATGTGTTATAACGGCACGTCAAGCAGGGTGGCACCGCAGGAATTTTCGATCCTGTCCCGGCATTATTGCAGGGACAGGTCTTTTTTTTATTTATTTGCCGTTTTTAAGCACGGTGACGACAGAGGAATATATTATGTTATACAGAAGATGGCGCCTCGCGCCGAAGAAAAGTTTATATAATCACAAATTGAACGTTTCACATTACAAATATCCAAAATAAAGAAAGCAGGTAAATCAAAATGAAAAAAATAATCGCACTTGCGCTCTCCGCGCTGTTTATATTCGGACTTCTCACCGCTTGCGGAAAAGACGCAAACCCCACGGACGGCTCGTCCGACGCAAAGAAAGAATACACCGTCGGTATATGCAACTATGTTGACGACGCTTCCCTTAACCAGATAGTTGAAAACATTCAGGCGCGCCTTGAAGAGATAGGCAAGGAAAAGAACGTCACGTTCAAAATCGAATACGATAACTGCAACGCGGACGCAAACCTTATGTCGCAGATAATCGCAAACTTTCAGGTGGACAATGTAGACCTTATGGTCGGTGTAGCAACCCCCGTTGCCATGGCAATGCAGGCTGCGACCGAGGACACAAAAACGCCCGTCGTATTCTCCGCCGTTACCGACCCCGTTTCCGCGCAGCTTGTGCAGTCTCTCGAAAAACCGGGCAGCAACCTTACGGGAACTTCCGACTATCTTAACACCAACGCGATAATGGACATCATGTTCACCGTCAACAAAGACGCGAAAAAAATTGGCTTGCTCTACGACATAGGTCAGGATTCTTCCACCACCGCCATTGCCGACGCAAAAGCATACCTTGAAGCAAAAAATATCGAATATATCGAAAAAACGGGCACGACCGTTGACGAAGTTTATCAGGCGGCTCAAAAACTTGTTGAAGACGGCGTTGACGCTGTGTTCACCCCGACCGACAACACGATAATGAAAGCCGAACTTTCCATTTACGAAGTTTTCGCAAACGCAAAGATTCCCCACTACACGGGCGCCGACTCGTTCGCTCTTAACGGCGCATTCCTCGGCTACGGAGTAGATTACATCAACCTCGGCAGAGAAACCGCGGATATGATAGCCGAAATTCTGCTTGAAGGCAAGAATCCCGCAGAAACTCCCGTTCGTACCTTTGACAACGGCACGGCTACCGTCAACACCGAAATCTGCGCGCAGATAGGGTACGATTTTGACGCGATCTCTTCGGCAATCGCTCCGCTTTGCACCAAAGTTGAAAAGATAGTTACCGCCGAAAGTTTCGACGGACAGAAATAATCCGAAAGGGAACAGTTTATGGGATTGCTTTTGCAAACCGCCGGTGAACTCGGCTTGATAAGCGCGTTGACCGTGCTTGCGTTATATCTCAGTTATTCAATGTTAAACGTCTGCGACCTTTCCACCGACGGCTGCTTCACTCTTGGAGCGACTGTCGGCGCGGTCGTCGCAATATCGGGTCACCCGTATCTTTCCATTCCCGCCGCGATGGCGGCAGGGCTTGTTTCGGGCTTTGTAACCGCGTTTCTTCAAACGAAAATGGGCGTTAACAGCCTGCTTGCGGGAATAATCGTCAACACCGCGCTTTATTCGGTGAATATCGCGGTCATGGGCAAGACCTCGCAGCTCAGTATGAACCGTGCCGACACCGTTTTCACAAAGGCAAAAGACCTTTTGGACGGCACTTTTCTGGAGGGACAGTACAAACTTATTGTCGCTGCCGTTGCCGTAATCGCCGTTTGCGTGATTTTGGCGCTTTTTCTCAAAACAAAACTCGGGCTTGCCGTCCGCGCCACGGGCAACAATCCCGATATGGTTCGCTCTTCTTCGATAAATCCGACGTTTACCACCATTGTGGGGCTTTGCATCGCAAATGCTTTTACCGCCCTCTCGGGTTGTTTGCTTGCACAATCGCAGAAATCCGTTAATATAGACATCGGCACGGGAATGGTCACGATAGCGCTTGCGTCGCTTCTTATCGGCGGCGTTTTCACGGGCAAAAGAAAAATCCCCGTTCAACTTATCGGAATGGTTCTCGGTGCGTTCATTTTCCGTCTCGTTTATACGGTTGCGCTCCGCTTCGATATGCCCGCATTCATGCTCAAATTCGTTTCGTCGGTTATCGTTGTTTTGGCTATATCCGTTCCGTATCTCAAAAGCAAGTTCCCGATGTTCAAACGCAGGCTCGACCGTTTCTTCAACAAAAGGAGGTCTTCTTAAATGCTGAAAATCTCCCATATTTACAAGACTTTCAATCCCGGCACGGCAGACGCCAAACTTGCGCTCAACGACCTTTGTCTTGATGTGAACAAAGGCGATTTCATCACGGTCATCGGCGCAAACGGTGCTGGAAAATCAACGATGTTCAACGCCATAGCGGGAACGTTTATGACCGATAAAGGCGAAATAATCCTTGACGGAAAAGACGTGACGCTTGTCCCCGAACACAAACGCGCCCGCAGTATCGGCAGACTTTTTCAGGACCCGATGCTCGGCACGGCACCCGGAATGACCGTTGAAGAAAACCTTGCTCTTTCAGCAGGTCGCGGAGGTTGGCTCAGTCACGTTTCAAAAGCCGACAAAAAGGCTTTCCGTGACCGTGTTGCGCTTCTCGGAATGGGACTTGAAGACCGAATGCATCAGCGTGTCGGACTTCTTTCGGGCGGTCAAAGACAGGCTCTGACGTTGATGATGGCGACCTTTAACCCGCCAAAACTGCTTTTGCTTGACGAGCATACCGCCGCACTCGACCCCGGAACGGCGGAAAAGGTTCTTGAACTGACAAAAAAAATCGTCTCGGAAAACAACCTGACCTGTCTGATGATAACGCACAATATGCAGTCCGCGCTCGAACTCGGCAATCGCACGATAATGATGAACGGCGGTCATATCGTTATGGACGCCTCGGGCGAAGAACGCAAGAACCTGACCGTTGCGGATATGCTCCGCAAATTCAAAGAATCGTCCGGCAAAGATTTGGATAACGACAGAATGTTGCTTATCTGATTTTGCCTATTTATAAAAACTGCAGATGTCTTAACGGCATCTGCGGTTTTGTCTGTTTAGACGGAATATGCTCAGGGAACAAGCAAATATAATTATATTTACGAAAATCTTGACAGAATAATATCTTTGCGATATAATAATAACGAACAGCGGTGTTCAATTATACCTGAATGTGTAACGACAATATCAAAAGGACTGTACAGGATAAGGGTGTCTTGAAATATGGACTTTTCTGTATTATATGAAAATGGATTTACAGAACGAAAAAAAAGTCCGAAACATTTTTTTTTCAGAGTTCTGGGGGACGGCATTTTTCAAAGAATTGTGTTTTATAACGAACATCAGTTTCATTATCCGATAATAGATTTTTCTGTTTGTTCTCTTTATGGCGTATTGGATAAAGCGTTGTTTGAAACGCAGACTTTCGCATATCCGCAGTTTGAGGTCGCAAGACTTTCAACTGCAAAATCATCTTGGAGTTTTTTCGAAAAATATGATTTTCAATTTGATAAGGAGATTGCAAATAATAAAGTTTTAGAGGAACAGGAAGAAATTCTGTATAAAAAGTGCATTCCTCTTTTGAACAGTATAGATTCTCAACAAAAGCTGATTGAGGGGTTTAAAAAAATTGACTTTGAAATACCATTAACAGTATTGATTGAGCCTGAATTGCTTCCGGTTTATCTTTATCTTAACGATTGGCTTCATGCCGATATGATATGTTCATATATAGTTGAACAAAACGGATTCAACTCGGAAATAGATTTTTCAAGTATTCCTTCGCAGGAAAGGGAACTGTATTATCCCTTTATAACTCAGTTCAGGAGTTGGGAAAAAAGGAAATTTGAGGATTTTTCTCCATATTGGCAGGGAGTTATAAAAAATAATATTGCACGGCTTGAACACGTTCGTGCAAGAGATGAAGAGTGGCGAAAGGCTTATCTTGCAGAAAACTATTCAAAAAATATGGAAATCTGCAAGAAAAAGCATTTCGTGAAATAGTTTGACGCAACCCCGCGGAGAAGTTTCGGCTTCTCTGCGTGGTAAAGAAAGGAAAAAAGGAAATGAAAAGAAAATTTATTGCAATTACAGTATTGATTTGCGTTTTGGGCTGTCTTTGCTCGTGCACGCAAAAAGATGTGACGCCGACTTCCGCACCGACTGCGCAACAGACGACGGAAGCCCCGAAGAAGACGCTGACGGCTGATGAAGTCGTGGCATTGATTCATGATAAATTTGATACAGAGAAAGAAAATTGCCGATTTGAAGAGATTTCGTCCGGGACGTCTGTGACTGTTTATGAAGACGGAACATCGGAAAAGGAAAATACAGGAAAAACCCGCACGGCATTTAAGAAAGAAAACGGAAAAATCTCGTTCAGACTTGATGTGGAAAGTGGTTCAGACGGTCAACCGTTCAATATTATTCAGGCATATCAAAGCGGTTGGGCAAAGGCGTTGGAGTATTCGACGTATGGCGGATATTCCGGTGTTTCATTTGAGGATCTGTCCGCATATTGGGGCGCGCAATGTACCATTCTTGACGATTATTCTTCTTGTGAGATTACTAATGACGGAGAAAATACGGTATATACGTTTTCTTTTGAAGACAGCGAATCGGGCTTGGAAATAAATGAGCCCGACGATGGGTCTGTTTTTCAGTCGAAGACAAAAGAATCTCAAATGAAAAAGGTTGTTGTGCTTGACAAAGACAATATGCCGATTTACTATATTGCAAGCGGTGTGACCGAGGGCAATTACGGCGGCAAAAAACAGACAACGACATACAGCACGCGTTTTGATTGGTCTTTTGAAAACGTGGAAATTGATTTCAGCGACCTTTCCGACTATCTTTATCTTGCTACGGGTGAGAAAAAGCAGTAGGCTGCGAGCGAAATTAAGATTACATGGCAAGATACAAGTGATTTGCGCGGAGAAGTTTCGGCTTCTCCGCGCAAAAAGAGGTAAGTAAAATGAAGGGAAGACCTACGTTTTTTGAGTTCGTTAACGGGATGTCGTTTAACGGCAGCAAAAAAACCGTTTGGATCAAAAGCAAGAAAACAGGAGAAGTGTTTGGCGTCAGAGGAAAAACGGCAATGCTGATAAGTATTATGCAAGGCGTTTTTAATGTTTTTGTTGTCGTGGGCGGCGGTTTTCTGATACGTTACTTGCGCGACGTTGTCGCTCCGACACGGTTTGTGTATTATGTTGTGGGCATAGTTCTTGCTGAATTGGTTTTGCTGTTTGCGTATCTTGTCTGCTGCTATTTTTTGATAAGGTTCAAGAGACGGAAACCGACGGGAAACAGGGTTCAAATACATACAACAAAGGAGCAAATATAAATTATACTCGGTATAAAAATGTGGCAACAGATTATAAAGCCTTGTATCTTTTGTACTGTGCGGATTTGAATGATTGCACTACAAAAGAAGATGTTAAACGGCATAATGCTGCGATGAATCAACTGGGTAAATTGTTTCATCAGATCGAGGGCGAGCCGGATAAATCGTTTTTATTGGAATTGTTAACAGCGGGAAACGATCGTACAAAAGTCCTTGTTGCTGCTCATTGTTTGGGCTTTGGCGTATACATTCCAAAAGCAAAAAAAAGTTTTGTCAACATTGGCGAAAAGTAAAGCGGAGCCTATTTTAGCCTTTGAAGCGCAGACAACATTGGATGTTTGGAAAAAGCAAGGTTATTTAAGCTTTTAATTATAGTATTTGAGGTTGAAAACAACGCATTTTCATTGCGGATAAACGGAGAAAAGGAAAATGGGCGTAACAAGAACTTACACTCTGAAAGGTGACAGGGACAAGGTATACAGCCGTGTAGTCAAGAAAATGGAGAGCGAATCTTCATTGGTCAAAGCGGGCGCGGTGTCCGACGGATTGGATTGTACGCCATCTGTCGGGTACAGAAAAATGCGTATATGTTATACATATTATAAGGGCGCAAAAAAAGGCGAGCCGCAGGAATCTTACGAGTGCTACGGAAAAGCAAGATTTGAAGAAGTTCCCGAGAACAAGACGCAGATCTCGGTAGAGTTTGTTGACAAATATAAAAAGTTTTCGATAGTCGATGTTATTTCGTTGATAATATTCTGCGGCGTTGTGCTTTTGGGCGTCGCTTACGCAATTGCCACATACCTGGATTCCGGGGATATTTCGCTTTCGTTAAGCGCATTTATAGCTCCCATAGTCTTAGGCGCCGTGGTTGCGCCTTTGATTAGACTTGTAGGAAAACGCAACGAGCCGTCAAGCAACCCGTCTGAAAGATTGATTGAATTGACAGACAAGGCATTTTCGGAACTCACCGAAGAGGGTGATGAAAAAAACAGAAACACTCATAATATGAAATTTTAATATGATTTGCCCCGCTTTTTACGGCGGGGCTTATATATTGACTTTTGCCTTTATTTACGTTATAATGATATTGAAAAAAGCAGGTATATTCTGCTATTAAAAATAAGGCTATACGGAAAAAAGCAGGTTTTGTTTAATGAAATACAGATTTTCATTGAGCGCAGCGGACGCTCGCGAACACATTGTAAAAAAACTCGATTCATGCAAATTCAGCGAAAATGAGTTTTCGGATAAACTTTCGTATATAAAGCTTCCGTTTTCAAAGGAAAAATTGCTTGTTACATATAAATATATGAAAAGCGGCAGCGGAAAGGACGATGTGTATACTTCCGCAAAAAGTTATGCAAAACTCAATTTTGCGAAGACAGGCAAGTATTCTACGGAAGTCACGGCAGATATTATAAACAAAAGAAAGAAACTCTCTTTTTCGGATTTTCTGAACGTTCTGATGTCTACGGCTATGATGGTCGTAACTTTCCTTGCCGTGCTGGCTCTTCTGTTTGAAAATATAAAAAATAATTTTTGGATAGTGGCGGCGGTGTTTGTTATCGCCTGGGCGTACACAGCATTTATGCTTTCTCTCAAACAATGGCGCGACGAACCCAAAGAAGACCCGACCGAGAGAATCGAAACACTTCTTGCGGAATTGTTCAAAGATGAGCAATTCTGCGAAAAGATAGACTGACGGGAATTTGTAAAAGACTGGATTATTCAAATGAAAAAGATATATAAAATCGATGCATCGCTTGACCTTGCATATAACCACATTGCAGCGGCTTTGAAAAACAAAAGCCCTTTGGGCAAAAAGAGATATGACGGTTTGTCTTTTGAAACCTTTTTTCCTGTTAAAAAAATCCGCACATCGTATATGTTTCAAAAGCGCGCAAGCGAAACACAGGTTTTCTCTTGCGGAGAAAGCGAAGACGTTTCGGATGAGGGGAACACAAAGACATCTTTTAAAAGTTATGTTGACTATTCCTTTTGTAAGGATGACGATGATGACTCAAAAACCGTAGTTGTTGCAACCTTCAAAAACAATAGAAAAAAAATTGAGTTTATAGATGTTTTTGCCGCTGTTTGTCCGTTGATCGTTTTTCTCTTTGGGCTGCTTTCCTCATACGCTCTTTCTGATGACGGTAATATATTTGTCGACCCCGTGTTGTATTTGTCCTTTGCGCTGTCAGCTGCCCTTGAAGCGTTTTTTCTTTATGTGTTAAGGAGCAAAGAACCGCATTTTGACCCGGCGGAAAGATTGGAAAGGCTTGTTGACGAGGCTTTTGCAGAAATCGAGGAATGCAAGTGTATAGAGGTTCAAAAATAAGCGGAGAAAAAACAACTTGCAAAGAGGTATGAGAAGCGCTGTTGTTTGCAATGTAATTGTTTGCAGAAAAAAGGTAGAATACAATGAAAATCAAAAAAGTCGTCAATAAAAACTTACGGAGCATCGTCTCGTTCGAAATTGCGGACGGACGCATTTTCGGCGCCACGGGAAGACGCATTATAGAACTTGATTCCGATTTGAACCGTGTTTCGGAATACAACGGCTTTTATTATACTTACAGCGTCAAACTTTCGCCCGACAAGAGAAAATTGCTTTGTGTGTCGCAGGGGAATATATTTTACATCATTGATCTTAAAACTGGCGAAGTTAAAAAGAATATTCTTCGCGGCAAATATCGCGGTAATCTCGAAGGCAGAGGGTGCTGGTCCTCCGACGGTAAATATATCTATTTGCCCGTGTGGTCTTCAAAAGACTTTTTGTGTGCGTTGCGTAAGTATTCGGTCAAAGACGGAAAATTCGAGGATCTGTTTGCCGACAGGTGGAAAATCTTTGATTTTATCTATGTTGAATCTCTGAAAAAAATACTTATGTTCGTTTCCGAAAAAAACGGTAAATGCGCTTTTGTCTGGTTTGATGAACAGACGGAATCCGTTCGTGAAATAAAATTACCCGAGGGTATTGATGTTTTTCCCTCGGATATGGTCGTAAATGAAAAGGAAAAGACCATAACGTGCTATTGCCTTTTGGGAGACCCCGTTGTTTTCGATTTCAACGGTAAAGCAATCGGGGGATTTGTGGAAATAAGAAAAAAGAAGAGAGCCTTGCCGTGTCCTAACATAAAGCCGATTGATACCGATTCGGAAGATATTGCCGAAGTGAAGCGCATATTTGAGGAAATCAAAGAAGAGTGGAAAACGGCTGAATCTTTGCCCGAAACCGAGCCGGAAGATGAGCAACAACTCTCCGAAACGGTTCAAACCCTTATGTCGGAAGAGTTTGAGCTTCCCGAAAGCATAATTTCCTCTCTCGACGATGAAGAAGACGGTCTTTTCTTTGTGGGAACATGTATGCGCCTTATGGTTTGGAACAGGAACAACCGTGAAGACTGCGCGGAACTTCCCGTCGAGTTCGGAGTAAAAAAGATTAGAAGATTGGGCAAAAACAAGGTCTTGGCTGAATGTATGCACAGCGTTATCTTGTGTGAGGTTACAAGAAAATAAGAAAAAGAGGACTTGAAATGAACATAAAGAAACTTGACATTGTTTCGCAGGGGGGAGGGACAGTTAATTGCAGATCTCGTTTTTATTCCGCTTTCAGCGGGTTTCCGTATCTGAAAACGTTTCATTTTACTGTCGGAAAAAATGTTCTTTACGAGGAGATAGATTCAGGGGCATGGGCTCTTTGTTATGCAATGTCGATGTACGGGATTGATAAAGAGATACAAATAACGAACGAGCCCGATATACGGTTGAACGGAAACCTTTGCACGTTATCTGAACTTGCGCCGCATTGTTGCTATATGGACCCTTTATATCCTCTGTTCTCGAAAAAAATATCCGTCAAACAGGCGGTCGAACACGGAATAAAACGAAATTCGTTGCCGTATTACGCAGAAGACATTCGGGTTCTTTTCAAAATCGACAAAGACCGCTATGAACGCCCGCTGTCAGGCATGGGAAATGAGATATTCAAGGCAATGGGGGCAATAGGCGTTGCGGAAGACAAGGATATTTTTTGCTTTCCGTGGCAAAGCAGGAAAAGATGCGCAGGGTATCATCTTCATTTTCCGCAAACGGCGGACGCTCTTGCCGAACTCGGGAAAATTGTCGTGATTCCGCTCGGGCTTGATGTTCCCGAAGCCGAAAGCGAGGTCTTGTCCGAAAGCAAAATGTATGTTTCCGATGTTCGGAATTACTCAGAAATCGGGGATTGCGACGTTATTGTTTCGGACGGAAAATATACTGTTTGCTGCTATTGTTATGATAGAAAAATCTCTGTCGGAGAAAAAATCAATGTGCTTTGCGGGGACGTATCTTCCGATATAATCAAAAGTGAAAAAAGGGAGTTTTCTGCGGAAAAAATTTCGGAGCCGTATGCTTATTCCTTTTCGGCGCAGGTCGCTGACCGTGACCGAAGCATTGTAAGAGTAGGAAATCTCTTTATTCGCTTGCTTGCATCTCTTTCCCTTGACTTTGACAACGGAGATTTTATTATATTTTCGTCGTCGCAGTTAAGCATTTTTGAAGATAAGAGATATTTTTGAATGCGGACGGGTAGTGCTTTATCCGCCATCATCGTTGTGTTTTGCATTGTTCGGGAAGTGAATAAGGCAAAACGCAAATCCTGATTTTTGGTGAGAATATTTATCCTGTGAATTATACACGGCAGACGCTTTTGCGCCTGCCGTGTACTTTTGTTTTGTGGTTTTTATCTTTCTTCTCTGAAATAGGAAAGTCCGAGACCCTCGGGGGCTTGGTTTTCTTTCTTGTTTCTTATGCTTGTTACGATAAGAACGATTATCGTTACAACGTAAGGAAGCATTTTGATAAGCGGTTTTTGCGTGGTGGAGATGCCGGGAATATAGTTGCCTATCTTGTAGAGCGCGCCGAAAACGAACGAACCGAGAATGGCGAGATTGGGCTTCCAAAGCGAGAAGATAACCAGCGCGATGGCAAGCCAGCCGATGGCGTCGATGGTGTATTCCCAGTTGCCGCCGAGGTTGTCCATGATGTATCCGAGACCGCCGAGACCCGCGATGCCGCTGCCGAGAATTGTTGCGATATAGCGGTATTTGGTAACGCTTATGCCTGCTGCGTCCGCAGTTGCGGGGTCTTCTCCGACCGCACGCAGGTGAAGTCCCGTTCTCGTCTTTTTAAGAACAAATGCGCAGATAAGAGCGACAACAATGGAAAGATAGACCATTGCGCCGTAGGAGAATATGAGTTTGCCGAACGCGCCGAGTTTGTCCGCAAACGGGAGATATGCCGTGAAGAATTTGCTTGCGGTCGAAAAACTTGAAGCCTCGACAAGCGAGATCATAAAGTCGGAAACGCCGATACCGAGCGTTGTGAGAACAAGACCCGTAACGTTCTGGTTGGCGCGCAGCGTAACCGCAAGGAAGCAGTAGATAAGTCCCATAAGACCGCCGCCGATGAACGTGGCGAGTATTGGCAGCAGCACCGCAAGAAACGGGTTTGCCGCGTCTATGCCGCCGACGCTTGTTACATATATCGACTCCGCGCAGCAGCCGAATGCCGCGCCTACGCACATTGTTCCGGGAATGCCGAGGTTAAGGTGTCCCGATTTTTCGGTCAGTATTTCGCCGGTTGAACCGAACAGGAACGCCATGCTCGAACGAACTGTCTGAAAGAGAAAGTTAATGATATCCACGGTCGGAAACCTCCTTTGACGAATGACGGAACATTATCTTGTAGTTTACGAAAAATTCGCTTCCGACAACGAACAGAAGCACGATTGCCGTGACAATGTCCGAAATGGAGCCGTCTATCTTGAAGCCTGTTGCGACCTGCGTTGTTCCGACTTCGAGGAACGAAACGAGCGCGGAGGTCAGAACCATGAGCAGCGGATTGAATTTTGCCATCCACGAAACGAGGATAGCCGTGAAGCCTATCGAGCCTATTGTGTCGGTCGGGCTTATCGTGCAGTCAACGCCGCCGACGATGAGGAAGCCGACAAGACCGCATATCGCACCCGAAAGGAGCATTGTTCTGATGATGACTTTTTTGACGTTTATGCCGATATAAAGCGCCGTGTTGCGGCTTTCTCCGACAACGGATATTTCATAGCCGTGCTTGGAGAATTTGAGATATACGAACATCAGCACGGTTACAAGAACAACAACAAGAATCGAAAGGAACCATTTGTTTTCTATCTGCGGGAGCGCATAGGCGTTCATCGGTTGGAGTTTGCCCGAACCGTTCGGCGCCCATACTGTTATGCAGGCTTCGACAGCCTGAACCGCGATGTAGTTCATCATCAGCGTGAACAGAGTTTCATTTGTGTTCCACTTTGCTTTGAAGATCGCGGGAAGAACCGCCCAGATCATGCCCGAAACAAGGCTGGCAACAAGCATGAATGCCCAAAGCAGACCGTTGGGGATTTTTCCGCCGAAATAGAACATGATTGCGGTTGTGGAAAGTGCTCCGATAAGTGCCTGTCCGTTGCCGCCGATGTTCCAGAACTTCATCTTGAACGCGGGGGTCAGCGCAAGCGCCACGCAAAGCAGCGTTGCGGTTTTATAAAGGAATATCCAGAATCTGCGGGAGGTCTTTGCCATGCCTTCGACCATTGAGGTAAAGAAGTCAACGGGGCTTCTGCCCGTCATCAGCACAACTATGAGCGTGCAGACAAGGAACGCAAGCACGACCGCGCCTATTCTGACGGGAATGCTCAATTTGAGCGGTGCGGAGGAACGCTTGACGATATGGAAAAGCGGTTCGTGATTTTTCTTTTCGTTTGCCATTATTCTTCCTCCTTTTCGGCGCTTGCGGTTTTTGTCATAAGCAGACCTATTTCTTCTTTCTTTGCGGTTCTGCCGTCAACTATGCCGGTCACTTTGCCGGAACCTATTACAAGTATACGGTCGCAAAGTTCTATAAGAACGTCAAGATCTTCGCCCACGAAGATAACCGCGACGCCTTTCTGCTTTTGCTCGTTGAGCAGATTATATATCATGTAAGAGGAGTTGATGTCAAGACCTCTGACGGGGTATGCCGCCATAAGCACGGTCGGCGCTGCCGCAATTTCTCTGCCGACAAGTACTTTTTGAACGTTACCGCCCGAAAGTCTGCGGACGGGAGTCGATGCGGAGGGGGTTACCACTTCAAGTTGTTTTATAATGGAAGCGGCGAGGTCTTTCGGCTGCTTTCTGTGCAGAAACGCGCCTCTGCCTTTTCTGTAAGAGCGGAGCATCATGTTGTCAACGATGTCCATATTGCCCACAAGTCCCATGCCGAGACGGTCTTCGGGAACGAACGAAAGGCGAACGCCGAGTTCTCTTATTTGAAGAGGGGTCTTGTCTCGGAGATTTTCGGTCTTTCCGTTTTTCGGGTTGTTGTAAAGAATTTCGCCGGTCTGAACTTTTTGAAGTCCCGCGATGGCTTCAAGCAGTTCTCTTTGCCCGCTGCCCGCAATGCCCGCAATGCCGAGGATTTCTCCCGAACGCGCCGTGAACGTTACGTCGTCAAGTATCTGAACGCCGTCCCTGTTTTTGCAGTTAAGACCGCTGACTATGAGTCTGTCCGTCGGGTTTTCGGGCTCGGTTCTGTCTATGTCGAGACTGACTTTTTTGCCGACCATCATTTCGGTCAACTCCGCCTCGTTTGTATCTTTCGTTATGACCGTTCCGATATATTCGCCCTTTCTCAAAACGGAAACTTTGTCGGAAAGGTCAAGCACTTCATGCAGTTTGTGGGTGATTATGATTATGGACTTGCCGTCCTCTTTCATCTTGCGAAGCACCGCGAAAAGTTTTTTTGTTTCCTGCGGGGTCAAAACCGCCGTCGGCTCGTCAAGAATGAGTATGTCAGCGCCGCGGTAAAGAACTTTGATTATCTCAACGGTCTGTTTTTCGGAAACGGACATATCGGAAATGCGCTTCATCGGGTCTATCTCAAAACCGTAAGCCTCGCTTATCGCGCGAATTTTTTCGATGCTCTTTTTCGGGTCGAATTTTTCATCGTTGAGACCGAGAATTATATTCTCAGCCGCCGTGAAAACGTTGATGAGTTTGAAGTGCTGGTGTATCATTCCGATACCGTACGCGAATGCGTCTTTCGGGGAACGGATAACGACTTCTTTGCCGTCTATCAGAATTTCGCCCGAGTCGGGAAAATATATTCCCGAAATCATATTCATCAGCGTCGTTTTTCCGCTTCCGTTTTCGCCGAGAACAGAAAGAATCTCTCCTCTGTTGACGGTCATCGAAACGTCCTTGTTCGCAACGATGCTTCCGAAGGTCTTTGTAATATTTCTCAGTTCTATTGCGGGTGTTTCCATTTTTGACCTCCTGTTATGTCGATGTTTCAAAGATATATTGCGGAAACAATACATTTTTCAGACATCGACACGGCTCTTTAATGAAAGCAAAGGCGGGGCTTTGAAACCCCGCCTTTTGCGGTTCGGCAGATAAAAGTATCTGTCTGATTACTTGTCAAGTCTGGTGATACCGTCAATCTCGATTGTGAAGTAAGGAGCGGAACGGTATTCGGATTCGTGGAAGTATCCGTCGGAGATCGCGTTGGTCTCGGGAACATAGTCGCCCATATCGTCAACGTCCGCAAGGAACTCGGTAAGAGTTTCGCCGTTTACGGTGAACTTGGAGGTGTCGAACACTTTAAGAGTTCCTGCTTCAAGTTCTTTCTTAGCTGCTTCAACAGCTTCTTTGGTTCCCTTTGCGGCAACAGCTTCGTTGATGTCGGTCAGAACAACGGAGCCGGTAGCAAGAGTGCCGGTCCAGTCAGCAGCGATGGTCTCGCCCTTTGCAACACAGTTGATAATGTATTCAAAGTACGGCTCCCAGTCGATTCTGGAAGAAACAAGGAATGTGTTCGGGCAGGAATCAATGGTGGAACCGTTGTAAGATACGTTGGGAACGTTTCTTGCTTCGCAAGCGGAGGGAGCACCCATGGAGTCCGCGTGCTGGGAAATAAGAACCGCGCCTTTATCCATAAGGGAGTTTGCCACGTCTCTTTCTGCGTCAACGCTGTACCAGGAACCGGTGAAGTCTACCATCATCGTAACGGACGGGCAAACGGAACGAGCACCGAGGAAGAAAGATGTGTATCCGGAAATAACTTCTGCGTAGGGGAAAGCGCCAACATAGCCCATAACGGCCTGCTCAGCGGTGATTTTGCCAGATTCGATCATTTCGTTGAGTTTCATACCTGCGGTGATACCTGCAAGATAACGACCCTCATAGATGGATGCGAAAGCGTTGTGGTAGTTTGCGACTTTTTCGGTGTGCGCTTTTGTTCCGGTTGCGTGGCAGAACTGAACATCGGGGAATTCTTTTGCTGCCTGAAGAATGAAGGGTTCATGACCGAAACTGTCCGCGAAAACGATGTTGCAGCCCTGGTCTGCAAGGTCAGCCGCAGCGTCATAGCAAGCGGAGGATTCGTCAACGGGATACTTAAAGATAACCTGGTCGTCGGAAAGACCGAGTTTTTCCTGCGCTGCTTTTGCGGCTTTCATGAAGTTAAGGTCATAGGTGGACTTGTCGTCATGAAGGAAAATGAAACCGATCTTGATCTTGGAATAGTCCACTGTAGCGTCGCCGCCGTCTGTGGACTTGGTAGCATCGGTTGTGTTAGTTGTGTCTCCGCCTTTGCAACCTGCAAGCGCGAAGAGAGAGCATACCATGATTGCCGCGAGGCAAAGAGCAAAAATCTTCTTGCACATAGTACTACGTACCTCCTGAAAAAAGAAAAGAATGTTATTTCTCGGATACGGGAGTTCCCATATCGTCATAGACTGAAAATAAAAAATCGGCGTACCGTCGCGGCACACCGTTCATAAAACAACAATAACCCCTATGAAAAAACGAGGGGAGAAGGTTATTGAAGCTTATAGTCGGAACATTTACGGCGTCCGGTAGAAACTTTCTGTCCATATCACAGATGATATACAAGCCTTGTTCAATTACAAATTCATTTTAGCAGAAAAAATATCCGTTGTCAACCCCGAAATTGCTTTGTTTGACATTTGTCACATTTTGCCGAAAACAGCTGAAAAGAGTCGTTATAAAATACCAAAAAGAGAGGCGAACAGACCCTCCGTTTTGCTCAAAATGCCAAGGGGTTGTAAAAAACCGAGTTCTTTACAACCCCTTGCTTCGTTTTATTTGTTTTCTTTATAACTGTCTTTAAGCCCGACTGTCAATCCGAAAGTGTTCTCCTTGCGGCTGTCTTTGCAGAAATATCCCGTTCTGACAAACTGGAATGTGTCACCCGCCTTTGCGTCGGCAATGGCTTTTTCCGCTTTGCAGTTTTCGAGAACCGTCAGCGAATTGGGGTTGAGATAATCGTCAAGCACGATACCCTTTTCGCGAGTGTTTTCAATATTGAAGAGATTTTCGTACAGGTTGACGGTCACGTTTTCGCATTCGGAGGCGGAAACCCAATGTATGGTTCCCTTTACTTTTCTTCCGTCCGCGGGCATTCCGCAGCCCGTTTCGAGGTCGGCTTCGCAATGAAGTTCCTTTATGCTGCCATCGTCGTTTTTGACTATCTCTTTCAGTTTTACTATATACGAACCCATAAGCCGTACTTCTCCGTCCGGTTTGAGACGGAAGAATTTCGGCGGAGGAACTTCCGCAAAGTCGTCGGCGTCAATATAAAGTTCGCGTGTAAACGCAACCTTTCTCTTGCCTGCCTCGTCGTTTTTCGGAATGTTCGGGAGTTCGAAATATTCTTTTTTATCCTCGGGGTAGTTTTCTATAACGACTTTTATCGGATGCAGAACAACCACTCTTCGCGGCGCCGTTTCGTTCAGTTCTTCTCTTATGCAATGTTCGAGAAGCGCGCTGTCAACAAGCGAAACCGCCTTTGCAACGCCCGCTCTTGCGATGAAGTCGAAAATGGCGGAGGGAGTGTATCCTCTTCTTCTCATACCGCAAACGGTCGGCATACGCGGGTCGTCCCAGCCGTCAACCGTTCCGTTCTCCACAAGTTTGCGAAGCAGCCGTTTCGAAGTTACGGTGTTTGTGATAAACAGTTTTGCAAACTCTCTCTGCTTCGGCTTTTTCTCAAAGCCCACATTGTCGATGACCCACTCATAAAGCGGTCTGTGGTTCTCAAATTCGATGGAACACATCGAATGGGTTATGCCTTCGAGCGCGTCCTGAATGGGGTGAGCGAAGTCGTAGAGGGGGTAGATGCACCATTTGTCGCCCTGTCTGTGGTGGCGGCAATGCAGTATTCTGTAAATAACGGGGTCGCGCATATTAAGGTTCGGGGAGGACATATCTATCTTTGCGCGCAGACATCTTTCGCCGTCCGCGAACTCACCGTTTTTCATTCTTTCGAAAAGATCGAGGTTTTCCTCAACGCTTCTGTTCCTGTAAGGACTTTCCTTGCCGGGTTCGGTAAGCGTTCCGCGATATTTTTCATCCCATTCGTCTGCGGAGAGGTCGCACACGAACGCTTTGCCGTCCTTTATGAGTTTTACGGCATATTCGTAGCATTTATCGAAATAGTCCGAGCCGTAGAACACGCCGTCCGGGTCTTCGCCGATGAGCCATTTCAGATCTTCATAGATTGAATCCACAAACTCCACGTCTTCTTTGGTGGGGTTCGTATCGTCATAACGCAGATTGAATTTGCCGTTGTACTGTTTTTTTGCGGTGTAGTTTATATATATCGCCTTGATGTGGCCGATGTGCAGGTATCCGTTCGGCTCGGGCGGAAAACGTGTGTGCACTTCATCGTAAACGCCGTCCGCAAGGTCTTTTTCTATTATATCGAACAGGAAGTTCGAAACTTTGTTTTCTTCCATATTATATATCCTTTCTTAAAGGGCTTTTTTCGCATTCTCTATTCTCTGCATAACTTTTTCTTTGCCGAGAACTTTCATCACAAAATATGTGTCCGGCGATTGCTGTCGTCCCGTTATCGCAACTCGGAGTATCATCGCAACGTCACCGACGTGACCTCTGTACTTCTCGGGCTCTTGCTTATAGAGTTTCATTTCGGGTGCGAAACCGAGTTTTTCAGCAATCGCTTTCAGGTCGTCGAACCATTCGTTTTGCTCTTTTGTCTCGTCATAGACCGACGGGTATATATCGAGGACTTTTTCAATATCCTCTTTTTGCAGATTTTCGGGATACGAATAATCGGGCGTGAACAACTCGTCATAGAAGAAGTCCATATACGGTCTTACATCGGCGTATACCGCAAAGTCCTTGCGCGGTTTTTTGCCACCGCGGCCTATCGCGAGAATGGATTTCGCGTATTCGGGGGCTCTGTCAAGCAATGCAAAAAATTCGGGGTCGAACTTTTTCGCCCAATCCGCCGTACCCTTGTATATCTCGTCCGCGGAAAGTTTTGAAAGTACGTTCTTTGAAACGTCGTTCAGTTTGTCAAAGTCAAACAGACAGCCCGACGAACTCATTTTTTTGATGCTGAACGGGAAATCGAGGTACGACTTGTCCGCGTTCTGCGCGTGCCACTCTTCAAAGTTGGAATTGAGCAGCGTCATAACGTATTCCGCCACGCATTCGGGGGCATAGCCCATGCGCTCGTAATCGTTGAGGTTTGCACCCATATCGCGCTTTGACAACTTCTTTTTGGAGCCGTTTTCGTCAAGGCGCATAAGCTGCGCGATGTGCATATATTTAACGGGTTTGAAGCCGAGATATCTGAAAAGTTGCAGGTGCTTGGGCAAACTCGGCAGCCACTCTTCGCCGCGTACAACGTGCGTTGTTCCCATAAGGTGGTCGTCCACCGCGTGCGCAAAGTGATACGTCGGAATCCCGTCGGATTTCAAAAGCACGAAATCCTCGTCGTTTTCGGGCAGTTCAAGCGTTCCTTTTATAAGGTCGGTGAATTTCAGCTTCTTTTCGCCGTCGCCGTCCGCAAGAATATTCAGCGAATACGGGTCGCCCGCCGTCAGATGCCTCTCCACTTCTTCAAGCGTTATCGCGCGCTGTCGCGTCTGCTGTTCGCGTCTTTCCTGCGCCGCGCCGTCCCAGTCCTTTTCGGAATTTTCGGATTTCTTGTCCGCGCTTTTTATCTTTTCGAGTTCTTCTTTTGTTGTGAATACGGGATATGCTTTTCCCTCTTCGACAAGTCTTTTTGCGAAAACATGGTATATTTCGGCGCGCTTGCTTTGTCGGTAAGGACCGTATGCGCCCTTGTCCTCTATTTTGCCGTCGTCGCCGAGTATTGCGCCCTCGTCAAAGTGTACGCCGTAATGTTCAAGCGTTTTGACAAGTCCCTCCGCCGCGCCTTCAACTTCGCGTTTTGCGTCCGTATCCTCTATTCGCAGATAGAACACACCGCCGCTTTGGTGCGCCAATCTTTCGCTGACAAAAACAGGAAAAAGTCCGCCGAAATGGACAAAACCGGTCGGGCTCGGTCCGAAACGGGTCACTTTTGCGTCCTCGGGCAGTTCTCTTTGCGGGTATCTTTTTGCAATGTCCTCTTCCGTAAGCGTTAAATCTCCGAACAAAAGTTGTGCAAGTCTTGCGTTATCCATATATCCTCACCGTTTTGCATTGCGCCGTATTTTCGGGGTGAATATACTTCTGCCCAAATATAAAGACGCATTATTTTCCTATTATAATATATTAGTATATCATATATTTCCTTTCATTTCAAGTCGTTTGCAAAATTTTTCGCCGTATTTGCCGAGTTTTGCGCGGAAAGTTCTCCCGATATTTTTCGTACGAAAAGAAATCCTTGTTGTGAAAACGCCCGTTTCAGAAAAAGTTCACAAATAGGTATTGACATATAATATTATATGATGTATAATATTGCACAGAAAACAACAGGGGTGATGAGATGGTATTTCAACTCGGTTCGGCGCTGCTTGATGCGTGCGTGCTTGCCGTTTTGTCCGACGGGGACACTTACGGTTATGTTCTGACGCAGAAAGTCAGACAGGTCATCGATATTTCGGAATCGACGCTTTATCCTGTTCTGCGGCGATTGCAAAAGGACGGTTCTCTGACCACATACGACGTGCCTTTCGGCGGGCGCAACAGACGTTATTACCGCATAACGGAACAGGGGCTTGTAAAGTATCGCGAATATCTTGCGGCATGGAACGAATATAAAAAGAGCGTAGATAAGGTTTTGGGAGGAAAAAGCGATGAATAAGAATGAATTTCTTCGCATATTGAGAGAAAATCTGAACGGGTTGCCCGCAGATGAAGCGGAAAGTGCCGTCAGATACTATTCGGAGTACATTGATGATGCGGGCGGCTCGGTTGCGGTTTTTGAAGAACTCGGCGACCCTGCGGAACTCGCGAAAAAAATCAGAAACGACGGTCAGCCGAAAGACGGCGTTGAAAAAGAGCCTGCTTCGTCTGCCGAAAAGAAATCAAAAATGCCGATTTGGGCAAAGATACTTATAACCGTATTGACTTTTCCGTTCTGGATAGGACCTGTTGCCGCAGTCTTCGGCATAACGGTCGCGTTTGTTTCGGTTGCCGCAGGTTTTCTGCTCGGCGGAGCTGCGGCGTTCGGCAGCGGAATATATTTCGCTTTCCAAGACGTTGCGTCGGGGCTGCTCTGCTCGGGTTCGGGGCTTTTGCTGGTCGGACTCGGCGGTCTTATCGGCGTGGGAATGTTTTATGTCTGCAAATATGAGGGTATAGGCGTTTACAAACTGTGCCGCCTGATATTCACGAACGGGGGTAAAAAATAATGAAAGCATTTGCCAAAATTCTGATAATATCCGCTTGTTTTGTGCTTGTCGGCGCAATAATCGCGGGCGTCGGTGTTGCTCTCGGCGCAAAAGGTTTTGTATTTGACCGTGGAGGGAAACTCATTACCGTCAAGGGTGAAGGCGTCGGCAGTTCTGTGGAAGCAGGCGAAAAACTTGAAGCGTTTTCGGAAGCAACGATAGACGTAAAATGCGGAAAAGTTATCGTTGAGGCGGGCAATGAATATTCGATAGAAATAAAATATTCCGCGGAAGAACTGAAACCGACGTATGCCGTCAAGAACGGAAAACTTGAAGTTACATCGCCGAACGGCGGGTTCTTTCTGAATTTCGGAATGTTTGATTTTGACAAAAACTATGTCAAAGTTATCGTTCCGAGTGACGCGCTTAAAAATCTTTCCGTTGACAGCAGTGCGGGCGAGGTCGATATTTTGGGACTTACAGGCACTTCCTACGGAAAAATCACGGTCAGAGCAAGTGCGGGCGGCATAGATATAGAAAATGTTTACGGCTTCGGAGAACTTAATGTGAAGTCGAGCGCGGGCGGCGTTGACCTTGAAGGCGTGACAGTAGGAAGCGCCGTTGTCAAATCAAGCGCGGGCAGTATTGAAATAAAGGATTTTGAGGGCAGCCTTGAAGCTGATTCGTCCGCGGGCGGCGTTGAAGTGTCCTTGCGCGACGGAGCATATTCGGACGCGAAGTATTCGGTTTCGCTGAAAGCGAGCGCGGGAAGTGTTGAAGTTGACGGCAGGCACATAAAAGGCTCGGAATACTCTTTCGGAAGCGGAAGCAAATATATAATACACATTAAATCAAGTGCAGGCAGCGTAAAGTTCGACACGAACAGATAGAGATATACTTAACCAAAAAAATAGGAAAACGCGGAGAAAGGAAAGGCTTCGCGTTTTCCTATTTTTTATGGTTGAAATACCGCAAAATTTATGATATACTGAAAATACGATATAAAGTCTTTTAAATCGACAGAAAAACATATTTGTGTCGTTCCGTTTTGTTTCGGCTTCCTTTATAATAGAATCAAGAAACAGGGCATTGCCCAAAAAAGGAGACTGAACAAAATGAACACAGACAAAATTTATGCGGAGCAGATTGCAAACGAATACGCACCCAAGGACACTTCAAAAGTGGTTGCATTAAAAAAACTTGACGCGAAAGCCAAACTTCCCGCAACCGTTTTCACTTATACGCTCGGAATAGTTTCCGCTCTTGTTTTCGGCACGGGAATGTGTCTTGCGATGAAAGTTATCGGCTCGGGCACGGTCGGGGCGGTCGTTCTCGGCGTTCTCGTCGGGGTTTTGGGGGTGCTCGGCATGGGCGTCAATTATCCCGCCTATAAAAGAATTTTGGCAAACGGTAAGAAAAAATACGCATTTGAAATTATGCAGCTTGCAAAGGAGATAAGCGAGAAACAGGAGTGAAAAAGGCAAAACAGATTTTGCTGCGGGCGGTTTTTCCGCCGAGACCCGTGGTGTTGATATTGCCGTCTTGCTCATTCGCCGCAACGATATTTGTTTTTGTTCGCGGGCTTGAAAAGACGGCGGCGGCATATCCCGTATTCTTTTTTGCGGCGTATTCGCTTATGATAGTTATCGCCGTTTTTCCGAAAACCATAAAAAGGCTCAGAACATCGTTTCCCGAAGTTCTGAGCCGAAACGGGCTTTTCCGAAAAGTCGCTTCGACCGAAGTCGGCGACAGATACCTTCACGACCGCGCTTTTCGAGGAAGCGTCGGGGTCAGGTTCGGAATGACGACAAATCTGTTTTACTCTCTTTTCCGCGGGGTTGTCGGCATATTACATTCTTCCGTATGGTCGCTGTCTCTTGCCGCATATTATCTTGTTCTCGGTCTTTTGCGGGCGCATCTTTCCCATGCATACAAAGTCCGCAACGAAAAAGGCGGACTGAAATATGAACGTAAATGCTATCGCAGTACCGCATGGCTCCTGTTTTTGCTGAATATCCCGATGGGCGGCATGACCGCGCTTATGGTTCTTACCGACAGCAGATTTTCCTATCCCGGATACGTTATCTATCTTTCCGCGATATACACGTTTTACATTTCGACGGTCTCCGTTGTCAATCTTGTCAGATACAGAAAACTCGGAAGCCCCGTACTGTCCGCGGCCAAGGTTCTGAATGTAGTCGCCGCCATGATGTCCGTGCTCGGTCTTCAAACCGCGATGATTTCGCGCTTTTCTCCGACCGACCATGCGTATTTTGCGCGCACGATGAACACCGTGACTGGTGCGGCGGTTTGTTTCGGCGTAATAGTTATCGCCGTTTTTATGCTTATCAAATCCCGCAAAACAAAATCGGAGGTATTCTCGACTTATGAATAAAAACGAGAGCAAATATTTCAATACCGCCGTAAAAATGGACGCGGCGCTTATGTCGCTTCTCGAAAAGAAAGATTTTGAATACATAACCGTAAAAGAAGTCTGCGCCGAAGCGGGAGTGAACCGCTCGACGTTTTATCTGCATTACGAAAACACCCGCGATTTGCTTGAAGAGAGCATAGAACTTATGCAGAAACGTTTTCTTTCATATTTCGAGCATGACGCCGCTGAGATGATAGGCAAGATAAAAACGTGTCCGCTTGACGAACTTATTCTTATAACGCCGGAATATCTGACGCCTTATCTGACATATATAAACGAAAACAGACGCATTTACGCCGCGGCGATGTCACGCCCCGACACATTTGACTCGAACGGCGCATACCGTGCGATGTTTCGGCACATTTTCGACCCCATTCTTGAACGGTTCAGAGTGCCTGTTGACGAACGTGAATATATGATGACGTTCTATCTTAACGGGATAGGCGCTGTTGTTTCATCATGGCTGAAAAACGGTTGTGCCGATTCGACGGATAAGTTGATGCGCGTTATATTGCGCTGTATTCCTGTATATAAAACCGAAAATTGATTCAAAAAAATATAAAGGTAAAGATAATATGAAAAAAGGACTTATTCTTGAAGGCGGCGCGATGCGCGGACTTTTTACGGCGGGTGTGCTTGACGTTTTGATGGAAAACGGCGTGACATTCGACGGCGCGGTCGGTGTTTCCGCAGGCGCGGCGTTCGGCTGCAACATAAAATCTCATCAGATAGGAAGGGTATTGCGGTACAATACTCGGTTTTGCGCCGATAAACGCTATTGCGGCATGAGTTCTCTGCTTAAAACGGGGAATATATACAGCACGGATTTTTGTTATGGTGAAGTTCCTCTCAAATATGATCCTTTCGATTTTGAAACGTACAAAAAAGACCCTATGGAGTTCTATGTGGTCAGCACCGATGTTGAAACGGGAAAACCAGTTTATCACAAATACACGGGTGAAGATGACAGCGGTTTTGACTGGATAAGGGCGTCCGCTTCCATGCCGCTTGTTTCGCAGATAGTCGAAATTGACGAACAAAAACTGCTTGACGGCGGAATATCCGACTCAATACCCGTCGAATTTTTCGAAAGTCTCGGATATGACCGCAACGTTGCCGTTCTGACGCAGCCGAAAACATATCAAAAGAGCAAAAACAAAATGATGCCCCTGATAAAGATTAAATACCGCAAGTATCCGAAGTTTATCGAGACCGTCGCAAACAGACACATTATGTATAATGCCGAGACGGCGCTCGTTTCCGAAAAGGAACATAACGGTACTCTTTTTGTTATCCGTCCCGAAAGCCCGCTGCCCGTCGGGAGGGTTGAAAAAGACCCCGAAAAACTGAGAGAGGCTTACGAAATAGGCAGAAGCGCGATGAAAGAAAGGCTTGAAGACCTTTTGATATATCTGAACAAATAATATAAAATATGACCGCTGCGGAAAAACCGTAACGGTCATATTTGTTTTATCGGAAAGTTAATTCCATTTCAATCTCGTCTTCGTCGCGTCCCGTTTCAGAAAACCCGAGGTTTTCGTACAGTTTTTTCGCCACGGTCGCGCCCTCGACATAGCAGAGAGCGACTTTTTTGTATTTGCCGTCTTTTTTCATTTCGTCAAGTACAAGTTTTGCGGCTGTTTTGCCGAACCCCTGCCCCTGAAACTTCTCGTCTATGAAAAGTTGGCTGAAAATATAGGCGTTTCGTTCGGGACTGTCGTAGAAAAGCCCCATGCCGACATACGTCTTATCGTTGAGAATGAAAAAGGCTCTGCTTCTGTATTCGCGGTATGCATACGCTCTTGCCAAAAGAACGGTCTTATCCGCCACAAAATCTTTTTGCTCTTCGGAAACTTTGAGCGTGGTTCTCCAATTTTTGCCGTTGACGTCTTCTAACTTTATCATAATTCGTTTTAGTTCTTAAAACTGTGTATCGGCGCGGGAATCCTGCCCTCACGCGAAACGAACGCTTCGCAGGAGGCTTTGTTGACGGGCATCACGGGCGCATAGCCGAGAAGTCCTCCGAATTCGACCGTGTCGCCTACGTCTTTGCCTATTACGGGAATAACGCGAACCGCAGTTGTTTTCTGATTTATCATTCCTATCGCGGCTTCGTCCGCAATAATTCCCGATATTGTCGCCGCCGATGTATTGCCCGGAATGGCTATCATGTCAAGCCCTACGGAGCAAACGCAGGTCATCGCTTCAAGTTTTTCTATTGTCAGATATCCCGCCGTTACAGCGTCTATCATGCCCTGATCTTCGCTGACGGGAATAAACGCGCCGCTGAGACCACCAACATAGGAAGACGCCATAACACCGCCTTTTTTGACTTGGTCGTTGAGCAACGCGAGCGCCGCCGTTGTGCCGGGCGCGCCGACGCTTTCAAGCCCTATTTCTTCAAGTATCTGCGCCACGCTGTCTCCCACGGCAGGAGTGGGCGCGAGCGACAGGTCGATTATTCCGAACGGAACGCAGAGCCGTTTTGACGCTTCCTGTGCCACAAGTTGTCCGACGCGGGTTATCTTGAACGCAGTCTTTTTAATCGTTTCGCAAAGTGTTTCAAAGCCCTGCCCGCGAACTTTTTCAAGCGCACATTTTACAACTCCGGGGCCGCTGACGCCCACGTTGATTATCGCGTCCGCTTCCGTAACGCCGTGGAAAGCCCCCGCCATGAACGGGTTATCGTCGGGTGCGTTGCAGAACACAACGAGTTTTGCACAGCCGAGGCTGTCGTTTTCCTTTGTCTTTTCCGCTGTTTTAAGCACAACTTCACCCATGGTTTTGACCGCGTCCATGTTTATGCCCGTTTTCGTCGAGCCGACATTGACCGACGAGCAGACGAGTTCCGTTTGCGCCAAAGCGTCGGGAATGGATTCCATAAGCAACTTGTCCGCAGGTGTCATGCCTTTTGAAACAAGTGCCGAAAATCCGCCGATGAAGTTGACCCCGACTGTTTTTGCCGCTCTGTCAAGCGTTTTCGCTATCGCAACAAAATCATCTGTCGTTTTGCAGCAGCCCGCGCCGATAAGCGCAATGGGTGTGACCGATATTCTTTTGTTTACTATGGGAATGCCGAACTCACGCTCTATCTCTTCTCCGACAGAGACGAGGTTTTTTGCCTTGCCTGTTATTTTAGCGTAAATCTTTTCGCAGACTTTTTCGACGTCTCCGTCGCAGCAGTCAAGCAGACTTATGCCCATGGTTATGGTTCTGACGTCGAGTTGCTGATGCTCGATCATCGAGTTTGTTTCGTTGACTTCGTATATGTTTATCATCGCCGTCGCCCCGTCAGATCCTGTGCATCATTTCAAATATTTCTTCTTTTTGAGTGTGAACGACAACTCCCATTTCTTTTCCTATATCGGAAAGAGAACTCTCTATCTCCGAAAAGCCCTTTGCCGCCGCCGAAAGATCGACTATCATCATCATGTTGAAATAGCCGTGAACTATCGTTTGCGAAATGTCCAGGATGTTGACGTTGTTTTCAGAAAGGTATGTGCAGGTCTTTGCTATAATGCCTACGCTGTCCTTTCCGACGACCGTGATTACCGCTTTGTTCATTTTTTTCCCTCTTTTACGATTTTTTCAATCTGCTCTTTTATAACTCCGAAGACTTCGTTTTCCGAGATGTCTTTTTTAACCGTTTTACCGTCCTTGAACAGAACGTATTTGCCGTTTGCGCCCGTAACTCCGAAATCCGCTTCTCCGGCTTCTCCTATGCCGTTGACGACGCAGCCCATGACCGCTATTTTTATCGGGGTCTCAATATCCGAAAATTCGTCTTCTATTCTCGTTGCAAGCGCCACCGAATCGACAGTTGTTCTTCCGCAGGTCGGACAGGAAATGACCTCGATACCGCTTTTCCGAATCCCGAGCGAGCGCAAAAGCGTTTTTGCCGTTCTGACTTCTTCTACGGGATCCGCGGTCAGCGAGACCCGTATGGTGTCTCCTATGCCGTCAAGAAGCAATGCGCCTATTCCGACGGCGGATTTTACCGTCCCCGTGCGGAGCGTTCCCGCTTCGGTAACTCCGACGTGCAGAGGGTAACCTCTGTCATTGTACTTTTCCGCAAACAGACGATATGCCGAGACCATAACGCGGACATCGGACGCTTTCATTGAGACCACGATGTCCTCAAACCCGCAGTTTTCAAGCAAACGGACGTTGTTGTATGCGCTCAAAGCAAGCGCTTCGGCGCAGGGGTGTCCGAACTTTGCAAGCAGGTCTTTTTCAAGGGAACCCGCATTGACACCGACGCGTATCGGAATATTCTTTTTGTAAGCTGCGTGCGCAACTTCTTTTATGTGTTCCGCGCCGATGTTGCCCGGATTTATCCGTATCTTGTCCGCGCCCGCTTCGATCGAGGCAAGTGCAAGACGGTAGTCGAAGTGTATGTCTGCGACAAGCGGGACGGATATTGCTTTTTTCAGGTCCGCGAACCGTTCCGCCGAAAGTCGGTCGGGAACAGATGCGCGTATTATCTGGCAGCCCTCTTTTTCCAATGCGAGAGCCTGCGCTTTCAGTTCGTCAAATCTTGTGAACGGCACGTTCGTCATCGACTGTATCGAAACGCTGCCGTCGCCTATCGGAACATTTCCTATATAAAACTGCTTTTTCATATTGCCTATAAGAAGATAACGTCTTTTATCGCTATCACTATTGCCAACCCGAATATAAGCACCATGCCGACCGCGTTTATCACACCCTTGACTTTTTCGGGTATCTGTTTTCTTGTTATCATTTCGATAAGGAGCAGGAACGCCTGCCCTCCGTCAAGCGCGGGGAGGGGAAGCAGGTTTATTACCGCAAGGTTTATCGAAATAAATCCGAGGATATACATAAACGACGCTATGCCCGCGTCAGCCGCCTGTTTTATCACGGTTGACGCTCCGACAGGCCCCGAAATGTATTTTACGGAAATTTTGTTCGTTACAAGGTCGTACAGCGTCTCATACATGACTTTGACCTGCGAAAACGTGTCCGCAAACGTTGTCTTTATAACGTTGCCGACCGTCTTTTTCTGTGCATAGACCTTGAAGTCCACAGAGAACAGAATAAGTTCGCCCCGTGCCGCGTCTTCTTCCGTTGCGGGGTCGCCTTTTGACGTTATGCGCGGAAATTTGACGTCTTTGAGTTCTATCGGTACTCCGTCTCTTTCAACCGTAACATCAACGGACGTTTTTCCGATATTGTCCTGAAACGCTCTTGAAATATCGGTATACGTCGAAATTTTTGTGTTTCCTATTTTGACTATTTTGTCGTTTTCCCGAAGTCCCGTTTCGTAGGAGACGGAATCGTTTTCAAAAACCGCGATCGTCGTTGTCGGCGTACTTGTTGTCAGCGTCAGAACAAACGTTATCAGTATCGCAACGATTATGTTCATCGTTATGCCCGCAAGCATAATGATAAGGCGCTGCCATTTGGGCTTTCTGTTCAGCGCGTTGTCGCATTCGCTGTCCTCGTTTTCGCCCTCCATGGAAACAAAGCCGCCTATCGGAAGCAAGCGTATCGAATACGCCGTGTTTCCGTCGGGGTCGAGTTCGGGCTTTTCTTTTGAGAAAAACGAGGTGACTTTTTTCTTGCCTGTCGCCTTAATTTTTTTGACGCTTATCAGTTTGGGACCCATTCCGAGCGAAAATTCATTCGTCTGAACCTTGAATATCTTTGCCGCAACAAAGTGTCCGAGTTCGTGAATGAATATAAGGAATCCGAGCCCGAGAACCGTATAAAGAACCTGCAAAACTACATTCATAAGCAACCCTGTCTGACCTTTCGGTCCGTTTCAAAAATATCTTCTATGTCGGGATTCTGTATTATCGGAGTGTCGTTCAATGCCCGCTCCGCAACGTCCGCTATCTGCAAAAAGCCGATTTCGCCGCCGAGAAAACGAGCAACCGCAACTTCATTCGCAGCATTGAAGACCGTTGGCGCCGTGCCGCCCGTTCTTATCGCCTGCCTTGCCAGCGAAAGAGAGCGGAAAGTTTTTTCGTCGGGTTCGTAAAACGTCATCTTCGCAAGGCTTGCCAAATCGAGTTCCGCCGCGGGGGACGGCCTTCTGTCGGGATAAGTTATCGCGTACTGTATGGGAACTCTCATGTCCGGCAGCCCGAGCTGCGCGATTATCGCGTTGTCCTCAAACTCGACCGCCGAATGAACGATGCTTTCTCTGTGAATAACGACTTTGACCTTGCTTTCGTCCACTCCGAAAAGGCGGACAGCCTCGATTATTTCAAGTCCCTTGTTCATCAGCGTTGCGGAATCTATCGTTATTTTTTTGCCCATTTTCCATGTCGGGTGCGCAAGCGCTTTTTCGGGCGTTATGTCTTTCAGTTCTTCCGCCGTCTTTCCGAAAAACGGTCCTCCCGAAGCGGTCAGCAGAAGTCTTTTTATCTTTGCTTTGCCTTTTCGTGTTTCAAGACATTGAAATATTGCCGAATGTTCGCTGTCCACGGAAATTAGAGAAACATTCTCTTTTTTTGCAAGGTCGCAAATATATTCACCCGCGGTAACTATCGCTTCTTTGTTTGCGAGCGCCGCCGTTTTGTGCGCCTTGATTATCTCTATTGTCGGGCGTGTTCCCGCCATGCCCACAATGCCGTTGACGATGAGTTCCGAAGCGTCGTTTTTTATTGTTTCAAAAAGACCGTCTTCGCCGCCGAGAACTTTTGTTTGTGTGTCCGAAACCCTCGATTTCAGCGTTTCCGCCGCGGTTTTATCCGTGCAGACAGCAAAACTCGGTTTGAATTTTCGTATCTGTTCTTCGAGCAGGTCAATGCTCGAATGCGCCGTCAGCGTTTCGACTTCGCACCCGAGATTTTCCGCAACGTCAAGCGTCTGCGTGCCTATCGAGCCTGTCGAACCGAGGATGGATATTCTTTTTTTTGTGAAATCTTTTATCATTTTGCAAGCGCCGCTATCCCGTCGGCTATAACCTTAACACAGCAGAACGCCGCAGATGTGAACATAACGCTGTCGAATCTGTCCATAATGCCGCCGTGTCCCGGAATGAGTTTTCCGTAATCCTTGATGTTGTAATTTCTTTTGACCACCGAAGCCGAAAGGTCTCCGATAACCGCAAAAATGCCGCCGAAAAGCCCCATTGCGATATATACGGCGAACGGGACATTTTCCGTGCCGACGGCAAAACGGACGATGAGCCCCATTATGACGGAGAACAAAACAGAGGTCGCAACGCCGCCGATAAAGCCCTCTACGGTCTTTTTCGGGCTGACGTGCGGCGCAAGTTTATGTTTGCCGAAAAATCTGCCGACCATATATGCTCCCGTATCTCCGCCCCATGCGGTGGTGAAGACGAGTATCAGATAATAGAGTCCGTGTCCCGCGTCCGAACGCAGTATCGTCAGCGTTGAAAAGAAAAGAGAAATGACTATCGTCATACAGAACAGCGGACAAACGTTTTCGAATTTTATATCTTTCGCAAAACCGAATATTGCGATAATGAACATAAATCCCGCAAGCGCAAAAAGCAGGGAAAAACGCCAACTGACGCTTGTTTGCGGAATGAACTGATAACCTATTGCATAAGCAACGCAGAACGGCATATAAATTTTGCAGCCTTTTTTGTTTATTGCCGTTCCGACTTCATATACAGCCAATGCGGAAAGCAGAGCCACCACCGTATTCATTATATACGGAACGCTCGAAAAATATATCCAAACTATCAGCAGTGCCGTCAGCACCGCCCCCGAAATAACTCTTGTTTTCATCTCTTATTTCAATCCCCCGAATTTTCTTGTGCGGTGACTGTATGCTTCAATCGCCGCATCCAGATCCTTTTCTTCGAAATCGGGCCAGCACACGGGAACGGAAACAAATTCCGAGTATGCAGCCTGCCATATCAGAAAGTTCGAAAGTCTCATCTCGCCCGCAGTTCTCACGATAAGGTCAGGATCGGGTTGCCCCGCCGTGTAAATACGGTCGCAGATGTCCTGTTCCGTTATTTTTTTACCCTTATGTTCTTTTATAAACGAGTTGACCGCAGCAACTATCTCCGCGCGCCCGCCGTAGTTGACGGCGATGTTCATTTCCATTTTTTTCTCCGATTTTTCGGAAACGCGCGTTATTTTGTCTATCATATTTCTCTGGATAAGATTGAATACCTTTGTGTCACCGATAAATCTTACACGTGTGTGGGTGTATATCTCGTCCGAATCTTCTTCGAAATATCCTATCATCTTTTTCAGATATTCTGTCAGAATATTCGTCAGCGCGGCAACTTCTTCCGCAGGTCTTCTCCAATTTTCGGTCGAAAACGCATAAAACGTAACGGTCTTCACACCTTTTTTGTAGCAAAGTCGGGTAACTTTGTCAAGCGTTTCCGCACCCGCATAATGTCCCGCGCTTCTTTTCAGTCCGCGGCTTGTCGCCCAGCGTCCGTTTCCGTCCATAATGAAAGCGATGTGTTCGGGCATCTTCAAAGAGTTTTCGCTCATCTCTTCCTCTCTTCTTTTGCAGCACCCGAAAAACAGTCTCTTTCGGTCGGCAAATGTTCGGGTTTTATCTCTTAAAACTCGTCGGCGCACAGATGTACGGTGCGCCGATGTCTTTCTGTTTCAGTCCATGCCTTTTTGACAGACCTTGTATATGCAGCCTCAGGGAACGGACTGTTTCTTTTTTATCAGACGGAAAGTATCTCTTTCGTCTTCTTCTCGGTCGTGTCTTCGATCTTCGCGATGTATTTATCCGTCAGATTCTGAATGTCTTTTTCCGCTATCTTCAAATCGTCTTCGGTTATTTCGCTCTTCTTCTTCTGCGCCTTGAATGCGTCCATTGCGTCGCGTCTTATGGCTCGAATGGCAACTTTTGAACCCTCGGCGGTCTTGTCTATCGTCTTAACGAGTTCTTTTCTTCTTTCCTCCGTCAGCGGCGGAAAAGCAAGTCTGATTATTTTGCCGTCGTTCTGCGGGTTGATTCCGAGGTCAGAAGCCTGAATCGCTTTCTCTATCTCTTTGAGCAGCGACCTGTCATACGGGCTGACGGTCAGCATTCTCGGGTCGGGCGACGATATCTGCGCAACTTCGTTGATTTTCATCATCGAACCGTAATATTCAACGGAAATTCTGTCAAGAACGGATGCGTTCGCTCTGCCCGCTCTTATGGAAGCAAACTCCGTTTCAAGTGCGGCGATGGTTTTTTTCATTTTTTCTTCGTATGCCGTGTAGTCCATAATGACCTCCAAAAATAAATTCAAATTGATTTTTTAATAAAGAACCGTGCCTATCTGCTCTCCCGCGGCGGCTTTTTCTATGTTTGAGCCGTCTCCGAGATCGAAGATGAGAACGGGCATATCGTTGTCTCTGCAAAGAGCCGCGGCGGCGGCATCGATGACTTTAAGGTCTTTTTCAAGCATTTCGCCGTAAGATATTCTGTCATATTTTTTCGCGTTCGGGTCTTTTTTCGGGTCTGCGGTATAAACTCCGTCCACGTTTTTAGCAAATAGGCATATATCCGCTTCGACCTCGATACCTCTCAGTACCGCCGTTGTATCGGTCGTGAAATACGGGTTCCCCGTTCCGCAGCCGAGAATAAGTATCTTGCCGTTTTCCATTGCGTCTATCGCCGCTTCTTTTGTGAAAAGCTGTGCGATTTTCGGCATCGAGAGCGCAGAAAGCACTTCCGCCTTCATTCCGAGGTGTTCGAAAACGTCTTTTATCGCAAGACAGTTTATCATCGTTGCCAGCATTCCCATGTGGTCGGCAACGGATCTGTCCATATCGTTGCCCTGTCTTCCGCGCCAGAAATTGCCCGCGCCGATAACAATGGCTACCTGTGTGCCGTTTTCCGCGCATATCTTGATTTTTTCGCAGACCTTGCGCGCATTGTCAAAATCTATGCCGTGTCCCTCACCGTTGGCAAGTGCCTCACCGCTGAGTTTTATCAGGATTCTTTTGTACCTGTGCTCTCCCATTTTGTCCTCCGTATGACCTGCCGCTCTTTTCGGCGCTGTGCCGTTTCGTTTGCGGCGATTATAATATTGTATATATAATACTATAATTTTTCCGATTTGTAAATAGGCAAAAAGAAATATTATCACTTTTTACCAATTTACTTTTCTCAAATCATCGTGATTTTTTCGGTATAATCCGAAAATGCGCTCCCTATAACGGGCGTTGCAAGCGAAAAAATGTCGGTCGCTCTGCGTTCAAGTGCAATCTGCTCCGCAAATTCGGGAACTGCGGCAAGTTCGGGCGTAAAGTTCGTTATCAGCGGCAAATTCGAACTTTTTTTGATATTTTTCATTATTTCCGCTCCGCGTGCGTTGAACGCAAGCACACGCAAAAACGGTATCGTCGGCTCTGCTTTTTTTATGCCGAGAAACGGCGCGATTATCATGCGGCGAACAGTTGCCATGGTGTATCGTTTTGTCTTTACTTTTTCGTAAAAATCTTCTATCGAGGTCGCTGTTTTTGCCGCTGCGATTATCCTGTTTTCCGCGCCCTCCGTAACGGCGTAATATTCTTTCAGTTCCTCCGCTTCCGCGTTTCTGAAAAAACCGATGAGCATACGTTCGAGGTTCTCTATCTTTGCGGGCGCTTTGCCCTGTAACAGGAGTTTTTCAAGCGTTTCGGAGGTCTCTTTCGGCAGGTCTTCTTTCGGCAATACTCCGCCGTCTATCTTCCGCCTTATTTCGGATGCGGACGCAAAGCCCGTACTTCCTCCGTGATAGTTACCTACACGTTTTATCGCAACGGGTACGATTTTGCTTTTCAGCCGTTTCAGTTCTTTTATATATTCGACCGCCAGAATATCGTTCGGCTTTTCGGGAGCGAACGCTCCGAGTTCTTTCAGCGCGTTTGCCCGTGCGGCGGCAAAAGTTTTGCCCTCCGAAAGTTCTTCTTTCAGAACACTCGAAAATTCAGGCGTTTCAAGCGTTTCGACCGTTTTTTCGAACGTCGGGACATTCGCACTTTCGCTACCGAAACAGAATTTTGATACGACTCCCGTCGCTTCCGCAATTCGGACACAGCCCGCCGCAAACCTTTCCGCCGAGCCGACCGAAAATGATACGGGAAGTTCCAAAACCAGGTCAACGCCGTTCCGAACCGCGCATTTCGCGCGTTCAAATTTGCTCATCACCGCCGGTTCTCCGCGCTGAACAAAACTTCCGCTCATGACGGCGATTATCCCATCTGCTCCGAGTTTTTTTATTTGCGAAATATGGTATGCATGACCGTTGTGGAACGGGTTATATTCCGCCGCTGTTGCAAATATCATTTTTTAACTCCGACAATTATTAAATAAATGTAAAACCGCTTGCAATTTTTGTTAATTTATAATATAATAAATTTGTTGTTCTCGGGACGTTTCGTTGTTTTTAACCCGTCCCGAACATATTATACTATATTTTCGTTAAAAAATCAATACGGCGCGATGCCGCGTTACCTTTTTCGGTCAGGACGGCTCCCGCGCGGAAAAGACAGGTGGAACAAAATGAAAATTCTTGTTATCAACTCCGGTTCGTCGTCTCTGAAATACCAGTTGTTCGACATCGAAACGGAAAAAGTCATCGCAAAGGGTCTCTGTGACAGAATTGGTGTTAAAGGCGCCGTGGGAGCATTTACGTTCAAGACCGATGCGGAAAAGTATCAGACAGACGTCGATATGCCCGACCATGCGGCGGCTCTTAAAATAGTTCTCGAAACGCTCGTAAGCAAAGAACACGGCGTTATTTCGTCCGTTTCCGAGATAGAGGCTGTCGGTCACCGCGTGCTTCACGGCGGCGATAAGGTTTCAGGCTCCGTTCTCGTTACTCCCGAAGTTAAGCAGACCATCCGTGACTGCTTCCCTCTCGGACCTCTTCACAACCCCGCAAACCTCAACGGTATTGAGTCCTGTGAAAAGATAATGCCGGGTGTTCCGCAGGTTGCGGTTTTCGACACGGGTTTTCATCAGACTATTCCCGATTATGCGTTTATGTACGGTATTCCTTACGAATACTATGAAAAATACAAGGTTCGCCGTTACGGCTTCCACGGAACGAGCCACAAGTTCGTTTCCCGCAAGGCTGCGGACTTCCTCGGCAAAAAGCCCGAAGATCTGAACATTATAATTCTTCACCTCGGCAACGGTTCTTCTCTTTCCGCGGTCAGAGGCGGCAAGTGCGTAGACACGACCATGGGACTCACCCCGCTCGAAGGCCCCATAATGGGCACCAGAAGCGGCACGATAGACCCCTCTGTCGTAACGTTTATGCTTGACAAACTTGTTGAAGAAAAACTTGCAAAAGGTGAGACGGTTGATCCGACCAAACTCGGAACGGAACTTTCGACGATATTGAACAAAAAGTCCGGTCTTCTCGGTATTTCCGGCAAGACTTCCGACTGCCGCTATATCGTCGAGGGTATGGAAAACGGCGATGAAAGATGCACTCTTGCGTACAAAATGCTCGTTTACCAGATTCAGAAATTGCTTGGTTCTTACATTGCCGTTCTCGGCAGAGTTGACGCAATAGTATTCACGGCGGGACAGGGTGAAAACGGTCCCGAGACCCGTGAAGCCATCTGCGACGGTCTTGAAGAACTCGGCATAAAGATAGATCTTTCAAAGAACGACTTCCGCGGGCAGGACAGAGACATCACCGCCGACGGCGCAAAGATAAAGACTCTTGTCCTGACCACGAACGAGGAACTTGAAATAGCAAGAGACACTTACAGAATCGTTTCGGAGCAGAAGTAAACGCGCCTTTCCAAACGGCTTAAAACGGGTTTTTTCGAGGCTTCTGTTTTCGAAAATTCCGTATTTTGCATATTGACACTATCTGCTTATTATGGTATAATAACCGTAAAGGTGGTAGTATATTTTCTGTTCGGACACGGATATGATTTCAATAATTATATACGTTTTGGCTTGGATCTGAAAACTCTTTGCAAGAGTTGTATGCCAACAGAAGAAAGGGAAACTTAAAAATGTCTCATACGGAATTTAATTTCGGCGATTTCCTGCGCGTGTTAAAAAAATGGCTCGCGCTTGTCATAATTTTGCCCGTAATCGCCGGTTCGGGTGCGTTCGCATATTTTTACGTGACCTATGTTCCTCAATTCACTGCAACGGCAATTGTCGCATGCAGCGCAAAACAAACTTCGTCTGGCAATATCGACGGCTCTACGCTTTCGACTTCAAAAGAGGTTGCGAAAACATTCAAGTACATGATGACGCAAAGCACAACGTTGCAGGACGCCGCCGACATTTTGCATGAAAATGAGGAGATTGAATACAACGCTTACAACGCGGGCACTCTTGCGGGCATGATCAGCATTACGCAGGTTGAGGATACATATTTGCTCAACGTTTCCGCGACCGCTTCAAACCGTATAGTCGCCCGTGACGTTGCAAACGCCGTTGCGGACGCCAGCGTCAATCTTGCGGGCGAAGACGGAGACCTCGGTTTCGGACAGATTGCGGTTATACGCCGTGCGGATGTTCCGTCGGTTGAAAACGGCACAGGCATTTCCATAAAAGTTGCGCTTGCGACGCTTGTCGGGCTGGCTCTTGCGATAGGAATCGTTTTTCTTCTGTATGTGACAGACGACAGGATAAAGACCCAGGAAGATATTCTTCGCTCTTACAACGTTCCGGTACTCGGCGTTATTCCGCCCGAGTCCGTGCAGTAGAGGGGAGAGGTTGTAATGGTTGCAAACAAACATGCCGTTGAAGATTTGATAACTCTTGATTCGGAGAAGAATTTCCTTTTCACGGAGGCATTCAAAACTCTTCGTACAAATCTCTCTTTTTGTATGTCTTCGAGAGAAAATCACAGAATAGCGGTTACAAGTTCTCTTCCTTCCGAGGGAAAGAGCCTTGTGTCCATCAATTTGGCATACGTTCTTGCGGAAAACGGAAACAAGGTTTGCCTTGTTGACGCGGATATGCGTTCGCCGAAAGTCCACAAATATCTTAAAATTAAAAACGATATCGGGCTTTCGAACCTCCTGAGCGGACAGACCGAACTTGAAAAATGCCTTTTCAGGACAAAATACGAGAATCTTTATGTTATAAAGGCAGGCGCGCTTCCGCCGAACCCCGCCGAACTTCTTAACGGCAAATATATGGATGCGCTTCTCGAAAGTCTTGAAAAAATATTCGATTATGTTATCATGGACACTCCGCCCATGAACATCGTTTCCGACGCCATGGTCGTTGCCAGCCACAAAGCGGCGATACTTTTCGTTGTCCGCGAAAACGACTCTCTCCATTCGGAGTTCAAAGAGTCTCTGCGCAACATCGAAATGGCGAACCTCGATCTTCTCGGCGTGGTTGTCAATGACGCCGCGCTTGAACCTAAGGGCGGAAGATACGGAAAGTACAGAAGATACGGAAAATACAAGCGCTACGGTTATGGTTACGGCTACGGCTACGGTTACGGAGGAAGTTCCTCCGATGATGAGAACGACGATGTGCCGCCGCGTAAGCACCGTGCCGCCGCAAAAAAGAAAAAACGAGAGGCAACCGATGATCGATGAACTTCATTGATGTTCATTCTCATGTCCTGCCTGGAATGGATGACGGGTCACCCGACGTCGAAACCTCGCTTGCCATGCTTCGGAAATGGCGTGACCAAGGCGTTGAAAAAATAATTGCGACCCCGCACTTTGATTTCCGCGACATTTCGGTTGATTCCTTTATTGCAAAAAGGCGCAGGTCTTTTGAGAAACTTTCGCTTGCGATGAGGGAAAACGGAGAGAAATTTTGTGAGATCGAACTCGGCGCGGAAGTAATGTATTCTTCGAATATCTTCGGATTTATCGACCTTTCGGCTCTTTCGATAGGCGAAACCCCG
This sequence comes from uncultured Eubacteriales bacterium, assembly GCA_900547165.1. Lineage (GTDB taxonomy): Bacteria > Bacillota > Clostridia > Oscillospirales > UBA644 > UBA644. The sequence continues at coordinate 105,751 of URFZ01000002.1, forward strand.
TTTGTGTTGCTTGAATTTGCAACGGAACTGACCTCTGAAAAGGTATCGACCATGCTTTCGGCTCATTCGATGTTTGACATGTCCGTTATTCTTGCGCACACGGAAAGATATAGGTGTTTCGGGTTTATGCACAGGCTGAAAAAACTCAGAAACGCGGACATTCGTTTTCAGGTCAATTTTTCAAGTTTTTTCCCTGATTCCCCGTTTCGGAGAACGGCGGACGCAATGATGAAAAACGACATGGTTGATCTTTTTGCGACGGATGCACACAGTATAAAGACCCGTCCTCCCGAATTTGCGGATATTCTTTGCGAAATTCGCCGTGAGTACGGAAAACGGAATGTTGACAGAATACTTGAACGTTCAGTCAGATATTTCGGTTAAAAAAGATTGGTAATGTTAATAAAAAACAAAATAAAACCGTAAAATTGTTTCGGAGGAAACCACTATGAAAAAAATACTTGCCATCGCGATGACGGTCGTTATGCTTTGCTGCCTCTGCGCAGGCGCGTTTGCGTCCGAGATCAACTCTTCTGAGCAGAAACTCATCGATTACTGCAACAAAGAGTATCAGACAAAAGAAAACGGTGTATACATCAAACTTCCCGCTGATTATGCCGCAAAAGCGAATACGTATTTGATGATGGTTGACATCACCGATGATCAGTTCGCCGTAGCAGAAATGCAGATCAAGGCCCTTGAAAATCTTATCAGAACGGAACTTTCCGTCAGCGCGGACGCTCAGACGCTGAAACTTGAGGAAGTTTCCGATGATTTTTATAATAAGGTTCTCGCTATTTTCAAAAATCTTGCGGCGGCAATAGATGCTTCCGTTGTTATCAGTTCCGATTTCGACAGAACAAATCCGAATACGACAGGTTCCGTTGTCCTTCGCAGCAACTCCGATTCTTCGGCTCTCGTTTATATCTTCGGACAGCCGAGCCCTGCTGCCGGCATTAACGTTCCTGTCATCGTTGCGTGCTCCGCGCTTGCGGTTGCGGCGATTATAGCGGTTGCTTTCTTCGTTGCAAGAAAAAGAACCGTTCGCGGCTAAACATTTTATTGAAATTCCGAGCGCGTTAAGCGCAGAGGACTGTTCGGTAATTTAATTATGTTTGAAACAAAAAACAAAAAACTCAGAATAGTTCTTGAATGTATATGCATGCCGATTTTTTTGGCATGCATATCGTTTACGCTCATTTATACCGTGGTATCGGTCAAAGTGGTCAATCCCAAACTTGCGCTTGATACCGTAAAAACCGTGTTGGGAGGCGACGGTGTTTTTGAGTTTCCCGACAGAAAAGACATCTATCACGGGGACGATAACAACCAGCCGACATCACCATCGGGCAATGATGGCGACCCCGACGATCCGTCTCATACGGGAGAAGACCCGACGGACGACGAAGAACCGACAAACGGGGACGATCCGTCCTCTCCTACATCTCCGACATCTCCCGATGACCCTCTTGACCCCACGTTGCCGACCGATCCCATTCAACCGGACGGGGACTATATAAACATGAAAGACATAGAGTTCCCGATGTTCAACACGGTTTTCGGGGAGATCGAATTGCCCAAACTCGGCAGAACTCTGAATCTTATCATGGGTGAAACCGAGCAGGCGATAACTGAGGGCGCTGCGGTTCATACGTCGAGTTATCTGCCGGGTTACGGCGGCACAACTCTTATAAGCACGCATAACAACAATGTGGTTCGTCTTGACAAAATAGGAGAGGGCGACGAGATATTTGTTCGGACGCATTACGGAGAGTACACATACCGTGTGACTTCCGTCAAGATCGTCGATAAAAATGATCCGAATGCGTTCAAGGTCTCAGACAGAGGATATAACCTTGTTTTTGTTACTTGCTATCCTCTCCGAAAACCGTCAAACGCCACGCAGCGTATGGTCGTTTATGCCGAAATGGTTTCGGGCCCGAAAGTGGTGAGGTGACGGTATGAAAAAGAATCTTGCTTTGCAAACGCTGCGCGCCGTCGGCTCCGTTATTGTGATGATTTGCCTTTGCATAACATTGTTTGCGGGCGCGCTGTATTTTTCTCTCGGCACGTTTTTGACCTCTGCCGACGCATATATAAACATTGCGGACAAGGCACAGGAGAAGAATGAATTTTATTCGGATATGTACAAAAACGCTTGCGAAAGGCTTGTTTCCCGCGGAACTCTCGGCGGCTTTCCGAAAGAAATGTTTGACGGACTTCTTGAATATGATTACGCCGTTACATCATTTAAGGAATATGTACGCTTTGTTGTAAAAGAGCCGAACGGCAAATTTACTTTGCCCGAATTTGACGAAAAACTACGTGCCGCGTGTCTTGCTTACGTTTCTTCGGAAGAGGCAAAGGCTGACGGATTTTCCGCAACCGAAAAGGAGATCGACGAGTTTGTCGGTTATATCGATTCACAGGTCGTTGCGATAATCGCGCTTCCGTTTTTTGCGGGTGTTTATCCTGCGGTTGACGCCGTTTATCAAACGCGCACAGTAGTTGTTGCCGTTGCGGGCTTTGTTCTTGCCGTAGGTATTTTCTTCGGACTTCTTTGCCTGCTTGAACGCGGAAAAATACTGAATGCCGTCCGCCAAACGCTTTATTCTTTGAGCGGGGCGGGTATAATGACGATAGTTATAGGTGTATTCCTTGACGTTCTGAACGGAAACGAATTTTTCAATTTCAGTTCGCAAGCCGTGCTTGACTATCTGAATATTTACAAGGACGCGCTTTCTTTGCGTATAAATATTCTCGGTGTGATTATCGCGACCGTCGGCGTTGCCGCGACAGCGTGCATAGCCGTATTTTCGGGACGGAAAAAGAACCGAGAAAAAGAGGTCTCGGAAAATTCCGAGAATACAAATATCGAAAAAACCGAAAATATAAATAAAGAAAACAACTAAAAGAAAGGACGGCGGATACACCGCCGACGGAACGTTATGAAGATTCTAATTATCAATTCCGGAAGTTCCTCGCTCAAATACCAACTCATTGATATGGAGAACGAAAGCGTTCTCTGCAAAGGTTCCTGTGAAAGAATAGGTATCGCGGACGGAATTTTCACGATGAAATATCCCGACAGGGAGCAGTACCGGATAATTTATCAGATGCCCTCTCATACCGAGGCTATAAAAATAGTTCTTGACACTCTTGTTTCCCCCGAACACGGCGTTATCGCTTCCGTTTCCGAGGTCGGAGCGGTCGGTCACCGCGTACTTCACGGCGGAGATAAGTTCAGCGGTTCAGTGCTCGTAACAGAGGCGGTAAAGGACGCGATAAGAGAATGCATTCCTCTCGGACCTCTTCATAATCCCGCAAACCTGAAAGGCATCGAATCGTGCGAAAAAATAATGCCGGGCGTTCCGCAAGTCGCGGTATTTGACACGGGTTTTCATCAGACCATGCCCGCTTATGCTTATCGCTACGGTCTTCCGAAAAAATATTACGAAGAGTATAAAATAAGACGTTACGGTTTTCACGGCACGAGCCACAAATTCATTTCCCGCCGTGCCGCGGAGTTCCTCGGCAAAAAGCCCGAAGAACTGCGTCTTGTAACGCTTCACCTCGGCAACGGTTCGTCTCTCTGCGCCGTTAAAAACGGCATCTGCGTTGACACTTCCATGGGACTTACCCCGCTTGAAGGCTGCCTTATGGGAACACGCTGCGGTTCGATAGACCCTGCCGCCGTTACTTATATAATGGATAAAGAACATCTTTCTCCCGCGGAAATGGACACGCTGATGAACAAGCAGAGCGGACTCAAAGCCGTCAGCGGTATTTCGCCGGACTTCCGCGACATCAACGCCGCCGCGGACATAGGTGACGAGGACGCAAAACTTGCGCTTGATATGTTCGGCTATCAATGCAAAAAGATAATGGCGGGCTACATCGCCGCTATGGGCGGTTGCGACGCTGTCGTATTCACGGCGGGCGTCGGTGAAAACAGAGCCGAGACCCGCGCAAGGATCACGTCCGACCTTGAATTTCTCGGTATCAAAATTGACCCTGAACTCAACGAAAAAACCATACAGGGCAAAGAGGCGGATATCTCCGCTCCCGGCGCAACGATAAGAACTCTTGTTCTTGCGACAAACGAAGAACTCGAAATCGCGAGAGAAACAAAAGAGATCGTTTCCAAACTGTAATTCGGAACGTAAACTTTCGGAAAGCCGCAACTTTATTAAGTATAAAAGGGACTGCGAACGCAGTCCCTTGATTTTTTGTTTTTGTGTGTCAGTCCGCGAATTTTGCGACTTCCGCGAACATTTCGTCCTTGCTCTTTCCGACGGACGTCGTAAAGCGGCGTGTCTTGTTTTCAAGCGCGGCAAGCGGACGCGGAACGGCTGCTCCCGTTTTTGCGTTGAGTTCGCGCAGGATGCGGAAAAAGTCGTTGCCGTTGTCTCTGTTGCCCGTCAGAGCGGAGAGCACGTCAGCCGCGAATTTGTAGGGGCTTGCGGTGGACGCCGTAACAACGGGTATGTCGGTCGCGTTTTTCTTTGCCGCAAAAAGCGCGACAGCTGTATGTGTATCAATGAGATATCGGTGTTTTTCAAACGTTTCCGCAATCGTCTGTTTTGTTTCGTCTTCGCTCGCGAAGCAGCCGATAAACTCGGACGCGATTTTTTCTCTGACTTCCGCGGAAACTTCATATTTGCCCGTTTCTTTGAGCAGTTTCATACACTCTGCGGTCTTTTCTTTGCCCTGAATGAGCCAAAGCAGTCTTTCGAGGTTTGAAGAGATAAGAATATCCATCGACGGGGAGATTGTGGTGTGGAACTGTCTGTTTCTGTCATATATGCCCGTGTTGATAAAGTCTGTCAGCACGTTGTTGACATTGGACGCGCAGATGAATCGACGGACGGGAAGCCCCATTCTCTTTGCGAGATATGCCGCAAAAATATTGCCGAAATTGCCTGTCGGAACGCAAACGTCAATCTCGTCGCCGAGCGTTATGTCTCCCGCATTCATAAGGTCGCAGTATGCGCTGAAATAGTATACTATCTGCGGCGCAAGTCTGCCCCAGTTTATGGAGTTCGCGCTTGAAAGAAAATAGCCCTTTTCATCAAGTTCTTTTGCGATGTTTGTGTCGGAGAATATCTGTTTGACGCCCGTTTGCGCATCGTCGAAATTGCCCTTTATCGCGCATACGTTGACATTTTCGCCCTCTTGCGACGCCATTTGAAGTTTCTGTATGTCGGAAACACCGTCTTCGGGGTAAAAGACCATTATTTTTACACCGTCAACGTCCTTGTAACCTTCAAGCGCGGCTTTGCCCGTATCGCCCGAGGTCGCAACGAGTATGAGAGCCGTTCTTTTTTCTCCCGTCTTTTTGAGCGCCGTGGAAAGCAGACGCGGCATTATTTGAAGTGCCATGTCCTTAAAAGCGCAGGTCGGACCGTGCCAGAGTTCAAGCACTTTGTGCGTTTTGTCAAGACTCTTTACGGGCGCGGCGTATATGCCGAAACTCTCTTCCTTGTATGCGTCGGTCGCCGCCGAGAGCAATTCGTCGTAGGTGTAATCCGTCAGATAAAGAGAAAGTACGTCAGCCGCACGGTGCGCGTAATCCTCTTCCGCAAGTTTTTTGATGAAATCTTTTGAAACGGTCGGTATGCTTTCGGGAACAAAAAGTCCGCCGTCCTCGGCAAGCCCCTGCTTGATGACCCGCGCGGAGGTTTTTTTATCTGAACCGCCTCTCGTGGATATGTAATACATTTTCTATCCGCCCTTTTAATAAATATACACAATTATTCTATCACATTTTCTGTCAAAATGCAAGAGAAATATTTTGAATGTTGAATATTTTTCATTGACACGACAAGTCTGATTTTGTATAATTTATATGGAGTTATATTGTTAATATAATGTGAATCTTATAAAAGCAGATCCACAATTGCTTTTCGGAGGGTACATACATGAAAAAAATCGCCGCCGCGCTTCTTGCGCTTTTTTCCGTCGTTTCCTTGCTCGGCGGGTGTACGGTCGTTGTCAACGACGAACCGTGCGGGATAGAAAACGTCTATTTGCTGACGAACGCGGAAAAATATGAAAAATACGCGCATATAGGTTCAACGCCCGAAACGGTGATGACGGCAGCCCTTGCAAAAAACGAGGGCGAGGGTATGCAGTTTGTGTATAAACCCGAAAAGGCGCAGACGAACGTCCGCGTTACCGTGTCCGATTTTGTTCTTGACGGAGGCACGGAAAAGATAGAAGACGTTACCGTATACTATCAGCATTATATTTATTGCGCGGCGGCTTATACCGAATATAAGACGCTGCAAAGAGTGGGATATTATCCCGATATTCTCATTCCGATAAACGGCGACTGCTCCGACCTGAACGGCATAGACGTTGAAGCAAATGCAAATCAGGGCTTCTGGGTAACCGTTTGGAGCGCAAAAGACCAGACGGCGGGTGTATACAGAGGTGAAGTGACTCTCGAAACCGACGATGGCGAAAAACGCGTTATTCCCGTTGAAATAACCGTTTGGGATTTCTCCGTACCCGAAGAACCGTCTTTCGATACGGCTTACAGCATTTATTGGTTCGAAAGTTCTGTGTCGTATAAAGAAGCGTATGAATATGCGCTCCGCTACCGGCTGAACGGAAGTTTTACGCCGTCCGTGCGTTTTCAAGACTATGACGCCGATACCATGGCGAAAAAGACCGCCGAATATCTTGCGGAACATCCCGGGGTTTCGTGCTTTATGCCGTCCGGATATACCGCCGAATACTTCAACGCGCTTGAAAAATACGGCATACTTGACAAATGCTTTACCTACTATTTTGACGAACCCGGCAATTATTATTCGATAAACAAGGAAATGTCGGAGACGTTTGCCTGGGCGCACTCGCTGAATCCGAACGTGAAGAATATGGTCACCACCGCTTCCCGAGACACGATAACCGATGTCGATATCTGGTGCGGAATATGGTCGAGCCACGATTGTGACGAGCCTACCGTCCGTGACAGGATTTCCGAGGGTTACGAAATGTGGTGGTACGGTTGCGTCGGTCCGAAATCACCGTATCCGACTTATCATATCCAGGACGATCTGATGACATCCCGTCTTGTGCATTGGATGCAGAAAGACTGGGGCTTTACGGGTAACCTTTATTGGGTTGCCGATATGAACAAACGCTGTGAAATCGGTTACGGGAAGACCGAATACGGCAGCATGGACAGGGACATTTATACGCAGCCTTATGTTTTCCACAACTCCGAAACGGGCGACGACTGCGTTGGCGCGGCGGGAGACGGCTTCCTCTTCTGCTATGCGAAAGAGGGCGACGGCGTTGTCAACAGAAATATGATATTGCCCACTATACGCCTTGAATCCGTCCGCGACGGCAGCGAGGACTTTGAATATCTGACGCTGCTTGAAAAGAAGATGACCGCGCTGTTTGAAAAATGGGGAGTGACGGAAGTTACGGTCGATGAGTATATGGATACATATTACGACTCTCTGTACAATTCCATGGCGGATTTTGACCGTGACCCGAAATATATGATAAAGATGCGTGAACGCGTTGCTCACGATATTCTGAACGCCGAATGCGCGATAGACGTCGAAGCCGCGCCGACGTATGAAAACGTGAACAGAAGAACCGTTGCCGTCTACGCGGAAAACGGCTCCGACGTGGTTGTTGACGGAAAAACCGTTGCCGGAGAAAGCCGCGGCGCATATTCCGTTTATACGGCAACGTTTGATATGAACACGCTTGCGGACAGAACCGAAATAACCGTTCTTGTAAACGGCAAAGAATACACACGCGTTCTGAAATCCGTTGAGGAATCGGAACTTATGGAGGAAGCAAGGCTTGCGGTTCAGGCTGATGCGGAAGAACTCGGGCTTTCCGTTTCTTCCAAAGATGTCCGAATAGCTTATGAAAACAATACCTTTGAGCCGAATGCTTTTCCCGAACTCGGAAGCCTTGACGCGCAGCTGTCGCAGAACGGCTCCGTTCTCTTCGCAAAACGGCTTATCTCCAAAAACCGCGAATACGGTGCGCAGACCGCAAAACGCATCGCTGCAGACATAACAAACACTATCCCTCTTGCGGTAATGAACACGCCGACCGATCTTATCGGCTCTCCGACCTCGGAAACGTTGACGCTGTACGTTCCGAACGGTGCGGAGGTCAAAGTGAACGGCGAAAAAGCGACATTCGTCTCTTCGGAAGAAAAACACGATGTTTACGCGGCCGTTATTGACGTCGGCAATGATTCAAGACACTTTTACGATGTTGAAGTGACGCTGAACGGAGTGACGCAAACATGGAAAAAAGTCGTTCTTCATCAAATTGTCGAAACGACGGAATTGCTTAACATAAATGCTTCCGATCTCGCCGCAAAACTTGCCGCGGTTTCGAGAAACAAAGACTCGATATATGAAGTTATCGAGTATAACGGCGCTCCCGCGATAAAATTCACCGTGGACGGCACGCACGACCTTACCATCCCGTCCTCGGTTCTCCAAATCGCGAACCTGACCGATTATTCGGGGATTATTGTCGATGTTGTCGGCGTTTCCGAAAATACCGCAGGATTTGATGTTACCGTGCAGGCAAGTATGGGCAGCAAAAAACTTGATTTCCCGATAATCGAAAAGGATTTTGACGGACTTCTTCCCGAGTCATTCGGCGGCAGTTTCAGAAGGAACAAGATAACGCGGTTGCTTTTCTCCGCGGGGTCGGATTCCATGTACGGTTATCCCGACGGCGGAACATATATTATCAAGGGCATTTATGCGATGAAAGATGTTGATGATATAGCAAAAAAATAAATAAAATACAAAAATCGAGTTTGTCAGAGCGTGAAAAGGAGAATTTTATGAAAAAAATCATTGCGGCAGCATTATTCGTTCTGCTCGTTGTTTCGCTTCTCGCGGGCTGCACGATTACGCGCTGTCCCGTTGAGTGCGGAATAGAGAACATCTATTTGCTGACCAACACCGAAAAGTATCGGAAAGATGAGGAAATATCTCCCACTCCCGAAACAAAACTTACGGCAACTCTTGCCAAAAACGAGGGCGAGGGTATGCAGTTTGTTTACAGACCCGACAACGCGAAGAAAAATGTTCGTGTTACCATATCCGACCTTGTGCTTGACGGCGGCACGGAGAAGATAGAAGGCGTAACGCTGTATTATCAGTATTATCACTACATTTCGCAGGATTACGTCACGGGACGCGGCAAAGGCTGGTATCCCGACCTGCTTATTCCGATAAGCGGCGACTGTTCCGACCTGAACAAACTGGACATCGAAGAAAACACAAATCAGGGCTATTGGATAACCTTTTACAGCGACAAAAACCAGACTCCCGGACTTTACAAGGCGGAAGTGACCGTTGAGGCGGATGGCGACGAACCCATAAAGATACCCGTTGAAGTCACCGTTTGGGACTTTGCCGTTCCCGAAGAACACTCTTTCGACGCGCCTTACGGTGTCACAGGCGGTTCCGTTCCTTATGAAGAGACTTATGAATACCTGCTCCGTTACCGTATAAACGGATACAATATACCGACCGTCAGAGGCGGCGATTCCGATGAGGATGCCGCAAAGAAAACCGCTGAATATATAGAAACGCATCCCGGCGTTTCGTGTTTCAGAGCGGACAGATATACGAAAGGATATTTTGACGCTCTCGAAAAATACGGTGTTCTTGACAAGTGCTTTACCTATCCTTATGACGAACCCGCCGACACCGTTGAGATGAATAAGAAAGTTTCCGACACTTTTGCAAGTTACCATGCGCTGAATCCGAACGTTAAGAATATGATAACCACGGCGTCCAGAGAAACGATGTTTGACGTCAACATCTGGTGCGGCGTTTGGTCTGCGGCGGACAGCGACGAACTGACCGTGCGCGACCGTATTTCCGAGGGCTATGAGATGTGGTGGTACGGCTGCCTTGTTCCCGTAAGATACTACCCGACTTACCACATTCAGGACGACCTTATCTCCGCGCGTCTCGCGCATTGGATGACAAAAGACTGGGGCTTTACCGGCAACCTTTATTGGGGCGCGGACTGGTATTACCGCATTGAAGCGAAAACAAACCGAGCCGACGGTATAAGAGATATTTACAATTATCCCGGAACTTGGCACAGTGATACGAAGGAGTATACCACTCCCGCAGGCGACGGATTCGTTGTTTGTTACGGAAGAGAGGGCGACGGCGTTGTCAACAGAAACATGATAATGCCCACTCTCCGTGCCGAGGCGATACGCGACGGCAGCGAAGATTTTGAGTATCTGACGCTTCTTGAAAAGAAGATAGGGGCTCTGTTTGAAAAATGGGGCGTGACCGATATAAGTCTCGACACTTATCTCGATACATATTTTGATTCTCTTTATATTTCTATGTCAAACATGTACCGTGATTCCGCCTTTACGCAGAGAATGCGTGAGCGTATCGCGCACGACATAATGCATGCCGAAAGCGCCGTAAGTGTTGAAGCCGCTCCGACATTCGAAAACCCGAACAGAAGAGCAGTTACGGTCTATGCCGAAAACGGTTCGAATGTTGTAATAGACGGCGAAAACATTCATGGCGAGAGCCGCGGCGACTATTCCGTTTATACAAGATATTTCGATATGAACAATATCGCCGACAGAACGGAAATAACAGTTACCGTGAACGGCGAAGAGTATACCCGTGTTCTCAAAACGCTTGAAGACATGGAACTTATGGAAGAATCCCGCGCCGCCGTTCAGGCAGCCGCGGAAGAACTCAAGCTTCCCATTGCTTCAAAGACTGTCCGCAAATTGTTTGAAAAAAACAGTTTCAAACCTTACGAGTATAATAACATGGGTTCGACTTCTCCGGTAGACGGCACAGGTATTTCCGATAACAGGGAATATGCTCAGGAAGTATGGAAGTGTCTTGCTCTTGATATAAAGAATACAATTCCTCTCGCCGTTATGAACGAGGCAGGCGATCTTTTGGACGAACCGAAAGCGGAATATCTGACGCTTTACGTTCCGAACGGGGCGACCGTAAAAGTCGAGGGCAAAGATGCGACGTTTGTTGAACAGACGGAAAACTATTCCGTTTACTCCGCAAAACTCGACACAACCGGCTACGCAAGATATTTTTACGATGTTGAAGTTACGCTGAACGGCGTTACCGAAACTTGGAGAAAGATAGTATTCAATCAGAGCGCGGAGATGTCCCCGCTTATCAATATGAGCGCGGAAGACCTTGCCGCAAAACTTGCCGCAGAGCCGAAAAACGCGGGCACGGACTTTGAAGTTATCGAATACGAGGGAGCACCCGCGATAAAAGTAACGATAAATGCGGAGCATTCGCTTTCAATTCCCAAATCGCTCATTCCGTCCCTGAATCTGAAACTTTACAAGAAAATCATTGCGGATATCGTCAATGTTTCAGACGATCATGGCGGCTTTGCCGTTTCGATAAGAGCATCCTTTGCTACCCCCGTTACCGAAATTGAAATTCCGAGTAATGATTTTGACGGCTTTGCGATAGGCGGTATGCCTGCGGGACAGTTCGGAAAAGTGACCGCGGTTACGCTTCTTTACAGCACAAAATACCAAAAAGAGGTTACGCTCATCATTCGCGGTCTGTACGCGATGAAGAATCCCGACGACGCGGCACAGCAAAAGTAAATAAAATAACGGCACAGTAAAAACTTATTCCTCTCCGTGTTTTTGAAGACACGGAGAGGATTTTCATTTTTAATTTGCGCCGAAAGGAAACGTATTCTTGCAAATTTTGTATAATATGCACATAAAACCGATTTTTCGAGGTTTTTCGATGTGAAAAATGCAGAAAAAAATATTGACAGATTGTTACAGCTATGTTATAATATGAAACACGGAAAACCTATTGTTTTTTGCCTTTGCCGACATTCTCGGCAGAATAGGAGTTGTTCGCATGAAGAAAGTGAAACGCATACTCAGCGTTCTTCTTATCGTTGCGCTCACGGCGACATTCGTCGGTGCGTTTTCGATAGGCTCATCGGCGGTGACGCCGCTCGGATGTGTTATACAGAAGGACACCAAATGGAAGTCGTACTATTACGGCGGCGGAAACCTGTACGACACGGGCTGCGGCATTTTTTCGCTTGTCAACGCGGTCGGCTATCTTACGGGTATACGCATGAGCGTGACGGAGGTCGCGGCGTGGGCGCATGAAATAGGCGCATATAACGCGGGCTCTTCCGCAGGCGGTACGACGAGAGGATACCTTTATCCGAAAGTGCAGGCGCAATACGGTTCGCGTTACGGTTTTACCGTTGATTGCGGCGGCAGCGGCGGCACGGGATATTGGAACGTTACGTCTTACAACACCACATTGCAGAACCACCTGGCAAACGGCGGCGTTGCGATAGGGCATGTTCCGGGGCACTTTATCGCGCTTGTCAATTATTCGGGCGGGAAATATCATGTTTACGAAAGTTATCCGTCTTCCACAAGAGGCACTCAGAACGCAACAACGGGCAGCATTTGGCTGACGCCCGCACAGTTGAATTCCGGCTATGCGGGAATGAAACTTGACTGGTTCTGTCTGCTTTCATATACGGGCGGCGGCACGGAGAGCGGAGGTTCGTCGGAAAATCCCTCGACAAATCCCGGCGGCGGAGGAAATACGGCTTCGACCGCAACGCAGCCTTTCCGCACGTTCTATTACAATCTGAACGGAACGACAGATACGGCGGATTCATCGCTGAATGATTTCAATTCTTACGGCATGAGTTATCCGGGCGGCTTTATAAACAGCCCGTCTTATGTCGGCGCTTACAGCACTCTTGCGTCGAATTGGAGCGCCGTTGCGGGCGAACTGACAAAGGACTGCACACTTACTTCACGGGGCACGGAATACAAAACATCGCTCCCCATAAGACTGTTTCTTGACGGACGCACTCTGACCGCGGTTTCGGGCGGGTATGCGTTCAATCAGGAAAAGGCAAATACGACAACGATAACGGGCAACACCTTCGCCGTAAGTTCGGAAGAGGGCACGGAAACTTTCGGCACAATAAACGGCAACGGCAACTGTGATACGGTTGCGCAGTCGGCGGGAACACTGAATTTCCGAAATCTTACGCTCAATTCTTCAAGTTCGAGCGGCAATAACAACGCGTTTTATCAGACGGCGGGTGACGCTACGTTCCGCGGCGTTACGGTCAGGGCTTCGGGTTCGGACTACGGCGCGGCGGTAGGTGTTAAAGGCAAACTTTCTTCCGTTGCAAATTCTTCGTTTATCTCAACAAGAACTTCTTCGAGCGGAACGGACGCTTCGTCGGGCATACATCTGCGCGGCGGTTCGATAGGCACTTGGACAAATTCGAACATAACGACTTCTTACGGCGAAGCTCTTTGGGTTGACGGCGGTTCGGTTTCGATAATCAACGGCGGAAACTTCACGGGCGGAACGAACGGCAACGGCATTTACATAAGCAACAACGGCACCGTGGGCACGGTAATGAACGGCGTTTTTGCCTCGACCGGCGCAAACGCGGGCATTAACATAACCTCGGGCTCGACGCTGAACACGATAAGCGGCGGTACGATAAAGGGTATAACGATATCCGGAACGCTCGGAACGATAACGGGCGGTACTTTCGATTTTTCGACGTACACAGCAAGCAATTACGGCACGATAAAAAATTATATCGCTTCCGGCAAAGCGGCAAGGCTTGATTCGACCTCCGGCAGCGGAATATTCACAGTGGTTACTAACAGCGGGCTGACTTCGGGAACATATATGGCGGCGCCGAACGGAGTTGATTACACCACGGGAACGGCAACTATAAACGGTGTTTCGTATACGACTTATACCGTTTCGACGCAGACCGTTCCCGTCGAGAGTGTTTCTCTTGACAAAAACACGCTTTCACTTTCGGTCGGCGGAACAGGCACGCTTGTTGTTACCGTAAATCCGTCGAACGCAACGGATAAAACCATAACTTGGACCACTTCAAACGGAGGAGTTGCCACGGTTTATAACGGTGTCGTAACCGCAAACGGCGTCGGCACGGCTGTTCTTACGGCAACCGCGGGCGGCAAAAGCGCCTCCTGCACCGTAACGGTAACACAGGCGACCACGGCAACCGTAACGATAGACAAGGGCTATGCCGCAGTCAACAAGGGCGGAACGGTAACGCTGACCGCAACTTGCAGCGGCGGCGCGGTTTCGTGGGCGTCTTCGAACGCTTCGGTCGCAACCGTTTCGAACGGAGTTGTAACGGGCGTGGCGAAAGGCGAAGCCACCATAACCGCTTCCTGCGGCTCGGTTTCCGTCAGCGCAACTGTACGCGTTACGGATTATACGTCTCCCGCATGGGGCGTCGATGTTTCGCACCATCAGGGTACGATAGACTGGGCAAAACTCAAACAGAGCGGCGTCGATTTTGCAATAATCAGGCTCGGTCTCGGCGTGACCGACTCCTCTGGAACGCTGACTTACGACCGTCAATGGGCGGCAAATATCGCGGGCGCGAGAGCGGCGGGTATAGATATAGGCGTTTATCTTTACGCTTACGCGACAACGACTTCCGCGGCTCTTCGCGAGGCTCAACTTGTCGTTGAAGAACTTAACAAGTACCCGGGTTATTTTACATATCCTGTTTGGTACGACTTTGAAAACGACAATGCCAAATCGACTTCCCGCAAGAGTGCGAATGCCGAGGTTATAAAGACTTTCTGCGATTACGTCGGCAATGCGGGCTATTACACGGGAATTTATACATACACTTCGTTCTTTACGAGTTATATCGACGATTCGCAGCTTACTTCCTATGACCATTGGGTTGCGCAGTACGGCGCAAACGACGGCGAACCGCATTCCGTTTCATATACGGGCGCTTACGGAATGTGGCAGTATACGTCGATGGGTCTCGGAAAGGTCGTTTCGGGCTCGGTTCAGAGTTCGGGACTTGACCTCAACTATGCATACAAGAATTATCCCTCGATAATCATCAACAACGGACTGAACAAGTTCGATACTTCTTCAAAATCCGCAACGGGCGGCGTTCCGACAGTTCCCGTTACGGGAATTTCGCTGAACACGACCTCCGCGTCTATGCTCGTCGGCGAAAATCTGACTCTTATCGCAACAGTAAATCCGTCGAACGCAACGGATAAAACCGTTGTCTGGTCAACATCGAACGGCAGCGTTGCAACCGTGTACGGCGGCGTTGTGACCGCGAACGGCGCAGGCACTGCAACGATAACTGCAACGGCGGGCGGCAAGAGCGCGTCCTGCACGGTTACCGTAACGGCGACCGTTCCCGCAACGGGAATAACGCTGAACAGGACTTCCGCAACGATGAATGTCGGCGAAAATCTGGCGCTTACGGCAATGGTAACACCGTCCAATGCTGCGGATAAGACCGTGACATGGACATCGACCGTACCGACGGTGGCAACGGTTGAAAACGGCGTTGTCAGAAGCCTCGCGGCGGGAACAACGACGATAAAAGCGACAAACGCAAGCGGGCATGTTGCCGAGTGTACGATTACGGTAACTTCTTCGTATGTTTCGACCTCTCGCGTAACTCTTTCGTCTTCAACTTTGGCGCTCCGCGTCGGCGAAACATTCTCTCTCAACGCAAAAGTGGCGCCGCTGAACGCGACGGACAGAACCGTTGTGTGGGCATCCGACGATGAAAACGTGATAAGTGTTTCGTCCGACGGAAACGTTACCGCACTCGGTACGGGCACGGCAAATGTCGTTGCCACGACCGTTGACGGCAAGAGCGATATATGCACCGTAACGGTAACTCTTAACGGCGCGTCCGCGACAGACCTTGTGTTGAATACAACCCTGCTGCATCTTACGGAAAACGGAATTTACACGCTCCGCGCAACGATGAACAATTCTGTCCTTGCGGGAGCAAATGTTTCGTGGGCGACGTCCGACACGGACGTTATAACCGTTTCAAACGGCAAAATTACAGCCGTCGGTGCGGGTTTTGCAACCGTGACGGCGACCGTGGGTGAAAAGAGCGCGACCTGTGCCGTCTATGTGTCCGCCGCATACACGCTTGTTGAAGAAATAACGCTTGACAGAACGTCGCTTTCGCTTACGCAGGGAACGGCATTTTCGCTGACCGCGACCGTTACCCCGACGAATGCGACAAATCAGACTTTCTTCTGGGCAAGTTCCGACTCCGCGGTCGTAACGGTTGAGAACGGCGTAGTGGTTGCTGTTTCCGAGGGTACGGCAACCGTAACCGCAATATCTGCGGACGGCGCTTCCGCAACCTGCGCGGTGACCGTTACCGACCCGAGAACCGTGGTTGAAAACGGCTTGTGCGGCAATGCCGTTTCGTATGTGCTTTATGACGACGGCGAGCTTCTGATAAGAGGTTCTTCCTCAATGGATTCTTTCACGCAGGGCAATGCACCGTGGAAAGCACACCTTTCCGAAATAAAGAAAGTCACCGTTCTGAACGGTGTGACTTCGATAGGATATTATGCGTTTGCGGGTTGCGAAAATCTTGAAACGGTCATACTTCCCGAAAGCGTTAAGACTATCGGAAGATATGCGTTT
This sequence comes from uncultured Eubacteriales bacterium, assembly GCA_900547165.1. Lineage (GTDB taxonomy): Bacteria > Bacillota > Clostridia > Oscillospirales > UBA644 > UBA644. The sequence continues at coordinate 122,286 of URFZ01000002.1, forward strand.
GCGGGGGCTGTGAGCCTTGTGTCGGCAGACCTGCCCGACACGGTTACGGAACTCGGTTCTCACGCTTTCTTCGGCTGTTCGTCTTTGACCAACGCGGTCATTCCGGTCGGTGTGACAAGACTTGCTCCGTCCGTTTTCGAGGATTGCACATCTCTTGAAACGGTTGTGCTTCACGACGGCATAAAAACGATAGGTGAAAGCGCATTCGAGGGATGTACCTTGCTGACGAACATAAATGTTCCTATCACGGCTGCCGTAAAAGATTATGCTTTTGACGGTTGCGCAAAACTTGACTCCCAAAAAAATTAAACGGTGAAATCAATTGCCGCGAACGGGCATTGTTCGCGGCGATTGCGGTTTCTTCTTGTCAAATATCTATATATTACTATTGACAAAAAAGAAAAATTATTGTATTATATAAATAATGAGAGTCTGTTTGGATACGCTCATTTCCATGCGGACACAGGACTCGAAAATCGGTTTTCGGGTCTGTCTTCGCGATTTCTTATTGCAATACAATAAATTTCATAAATGAAAGGGTTTTGTTATGAAAAACGGTTTTAAAAGACTGTTGGCAACGGTACTTTTCTTTGCTATGGTACTGTCGCTTTCCGTCGGTTTGGCTCTGTCGGGTTCGGCGGCAACGTATCCGATAGATATCGGTTACGCGGCTTCGTCGGGCGGCGCGTGCGACGGCTGGATATACGAACTCGGGCTCGGCAGTTATGTCACTTCCTCAAATGTTTCGTCCTCGTATACCAATTACAGGATAAACCTTGTAACGGCTTTCGGTGATTCTTCTGCGTTGGCGTCGAAAACCGCATATTTTGAAAAATTCAATCAGAATGTTGAGGGATATACAACGGGAACGATGCGCCCGCTTGCCGCGCCCGCATATATTTATTTGCAGGGCTACAATTACGGTACTGCGTCCCTTGTTTATTCTCACAATCAGGCAAATACAACTATAATAAACGGTAAGAATTATTCCGATTCCGCTCCGTATACGGGCACGGGCAGTTCTGTCGGAACGATTTACAAGAGTGCCACGAAAGACGACCTTGTTGCTTTGAGCAGCGGTAATCTTACTTTTATTAACATTCTTCTTGACCACCGTGCGACTTCGGGCAATCTTGACGCCGTGTTCCAGACCGGCGGAACGCTGACGTTTTCAAACTCGACCGCACAGGTTGCCACTCTCGGAGCGGGACTTCACGTTCAGGGCACGGGAGTTATAGACAAAATTGAAAATTCGACCGTTAAAAACACCAATACGGCGGCGGCAACGGAAAACAACAAAAACACCGCGTTGCTTGTCGGCATGGGCGGCAATTATACTTCAAAAGTCGGAACGGTCAACACCATTACGAACTCCGCGTTCAGTTCCGTTACGGGTTACGGTATCTGGACAAGAGGCACGATAGGCACAATAGGCGGAAACACCACCGTTACTTCGACCGGCAGCGATGCTGTCTGGGTCGCAAACAGCGGCGTTATCAACACGATAAGCGGCGGTACGTTCACGGGCGGTACCGCAGGTAACGGTTTGTGGATAAGTGACGGCGGCACCGTCGGCACGATAAGCGGCGGTACGTTTTCTTCCACGGGTACTGCGGGACTTAAAGTAGACACAAATTCCAAGATAAATTTCATAACGGGCGGCACGTTCAACGGCGTTATCGTCAACGGCACGATAGACTCGATAAGCGGCGGTACGTTTGATTTCACGTCCTATAAATCGAGTTATAATACCATTAAAAATTTCGTTGCTTCCGGTAAGGTCGCAAGACTTGATTCGCAAAGCGGCGGCGGCAAATTCACCGTAGTGAACAACAGCGGCATTACGTCGGGAACATATATGTCCGCTCCGTCCTGCGCGGACGGCTATTCCGCAACGCAGGGAACAACATCGATAAACGGTGAGACGTTCACCACTTATACCGTCGGTGTTGCAAATATCCCCGTTCAGAGCGTTGAGATAACCCCGTCTGTCGTTAATATGACCGTCGGAGACACTTACGATATAACCGTAACGATCACCCCATCGAATGCGACAAATCAGACCGTTACATGGCAGACCTCCAACGGCGGAGTTGCAACCGTTTGGAACAGAACAATAACCGCAAACGGCGAAGGTACGGCGGTTCTGACCGCAACTGTTGACGGAAAGACCGCACAGGTCACCGTAAACGTTTCCAAACCCGATACACGAATTGATGTTTCCGAGTATAAGGCAAGCGGCACTTATCCCGAAATGAGCGGAAAACTTTTCGCTGGATGGTTTGCTGATGAGGCTTTGACGGAACCCTATACCGAGGAAACGGGTCTTGCTTACGCAAAGTTTGTAGATGAAGGCGTGCTTGTTGTTAAAGGTCAGCTTTCCGCTGGAGCGACGACCGCATCTTCTTCCGTAAATCTCCGTCTTATAACAACGGTCGATTCCGATATGTATTCCCGTGTCGGATTCAGAATTACATACAACGGCAAGACCGTAAACGTTGACACTCGCCGTGTTTACAGCGCCATAAGCGCGAAAAACGGAGACCTGACGGTTACATATTCTCCCACGAATATATGTGCCTCCTCCAAATATTTCATGACCTTTGTTCTTTCAAATGTTCCGTCCGCAGCGTATTCGAAAACGATAACTGTCGTTCCCTATTGGAGAACTCTTGACAATACTCTTGTTTTCGGCGCGCAGTCCGATATAGTTATCGCGAATCAACTTCCCGAACCCGTTATTCCCGTTGAAAGCGTGACTGTTACTCCGAACACCGTCAATATGACTGTCGGAGAAACTGCGGATGTAACCGTAACGATAAACCCGTCGAACGCGACGAATACAACGGTTACATGGCAGACCTCCAACGGCGGCGTTGCAACCGTTTGGAACGGAACGATAACCGCGAACGGCGCGGGAACCGCGGTTCTTACGGCAACCGTTGACGGCGTGGAAGCGACCTGTACCGTAAACGTTACGGCTGCGACAGAAGATTCCGATTACATCAAGTACATGAAGCGTAAGTACCCGAATTACGTTGAATCGACGGTCGGACTTGACATAACATTCAAGGAAGACCTTGTCGGCATCTGCTATTCGACATGGCATGACTATGCGTCTGTTTACAATGCGGGAACGTATTACAACGCAACCGAAATTCTTGCTTCCACAAAAGTTTTCGGACCTTACCCGCTTTATCACTATTGGGCAAAACCCGCTCTCGGATATTATTCGAGCAGCGATTCATCCGTTATCAGAACACACATGACGCAACTTGCGAATGCGGGCGTAGACTTCATCATTATTGATAACACGAACGCTGCGCTGCCCATCATAGATGCGGCGATAAACTCTTCCGTTTCGTCTCAGACATATTGGCAAAGCGTTATAACTTCGAGCGTTACCGCGTTGCTCGACACCTGCGTTCAGATGCGTTCGGAGGGACTTAAAACTCCGTATGTTGTATTCTGGAACAGAAATACGGATTCCGAGAACTGGGAGATATTCGGCAGAATCAGATCTCAGTTCCTGACAAAAGACAAATATAAAGACCTTTTTGTATATCTTGTAAACGACAACAACGGACTTGCAAAACCGCTTGTTCTCGGAACGGGTTCGACAACTTCGACGCAGGGTACGGCAGAAGCGAACGTTCCTTCTTACTATGACGCATATCTGACTTACAGAACGATGTGGGGTCTGCAAACCGTCCGCGCAACGACCGATTGGAGCTATCTCCTTAAAAACAACAATCAGCCCAGACGCGGAGAGACAGATTCCACGACAGGCAAAACGTATTATGAGCAGATGCCCGTTGCTCCCGCAATGCAGCAGACTTACATGACCGCAACCGGCACGGCGACAGGCAGAAAGAACGGCGCAACGTTCCACACTCAATGGCAGAACGCGTTCAATGTCAGACCCAAGATAGTTGTTTTGGCATGGTGGAACGAATGGGTTGCGCAGAACTACGGCTCGACCTCTTCGCCGACATTCACGGATAACTACAATCAGGAATACAGCCGAGACATCGAACCGATGAGCGGCGGACACGGCGCGAAGTATTACAACATGATGAAACAGTACATCGCGGCGTACAAGGCACACGAAAACTGCCCGAATCTGACGGAGTCGAACGTTTCTTCCACGATTTCCTAACAGTAGACAATAAAGAAGCCGACCGGTTTTGCCGGTCGGCTTCAAGCGGAAAAAGAAAAGGGAGTATTTCTTTGAAAAAAATGTTTTTGCGCCTCTATAAGCCGTGAAAACCGTTCCCGCTTGAACAAATTGCGACACTTTGCCGTATTCATTGCAAAAAGGAAAAAAGTGTGATAAAATAAACAAGTACTATTTTTTAAGGAGAAAAACGGATGATAACTGTTTCCGATGTGACCTTTAATTTCGGAGGTCAGGTACTTTTCAAAGATGTTGATCTGAAATTCACACCGGGCAACTGCTACGGTATAATCGGCGCGAACGGCGCGGGAAAATCGACTTTTCTGAAAATGATCTGCGGTGAACTCGAACCGACGAAAGGAACCGTCACCATTCCCGAAAAAACGAGACTTTCCGTTCTCAAACAGGATCACTTTGCTTATGACGCGTACACGGTTCTCGACACAATAATCATGGGCAATGAACGCCTTTATCAGATAATGAAAGAAAAGGACGCTCTTTATGAAAAAGAGGACTTTTCTGAAGAGGACGGCATCAAAGCGTCCGAACTCGAGGGCGAATTTGCGGAACTGAACGGTTGGGAAGCGGAATCCGACGCGTCGAAACTCGTTCAGGGTCTCGGACTTAATGAAAGCGTTCTTTATGAGCCGATGTCAGGTCTGAAAGAAAGCGAAAAGGTCAAAGTTTTGCTTGCGCAGGCTCTTTTCGGCGATCCCGAGATAATTTTGCTCGACGAGCCGACGAACGGTCTTGACATCGAGGCGGTTGCTTGGCTTGAAGATTTCCTCAGCGACTATTTCGGAACGGTTCTCGTTGTCAGCCACGACCGTCACTTCCTCAACAACGTCTGCACGAACATCGTCGATATCGACTACGGCGGCATAAAGATGTATGTCGGCAACTATGAGTTTTGGTATGAGTCGAGCCAACTTATGCAGCGCGTTTTGAAACAGCAGAACAAGAAAAACGAAGAAAAAATAAAGGAATTGCAGGAGTTCATTTCACGCTTTTCCGCGAATAAATCAAAATCGAGACAGGCAACCGCGAGAAAGAAACTTCTTGACAAACTGACGGTTGAGGAAATCCCCGCGTCAAGCCGCCGTTATCCGTTCATCGGCTTTGACATGGACAGAGAAGCAGGCAAGGATATTCTTTTCGTTGAAAATCTTTCCAAAACCGCACCCGACGGAACCGTGCTTTTCAAGGACATCACGTTCACCGTCAACAAGGGCGAAAAGATCGCGTTTGTCGGCAACGAAATGTCGATAACCGCGCTTTTTGAGATTCTTGTCGGCAATTCCGACCCCGACAGCGGTTCGTATAAATGGGGACAGAGCATAACATACTCTTATTTCCCTCACGACAATTCCGATTTCTTCAACGGCTGTACGCTCTCCATTCTTGACTGGATGAGACAGTATTCCAAAGACCAGACCGAAACATATCTGCGCGGCTTCCTCGGCAGAATGCTTTTCTCCAATGACAGCGTTTACAAAGAAGTTCGCGTGCTGAGCGGCGGTGAAAAGGCAAGATGTATGTTCTCCCGAATGATGCTTTTCGGCTCGAATATGCTTATTCTGGACAGACCCACCGACCACCTCGACCTTGAATCCATAACCGCCGTCAACAACGGTCTTTCGGCGTTCAAGGGCAACGTTATGTTTATGTCGCACGACTATGAAATAGTGAACACAGTTGCCGACAGGATAATAGAACTGACGCCCGACAGAATGATAGACAAAAAGGGCAATTACGAGGATTATGTCGAGTTCAAGAAGTCGCTCGGCGAGGGCAAGATTTCTCTCGGTACTTCTTATTCCGAATAATCGGGCAGTCATCTTTACGGTTTTGACCGTAAATGTTTGGTGTATATTCCGCCTTATAAATCAATAACAATACCGCAGGTTCTTTGTGAACCTGCGGTTTGAAAATCGAATATTTATTATATTTATATTGCGTATTTTTCGTACTTCTGAGCGTCTTTGCCCAAGACGACTTTAACCTTTATTCCCTCCTGAACATATTCTTCGGAGATAACGTCGTGCCTGTCATGCAATTCGCTTATGACGCCTGCGTCGGAATAGGGGACAAGGAGCGTATACTTTTTCGACGGAACGAGCCTGTCAAGCAGCTTTTGCCGCAGATCGTCAAGCCCATCTCCCGTTTTTGCGCTGACCCAACATACCTCGTCCGTGAAAAGGTCGGGCGGGATAACAACGGTTCTGTTTCTCGGAATAAGGTCGTTTTTGTTGAAGACGATAAAAGACGGTTTGCTTTCCGCACCGAGGTCGGCAAGTATCTTTCGGACAACTCTTATTTGACTTTCCGCTTCGGGGTCGGAATAATCGACGACAAGTAAAAGCACATCCGCATATATGGACTCTTCAAGGGTCGAGCGGAACGCCTTGACGAGCGCTGTCGGAAGTTTTCTTATAAAGCCGACGGTATCGACCAACAACACTTCGCGGTTATCGTCTGTTTTAAGTTTGCGCACGGTCGGGTCAAGCGTGGCGAACAGTTGGTTCATCACATACACGTCCGCGCCGTCGCAAAGCGCGTTCATCAGCGAGGATTTGCCCGCATTGGTGTAGCCGACGAGCGCCGCCGTGGGCGTGCCCTCTTTTTCGCGTCTGCGCCTGTTCTGCTCACGTCGTTTTTCAACTTCGGCAAGTTCCTGCTCAATGTGAGTTATTCGGCGCTGTATGTGACGTTTGTCCGTTTCGAGTTTCGTTTCTCCCGGACCTCTCGTGCCTATGCCTCCGCCGAGACGCGAAAGCGCTTTGCCCATGCCTTGCAGGCGCGGCAGACGGTACTTCAACTGCGCCAATTCGACTTGCAGTTTGCCCTCGGTCGAACGTGCGCGCTGTGCGAAAATATCAAGTATCAGCGTCGTTCTGTCTATCACGCGGCAGTCGAGAATCTCTTCAAGTTCGCGTACCTGCGAACCTTTGAGTTCATCGTCTGCAATGGCGAGGTTGACGCCGTTATTTTTTACAAATTCGGCTATTTCCTCTGCTTTTCCGCGTCCTATATAAGTTGCGGCCTCCTGTTTTTCGCGGCGTTGAAGCGCTTTTGCGGCAACTTCTATGCCTGCCGTGTCGCAAAGTCTTTCAAGTTCGTCAAGCGAAATTTCCGCTTCGCCGTCATCCGTGTCAAGACCTATCAGAACCGCGACGTCTTTTTCTTCATCCTGTGTAAGATATATTTCAGCCATAAATTTTTTTCTCCGTATAACAATTATCTGTATTTTACCACATTTATATAAAAATTTCAAGCAGTTGAGAGGTATTTTATGAACGCGAGACAAAAAGGAAAAATAGATCTGTTTTTCGGCGGACTTGCGTCGAAATTTGAGTCTTCCCGCGAATTTTTTGTTGGATTGACATGGAAGACGGTTTCTGGCAGAAAGGAATATAACGGAAGCACCGCGCTCCGTGACGGAAAACTTGTTTACAGTTTTGCCGGAACGAAAGAGTACGACGATATGCGCACATTGCTTTCCGACCTCTGTGCCGTTATCCTGCAATATGACAGTGCCGTTGTCGAATACCGCGAACGCGGTCACGGTTGCCGAGTATTGATAGACGACAGAAACGTCAAACTTGAAAATTTTGAGATAAAAGAAGAGATCTCCGAGACGCATGGACTGAAAAACAAAGAATACAACATCGATCTTGCAAAAGCAGCACCGCTGCTGAAACGTCTCGGTTTTATGACCGCCGACGGCAAAATCAAGAACGATATGATAAGAAAATACAACCAGACCGACCGCTTTCTTGACCTCGTCGGCGGAATGTTTGACGGAATGAACGACATAACCGTTGTCGATTGCGCCTGCGGAAAATCGTATCTTTCGTTTATTCTTAACTATTATCTTTGGGAACAGCGCCACGTCCGCGCAAAATTCATCGGCGTAGACATAAAACCGAACGTTATAGAGGAAAGTAACAAGTTAGCCGCGGATCTCGGCTATAACAATATGCGCTTTGTCTGCGAAGATCTGCGAACATACGATGCGCCCCGCGCCGACGCGGTTATTTCTCTTCACGCCTGCGACGTCGCAACGGATATGGCTCTCGGATTTGCCATAAGACATAACGCAAAGAACATAATCTGCGTGCCGTGCTGTCACAAAGAACTGCTTGACGCATACAAAAAGCCTGACCTTGACCCCATAATCAAGCACGGCGTTTTCCGCGCAAGGCTCAACGATATTCTGACTGACGGACTGCGTTGTCTTAAACTTGAAGCCTGCGGTTACAAGGTCTCCTGCGTCGAATACTGTTCTCCCCTCGATACGCCCAAGAACCTGCTTATCAAGGCAAAAAAAAGTCTCCGACGGCGACCCGAAAGCGGAGGCGGAATATCGTCGCCTGCTGTCGGAACTCGGCGTTCGCCCGTCAATTGAGTATTATTCGGTCAAATGCGATGACTGACTTTCGTTTGAAAAAAGTAAGACGATATAATAAAAACCGAGCGGTTTCTCCGCTCGGTTTTTTGCCGGTCGTATGTTATGTTTAATAGAAGATTTCACGCAGGGAGAGGTTCGTGCCGTTTATGCGCAGGGAAAGGGTCGTCTTTTTGACTACCGTTGCGCCGCCTGCGGTATAATCCGTCCATTTTTCCGTGACCGTTGCGGAAACGGTATAGTTTTCTTCGTCGAAAGTCACGGATTCAATGGTGTAATGGTCAAGGCTTGCCGCGCCTTCATCGCCTGCTGTCGAGGGGATAAGATAATATCCGCTCTTTGTGTATCCGCTTTCGATAGAGCCCGCAAAAGAAAATCTTCCGCTTCCGAAAATCTCATTGACCGACTGCTGTATTTTCGATACGCTGACAGCCGAATATGTTTTTGTCTGCGATGTTGCGGAAAGGTATTGCGCTTCGGCTTCCGTCAGAATGCTGCCTGACGTTTCTTTTCCGTTTTCGAGAGTTACCTGTGTGCCGATCTTGTAAAGCTTCGATTCAAGAAAACTCGGCGCTCTGTAAGAGCCGTTTGCATCTTTTCTCGGGAACACGCTGCCATACTGCGACGGGCTTGTTATGTTGAGTTCCTTGAAACGGTAAAGGTCGTATTTGCCGTAAACCATATTGACGTAGTTTTTCACGTCTTCTTCGGAAACGGGCCAATCCTGTATGACGGGCGCGGTCGTAGGTTCATCGTCCGGTGTTTCATCGGGAACGGTTGTCTGTGTATTGTTCGGATTTTCCGTCTCGGGCGGAATGTTTGTTGCCGGCTGTGTCGAGGGCTGCTCCTGTTCCGTCGTAACGGTCGGCGTAGAGTCGGATTTATCGCCGCAAGCCGCCAAAAAAGACAGACAAAACGCCGCGCAAAGAAGTGCGATAACAATTTTTTTCATTGTAAAAAATCTCCTTTCTCTTTTTCGGAGTTCGTCTGTATTATATGATGAAATTTCCAAAATGTCAATACATTTCATATTAAAGTCGCTCATGTGCGTGTTTAAGTTCGAAATTGAGCTGCGACTTGATAAAAACGCCCGCGGCAGATACCGCGGGACACGAGTTTAATCGAATATGACGTTTTCCAAATAAAGGAATCCTTTTTCATAGCCGATAATATATGTCGTCTTTACCGAAACATCACGGCAGACGCCGTCGCTGCCGACCTCCTGCCAGTTTTCCGAAACAGAGACCGATGCGCCACTTTCGTTAATTCGGCTGTTTGATATACTGTAATCCTTAAGAGCCAAAACAGCATCTCCTCCGCGACCTCCCGGCATAACGTAGTATCCGCTTTCGGTACAGTTGTTTTCGATGCCTCCGGAAATTTGATACTTATCGCTGCCGAATATTTCATTTACCGCTTTTTGAACTTCTGAAATTTTGATTGCCGAAAAATAAGGAATGCCATACGTTTTGTCAAAAAAATCCTCTTCGCCGTCCGTGAGGATTCCGTCCGCATCTTCGTGAATATTGAATTCTTTTCCTGCTAAATAGAAATAGTTATCCAAAAAGTATGGGAGGACGTACGAATTCTCCGATTTTTGCGGGAAGATGCTTTTCGGGGAACGGATATTCCATTCTCTGCTTCTGTATATCTCATATTTATCATACAGATTTGAAACAAAAGCTGCCGCGTCTTTCTCCGAAACGGGATTTGTCGATGTCGTTTGTTCCTCGGTGTTTGCCGGCGCTGTATTCTCTTGTTGATTTTTGCCTTTGCAACCCGCAATTAAACAGATGCAAAAAATCAGCGTGAATAATAAATAAAAAGATTTTTTCATGATACTTATAGTCCTTTCTTCTGTTTGTGCCTGCATTATAACGCTGAAAATGTTAAAAGTCAACGCTCTTTTTGTTAAATAAAAATAAATTCCGCACGGGATTTCCGTGCGGAATTTATTTTTTACAGATTGATTTTTATAAGTTTCGACTTTCGCTCATCGTTCCACTATGGGAGCCGCTTTGTCCGTTATGCATGCGGGCGTTACGATAACCTTTTTGATGGTCTTGTCCGACGGAACGTCGAACATTATCTTTGTTATCGCGCCCTCGACTATTGAGCGAAGACCTCTTGCGCCCGTGTTGCGCTCTGCCGCACGGCGCGCTATCGCGTCTATCGCTTCGTCGGTGAATTCAAGCGTTACGCCGTCCATCGCCAAAAGCGCTTTATACTGTCTTATCAGCGAGTTTTTCGGCTCGGTCAGTATCTTTTTCAACGCTTCCGCATCAAGTTTGTCAACGGTTACGACATCGGGGATTCTGCCGACAAGTTCGGGAATAAGTCCGAATTTTATCAGGTCATGCGCTTCGCATTTACGAAGATAATAGGACGAATCCTCTTCTTTTTTGCTCTTTATGTCGGAGCCGAAGCCTATTGCGTTGCCCGAAAGTCTCTTTTGAATTATCTTGTCAAGCCCCTCGAATGCGCCGCCGCAGATAAAGAGGATATTCTGCGTGTTGACAGGTATGCACTCCTGATTCGGGTGCTTTCTGCCGCCCTGCGGGGGAACGTTCGCAACCGTGCCTTCGAGAATTTTCAGAAGCGCCTGCTGCACGCCCTCGCCCGAAACGTCGCGGGTTATGGACGGGTTTTCGCTCTTACGCGTTATCTTGTCTATCTCGTCAACATATATTATGCCGTATTCCGCGGTCTCCGTGTCCATGTCTGCCGCTTGAAGCAGTCGCAAAAGAATGTTTTCCACATCTTCTCCGACATATCCCGCCTCGGTCAGTGTTGTTGCGTCCGCTATCGCGAACGGAACGTTAAGCGTCTTTGCAAGAATCTGCGCCATAAGCGTTTTTCCGCTGCCCGTGGGACCGAGAACAAGAACGTTTGATTTCTGTATCTCAACGTCTTCATCGTGCGGGTCACGCTTTGAAAATACGCGCTTGTAGTGGTTGTAGACCGCAACGGAAAGCATTATCTTTGCTTCGTCCTGCCCGATAACGTATTCGTCGAGTACCGCTTTTATCTCCGCGGGAGTTTTTATCTCGATATTCTTTTTCTTTGCTTCCGATTTTGCTTTTTTGAAACCTTTCAGATATTCGCCGCAAATTTCAACGCACTCGTCACAGATATATACACCCTCGTACATACTTGCGATAAAACGCTTGTCCTTGTCGTCATCGGTCGCCCCGCAAAAGGCGCATTGCTTTTTTTCTTCTGCCATATACAATTACCTTTCGGGGTTATCTTTTTGTTACGACTTTGTCTATCAGGCCGTATTCGCAAGCCGCAGCTGCAGTCATGAAGTTGTCTCTGTCGGTGTCCTTTTCGATAACTTCGAGCGGTTTGCCCGTGTTTTCGGAAAGTATTCTGTTGAGATCCGCTTTGATGCGGAGAATGTTGTCTGCGTGGATCTTGATGTCCGTTGCCTGTCCCTGGAATCCGCCGAGAGGCTGGTGAATCATTATCTCGCTGTTGGGAAGCGCATAACGCTTGCCCTTTGCGCCGCTCGAAAGCAGGAACGCGCCCATACTTGCCGCAAGACCTATGCAGGTCGTGCTGACGTCGCACTTGATGTAATTCATTGTGTCATAGATAGCCATACCCGCGGTAACGCTTCCGCCGGGGCTGTTGATGTAAAGGTAAATATCTTTGTCGGGGTCAACGGATTCAAGATAAAGCAACTGTGCAACAACAAGGTTTGCGGTCGTGTCGTTTATTTCGTCCGTCAAAAATATGATTCTGTCGTTAAGAAGACGGGAGAATATATCGTAAGATCTTTCGCCTCTCGATGTCTGTTCAACGACATAGGGTACCAAACTGCTCATGTTTTCGCTCCTCCTCGGATTGATTTTTTTGAAAACGCAGGGGAAAGCCACAAGTGACCTCCCCCTCCGATTATACGCTTATATCAGACCGATTATTCCTCGTCGGATTTCTTGGTCGTCTTTTTTGCTGCTGTCTTCTTTGCCGCAGGCTTCTTTTCGGCGGTTTCGCCGTCAGCCTTTTTAGCGGTTGTCTTCTTTGCCGCGGGCTTCTTTTCGGCGGTTTCGCCGTCAGCTTTTTTAGCGGTTGTCTTCTTTGCCGCGGGCTTCTTTTCGGCGGCTTCGCCGTCAGCCTTTTTAGCGGTGGTTTTCTTTGCCGCGGGCTTCTTTGCAGTCCTCTTCTCCGCTTTTTCTTCGGTTATCTCAGCCGCGTTTTTAACAGCTTCGAACGCCTTGCGAACAACGAGGTCTTTTGTGATGCTGTCGGTCAGGTAGTCGGACTTGATCTTGTCAACTTCCGCGCCGTAAGCCTTTGCGAGTTTGTCGTATTCCTCGTTGATGTCAGCCTCTTCAACGATAACTTTTTCTTCCGCCGCGATTTTTTCGAGAGCAAGACGGTCCTTAACGTCGCGAACCGCGCCGTCTCTGAACATATCTCTCATCTGCGCGGTGGTGGAGTTCATATATTTTGCGTAGGTGTCAAGGTTGAGTCCCTGGCTTCTGAGTCTCTGGTCAAAAGACTGCATCTGATAGTCGATTTCGGACTCATACATGCACTCGGGGATTTCGCCCTCTACAAGTTCCGCAAGTTTGTCGGAGATCTGCGCGTCAAGATCCGCTTCCGCCATCTCTTCTTTTCTCTTTGCTATCTTGTTCTTTATATCTTCGGTGAACTCAGCAAGAGTATCGAATTCGGAAACGTCTTTCGCGAAATCGTCGTCAAGAACAGGGAGTTCCTCAACTTTGATCTCGTGAAGTTTAATCTTGAACACAGCCGCTTTGTCTTTGAGCTCGTCGGTGTATTCTTCGGGGAACGTAACATTTACGTCGAACTCATCGCCGATGTTTTTGCCGACTATCTGCTCCTCAAAGCCGGGAATGAAACTGCCCGAGCCGAGCTTGAGCGCATAGCCCTCGGCTTTGCCGCCGTCAAACGCTTTGCCGTCAACGAAGCCCTCGAAGTCTATCGTTACGGTGTCGCCGTTCTGCGCCGCTCTGTCGTCAACATCGATAAGACGTGCCTGCTGTTTCTGATAATCCGCAAGTTCTTTCGCAACGTCCGCTTCGGTAACTTCAACGGATTTCTTGGTCAGTTTAAGACCCTTGTAACCCTTTATCTCTATCTCGGGTTTAACCGTAACGGTCGCTTTGAAGCGGAAGCCGTTCTCGCCGACTTCGAGAATCTCGACATTGGCTCTGTCAACCGGCTCTATCTTTGCTTCTTCAACAGCAGCCTTGTACGCTTCGGGATAAACTTCTTCCATCGCGTCGTCATAGAAAACTCCGGCGCCGTACATTCTCTCAACCATTTTTCTCGGCGCTTTGCCCTTGCGGAAGCCGGGAACGTTGAGTTTTTTTACATTCTTTCTGTAAGATTTTTCAACATCCGCTTCAAACTCGTCTGCGGGAACGCTGATTTCGAGTTCAACGACATTTTTTTCTTTGTTGGTAACTTTTTCAAGTTTCATGTTGACCTTGTCTCCTATTTTTTCACATTTACAGGGATTATAGCATATTTAATATATAAAAGCAATAGTAAATATATTTAATTTAAAAAAGGTTTAAAGTTTTGCCGCTATGCACAGGACAAAAACGGCGGAAAAAGACTTTCATACCGAAAAAATTGTTCGGTTATTCGGTTATATTTCCTGTCTTCTGAAAATGATGATTCCGAAAACAAATGCCGCCGCCATATAAACCGCGGAAACGGCAATCACGCGTATTGCCAATTCGGAAGTGAGGTTAGCAGACGTCCCGTTTATGATGTCGAATATGTTCATGTTGAGCGGAGAAGTCGCCTGAACATCGGAAAGACAACCCGAAAGCCAATAGTCCGAAAGACGGAATTTTTCGCTGTCTATCGCGGCGTCCGCAATCTTCAATAAAAGAGCCGTTATCTGCGGCGCAAAAATTCCGAACGCGATCGCAGCTGCGGTTTTTTTGACCGCTTTGGAAAACATATAAATAATCGCCGTGAGAGAAAGAACTATAAGCAGCTGCAATAAAACCGCGTTCCAAAGTTCGGCATTGAATTTACCTATTCCCCAAAAAATGCTTCCGAATACAAATGCGGAAACACTTGATGCAACAAAGACCAGAGCCGCTGCCGTCATTGAAACAAGAAACTCCGCCGTAAAAATCTTGCAGCGTGAAAATCCTGCGGAAACGACTGTTTTTATTGTTCCGCGCGAATATTCCGAACAAACGAATATTGCCGCAACTATCGCAATTACTATGTCTATATCTCCGAGTGAAGTCGCGTTTCTGAACGCTTCCGCACCCGTGTAGCCTATTCCGAAATAGGTGTCGACATCATTCATGTCCGATGTGATATTTGTCGCAATCTCTATAAGTTTGAATGCTCCGAGAGAAAGGAACGCAAGCGCCGCCGCGACAGCCATAAATATCCAAAAACTCTTTTGCCTGAACAGGCGTCTGTATTCAAATCTGAAAAGTTTTGTCATATCAGCCGCCCACCCTTTCGATAAAGTATTTTTCAAGCCCGTCCGTCGTAACGTAAAGTGCGCTGACAGCCACTCCGTTTTGTACGAGCAGTTTGTTCAGTTCCGCGCTCCGCTCCGCACCCACGGATATTTCTATCGCGTGTCCGTTGACGGTTATCGCCGCTTCTCCGACTGCGTTTTTGAGCAGTTCCGCGGCCTTTTCTGCGTCGTCCGCAACTATGCGCAGTTTGCATTCGCCGCGAGCCTTTATTTCGGCTGCGCCGAGTTCGTCCACCAGCACACCGTTGTTGATTATTCCGTACCGCGTAACTATTTTTGACAGTTCGTCGAGCAGGTGAGACGATATAAGAACGGTTATTCCGCGCTCTTTGTTCAGTTTCACAATGAGGTCGCGCACCTCTTTCATTCCCGCAGGGTCGAGACCGTTTACGGGTTCGTCGAGAACAAGAAATTCGGGGTCACCGAGCAACGCTACCGCTATGCCGAGACGCTGTTTCATTCCGAGCGAAAATTTGCCTGCCTTTTTGTTGCCGACATCGCCGAGCCCGACAAATTCAAGGATTCCGTCAATGCTGTTCGCGTCCGCACCTTTGAGCAATGCAAAACGCTTCATGTTTTCCTTTGCCGTGCAGTTCGGGTATATGCCGGGCGCTTCTATCAGCGCGCCTGTTTTTCTGCCCGCTTCTTCTCGGGAAATGCCGCCGAAAAGTTCAAAACTGCCCTCGGTCGGCTCAGAAAGCCCGAGAATGACACGCATGAAAGTTGTTTTGCCCGCGCCGTTTTTGCCGATGAAGCCGTAAATGTCGCCCTTGTTTATCGTCATGTTGACGCCACGGACAACATATCTTGAACCGTATTTCTTCGACAGTCCGACGGTTTTCAGTACAGTTTCCATATTCCCTCCTCAGTTTATAAGTATCGGTTTGAAGCCGATGTAATCTCCTGCGATAAGTCTGAAATCTATGCCTTCATGAATGCCCGTGACCGCAAGCGCGTGCGCCGTCGGTCCGTGCAGATGTCCGTAAAAAACCCTCTTTATTCCGAATTCGTGCAAAACGTCCATGATGGGCGCGCATCTGTCGGAAGCAAACAGCGGCGGAAAATGCAAAAAGACAACGGGCACGGCATCGGGGTCGAGTTTTTTTGCCGCTGATATCGAAAGTTTAAGCCTGCCCGCTTCGCGAGCCACAATTTTTTCGTCTTCCTGTGTTCCGACGTCCGGAATCCACCCGCGTGTGCCGCAGATATATTCGTCGCCGACATGAAAAGCGTTGTTCTGCAACAGTTCTATGTCGTCAAAGCCCTTTTCTTTGAGAAAAAGATTTATCTTGCGCAGAGTCGACCACCAATAGTCGTGGTTGCCCTTTAATATAATTTTTTTGCCGGGAAGTCCGTGGATAAGCCTCATGTCCGCTTCGACTTCTTCGAGATTTATCGCCCACGATGTGTCTCCCGCTATGACGCAGGTGTCGTCTTCATTAAGACACCAATTTTCTTTTATTTTGCGTACATGGTCGTGCCATTGCACGCCGAATTTGTCCATGGGTTTGCCGACGCTTTCCGACAGGTGCAGGTCGGCTGTTGCATAAAGTGCCATATCGTTCTCCGAAAAAAACACCGCGCCGTGATTTTTTTGATCGGGCGCGGGATATTTTTGCGTGGTCTGCCGAAAACTCAAATGTCGGGCAGGAAACAGAAAAAAGCGTATTTGCTTTTTTTCGGTTTTTGCGGCTTGGATTTCTTGCCGCTATTCTATGTTTTTGAGTATCGGTGCAAGTTGGTCTATATCGTCAAGCGTTATTCTGCCGAGTTTTGCCGCACGGAATTCGTCAAGCAACATAACGGACGCGCGTTCTTCGTCCGGTCTGCCGCCGCTCAATATAAGTCCGCGTTTTTTTGCGATAAGCCCGAGCAGGTCATAGTCGTCCTCGGGCAGTTCTCCCGTCAGTTTATAGCGCTCGCGGAAATTCTTTTCGTAATGCGCGCGCAGTATTCCCAAAAGGTCGCACGCCAATGCTTCCGTGTCAACGACGTTGTCCTTTATCGCGCCGGTCATGGCAAGTCTTTTAGCCGAATTCTGATTTTCGAGTTTCGGCCAAAGTATGCCGGGCATATCAAGCAGATCTATACCGCCGCCGAGAGATATCCACTGTCTGCCTCTCGTAACGCCGGGTCGGTCTTCCGCCTTTACAAGTTTTTTGCCGCAAAGACAGTTTATGAATGTGGATTTTCCGACATTAGGGATTCCCGTTACCATGATTTTGAGCGAACGCCCGTGCATTCCTTTTTCCGCGTTGCGCTGTGCCTTTTCGCTGAAAACGGCGGTTATCTTTTTCATTATGTCGGAGACCGCCGCCGCGCGGTTTTTTGTTTTGCTGTCAAACAGAACAGCGGTATAGCCCGTGCTTTTATAATATTCGAGCCATTTTTTATTCTGCTCGGGGTCGGAAAGGTCGCTTTTGTTCAGCACAATGAACTTCGGCTTGTTTTCCGTCATTTTTGCGATATCGGGGTTTTTAGAGGAAAAAGGAATACGCGCATCGACAAGTTCTATCGCAACGTCGATAAGAGGCAGACATTCCGCCATCATTCGTTTTGCTTTTGTCATATGTCCCGGATACCAGTTGATGTTAGCCATTTGCCTTTTCCTCCTTTTCAAGGATGCGTCCGTCGGAACGGACGGTGTTATTTTTTTCTTACGATACCTTGCCGAACTTGTCGAACGGGGAGAATCGGAGCAGCACTTTGCCCGCTATTCTGCGAGTGTCAACGCAGCCGATAACGCGGCTGTCCTGCGAATTGAGACGGTTGTCCCCCATCACAAACACATGTCCGTCGGGAACTGTGATGTCAACGCACGGGTGTCCGTTTTCGTCGGTCGTCAGCGTATTTGCTCCCGCAAGCGCTCTGTCTGCGGGTCTTGTCTGTTGGAACGAGTCGAGATAATCCTCTTGCAGAACCTGCCCGTTAAGATAAACGCGATAGTTTTGCCCGTCATCGGACTTTATCTCCAAATGGTCGCCCGCAACGGCGATGATTCTTTTGACGTAAAGAATGTCTGAATTGTCGCCTATTGCGCGCAGGTCGGGTTCGAAAACGATTATGTCTCCGCGTGCGGGCGTATAAAACAGGTCGGAAACAAAATATCTGTCTCCGTCCGCCATAGTCGTATCCATCGAATGACCGTCAACGTAACCCGTCTTGAAAAGAAACGTCATAATGAAAAGCGAGGCAACGACCGCCAAAATCACCGCTTCGAACACGTCGAAGAAGTCTCTTAACGGTTTTTTGCTCGGTTTTTTCGGCATATTTTCGGCATTTTCTGCGCCGAAAACCGTATTTTCATCCATAAAACAGCCTCCTTGCCTCGGAAAAGTAAAAAGCGGCAGCCTTGCGGCTACCGCTGAAAGAATAATCAGAGTTGCTCTTTAACCTTAGCCGCTTTGCCGACTCTGTCACGCAGATAGTACAGTTTAGCGCGGCGAACCTTACCTTTGCGTACAACTTCAACCTTGTCGATAATGGGCGAGTTGACGGGAAAAGTTCTTTCAACGCCTACACCGTAGGAAACTCTTCTGACAGTTACGGTCTCGGAAACGCCGCCGTGCTTCTTCGCGATAACGGTGCCTTCGAATACCTGAATTCTCTCTCTGTTTCCTTCTTTGATTTTAACGTGAACCTTAACGGTGCTGCCTATTTCAAACGGGAAAGGCTCCGCTTTGATCTGATCCGCGGTAAAATTCTTAATGATCAGTTCTTTCATTCTCTTTTTCCTCCTGAACAGATTTTGTGTCAAGATAAAGCAGGGCTTTCGTGCAGAGAAAAGCAGAGGACTGCCCCATAAATCATGCCTTAATATTATATCATACCCCGCCGCGTTTTGCAATAGACGAAGTTGAAATATTTTCAAACATTGTGTGAAATCGTCTCTTTTTCGCGTTTTTTCGCAATAAATTTTAATATGAAGCCGCGTATCATCAGAAAGATGCCGAACGCGTAAAGGCCCGCAAGAGGCAATGCTATCAGATCTCCGATATACGAATAAAGCGTTCTTTCGGTAGTCGGCACAATGTCCGAAACAAGCACCTCTTCCGCATCGGCGTTTGACTTTTTCTCAATCGTTCCGGAAGCGGAGATCACGGCGGAAATGCCCGTGTTGCCCGCCCGCGCCATATCTCTGCCGTTTTCCACGCAGCGCATGACCGCATGGCAGAGGTGCTGGCGCAGCGCCGCGCTGCCGTCAAACCAAGAGTCGTTGCTGACCATCAGAAAATATTCCGCGCCCGCTTCAACGTCTTCGCGTGCGACATACGGGTAAATGGATTCGTAACATATCAGCCCGCCCGCCGTTCCGAACGAGGTGTCAAGCGGCGTCGGTTCCGTTCCCGCAACAAGATTGCCGAAATTGGCGGGAACAAACACGGAAAGCACGTCTGAAAGCGGAATGTATTCACCCATAGGAACAAGTTCGCGCTTGTAATACGGCTGCGGAACCTGGCCGTCGGCGCGTATCGCGGTAAGCGCATTGTATTCGCCGTGTTCGCCGTTGAAAATGCCCGTCACGAGCGTTGCGTTTCTCTCTTTTGCAAATTTTTTCAGAAAAGCCATAACGTTTTTGTTGCTCATATTTGTCGTGACCGCCGTTTCGGGCCACAGGTATATGTTCGGCTTTTCGTCTGCGACGGAGTCGGACAATTCCACATACTTTTCTATTGATTCGGAAAGCGATGTGTCCCACTTTGTCATTGAACCGAGGTTTGCCTGAACAACGGCGACTCTTACCGTCTCCGAATTGCTGCGTTCCTTTTCGACGGCGGAAACGCGGACCGCGCCGTATGCCGCATTCAGCGAAAACAGAAGCACGGCGGACAGAAAATATAATGCCGCCCGCTTATAACTTTTTGTTCTGATTATCGCAAATGCCGTTTCCGCTGTAAGCGAGTTGAAAAACGCAACGATAAGCGAGACGCCGAGCGAACCGAACAAAGATGCGGTCTGTATGAGCGTGGGGTGAGACGCTACGACCGTGCCGAGCCTGCCCCACGGAAAAGAAAGTTCCCATGCGTGCGCCTGCAAAAACTCTGCAAAAACGTAAAGGGCGGGGAAGAGGACGAACATCGGAATTTTTGTCCCGCGCAATCTGTCAAACGGCAGAAACGCAACGGTAAACACAAAGCCCTCGGCAGCCGCAATGGTGATTATTGCCGCCGTCATTATCAGATAAGACGGAACTGCGGGTATGCCGTAGTTCGTCATCGGACACATTCTGTAAAGCCACAGCATATTGGGCAGATAGTACGCCGCCGCATATACAAAGAAACACTTTTTCGTGCCGAAACCGCCGTCTTTGTAAACGCGCAGCGCCGTTATCATCGGAACAAGGGCGACAAATGCAAGCAGGTCGAGTTTTTCGACCGTGAACGCCGCGAACATCAGAAGTCCCGACAGCGCGGAAAGCGCGACAAGCCGACAGGGTGTGCGTTCTTTTTTTATCCGTTGCTTTTTCTTCATCGTCCGAAGTTCCTTTCAATCATATTTCCAAAATGAATTATAGCATTTTTTCCTGCGTTTGTAAATATCGGAAAGGGTAATTTGCATACAATTAAATAAGAAATCCGCAAAAAAAAACGTGGACGGGAGCATGAAATGAAGGAAAAAGGCAGACTTTTGAAAGATTCTTTCATCATCGGCGCGACGGGGCTTTCGCTCAACTTGGTCGGGCTGTGGTTCAATATATATCTTTCGGGAACTCTCGGCACGGAGGGCATAGGGCTTTTTCAACTTATAGCGTCCGCATATATGCTTGCGACCACGTTTGCCACTTCGGGAATAAATCTTTCCGTGACCCGCGTTGTTGCCGAAGCGCTCAGCCTGCCTGAGACGCGGGAAACAGCGACGCGACGCTTTCGTAAGTGTCTTGCCGTCTCTGCCGCTCTCGGCGGGTTTGCCTGCCTGCTGCTGTTTGTCTTTTCGGGCGTTATCGCACGTTCCGTATTGTGCAGACCCGAAACGGAGATGTGCTTTCGTATACTTGCTTTCGGACTGCCGTTTATGAGCGCAGGTTCTTGTCTGAACGGGTTTTTCGTCGCGGAAAGAAAAGCGTACAAGACCGCAATAGCCAACGGCACGGAGGAAGTCTGCAAGATAGTTTTTGCCGTTCTCGTTTTTGCGCTGCATCCGCCGACAAGCCTTGTTTCGGGTTGTGTCGGACTTGTTCTGGGGCTTGTCGGGGGCGAAGCCGTCTCCTGCATTTTGGCTTACGCTTTTTGGCTTGCCGACGAAAAAACTTTGCCACGCTCGAAAGGCGGAACTGCGGGGACTGTGCGAAAAATGCTTGCGATAGGCGCGCCCGTTGCTGCAAGTTCTTATTTGCGGACGGGGCTGACAACGGTTGAGAATCTTTCCGTTCCCGTCGGACTCGTGCGTTACGGAATGACCGATTCCGATGCTCTTGCCGCATTCGGTGCGGTCAAAAGTCTTGCCGTGCCTGTCATTTTCTTTCCCGCTTCGTTTATGTACGCTTTTATAAAAGTCATGATTCCCGAAGTCGCGCGAGCTTACACCCTCGGCAAGACCGACGCCATACACGAACGCGGAGGGCATATAATCCGTCTTACGCTTGTTTTTTCGTCGGTCGTGACGGGGATTTTTCTTGTTTTTTACGCCCCGCTCGGCGCGCTGCTGTTCGACGATGCGGAAACGGGCAAACTGCTCCTTTATCTTGCGCCGCTTATCCCCGCAATGTATGTGGACGGCGTTGCGGACGGAATACTGAAAGGCATGGACGAACAGGTTGCCGTTATGCGATATAATATATATGAAGCGATCATACGTCTTGTTGTTGTTTTTACCCTTATTCCCGTTCTCGGTTTTGCGGGTTTCATGGCAACGGTCTATGCGGGAAACGTCATAAATACTTCTTTCAGCCTTGCCCGACTTCGCAAAAAAGCGGGGATAAAAGCGGAGCCGTTCGGCAGCGTGGTGCTTCCGACCTGCCTGACGGTTGCCGCAGGATTTCTTTTTAAATCCGTTTTTTCGTTCTGGCAAAGCCGCTTTTCGGTCATTGTCGAAGTTTTTCTGACCGTCGCTCTCTGTGCGGCGGTATACGCTTTTTTTCTCTTTCCCAAACTGCGGGAAAAAATCAGAGCGTCTTCTCCGCGGCAGAACGCCCGAAATCGCGCGCGTAGGAATATTCTGTAAAAGAAAAGGAAAGCATAAGGAGTGAAAAAAACGAAAGGACGGAAAAAATATGAAATTCCTTTATTCCGTGTATCTGTTTGTCGCGGGTGGTTTTGTTTATCAGATGATAGAAATGGCGTGGCGTTCCAGAACGCATTGGTCAATGTTCATTCTCGGCGGCGCTTGCTTTTTAAGCGTGAACCTGCTCCGTCTGACCGTGCTGAAAGACTGCAATTTGTTTCTGTTTTGTCTGATAGGCGGGCTTTGCGTGACAGTGCTTGAATTTATAATGGGCTGTATAGTCAATCTGCGTTTCGGCCTCGGTGTGTGGGACTATTCGTCAGTCCCTTTCAATCTGCTCGGACAGGTCTGCCTCCCGTTCAGCATAGGCTGGTCGATGCTGACGCTTCCGGGGTTGTGGATGGGACGCGTTCTGTGTGACGTGGTGGGGGTTAAATTCGGCTCTGCGTGACGTTTTCGGAAATGAGTATGCGGGAGCGTAAGAACGCCAGCGCCGCAAAAATTAAAAGGAAAGAACAACGGCTCGACAGTCCGACAGATAAACAAAACACATCAAACATTGATTTTTTGCATTTTTCTATCCCTGCATTATATAAATGTGTAGGCAAAACGGGGATTATTGGTGAAAGTACACATAAAAAACATAATTTATTGTAAAAAAGCACTTGTAATTCCCTTGAAAGTATGGTATACTTGACTTGAAGAGCGGGCGACCGCTCTTTGAGATTATGTAAAGAAATATATTTGATAATAAATGAAAGACCGAGGATTTGCGTTTGGGAATCTGTGAGACCGTTGCCGAAGTCGTGACCCCGTTTCTTGAAAAAGAGGGGCTTAAACTTTGGGACGTTGAATTCAAAAAAGAGGGCGCGGAGTATTTTCTGCGCGTTTACATCGACCGCGAGAGCGGCGTGGGCATAGACGACTGCGTAAAAGTGAACGACTTTTTAAGCCCCGCACTTGACGAACTCGACCCCATTCAGCAAAGTTACTGTTTGGAAATATCTTCGGCGGGACTTGTCCGCGAACTGAAAAAGAACGAACATTACGACCGTTATCTCGGAAAGTTCGTCACGGTTCACACATACAAGAGCCTTGACGGGGTTCTTCCGAAAAAATTCGAAGCAAAACTCGTCGGCTACGACGAAGATAATATAATATTGGAAATCAAAGACGAAAAGAGGAACGTCGGACGTTCTCTCATATCCAAAATAAGCATTGATTTGGTTTGACGGAGGTTTTGAAAAAATGAAAGCGAACAAAGAGTTTTACCGCGCGCTTGAAGACTTGGAAAGAGAAAAGAATATTCCGAAAGAATATATGCTTGACAAAATCAAGGCGGCGATAGCCTCCACGATTAAAAGAGACAAAAACGTTCCCGCAGATAACGTTGAAGTTATTTTTAACGAAGAAAAAGAGAACATAAAAGTCTGCATAAAGAAAGATATAGTCGAAACGGTTGAAAATCCGCAGACGGAAATTTCGCTTGAAGAAGCAAAGCAGATAAGCCGCCGTTACAAACTCGGTGACGTGGCAATGCTTGAAGTCGATCCCTCCGCAGTCGGCAGAATCGCCGCAAAGGTCGGAAAAAACGTTATCGTTCAGGCGATAAACGAGGCTGTGAACGGCTCCGTTATTCAGGCGTTTGAAGAAAGACAGGGTTCGCTGATGAGCGGCACCGTGAGAAGCGTTGACCCGAAGAGCGGCACCGTTATGGTGGAAGTCAACGGTCACGAACTTCCGCTGTTCCCGAGAGAGCAGATTCCCGGCGAGAGTTTTGAGCCCGACGATGTTATAAGACTTTACGTCAGCGTCGGTCAGCCCAATCTGCGCAGAGGTTCGACCGCAAAAGAAGTTATGCTTTCGAGAACCACGCCCAAATTCGTTGAAAAACTTTTCGAGGTCGAAGTTCCCGAGATAGCGAGCGGCGTTGTTGAAATAAAGGGCGTTTCGAGAGAGGCGGGTTCGCGCTCGAAAGTCGCGGTTCGTTCCAACGACCCGAACGTTGACGCCGTGGGTTCCTGCATAGGACCGAAGCGCTCGAGAATAAATACCATTCTCGAAGACCTTGCGGGTGAAAGAATAGACCTTATAAAATACAGCGAAGATCCCGGCGAATTTGTTGCGGCGGCGTTGTCCCCCGCAGAAGTAAGACTGCTTGAAATCGACAATGAACAAAAGAGTTGCAAAGTCGTTGTGGGTGCCGATCAACTTTCTCTTGCGATAGGCAAAACGGGACAGAATGTTCGTCTTGCCGCAAGACTGACCGGTTACAGAATAGACATTCTCAGCGAATAATGGCAAAAAAAGACAGAGTTCGCGGCGCTTTTATGCGCACTTGCGCGGGGTGCGGCGGACGGTTCGATAAACGGGAACACGGGTTTTTGAGAATAGCAAACAAAAACGGCGAGACAGTGTTGGACGAAAACGGCAACCTCGGAGGCCGCGGCGCTTACATCTGCCGTGACGTGAACTGCATTGCAAAACTGAAAAAGTCGGGCAGACTTTCAAAGTTGCTGCGCCTGCCCGTTCCCGCCGAAATATACGACATTGCGGAGGAAGCCGTTGACCGATAAATTCAAAGGTATGCTCGGGCTTTGCCGAAAAGCGGGAAAACTCATTCCCGGGGCGGAACTCATAGCAAAAAACAAAAAGAAATGCCTGTTGCTCGTCTGTGCGTGTGACGCTTCGGACAGGACGAAAGCGACGGTCGAGGCGTTCAATATAAAAACGATACACACCGATATGACGAAGCAGGAACTCGGAGCCGTGCTCGGTATGGGAAACGTTGCGGTTGTCGGAATAACCGATGCGGGCTTCGCGGCGGCGACAGAAAGTAAACAGGGGGAAAGAACATATGGCAAAATATAAGATAGGCGAGATCGCAAAAGACTTCGGAGTGAAAGTTACCGATGTGGCGGACATTCTGACAAAGTATTTCGGAGAGGGTCAGTATAAGCACAGTACCGTGCTTGAATCCGACCGTCTTGACGTGCTGTTTGACCACTTCACACAGGCGCAGGGTTTCGGAACTCTTCAAGAGTATTTTGACACCTACGACGAGAAAATAAGAGCAAAAAAGGCAAAAGAAGCCGAAGAAAGCGCAAAAGCCGAGGCTTCCGAGAAAACGGAAGAAGCGGCGCCCGTTCAGGCTCAGCCCAAAGAGGAAAAGAAAGAAGAAAAGCCCGTTGCGGAAGTGAAAGCCGAAGCAAAAACGGAAAACAAAGCCGAAGTAAAAGCGGAAAAGCCTTCCGCTGTTGCTCCCGCGCCCGCAGAGGAGAAAAAGCCCGAGCAGACGCATGAGCAGAAAGACAGAAAACCGCAACAGAAAAAACAGCCCCCTCAGAAACAGAAGATGAAGACGATAACTCCGCGTCCCGCGGCAACCCCCGCCAAGGGTGGAGTTTCCATCGTCGAGGACAGCGCTCTCGACTCTTCAACTCTCGGCAAATCGGTTGTTGTTGATACGAGAAAACAGACGAACGTTAACCTTTCCAAATATGACGAAAGACTTAACGACATCGTCGGCGAAAAAGCGAACAAGGATTACGGAAAAGCAAATCAAAGAATAAAACAGAAGAATAAAAGAAAACCCGACAACGCCGCAAGAAGAAAAGAAGCGGAAGCAAAACTCAAAAGAATGGAACAGTACGAAAAGGACAAGAAAAAGCACCTTTCGAACATTGTCCTTCCCGAGGAAATGTCCGTTTCCGAACTTGCCGCGGAACTTCGTATGACGACCACGCAGGTCATTCAGAAACTTATGCAGCTCGGAATATTCGCTTCTGCGTCGCAGATAATAGACTATGACACCGCGTCGCTTGTTGCGGAAGATCTGGGCGCGACCGTTACAAAACAGGTCGTTGTTACGATAGAAGATAAACTTATCGACGATTCGGACGACAAGGACGACGATCTTGAAACAAGGGATCCCGTTGTTGTTGTCATGGGTCACGTTGACCACGGTAAGACGTCGCTGCTTGACGCCATTCGCCACACGTCCGTTACCTCGGGCGAAGCGGGCGGTATCACCCAGCACATCGGCGCTTACAAAGTCAAGGTCGGCGACAGACAGATTACATTCCTCGACACCCCGGGGCACGCGGCGTTTACTTCCATGCGCGCGAGAGGTGCGCAGGTAACGGACGTTGTTATCCTTGTTGTTGCTGGCGACGACGGCATCATGCCGCAGACCGTGGAAGCGATAAACCACGCAAAGGCGGCGGGCGTTCCCATCGTTGTTGCGGTCAACAAAATGGATAAACCCGAATCCGATTTTGACAAAGTTATGCAGAGCCTGACCGAATACGACCTCGTTCCGTCCGCATGGGGCGGCGACGTTGAGTGCGTTCCCGTTTCGGCTGCGACCAAAAAAGGTATCGACGACCTTCTTGAAACCGTTCTTCTCGTTGCTGATATGCAGGAACTCAAAGCCAACCCGAACAGAGAAGCGAAAGGTACAGTTATCGAGGCAAAACTCGACAAGGGCAGAGGCCCCGTTGCAACGGTTCTGGTTCAGAACGGAACCCTGCATTCGGGCGATGTTATCGTTGCGGGTACGGCGGTCGGAAAGATACGTCTTATGACTGACGACAACGGCAGAAAAATTCAGGACGCGGGACCGTCCACTCCGGTTGAGATAATAGGCCTTTCGGAAGTTCCCGCCGCAGGCGACGTTTTCCATGCGGTCAAGGATGAAAGAATGGCAAGAGAACTTGTCGAGCAGAGAAAGGCAGAACAGAAAGAAGCCGCAAACAAGGCAAGAGCGGTCACGCTCGACGACCTGTTCTCGCAGATACAGGATGGCAATATGAAGACTTTGAACATCATCGTCAAGGCCGATGTTCAGGGCTCTGCGGAAGCCGTTAAGTCCTCTCTTGAAAAACTCAGCAACGATGAAGTCCGCGTCAAGGTCATTCACAGCGCGGTCGGCGGAATCAAGGAAAGCGACATCATGCTTGCCTCCGCTTCGGGCGCTATCGTGATAGGCTTCAACGTCAGACCCGACGCCGTTGCAAGAGACATGGCGGAAAAGAACAAGGTGGACATTCGCCTTTACAGAATAATTTACGACTGCATCGAAGAAGTCGAAACGGCAATGAAAGGTATGCTTGCGCCGAAGTTCCGCGAAGTACATATCGGTACTGCGGAAGTGCGTCAGACATTCCGCGTTTCGGGTGTCGGAACCATCGCGGGCTGTATGGTAAAACAGGGTAAGATAGCCCGTAACGCAAACATTCGCCTTATCCGTGACGACATCGTTATTTACGAGGGCACGCTCGATTCGCTCAAACGTTTCAAAGACGATGCGAAAGAGGTTGCCGAGGGTTACGAATGCGGTGTCGGACTTGACAAGTACAACGACCTTAAAGAGGGCGACATCATCGAAGCATTCATCAATGAGGAAATTCCTCGCTAAAAGAACTGAAATCAGCCCGGAAAGAGAAATTTTTCCGGGCTGTTGCAAAAATATGAAGATTATAAAGGATATTTATACAAATGGCAAACGGTTACAAACAGGGCAGAATAAACGAAGAGGTCAAGCGCGAACTTGCGCTTATAATCCGTGACGTCAAAGACCCGCGCATTCCCCCGATGACGAGCGTTGTTCATGCGCAGGTATCGCCCGATTTGAAATATGCGAAAGTGTTCGTCAGCATTCTCGGCGACTACGACGAAAAAGAAGTTCGCAAGGGACTTAAAGCCTGCAAAGGTTATATGCGCAGTCAACTCGGTCAGAGACTTTCTCTGCGCAATGTTCCCGAGCTGACTTTTGAGTTTGACAAGAGCGTTGAGATGGGCGCAAGAATAGACAAGATACTGCGTGAGATAGAAAAAAGCGGGGAGGACGGCGAGCAATGACAGAGACCCGTCTTCCCGAAAGCGATCTCGCTGCTTTTCGAGAATTGCTTTCAAAGGACAGAATTTGTATTTATATGCACCGCTCTCCGGACGGCGACACGATAGGCTCTGCGCTGGCACTCGAAAGAGTTCTGAAAAATGCGGGAAAAAGAGTTTGTCTTGCCTGCTCGGACATCGTTCCGCGCAGACTGCGTTTTGTCACCGACGGAATAATTGCGTTTGAACCCGCATTTGAGCCTGCGGTAAAAGTCAGCATAGATGTGGCTTCCGAAAAACTGCTCGGTACAAAATATGAAAATGAAGCGCATGGTTTCGATTATTGCATAGACCATCACTATACGAATACGCATTATGCAAAAAAGACCGTTGTTTGCCCCGACGCAAGCAGCGCGGGAGAAGTGCTTTTTATGCTTCTCGAACAGACCGGAACGACGATAGACGCAAAGACTGCGGAATATCTGTATACCGCAATATCGTTTGATACGGGCTGTTTCAAGTTTTCGAACGTTCGCCCGCAGACTCACCTCGCGGCGGCGAAGCTTATTTCTTTCGGCTTTGACACGGCGGATATAAACAGACAGCTCTTCGACGTTGCTCCGATGAAGCAGCTGCTTTTGGAAAAGACAGTTATCGACAATATAAGAACATATCTTGACGGAAAAGTTTCGCTTTGCTGCATAACGCAGGATATGCTCAAAGGGCTCGGACTTGAAGACAGCGAAACGGACGGCATGACAAACGTTGTCCGTAGGCTCGAAGGCAGCGTGGTCAGCGTTACAATGCGTCAACTTTCGGACGGCACGATACGCGTGTCTCTGCGCTCTGAATGCGACTTCAACGTTGCCGATGTTGCGGCTTGCTTCGGCGGAGGCGGCCATGTACGCGCCGCGGGCTGTTCGCTTGACGGTGAACCCGCGGAAGCAATAGAAAGAATAGTTTCCGTCATCTCGGAAAAGTGGAACAAAACGGAAAAATGATATTTGTGATAGATAAGCCGTCGGGCATGACGTCCCACGACGTTGTGTGGCGCATGAAACGCGCGCTCGGACGGAAAGTCAAGATAGGACATACGGGAACGCTTGACCCGATGTGTACGGGGGTGCTTCCCGTGCTGACAGGCAACGATACAAAACTTTCGGACTTGCTCGGCGGCGACAAGGAATATGTGGCAACGATGCGGCTCGGACTTGTGACGGACACACAGGATATAACGGGAGAAGTTCTGGAAACGCACGGAACGGACGGAATCGGAGAAGATGACGTCAGACGTGTGCTTGCTTCTTTTGTCGGCGAGACGGAACAACTTCCGCCGATGTATTCTTCCGTCAAGGTTGGCGGCAAAAAACTTTACGAACTTGCCAGAGAGGGTAAGACCGTAGAGAGAAAAGCGCGGAAAATAACGGTTTACGAAACAGAATATCTCGGAACGGCTGCCGAAAATGAGTATAAATTCCGCATTGCCTGTTCAAAAGGAACGTATATCCGAACGATTATAGACGACGCGGGACGTGCGCTCGGCTGCGGCGCGTGCATGACTTCTCTTCGCCGTACAAAAGCAAACGGTTTTTCGCTTGCAGATGCCGTGCCGCTTGAAGAAGCGGAAAAACTTGCAAAAGAGGGACATATTGCGTCTGTCTGCCGCAGCAGCGAGGGGTGCTTTGAAAATCTCGGACGTTGTACCGTTCCCGAAAACGGCTTGAAGTTTTATCTTAACGGCGGGTCGATAGGCGAAAAAAGACTTTCCGATGTGACCGAAAGAACGGAACTGATGAGGGCGTATTCCGAGAACGGAACGTTTTTGGGGCTTTGCCGCCTTGAAGAGGGCGAAATCAAAGCCGTTTGGAAGAGAATATGAAAAACGTAGTTATAACGGGGAATTTCGACGGTGTGCATCTGGGACATCGCCGTGTTGTTGAAACCGCAAAAAAAATTGCGGACGAGCAAGGCTTTTCGACCGTCGCATTCACATTTTCGAATCATCCCCGAAATTTTTTCAGACCGCAAGACCCCCTTTATTTTATAACGTCGCCCTCCGAAAAGGAGCGGCTTTTGCTTGCCTGCGGCGTTGCGCGGGTCGAAACGGTTGATTTTAATGCCGCATTTGCGGCGATAAGCGCGGAAGATTTTCTTGCGCTGTTGAAAGAAAAATATGACTGTGCCGCTGTTGTCTGCGGAAAAAATACAACATTCGGCAGATTCGGCGAGGGCAACGCCGACAATGTTGCGTCTCTTGCAGAAAAGCAGGGAATGCAGGCTGTTGTCTGCGACCTGAAAACGCTTGACGCGGACGGGGAGCAGATAAGTTCTTCCGCCGTGCGGCGTTATGTATTGGACGGGAATATGCAAAAAGCGTCCATGATGTTGGGCAGACTGTTTTCTCTTTCGGGACAGACCGTTCACGGCAAAGGCTTGGGCTCGGGCTGGGGCTTTCCTACGGTCAACACCCGTTTTGAGCCGCTTCAACTGTTGCCGAAACGCGGCGTTTACGCAACTTGCGCAAAGGTCGGAAACGACCTGTTCCTTTCCGTGACAAATGTCGGAAAACGTCCGACCGTCGGCAATTCCGACGAAATAACCGTTGAAACCAACATTATTTCGCGCCTTGACGGCGAAAGCCTTCCGTCGCTCGACCTTTACGGCGAAGATGTCAGAGTAGGCTTTCTTGAATTTTTGCGGGAAGAAAAGAAGTTTTCATCTGTCGAAGCGTTGAAAACGGAAATAGAAAAGAACAGAGCGTATACGGTCGAAAAATACGGTTCGCAATTCAGTAAAATTGTGAAATTTTAATATTCTATTTTTAAATTTTAGTACAACTTTTATAAAAGCACTTGATTTTTGCACATATTTATAGTAAACTATATAAGCAATAGTACCAAACATTACGGATCGGAGTAATTTTCGAAATGTCAAGCAAGTTATATCAGAACGTTATCCAACAAATGAAAGATACGACGGACAGAGTTGTCGGTATTCTTGACGAGTCGGGTTCCGTCGCGGTTTGCAGCGATCCCGCGCTTGTCGGAAAAAGCATGGGCAACAGCCTTTCCGATATTATGGGAATGAACGACCTTGTGTTTGCCGACGGGTATACATACAGAGTTATCGGTTCCCGCATTAAAATGGATAATGTCGTTTTTGTAAAGGGAACGGACGAATTGGCGCAGAACATCGCCGCCGTGCTTTCCGTTTCTTTGAACACGATGAAAGACTTTTACGACGAAAAATACGATAAATCCAACTTTATCAAAAACATAATGCTCGAAAATATTCTGCCGGGCGATATTTACGCGAAGTCGAAAGAACTTCATTTCAGCGGCGACGTTCCCCGCGTCGTTCTGCTTGTTCGCCTTATCGACAGAACCGAGGTCTTTGCTTACGATATAGTTCAGAGCCTTTTCCCCGATAAGACGAAGGATTTCGTTATCAATATCGGAGAAAACGATATCGCGCTTGTCAAAGAGGTCAAACCGAACACCGAATCACGCGACCTTGAAAAACTTGCCCGTTCCATAGTCGACACGCTGAACAGCGAGTTCTACACCCGTGCCGTTATCGGCATAGGTACCGTGGTCAACTCTCTGCGCGACCTTTCCCGCTCGTTCAAAGAGGCGCAGGTCTCGATAGAGATAGGCAAGGTCTTTGACGTTGAAAAAATAATCATGTCTTACGACAATCTCGGTATAGGCAGACTTATTTATTATCTTCCCACAACGCTTTGCGAGGCTTTTTTGCAGGAAGTCTTCAAAAAGGGTTCGATAGACGCGCTTGACCACGAAACGCTCTTCACCATACAGAAATTTTTCGAAAACAACCTGAACGTGTCCGAAACATCGCGCAAACTGTTTGTTCACCGAAACACGCTCGTTTACCGTCTTGAAAAAATAAGAAGACTGACGGGGCTTGATTTGAAACAGTTCGACCATGCGATAGTTTTCAAGGTCGCGCTCATGGTTAAAAAGTACCTGCAATCAAATCCCACCAAGTTCTGAGCATTGTCCGCCCGACATCTTTCGGAAAGGCGGACGGTGTCCGTCGAACCGAAAAAACACAGCGACAATGAATGAATATCCGAACTTGAAGGTAGAGACCCTGACAGGGCCTGTACCTTCTACGGCTTAATATGGGGTATGTTTTTGTTTGTATATATGTGATAAAACAGCCCCTCGGATATGTTTCTTTTGCATAAAAAAGGAGTAAAAAATGGTAAATTTGAAGTCCGTTACCGTAACTCATAAAAACGGCACAACGGCGCTCAAAAGGGTCAGCCTGCGCATTGATGACGGCGAATTTGTTCTCATCAACGGTCACTCCGGCGCGGGAAAATCGACCATCGTCCGCCTGCTGACGGCAGAGGACGTTCCGACGAGCGGCGAAGTGGTTATCGACGGAGTTAATACAAAAAATCTGACACACAGACAGATTCCGAAGTTCAGAAGACGTCTCGGCGTCGTTTTTCAGGATTTCAGACTTATTCCGACAATGAATGTCTTTGACAACATCGCATTTGCGATGCGCGCTGTCGGAAGAGGCAGAAAAGAAATCAAAAAGCGCGTTGCCGCGGTTATGGAGATAGTCGGACTTACCGGCAAGGAAAAATCGCTTCCTACACAGCTTTCAGGCGGTGAACAGCAGCGTGTCGCGCTTGCCCGAGCTATTGTCAACAACCCGAAAATGATAATCGCCGACGAGCCTACGGGCAATATCGACCCCAAAATGTCGGCGGAAGTTATGGATATGTTCAGTCTGATAAATCAGACGGGAATAACCGTTATCGTCGTAACGCACGAGCAGGCCTTTGTCGATACTCTTGACGCAAGAGTTATAACGCTTGACCACGGAAATATATTGAACGACACGGCACACCCCGAAGTTGCGGAAGAACTCCGTTTGCGCCGCGCCGCTCAAAACGGTGATTCCGAGGAAGAGGACGAGTACGAAGAAGAGGTCGTTTCGGAGAAAAAGGCAGTCCCCGAAAAAGAGCCTGTTTCCGAAACTGCCGCACCCGCTGCCGAGATCTCGGCGCCTGTACAACCCGAACCCGCGCAGCCCGAACTTACGGTAGTTTTACCCAAAGCGGAAAATACCGAAGAACAGAGCATTGCGGAGTCGGAACAAATCGCGGTTGAAGCGGCTGAAACTGTTTCGGAAGAAACTTCGGAAACCGTTGAAGAAGAACCTTCGCCCGAGAAAAACGTGGCCCAAAAGGCGGAGGAATTCCTTGCCTCGATAGGCATAGATACCGAAAAGATACGCACGGAACAGCCGACCGAGATATTCGTAAAAGAATCGGTTGAAACAGACGAAACGGCTGCGGACGGCACTGCGGAAGAATCAAAAAGTGAAGAGGAGGCTGAACAAAGATGAGTTTTGACGGTTTTCTTTTCTCACTCAAAAATGCTGTTTCGAACATATTCAGAAACTATGTTCTGACGATAGCTTCCGTTATCGTTCTCGGCGTTTGTCTGCTTTCACTCGGCAGTACGATGCTTGTTGTTCAGGACGTTGACGCCATAGTCGATTCCGTCGGCAGCGAAAACAGGGTCGTTATTTTCCTGAACGAGGATATTTCTCAAACGGGCATAAACGATGTGCGCGCCCAACTCGAACAGATAAAGAACATAACGAACATTGTTTACGAATCGCCCGAACAGTCGCTTGAAAATTATACGTCGCAACTCGGCAGTCAGACCGTTACGGGACTTGACGCCGCCGTTTTCAGACCTTCGTTTATTTTCGATATAATAGACCTGAACAAATACGAGCAAACGGTCTATGCCATTGAGCAGATTGATGGGCTCGGCGTGTTCGAAAGCGGTGAAAGCGCGGGACAGCCTGCTATCAGAACAACTAAAACGCTGATCAACCGAATAGTTTATATAAAGCAGCTGCTGTCGTTTTTCTCCGTTGTCGTTATAATTGTATTCTTCTTCCTCTCGATGTTCATTATCATGAACTCGGTCAAGATGAGCGTGTTTGCGAGAAGAACGGAAATAAACATTATGAAATATGTCGGCGCGACCGATTTTTACATACAGTTGCCGTATTTCATCGAGGGACTTCTGATAGGCCTTTTCAGCGGTATCGTTTCATTCTTTGTTCAAAGAATGCTCTACGTCTCGTTTATTTCGCCCATGCTTTCGGATATCGTTCCCGGCGCGACGCTGTTCTCTTTTGATGAACATTTCTGGCTGATATTCGGACTTTTCGCTCTTGCCGGAAGCGTGATAGGTGTTATCGGCTCGGTTTTCCCGGTTAAGAAATATCTGGACGTTTAATACAATAAGATTTATATACATACCTCACTCAACACCCTGCAAAAAGGAGGCATTACAATGAAAAAGACGATATGTCTTGCACTTGCGGTTATTCTCTGCGTCGGCATAGTTTTCGGTTTTGCGCTTTCGGTTTCCGACCCCGCCGTTGCGGCAAGCAATCAGGAAAAACTCGAAGAGGCAAAAAAGAACCTCGAAGCGGCGCGCAATGAGATAAAAGACATCAAGAACAGACTTGCCGAACTCGGAAACAACAAGCAGGAACTCATGGCAAAAAAGAACCTGCTTGACGAACAGATAGAGGCAACGGAAGCGCAGATAGCGCTTATAAATTCCGCGCTTGAAGTCATTGAAAAAGAACTTGAAGAAAAAGGTGCGGAACTTGCCGTTGTTCAGGATAAATACGATGCAACGATGGTGAAGTTCAGAGCCCGCGCCCGCGCTTCTTACGAAGCGGGCAACCAGTCCTATCTGGAAGCGATATTGACCGCAACCGACCTTTCGCAACTTATAACAAAACTCGACCTCGTCGAAGCGGTTGCGGAATATGACAGCAAACTTCTGAACGACCTTTCCGAACAGGCAAAGTCGATAAAGGTACTGTACGACGAGATAGAAGACCGCAAAAACATGAAGCAGTCCGAACTCGAAGAGCAGGCAGAAGCGGAAGCGGAACTCATTTCAAAGAAATCCGAACTTCAAACAACTCTGACAACGCTTATGGCGGATGAGGAAGAACTCGAAGCGCAGGAGCAGGCGTGGACTGAAAAAGAGGCGGCTTTTGAAAAAGAAATAGCAAAACTTGCCGATAGTTCCGCATCATATTACGGTGATGAGTTTTGTTGGCCGGTTCCCGCATCTTCATACGTTTCTTCCGGCTTCGGTTGGAGAACATATACTTATAAAGGCAAAAAAGTAACGGGCTTCCATCATGCGATAGACATCGCTGCGGGCACGGGCACAAAAGTTGTTGCCGCAGGAGACGGCACCGTGCTGCGTGCGGGTTGGGTCACAACAGGCGGAGGCAAACAGGTCGTTGTCGATCACGGCAGCAGACTTTTGACTTACTATAACCACCTTTCGGGATTTGCCGTTTCCGCAGGCGCGAAAGTCAAACGCGGTCAGACAATCGCCTATGTCGGCATGACGGGCACCGCAACGGGTCCGCACCTCGACTTTGCGATAATGTACAAGGGCTCTTATCAGAACCCGTCGCTTTATGTCAATCCGAGAAACTCAAAACCGTCGAGATCCATTAAAGACCTCGTTCGTTCTTAAAACTCGGAGAAAACAGCAGAAAAACAAAGCCTGTCTGCGGAAAAAACCGCAGACAGGGTTTGATATTGTTTTGAGAGGTTTGTCAAGTGAAAAAAAGTATCATTGCCGCATTTGCGGCGGGCGTTCTTGCCGCAGTTATTCTTTTTTCGGTAACGGGTTGCTTCGGAACGCTTAAAGTAAATACAGGTTCTTACACCACCGACACTTCCGTTGAAAAGAAACTTGCCGAGATGAAATCCGTCATTGACGCTTATGCGATAGACGAATTTGATGAGGAAAAAGCAAAAGAGGGACTTTATTACGGGTATATGCTCGGTTTGACCGACGATAAATACGCCGCATATTATTCCGAAGAAGACTATAAAAAGATAGTGGACGATCTTCAGGGCAATTTCGGCGGTATCGGGTTGCAATTCTTTAATTACGCAACCGCAACGCTTGAACACGGCATGACCGTTTATCGCGTGCTCGGCAACTCTCCCGCAGAAGCGGCAGGCTTGAAAATCGGGGATGTAATAACCTCCGTAAACGGCAAAAAACTTGACGGAATGACCTATGAGGAAGCTTACGATTATGTCGTTGATTTTGTGAACAAGGGCGAAACGATCTCAATGGTTGTTGACAGAGACGGGCAAACTTTGAATTTCAGCCTGACACCCGCGCAGTTCACGCAAAAATACGTTGAATATAAGATACTCAAAGACAATGTGGGATATGTCAGCATATATCAGTTCGGCACAAACTCCGTTTCCGAACTCAACGAGGCGTTGACGGAACTTGAAAAAGCGGGCGTTAAGGGATATGTTTTCGATGTCCGCAACGACCCGGGCGGAGAACTTGAATCCGTTTGCTCAATGGTCGATATGCTTGTCAAAAAAGGCGAGACCATAATCACGATAGAGGGCAAAAAATCTACCGAAACAAGAACCGCGAAAATTGACCCGTTGGTTTCGGGCAAACCCATTGCGGTTGTTGTCAACGGCTCGACCGCATCCGCCGCAGAGATGTTTTCTTCCGCTCTGCGCGACCTGAACGGCGCCGTTCTTGTCGGGGAGCAGACTTTCGGAAAAGGTATCGGGCAGACGACGCGCAGACTTTCGGACGGTTCGTATATAAAATTCACGACGTTCAAATATTTCACCGCCGCGCACGTCGATTTTAACGGAATAGGTCTTACTCCCGATATCGAGGTGCTTCTGACAACGGAAAAGCGCGCAAACCTTTATAATCTTTCTCTTGAAGAAGACGACCAACTCTATGCGGCATGGAACGCAGTAAAGGGTTGAAACTTCGCATTTATTTATACAGAAAATCAGACTTGAAAGAGGTTTTATAATGAGCAAACAGATCGAAATGACGCAGGAAGCGTTCGACAAACTTGAAAAAGAACTCATGGATATGAAAGCGCTGCGTCCCGAGATAGCGCAGGAGATTCAGGAAGCGCGTTCGCACGGCGACCTTTCCGAAAACAGCGAATATGACGCGGCCCTTGATAAACAGGCAAAGCACGAGGAAAGAATCGCGGCTCTCGAAGAGATGAAAAAACACGCTAAGATAATTGACGAGTCGAGCATTAAAAAGGGCGTCGTTTCCGTCGGCTCGGTTGTAGGCGTTCACGATTTTGATTTGGAAGAGGACGTTGAATATATCATAGTTTCCACCATTGAATCCGACCCGCTTGCAACTCCCGCAAAAGTTTCCGACCAAAGCCCGATAGGCAAGGCGCTGCTCGGTTGCAAAAAGGGTGCGGAAGTAACCGTTGAAATTCCGAACGGAGAAAGCTACAAACTTAAAGTTCTTTCCGTCGGCAGAGCAGACAAGAGATAAACAGGAACGGAGAAACATATGAACGAAAACAATGTCAACGGTCAGCCTTTGACCGAAGCCGAAGAGCAAAAGCAACTCAGCGAACAGGTGCGCATACGCCGTGAAAAGTTGGCGGAACTCCAAAGTGAGGGCAAAGACCCGTTCGTTATAACCAAATTCGACGTCGATCACCACAGCGGGGAGATAAAAGCCGCATTTGACGAACTCGACCAAAAGACCGTAACCATCGCCGGCAGACTTATGTCCAAACGTATCATGGGCAAAGCGTCGTTCTGCAATGTTCAGGATCTGAAAGGCAACATTCAGTGCTACGTTGCGCGCGACAGCATAGGCGAAGAAGAATATAAAGCGTTCAAGAAAATGGACATCGGCGACCTTGTCGGAATAACGGGTTTCGTTTTCAAGACCAAGACCGGTGAAGTTTCCGTTCATGCGGAAAATGTGGTGCTTCTTTCAAAGAGCCTGCAAGTGCTTCCCGAAAAGTTCCACGGACTTTCGGATACCGATGCAAGATACCGCCGCAGATACGTTGACCTTATCGTCAACCCCGAAGTCAAGGACACATTTGTTAAGCGTTCAAAGATAATCGCTTCCATCAGAAGATACCTCGACGGTCAGGGCTTTATGGAAGTCGAGACCCCGATGCTGGTTTCCAATGCGGGCGGCGCGGCGGCAAGACCGTTTGAAACGCATTACAACGCGCTTGACGAGGACGTAAAACTCCGCATTTCGCTTGAACTTTATCTCAAAAGACTTATCGTCGGCGGTCTTGAACGTGTTTACGAAATAGGACGTGTTTTCAGAAATGAGGGCATAGACACCCGTCACAATCCCGAATTTACGCTGATGGAACTTTATCAGGCGTTCACGGATTATCACGGGATGATGGATCTGACCGAAAATCTTTATCGCCATGTTGCGAACGACGTTCTCGGCACGACAAAAATAACATACAACGGTATTGAAATGGATCTCGGCAAACCGTTTGAGAGAATAACCATGCTTGACGCCGTTAAGAAGTATTCAGGCGTTGATTTCAATGAGATAACGACGCTTGAAGAAGCGCGCGAGGTCGCAAAAGAACACCATATCGAATTTGAGCCGCGCCATAAGAAAGGCGATATTCTCAACCTCTTCTTTGAAGAGTTCGTTGAGGACAAACTCGTTCAGCCGACTTTTGTTATGGATCACCCCGTCGAAATATCTCCGCTGACAAAGAAAAAGCCCGAAAATCCCGACTATGTTGAACGTTTTGAGTTCTATATGAACGGTTGGGAAATGGCAAACGCATATTCCGAACTCAATGACCCCATAGATCAGCGCGAGCGTTTCAAAGCACAGGAAGAACTGCTCAAACAGGGCGACGAGGAAGCAAACCGCACGGATGAGGACTTCCTTTACGCTCTTGAACTCGGAATGCCCCCGACCGGAGGTATCGGATTCGGTATCGACCGCCTTGTTATGTTGATGACCGATTCCGCGTCCATCAGAGACGTTTTGCTTTTCCCCACGCTTAAATCTCTTGACGCGGACAAGAAGTCCGAAAAGACCGCGGCACCCGCAGAGACCGCACCCGTTGTCGAAGAGAAAATAGACTTTTCCAAAGTTAAGATAGAGCCGCTGTTTGAGGATACCGTTGATTTTGAGACATTCTCGAAATCCGATTTCCGCGCGGTTAAAGTGCTTGCGTGCGAAGCCGTTCCCAAGTCCAAAAAACTGCTCAAATTCACGCTTGACGACGGCACGGGCACCGAGCGCACCATTCTTTCAGGCATTCACGCTTACTATGAACCCGAAGACCTTGTGGGCAAGACCTGTATCGCGATAGTAAACCTTCCGCCGCGCCCGATGATGGGCATTGAATCCTGCGGAATGCTTATTTCCGCCGTTCACCATGAAGACGACGAAGAAAAACTTCACCTGCTCATGGTTGACCCGCATATTCCCGCCGGCGCAAAGCTCTATTAAGATGATGTAAAGATGTACCGTTTTACCGAATAGACGGAATGTACTTCATTTGATAAAAAACTAAAAAAACAGCGATTTACATCAAACTTACATCA
>URFZ01000003.1 GCA_900547165.1 uncultured Eubacteriales bacterium
GGAACGGAGGAAGAACCTGCGAACTGCGCGTCACCGTGCATTCTGCCCATAAAGTCGGTCAGACCGTAAGAAGCGGGGCCTGCGCCGAGGTTATCGGGGTGAAGCGTTCTGCCCGTGCCGCCGCCGGAAGCAACGGAAAAGTATTTCTTGCCGTTTTCGTTCGTCCACTTCTTGTAAGTGCCTGCAACGATGTGCTGGAATCTTGTCGGGTTGGTCGAGTTACCGGTGATGGAAACGTCAACGCCTTCAAGTTTCATTATAGCAACGCCTTCGTAAGCGTCGTTCGCACCGTAGCAGCGAACTTTTGCTCTTTCGCCGTCGGAGTATGCTTTCTCACGAACGATTTTAACTTCATCGGCATAGTAATCATATTCGGTTTCAACATAGGTAAAGCCGTTGATTCTCGAAATGATATATGCGGCGTCTTTGCCGAGACCGTTAAGAATAACGCGGAGGGGTTCTTTACGAACTTTGTTCGCGCTTCTTGCGATACCGATAGCGCCCTCTGCCGCCGCGAAAGACTCGTGACCTGCAAGGAAGCAGAAGCACTTGGTGTCTTCTCTCAAAAGCATTGCGGCAAGGTTACCGTGACCGAGACCTACTTTTCTGTTCTGTGCAACGGAACCGGGAACGCAGAAAGACTGAAGTCCGATACCTATTGCTTCGGCAGCGTCAGCCGCCTTGGTGGTATTCTTTTTGATTGCGATGGCGCAACCTACGGTGTAAGCCCAGCCCGCATTGTCAAAAGCGATGGGCTGAATGCCTCTTACTATCTCAGCGGGGTCGATGCCTTTGTCAAGACAGATCTGTCTTGCGTCGTCGAGATCTTTGATACCGTATTCTTTAAGGCAAGCGTTGATCTTGTCTATTCTTCTTTCATAACCTTCAAATTTCGGCATTGTTCAGCACCCCCTTTCTTATTCGTTTCTCGGGTCGATATATTTGACAGCGTCATCATAGCGACCGTAAGTTTTGATGTTGGATTCGTATGCTTCTTTCGGATCTTTGCCCGCGCGGATCATATCCATCATTTTTCCGAGGTGAACAAACTTGTAACCGATAACTTCGTTGTCGGCGTCAAGTCCCATGGAGAGGATGTAGCCCTCTGCCATTTCAAGGTAACGAACGCCCTTTTCTTTTGTTGCGAAGATAGTGCCTATCTGCGAGCGAAGTCCTTTTCCGAGGTCTTCAAGAGATGCGCCTATCGGAAGACCGTTTTCGGAAAATGCGGTCTGCGAACGGCCGTAAACGAGCTGGTCGAAAACTTTTTTCATCGCTTCGTTGATAGCGTCGCAAACAAGGTCGGAGTTGAGTGCTTCAAGAAGTGTTTTTCCCTGAAGAATCTCGGCAGCCATAGCGGCGGAGTGGGTCATGCCCGAACATCCCGTCGTCTCAACGAGTGCCTCCTCGATAATACCTTCTTTGACGTTGATTGTCAACTTACATGTGCCCTGTCTGGGAGCGCAACCGCCGACACCGTGGGAAAGACCGGAGATATCTTTGATATCTTTTGCTTTTACCCAAAGACCCTCTTCGGGAATCGGAGACGGACCGTGATGCGGACCTTTTGCAACTGTGCACATATTCTCAACTTCGTGTGAGTAAGAAATTGCCATGTGTCTTATCATCCTTTCACAGACGCTCGTTGCGTCGATATTTTTACATACTGATTATACATCAAATCGGGGGACTTTTCAATACTAATATTGTTAATTTTTTTACAATTATTGATATATAACGAAAACTGTGTTCAAAAAGGACTGTTTTTGTCAAAGATTTAACTTTTAATGCGTTGACAATATTGACAAAAAGTGCTATACTATTTACAAATGATAATTCTTTTTATGTTATAAAGGAAGCGTATTTGATTTATGAAATATAAAATAATCGCGGCGGTTCTTGCCGCAGTTTTCGCGGTTGGAATGCTTGCGGCATGCCAGCGTGAGAAAGAGCCGTATCCGTCGTATTACGACAATACAACTTCTCAGCCGACCGCATCCGATATGACAGGCGATGCCACTGAGTCTGAAACCACGCTGCCGTCAACGGAATTCGAGCCCGAAACCTCAAGACCGACGGAGGAAACCGCGCCTTCAAAATCCGAGTCGGAATCAAACACAGAACCCAAAACGAATTCTGCTGTTGAACCGAAAAATTACTCGTTCAAAACGCTGATGCTCGTCAATCCGACGCATTCCGTTCCCGACGGCTATGTTGAGAGCATAACGCTTGAAAAAGTTCAGGGCAGTTATGTTATGGACAGCCGCTGTGCCGAGCCCATGCGCGATATGATAGCCGCAGCAAAGAGAGACGGAATCACTCTGCAACTTTGCTCCACTTTCAGAACGTATGAGACGCAGAAGAAACTTTACGAAAACAGAATTAAAATTCTGATGAACCGCGATTCGTCCCTGACTTATGAGCAGGCGGCAGAAAAGGCGAAGACGATAAACGCTTATCCCGGAACGAGCGAACATGAACTCGGTCTTGCTGCGGATATCGTAACGCCGAGTTACCAGATGCTCAATTCCGATTTCGATAAAACGGCGACATTCAAGTGGCTGAAAACGCATTGTGCCGAATATGGTTTCATTCTTCGTTACCCGAAAGAAAAACAGGATATAACAAGAATTATTTATGAGCCTTGGCATTACAGATACGTCGGACAGGAAGACGCAAAAAAAATCATGGACAGCGGCCTGACACTTGAAGAGTATCTCGGAATACTTGATTAAAACTGAAATATTCAGCGGACGGAAAGCAATTCCGTCCGCCGTTTTTTATTGTTTGAATCGAAACCATTATAAAAGTTATCGGGACAACCTGTAATGCACTCATCTCATATCTGCGAAATCTTACGACAACATTTTCCGAATTTCTTTCCGTTCGGTCGAAATTCGTTTTCGGAAAGTACAAAAAGTCTTGAATGTTTGTGTTTAACGTTGATTTCGGTCGAACGGTTTTGCTTGAAATCCCGTTTGCTTTCGTATAATATTAAATTGCACCCGAAAAAAATGAATTTTGTTACGAGGTGCCGAATATCAATACGGAGGAAACATATTATGTCGGGACTTTGCGAAACATTCGGAGTGGGACTTATGGAAGTTCCCGTAAAGGATATAATCCCAAATCCGCACCAGCCGCGCAAAAGATTCAGGGAAAAAGACATAGAAAGACTTTCGGACAGCATACGCAGGGTAGGGGTAATAAATCCGATTTCTGTTCGTTATGA
This sequence comes from uncultured Eubacteriales bacterium, assembly GCA_900547165.1. Taxonomy (GTDB): domain Bacteria; phylum Bacillota; class Clostridia; order Oscillospirales; family UBA644; genus UBA644. The sequence goes on from URFZ01000003.1 coordinate 3,233, forward strand.
AAACGGGAAATACGAACTTGTGGCGGGAGAACGGCGACTTCGCGCCGCAAAACTCGCGGGCAGATATTCCATTCCGTGTCTGCTTGTGACCGCCGATGACCATATGTCGGCGTTGCTTGCTTTGACTGAAAATATGTTACGTTCCGACCTGAATTTTTTTGAGCAGGCGCAGGCGATAAGCAATATACTTGAAATGACAGATATAACGCAGGCGGAACTTGCAAAAGAACTCAGTCTGAGCCAATCAGCGGTTGCAAACAAACTGCGGCTGTTGAAAATTTCGCCTGAGGTTCGCCGTTATATTCTTGATCAGCATTTGAAAGAGCGACACGCGCGGGCATTGCTTCGCATAGACGAGCCTGCGAAAATGATGTCTGCCGCACATGTTGCCGTAAAACAAAAAATGAACGCGGAACAACTCGAAAAATATATAGACAAACTTTTTGACAAACAAAAGCAGAAAGAGAAGCCGATTTTTAAGGGATACTGTAAGGATCTGCGTCTCTATGTGAACTCTCTCAACCACACCGTGAGTGTGATGAAAAGCAACGGTATAAATACTGTAATGGAAAAAAGCGAGGACGAACAAACGATAAGATATACCATTGTTATTAAGAAGAAGTAAGTTGTCAATAATTTCGGAAGAAGTTTTCCGAAAATTCGATAAAAAGGTATTATCACCAACGGTAATACCTTTTTTTTGTTCTTTATTTATATTGAAAAGTGCGGCGCTTATGATGTATAATTTAATAGTAAAACAAATTTGAATAATTCAGAAAGGGGGCGTTTTTTTGGTTGATTGCGTAATTTTGGCGGGAATGTTTGATTATGTGCGCCGAGTGCTCGGTTCATATCTTTGGAACTTGATTGTATTTATATTTTATGTGCTTGCGGCATTGTTTGTCGTTTATCCTCTTTTAAAATATCTGATTTGCAGGATAAAAACATGGAGCGTTTGCAAATTCAAAATCAACAATCTAAAAAATTGCCGAGATTCATGGTTGGTTGTCGAAAGAGGCTTTTTGTCATTTTTGATTCCGTCGTGGCGTGTTCGTAAGCCTGATTTCGTTCTGTATTCGAAAGGCGTGACTTACATTGTAAAACTCCATTCGTTTTATGACAGACGAAAACAGATACTGTTCATGTCTCCCGAGCGGTGGGCGTTCCGCCACAGACGTAAGGACAGAAAGACGGAACAACTGCTGTCAATTAAGTCGATAGACCCGCGATACAAAAAAATCAAAACGAAACCCGCTCCTATTTATATGATTGATTATGCCCGTGAACTGGCAAAGGAGTTAAACGCACCCGTTGTTCCCGTTATGCTTCATTCTCCGTCCGTTAAGTATTTGAATACGTGCAACGGAGTTATTATGAATAACGGAGACTACACTTTTTACGGCATGATAGTCTCCGATAACGAGAGTTTGGCAAAGACCGTTGAACCGCAGGAGGGAGACGCGCTCCCGCTGCTTAACATGGTTGAAAGAAAAGCCGTTGCGGGCAAGATAAAAAAAGTCTTGCAGAAAGATTTGAGGTGAGCGAATGAATCTGTTTTTCAGTTTTCTGTTTCCGAACGTGAACGATTCTGTCAGAAACGAACATAAAAAACTTTGGGACTGTGTTGCCGAGGATTTGCAGATTGCGGATATTCTTCACACGGTCATAGACAGCGAAACGGAAGAAAAGGCTCTTTTTGCCGAGATGAAATATTTCTATCCCGAAAAAGAGATTCTTGAATACCGTCAAAGCATTCTCGGAGACCTTCTGAAATATGAGACCGTCGAACGGTTCTTTATTGCAATTCGCGACAAGGTTACCGAATTTGAAGCGCTTGACAAAAACGAGATGTTTGAGAAATATCCTCACATGGAACGCGTAAAACCGTTTTTGCTGACGGAATGTTTCCTTGAACTTTATATGCAACTTGTGGACGGTATAAAGGAACTTGACAGCGAGTATCTGTCAAGAGAATTGACCGAAGTTTTTGCTTCGATAACCGACCCCGAGAAACTGAACGTCATTGAAAAAGCGTATTCTGACGCGAAATATATTCGCCGTTCGCTTGAAAGCGTCAGCCGCGTTCGCATAAACAGACTCTTTTCGCGCGGGGAAAACGTTGAAAACTCCATAACGACATCCGTTAAGGGAGAGGGACTTATGCAGACGATTTCGCGTCTTGCTTCCCGAATGGAGATAGAACCTCTTGAAAGTGAGCCTATCACGGATAACTTGTTCCCTCCGACCGCAAAGATATTCGAGTGCTATATGAAAGCGTATCCGGAAGTCTTTGACCGCATTATTGAGTTTTCTGAAAAGTATTACGACCTTTTCAGCCCCGATTGGTTTGTGCTTGTTCACGAAACAAATACATTGCTCGGTCTGAGAATGCTCTACAAAGGGCTTATCCGTCGCGGACTTCCCGTTTGCCCCGTCAAATTCATCAGCGAGGACAAACCCGTTATCATACATAATATGTATTCGCTCGTCCTTGTCAAAAAAGGTCTCGGTCGCGGCGAAATAATCTGCTCCGATTTCAGCAGTACGCCCGAAATGCACTTCAACCTTTTGACAGGTCCGAACGGCGGCGGTAAAACCATATTCCTTACTGCGCTCGGTATTTGTCAGATGCTGTTCCAGATTTCGGGTTATACCACAGCGTCGCTTGCCGAAATGTATCCCGTTTCTTACCTTTATACGCATTTCCCTGTGGAAGAAAGGAACGATTCGCAGGGCAGACTTGTCGAAGAACAGGGACGTTGCGACAGAATGCTTGCCGAGATGCCGAACGGTGCAATGGTGCTTCTGAACGAGACATATTCTTCAACCAAAGCGGATATTGCGCACGACCTTTCGACAAAGCTTATATCCGCCCTTATGGAAAAGGACAGTTACGGACTTTTCGTTACGCACTTCCACACGGTCAAGGAGTTCTGCAAAGAATATTCGCAGACGCACGATAAAAAGATTTGTCTGCTCGTTGCTGCCGTTGATGAAAGCGTTGACGAAAGACGTCTTTACAAGATAGTTCCGCTCGAAAGCGCAAATTCGTCGTATTCCAGAGACATTCTGCTTCGTCACCGTATGACGAGAGAACAACTCTTTGAAAGATGCAATTTGAAGGAGGTATAATAAGATGATTGAAGTGGTAGATCTCCTTTACAAAAACCCGCACGAGCTTATAAAAACCCCCGATCAGGAAGAGTCGATGAAGCATCTCCTGCTTGAAGAGGTCATTAACGGCGCTACCGTAAACCCGCAGTTGCAGCAGGATATTTACGACCTTATAAGCGTTCCCGAACCCGACCCCGAAAACATTATTTGGCGTCGTGATATTCTTGACGATTTCCTTTCGAATCCCGCGTTGTTTGACGACCTGCGCGCAATTCTCGGTATTCATGACGAGATAAGCAAGGGTATGAGAAACGCCTCCCGCGGCGGAGGTTCGGCGGTTGTTTCGAAAAAGGAGCTGACGGGACGCGATTCGCAGATTTTCAAAATGCGTTCTTATGCGGAGTGCATCGTAAGAACCATTGAGATGTACGAGGAAACTGCAAAGATAATCAAACCGCGCCGATTGACGTCCGAGGCGTTTTGCAAGATAAAAGACCTTGTCAACCGCGAGATCAGAAAAAGCGAGACAATGCAGCTCAAAGCGCTTGCAAAGGAACTTTCCGAGTCCATAACGCTTGACACGTCTTTTATCATTTCTATGGATCTTAACAAGTATTTTTGCGTTGAAGACGTTGAAATGCTTGAACTGGATTCAAACCCGTACAATTACAAAGACCCGAAAAAACGTGCGGAGTTTGATTCGCAGTCAAGAATCGAGTATATCGGTTTTGACGATATAGACGACGGTCAGCTTCGTCTGCTTGTGGAAAAGAGTATTGCCCGTCTTTGCAGACAGATGGAACATATCGTTTCCGAAATGAAGAAGCCGTTTGAAAAGATAAGCAGGGGAATATATTTCTACCGATTCGGTATCGGTCTTGACAATAAAATAAGAGAACTCGGGCTTCCCGTTTGTCTTCCGTCGGTAGACAGAGACGACCTGCGCCGATTCGAATGCTCGTCCGCCTGCGACCTTTGGCTTGCGCTCAATATGAAAAAGAAAGACAGATATTGCCGCCCGGGCGATATGGTTGTTCCAAATGACATATATCTCGGACCTACCGACGGTTCGCTTGTAATAACAGGTAAGAACAATGCGGGTAAAACGGTTTTCCTGCGCACGATAGGCGTTATTCAGGCGCTTGCACAGGCCGGACTTCCTGTCCCCGCGGAAACTTGTTATATCAGCCCCGTTCACGGTCTATATGCGTATTTCACGGCTATGGATACCGGTAACGGAAGATTTGAAGATGAGGTCAAGAGCATTTCTTCAATGCTTGACATCGTCAAAGAGGGCGACCTTGTTCTGCTTAACGAGGCGTTCCAGTCAACCGCTTACGAAGAGGCAGCTGACGTTCTCTGCAACGTTCTTGCTTACGCTGCGGCATCGGGCTTCCGTTGTATAAGCGTTACGCACTTGCCGGGCGTAAAAGAACATATGCGTGAACTTGAAGGCGAGTTCAAACTTGCATATCGCGCAAAATTCGCGGAGGCGGCGGTCGATTCCGAGGGCAACGCAACTCATAAAATCGTTGTTCAAAGAGGATAATATTGAAATATTTGTCGAAATACGCATTTTCCTATTGCAAAATTTTGCTGTTTGGCGTATAATATGATTTGTAAGAATAATTATATTATAACATGAAAGGACGTTGTCTTAAAATGAATAAGATACTCGTTGAAACTTCCGCACGCCACGTTCACGTTTCCCGTGAAGACCTTGATATTCTTTTCGGAAAGGGATATGAACTTACCGTTAAAAAGGAACTTTCCCAGCCCGGACAGTATGCTTCCAACGAAAGAGTTACCGTTGTAGGCCCGAAGAGAGAGATTGCAAACATCTCCATTCTCGGTCCCGTCAGAAAGCAGACCCAGGTTGAACTTTCCGCAACCGATGCAAGAAGCGTAGGTATTCCCATAACGGTAAGAGAATCCGGTGACCTTGCGGGAACTCCCGGTTGCAAGATCGTAGGTCCCTGCGGCGAAGTTGAAATCTCCGAGGGCGTTATCGTTGCAAAGAGACATATCCACCTGACCCCTGAAACCGCCGCGGAATACGGCGTTGAGGATAAACAGGTTGTCAGCGTTGAGATCAACGGAGAGGGTAGAAAGACCGTGTTCGGCGATGTTGTTATCCGTGTAAGCGACAAATTCGCTCCCGCAATGCACATTGATACGGATGAGTCCAACGCATGTCTTTCCAACGGCGAGGGCTACATAGTAAAATAATCAGGCAAAAGATTTTCGGGAACGCTCAAAAGGCGTTCCCGAATTTTTTGGTTAAATTGTTAAATAATGCGCTCTCTTATTGACAAAACAGTTTGCCTGTGCTAATATATACTAAAAAGGTACTATTAGAGGAAAATTCGGATATATTAAAGTATATCGGGAGGCAAAAAAATGTTTGTTTATGTTGATAATGCGGCAACGACGCAGGTTGACCCCGCAGTTGCCGAAAAAGTCGTTCCGTGCTTTACTTCCGTTTTCGGAAATGCTTCGAGCATTCATGAAGCGGGCAGAAAAGCAAAGGAACTGCTCGACACGGCAAGAGAACAGGTTGCGACCGCTCTCGGCGCCGAGACGAGCGAAATATATTTTACCGCAGGCGGTTCGGAGTCCGATAACTGGGCAATAAAAGGCGTTGCGCACAAATATGCAAAAAAAGGCAAACACCTTATAACCACAAACATTGAACACCATGCGGTTCTTCACAGTATGAAAAGCCTTGAAAAAGAGGGCTTTGAAGTAACGTATCTGCCTGTTGACAGCGAGGGCTTCGTTACGGCGGAACAGGTTGAAAAGGCTATTCGTCCCGACACGATAATGGTCAGCGTTATGTTTGCCAATAACGAAATAGGTTCGGTTGAGCCTATTGCGGAAATCGGTGAAGTTTGCAAAAAGCATGGCATCATATTCCACACGGACGCGGTTCAGGCGGTGGCGCACGTTGCCATTGATGTTAAAGCAATGAACATTGATATGCTGAGCCTTTCGGGACATAAATTCAATGCTCCCAAGGGCGTCGGTGCGCTCTATATCAGAAAAGGTATTACCATTCCCAATCTGATAGACGGCGGTCAGCAGGAGAGAGGCAAGAGAGCAGGAACCGAAAACATTCCCGCAATAGTCGGAATGGGTTATGCGATAGAAGTTGCGACCAAAGAATTGAACGAGCGTATGGGACGCGTCAAGAAAATGCGCGACAGACTGCGCGACGAACTTATGAGACGCATTCCTTACTCAAAACTCAACACTCCGGAAAATTCACTTCCCGGAACTCTCAATATTTCGTTTGAGTATATAGAGGGTGAGTCGATACTTCTTATGCTTGATATGAACGGTATTTGCGCATCTTCCGGTTCCGCCTGCACATCGGGCAGTCTTGACCCGTCGCACGTTCTTTTGGCGATAGGTCTGCCGCACGAAGTTGCTCACGGATCCGTCAGAATGAGCCTTGACCACAACAACACGGAAGAAGAAGTAGATCATATTATAAATACGCTTCCGAAAATTATTCAGAGACTTCGTGATATGTCCCCGCTTTGGGAAAGAGTCGAAGACAAAAAACCTTGTATAACAGATTAGGAGATATATAGATATGCTTTACAGCGAAAAAGTAATGGATCACTTTTCAAATCCCCGCAATGTGGGCGAAATTCCCGATGCCGACGGTATCGGTGAAGTAGGCAATGCCCGCTGCGGAGACATCATGAAAATGTACTTGAAGATTGAAAATGATACAATAGTTGACGTTAAATTCAAAACTTTCGGCTGCGGTGCCGCAGTTGCGACATCTTCCATGGCAACCGAACTCATAAAAGGCAAAAGCGTTAAAGACGCTCTTAAACTGACAAACAAAGCGGTTATTGAAGCGCTTGACGGTCTGCCGCCGGTTAAGATACACTGTTCCGTTCTTGCGGAAGAGGCTGTAAAAGCTGCTATTCTCGATTACCTGAAAAAGAAGGGCATTGACCCGATCGCTTACGGCATTGACCCGAATGAGCAATGTCAGGGTTCCTGCCCGTCCTGCGGCGGCAGTTGCGGCGTTTGATGGTTATTCAGTAAATAATTTTTTGAAAGGCGGCATAGATATGATTAAAAGAGCATCTGACATTGACAGAGAAGTTATTCCCGGTTTCTGCGGCGGAAGCGGGGAAACGGTTATTGAAACGTTTGTTCACGGCGGCGAGGCAAAATCGAAGATTCTCGCATGTTGCACCGTAAAACTTGACAAGGGCTGCGAAGTGGGACTGCATGACCATCCCGATGACGATGAAGTTTATTATGTCATTTCGGGCAAGGGTCTTTACAATGACGGCGACGGAAATTGGGTCGAAGTATGTCCCGGAGATTCCACTCTGTGCGGTAACGGCGGCTGGCACGCGATGAAAAACGTTGAGGACGAGCCTCTTGTATTTCTTGCCGTTGTTGTCGGCTATTGATTGTATCTAAAATGAAATTTTCATTTGTCGGCGATTTGTTCTTTCCGAAAAGATGCGCTTCGTGCGGAAAATTGATTGAAGTCGGTTCGGACTGTCTTTTCTGCAATGAGTGTGCTCATTCTATGGTGAAAGACAGTCTCGTTGACGAAAGATATCCGTTCAGACGCGTTGTTTCCGCATACGTTTATATTGACTGCGCGGCAAACGTCGTTCGCAACATGAAGCACGAATACAAACCGAAAGTTGTAGATTTTGCGGCGAATGAGGTCTTGAACGCGATAACCTCAAATACCGACGGAAAGTTTGACATTGTTACATTCGTCCCTAGGTACGGCAAGCGTGTTAAGTATTCGTCTTCAAAAGAGATGGCGAAGCGCATAGCAAAATCTCTCGGAGTTCCGATCGGCGAAAAGACTGTTATAAAAGTAAGAAACATAAAATCGCAAACAAGTTGTCGCAGTGACAAGGAAAGACGGCGTAATGTCAGCAATGCGTTTTCGGTAGGGGAAGATGTTCGAGGAAAGCGCGTTCTTGTAATCGACGACGTGCAGACAACGGGTTCGACGCTTCGTGAAGTGGGACGTGTTCTTGCGGAATCGGGCGCGGAGCCATTCGGCGCGGTGTTTGCAAGGGTGTGCCTTGCACATAATTCGAAAAAGTTTGTACCTGTCGGAAAAACGGCGGAGACTATCTCTTTTAAGCCCGACAGAGAAATTCCTTTTTCTGCATTTGACAGAGATATAGCACGGCTGCGCAGAAAAAGACGGCGGCGGCGCTTTCGGATAAATACGGTTGAAAAATTCAAGGAAAAAATAAGACGGAGAGTTTAACCTCCGTCTTATTTTTTGTTTGTTATTTCAAATATTCGAGAATTTGCTCTTTCGGTCTGTATCCGACCAAAGTATGAACTATCTCACCGTTTTTGAATATCAGCAGGGTGGGAATGCTTGCTATTCTGTATTCGGAAGCAAGGTCTCCCTCGTCGTCCACATTGACTTTGCCGACTTTGATTTTGCCCTCGTATTCTTCCGCAATTTCTTCTACAACGGGCGCAATCATTTTGCACGGACCGCACCATGTAGCCCAAAAATCAACGAGTACGGGAATATCGGAATTGATAACTTCATCTTCAAAGTTTTCTTGTGTAAGTGTAATTTCAGCCATGACGGGCTCCTTTCATTTGATTTGAAAATTTATAAAACCTATTATTTTTCGGAAATTAATACATTCTCTTATAAAAAGTTCATTGACTTTTTCTTTTTGCTGTGTTAGAATAGCAACAGTATTTGCGGGTATGCCGCATTTTTCGGAGATGTAAATATGAAAAACAAAAAAGTTAAGTTTATCGTTGATGCCGCAGTTATTGCGGCTCTTTATGTTGTTCTGACTTATCTTGCTGCGGCGTTTAATCTTTCAAGCGGCGTCATTCAGGTCAGATTCTCGGAAGCGCTGACTATCTTGCCTGTCTTCACTCCTGCCGCCATTCCGGGCTTGTTTGTCGGCTGTATTCTCGCCAACGCACTGACGGGCGCAGTAGTCATTGATGTTATCTGCGGAAGCATAGCAACGCTCATAGGCGCCGTCGGAGCATGGCTCATCGGAAAATATGTTATGAATAGGCTCAAATACGCTTATTTTCTCGCGCCGCTGCCGACAATCATTGCAAACGCGGCAATCGTTCCGTTTGTTCTGCGTTACGCATACGGAATGCAGGACGCAATGTGGTATATGGTGCTTACCGTGGGGCTCGGCGAAATTATTTTCGCGGGAATGTTTGGGGTAGTGCTTTATCTTGCAATTCGTTCCCGTGCGTCACGCCTGTTCTGATTCTCCGACGCGTTTTTCTTTTTTCGGAGGCTTCGGACCGAAGTACTGATAGTATTGGCATTCGAGTTTTCCGTTATACAGTTTTCTGCGCTTGTCCGCCTTTTTACCGAAATTTTTCTCAAAATACGGGTTGGACGTAATGATATAAAACGACCAAGTGTCGAGTTTTGAAAATGTTTTGCCCATAAGTCTGTAAAGACTTTCGGCTTCACGGCTTTCTCCGAGCCTTTCTCCGTATGGGGGATTGGTGACGACAAAGCCGTATTTTTCTTTTGAAGCAAAGTCCGCAACATTCATCTGTTTGAGATGTATATATTCGTCAACGCCCGCTTCCTCGGCATGCTGCATGGCAAGTTCAATTGCTTTCGGGTCGATGTCGCTGCCGTAAATGTTGAGATCTCTGTCAAATTTTACACGCTGTTTTGCTTCATCACGGGCTTTATCAAATACCGTTGCATCAAAGTTTGTCCAACGCTCCGCCGCAAAACCTCTGTTCATGCCGGGCGCCATATCAAGCGCTATCATTGCCGCTTCTATGGGAATTGTTCCCGAACCGCAGAGCGGGTCTGCAAGAAGTCGTTCACCTCGCCAATAACTGAGAAGCAGCAAACTGCACGCAAGCGTTTCTTTCAGCGGCGCTTCTCCCGCAAGGCTTCTGTACCCGCGTTTATGAAGTCCCGCACCCGAGGTGTCAAGCGTAATTGTCGCAACATCTTTCAATATGGCAACGGAGATTTTGTATTCCGCTCCGTCTTCGGGAAAAATTTCTTTCCTGTAACGGAGCTTCAGTTTTTCGATAATTGCTTTTTTTGTTATTGATTGACAATCTGGTACGCTGAAAAGCGTTGATTTTACAGATTTTCCCACAACATGAATAAAAGCGTCGGGAGAAAGTATGTCAGCCCATTCAACGGCATAAACACCCTGAAAGAGTTCTTCAAATGTCGTGGCACGAAATTCCGCAAGTTTTATCAGAACTCTGTCAGCCGTTCGGAGTTCGACGTTCGCTTTTGCTATATCTGCAAAATCTCCTCGGAACGTCACACGTCCGTTTTCGGTCATAATATCCTCGTAACCGAGGGTTGTCAATTCTCTTGCCGTAACGCTTTCTATTCCGAAAGCCGATGTCGCGATTATTTCAAACGGTTTCATAATTATAATTCCGAATAAACGACGGGGGAGGTGTATACTGTGGTGTAAACCGCTTTATCAGCCGCAAAGTCATCCGTTTTCATTCCCGCAAAGATGTCGTAAGTGAACGATGCGGTTCCGCCGAACTCTCTGTTGCAGAAATTGTTGTATGTATTGTTGAAGATGCAGGAGAACAGACAACCGCAGTCCTGAGACGGTGTTTTCAGCCCTGCAAAGTAATTCGCTCCGCCGAAACACATGACGGGGGCGTCTTTTGAAGTGAAGAGCAAATCGTCATACGGATATGCTATCCAGCCGTCTATCGAAGTGCTGTCAAAGTTTGAAAAATCAAGTTGACCGCGCCCGAATTCAAACACTCTGCCGCCCATTGAAGAAACAGCCGCAGACTTTGCACCGTCGAGCAGGAATTTGAGATAGAAACTCTCGGGGTCTTCCGAAAGCTGCCTGTCTATAATTACTTGAACCGTTATTCTTTCGGTCTTTTTCCAAACCGTTATGATACGTTTGCCCGAAACAAGTCGTTCATTTTTGAACGGTTGCTCAAAGCGGATAAAGTTCGAATCTTCGGTCTTCGCCGCTTGTCCGAATTCGCTCTGATATACAAGCGAATAGTGTCTGACAAGCGAATTTTTCATATCGACGTCTGTTTCGGAATAGAGGGATGACATAACGTCACGTTTTGTTTCGCTGTCCGTGCAGACTGCGCAAAATTCTCCGAGCGCGGTTGCCGAAAACTTAACGTCGCCCCATACGACTTCCGTCGGACAGCCGAGTTCGTCAACCGTAACGGTCGGTATTCTTATTGAAGAAATATCGTTTCCTATTTCGTCGGAAAGTCTGAACGTCTGTATTCCGCCCGCAGGAATCTCAACATAAAAGCGCGCATATCCGTCGCAGAAAGAAAGTTTTTCCGTTCTGGATGTCGAGGTATTTACGGCGCAGTAGCAGTTTTCGGGAAGTCCAGTTGCGGGAATTGAGACAAGACCTCTGTACAATGATTTACCGGTGTTAAACACATGTACCATACCCGAGTCGGACTGTTCGAAATAGTTTTTGATTCTGTCCGAATACAGCATTTCCGTCTTTGCCGCGGCAAGCGAAAGTCTCGAACGCTTGTAATTGAAAGTATCGGCTTTTTCGGGAGCGAGTAAACGCTCGTCGGCACGGAAAGTTTTTTCTGAGAATACGCAAAGATCGGAAGCGATGCTGTCAGCAAATCTGTTTTCACGATGCGCGTTGAAAGCGGGCATTGCAAGCGTTGCACGGAATTTTCTTTCCGTATCGCGCAGCGATGCGATTTCACGAGGCATGGATGCCGCCTGATTTATTCCGTCCGACCATTCTCCCGTAAGGCTGAGAAGATTTGTGTTTGTTATCTCTTTTTCAACTTCGCGCAGCGCCGTCGAAACGGTTGCTGTTTCAAGTCTCGGAATAAGACCGAGATTGTTCCATGTATCAACAAAAGAGGGAAGCAAAGAAACAGCTTCAATATTGTTGTAACCGTTTCCTCCCGTGAAAAGAACGGGGTATGCAACCGATTTATAAGCGGACTTTTTCTCTATCTCTTCGATTTTCGTACAAAGACGCGCGCTCATAAGTACAAGATCGTCCTTGCTTGCGGTTCTTAAAAGTCTGCACAGGTTTTTTTCTGCGGACGGAGAGTCAAAACCTGCGAATTTGGGAGACTTTTCCGCAAAAAGCAACGTAAACAAATCGTTTTCAATGCTGTCAACCCAAGTAAAAGCTTTGTCTTTAACGGTTACGCGCCAGTTAAAAGCAAACGGCAGGGGATGTCTCATCTGTGCGGATTCCTCGTCAATTCCGACCCAAAGATATTCCGCACCTTTTTCGCAGGCACGTTTTATCGCGCTTGAATTGACCCCGCCTACACCGAGTTGCATCACGCTGTGGACGGAAAGTTTTTTCCATGTCTCGGAATCAAGCGTTTCAACGCTTTTTATCAGAGTTATATCGGACATGAAAGAGGAGTGATCATAGCCCGTTCCGCAGACTTCGATAAAACCTTTTTCAACGGCTGAATAAAATGTTTTTCTTGTTATATCATCTGCACTGCGGAGATAATCCGAAACAACGGCGGCACTTGCGCACGTCCAACGGAAAGGGGAGTCATCACCTGTCATGGACAGCACCGTGTCCAGCATGCGTCTTTGATATTCCTTTTCCGCAAACGAATGTTGCGTTGCTCCAATCGAATAGCGAGCTGTCGGAATCACATACAAAGTTTTAACGTTCATTTATTTATCTCCCGTCCGATATTTTGTATTTTCATATTTTATATTATACAATATATTGTGCTGAAAATCAAGTGCTTTTGAACATAAATTTGTATTTTGCAAAGTTCGGAACAAGCCTTTTCCAATCTACAAAGCCGATTGGTAACTTGACATATTAAAAAAAATGTATTATAATCAGTATATATGAAAAAAAGGCGTGTATTTTTTCTATGTTGAACAAAAATGACCGAATAACGTTGAATGTTGTCGCAATGTCGGGCGAAGGCTTCGGTATCGGAAGATTTTCCGATGAAACCGTTAAAGACTTCGTCGTTTTTGTTGCTGCCGCGGCTGTCGGAGACATTGTGGAAGTCCTTGTTTTGAAAGTTCTGAAAAGTTACGCGTTCGCAAAAATCGTTTCGTTTGTCGAAACTTCTCCGGACAGAATTAAATGTTCCTGCGACGTGTTCGGCAAATGCGGAGGTTGCTGTTATCGCCATGTCGGTTATGACGCGGAACTCAGATATAAGACGGAACATGTTCGCGATGTTTTTAAAAAGAATTATCCCGATTGTCCCGTCAATATCGAAAATGCGATTCCGTCCGTTACGATTGACGGCTATCGCAACAAAGCGCAGTTTCCGATATCGGAAGACGGAAAATGCGGCTATTTTGCAATAAATTCGCATAGGGTAATACCGTGTGACGGCTGTTTGCTTACACCTCCTGTGTTTGCGGAAATCACAAAGGTGATAGAAAACTATATTTCCGAATATTCGGTTCCCGTATACAATGAAACAACGCAAAAAGGACTGCTTCGGCACGTTTGTATCAGACGGGCGCCGTCAACGGGCGAGATCTCTGTGGTGCTTGTCGCGACTTCCGAAATTCTTCCGCATAAAGTGCAGTTTTTATCAAAACTCACCGCCGTTGAAGGCGTTAAGTGTATTTATCTGAACATCAACAGAAAAAACACGAATGTGATTTACGGTTCAAAGAACATTTTGCTCTGGGGCGAGCCTTTTATCACCGATGTCCTTTGCGGCTGCCGCTTTGAGATCTCGCCGATGTCTTTTTATCAGGTGAATTCCGAGACGTGTGAAAAACTGTATATTTATGTAAAAGACGGGCTTCAGCTAAAAAAGACGGACATCTTGCTTGATTTGTACTGCGGCATAGGCACGATAGGGTTGTCCTGTGCCGACAGAGTCGAAAAGGTCATAGGAATTGAAGCGGTTCATGATGCTGTTGAAAACGCGGTTCGGAATTCTTATATCAACAATTTTGATAATGCCGAGTTTTATTATTCGCAAGCGTCCGACACAGCGGATATATTCAAAAATATCCTGCCGAACTGCCATCCAAACGTCGTGATAGTCGATCCTCCGCGAAAAGGCCTTGACGCAAAAACTATCGAGGCAGTTCTGTCCTTAAACCCTGAAAAATTCGCGTATATTTCGTGCGATCCGGCAACGCTCGCCCGTGATTTGAAGATATTTGACGAGCTCGGCGGCTACGTCCCGACCGTCATTCAGCCGATAGATATGTTTCCACGCACAAAACATGTAGAGTGCGTAGTTATATTGAATAAGGTGAATTGATCGACGGCGTGAAGTAATTACGAAACGAAAGATTTTCGACAGTGACTTCGAAAAGGAAAAGGAAATGAACGAAATTATATGCTATCGGATATTTCTCGGTTACAACGACTCTCAGACAAAAGAGCAGTTGGTTACCGAGGACGAGCTGGAGCAGCTCGTTTCCGCTTATTTTCAAAAGAAAAAGATTTGCTTTACGATATCTTCCGGAAAAGGCGGGTATTTGTATAAAGACGGCAAATATATTCTTGAAAATATAGTTATAATCACTCTTGTGGGCGATCAGGGCATTAATATCTTTCGTCTGGCGAAAAACCTGTCGATGTTTCTTAATCAGGAAGCGTCGCTTGTTATGAAACATACTGTCGAAAAGAGGTATATGTAGGTGGAGAATAAGGAAAAATATACGGCGGGTTTTTGTTATGAAATTTACATCGGGATAAAAGACAAAGACAGTTATCTTGAAAATATTACGGTTGAGGATTTCTGCAAAACGCTGACCGAAATATGCGCGCAGAAAGATATTGCCTTTTCGCTGATCACGCAGTTGGGCGGATATCAGCACGGCTGGGGATATACGACCGAGACAAGCCTTCGCATCGTTATCATCGGCGCGAACGAGCCGGAGATCACCGAGCTTGGTGCGCGCATGAAAAAAATCGTGAACACCGATACTATTATGATAACGCGCTCTGAGATTGAGTACGCGTTTTTATAAAGACAAAACCTTACATACGTTTTCAGTGAGAGATTAAGGACGGACGTAAAATGAAGCATGTTTTTATCATAAATCCGAAGTCGAATTCGGAGGCATTTACGGAGAAATTTCGGCATAAAATCGAGGAATTGTGCGTTAATCGCGGACTTGAGTTTGAGATAAAGTCAACGGCGAAAAATCTCGACGCGGAGAATTTCGCGCGGCAAGCGGCTGAAAAGGGCGACGCGGTTCGCGTCTACGCCTGCGGAGGGGACGGCACTGTGAACGAGGTCGTAAACGGAATATTCGGATTTAAAAATGCCGAACTTGCCGTTATCCCGATAGGCACGGGCAACGATTTTATCAGGACATTCGGCGACATCAAAAAGTTTTTCGATATAGAGACTGTAATAGATTCGGAAGCGCGACCGATTGACGCGATAAAGATAAATGACAGAATTTGCATAAATATCGCAAACATAGGCTTTGACGCTGCGGTCGTTCAGCGCGTGGAAAAACTGCGCAAGAAACGATTTGTCCCGAAAGCGGTATCATATCACCTCGGCGTTGCCATCTGCCTGATAAAGTATCCGAAAGAGACCTTGAAAATTAAATTCGACGACGGGGAAGAGCAGAATGAAAAATTTTTGCTTACTCTTTTTGCTAACGCTCAGTATTACGGCGGAGGCTACCGTTCCGCATCTCCCGCAAAAGTTGATGACGGCATGATGGATGTTATAACCGTCAAAAACGTAAGCCGTCGGGTATTTGTGAGCAATGTATCCGCCTATCAAAAGGGTACGATAATCGGGACGCCCGCCGGAGATAAAATATTGAAGCACCGTCTCTGTCGGCGTGCCGTGCTGACAAAAGAAACTCCGTTTACGGTTTGTTACGACGGTGAAATGCTTCCGACGACAAGAGCAGAGATAGAGTGTATGCCTAAGTCGATACGTTTTGTTATTCCGAACACGGTCGACGTTACTGCTTTGAGCTGCTTTTCAGTAGAACGGGAAAACGCCGTTAAATAAAAACCGCGTACTTGTAAAAAGTAAAGTTTGAAAAAACCGTCAACCCGAGCACGGCGAGTTTTGCGTATTCGGTTTCTATTCCCGCCGCAAGAATTGCGGAGAGAATAAAAGGGGAGACGGTTGCGACAAATAAATTGATACTAAAAAATTTTGTAAATCGCACGGCGTGTCCCGTACCCGTGCGGTTGAATTTTATATAGCTGTATGAGAAGTATCTTGTAACGGTTGAAACAGTATATGACAAAAACTGCGACAGCGGAGCGAATACCGAAAAAACGACTGTCAGCAGGCGGAACAAAACAAAATCAAGCGCGGCATTCGAAAAGAACACCGCGCCTTTTGTTATTAAAGTTCTGTAAATGAGATCGACCGAAAAGTCGAGCAGTTTCAAAAGTTTTTTCCGCATTTACCTCATTCCGAATTTGAGCGAACGGTCGGGCTTCACGCAGACTGCCTGAACAAGACCGACTGAAATCAAAAGGGCAAGAACGGATGAGCCGCCGTAACTGAAAAACGGAAGCGTAACGCCGATAACAGGCAAAACTCCGATACACATTCCTATGTTTATCAGCGTTTGGAACATTATCGTACTTGCAACGGCTATGCAGATGAAAAAGCCCTTTTGGTCCTTCGCTTTGCGCGCGTTTCTGAATATTAACAATACTATTGTAACCAAAACAAGCAAAACGAATACACAGCCCACAAAACCCCACTCTTCACCGACAATGGCATATATGAAGTCGGTTCTGATTTCGGGAAGAAGCGAATTCTGCGCCTGAATGCCTTTTTGATAGCCGAGCCCCCAAAGTTGACCCGAGCCGATAGCCATCCTCGAAACAAGCGGCTGATAGCCTTTTCCAAGCGGGTCCAGTTCAGGCTGAAAGCCGTAAAGAATACGCAGTTTCTGATAGTCTTTCATCATGTTCCAAAGCAGCGGGGTAATGCCCGCAACCCCGAGCGCGCCGATAAGAATGTATCTGTAATATATTCCCGCCGCAAATACAAGAACGACAAATATTCCGATGTAGATAAGTGCGGTTCCTATATCGCCCTGCAACAGAATCGGAACGAGGTATGCAAGAAAGTGTATCAGAACAAAAAGAATATTCTTGGGTTTGTTCAGATCTTCGCCGAGTTTTGCGAGGTGTTTGGACATCGTGACCGCAAAGCATATCTTTGTAAATTCCGATGTCTGAATATTGACGGAACCTATCATCAGCCAGTTTCTGTTACCGTTTATCTCGGGTGCGATAAGTGCTGTCAGGAAAAGTGCAGCGGAAGATGCGACGACAATGTATTTCCAAAGGTCGGAAATTATATCGTAATCGAGTTTTGAAACAATTATCATCAAAACAAAGCCGAGACCTATCGCAACGCCCTGAACAATCATGCTTCGGGAATGAGCGTCCGAACCGTATGTTGCGCTGTTTATGCAAAGCATGCTGAAAACAAGCAGCACGGCTATAAGACCGAGCAGAACTTTGTCGAAATTCTTTATATAACTTTTAACGCCGTAAGAACGGTCGCCGATACGAATATTCATCAAATTGCAGCCTTCCGTGAAAATAAACGTCTTTCTTTGATTATTATACCATAAAACAAGTCATATTTCAAGACTGCCGCGACTAAAATTTAATGAGGTGGTATAATGTCTCGAATGACCGATCTTGCGGTAAGAAAACTCGAATTGAAATGCAGACGCAGCGGCAGACATGTTGTTTCTTTTGTTGCGCTGATGCTTGCGCTCGGGTTTTGTGTAATTGCCGCGACAAAAATACAAAAATACGGAACCGATACGATAAAAAACAACAGCGAAGCGCAGGGCAACGGTTTGCAGGCGGTCTTTGCGGCATTGACGGGAACTGCAAAGGGCGGTAAACAGAAAATGGATGAAAGCGTTTTGGAAGTCATTGCGCAGGTCGAGGCGGGAGACACAACGCAGGAAGCCGAGAATCCGTTTTCGGAAGCCTGTTTGCCGGTAAATTCCTCTCTCAATTCCGGCTTCGGTTACAGAACCGACCCGTTTAATGAAGCAAGTACGGTCCTTCATCGAGGCGTTGATATAAAGGCAAGTGACGGAACGGAAGTAAAGTGTGCACTTGCGGGAAAAGTTGTTGAAGTGGGGTATAACGACATCGGCGGCAACTACATAAGGGTGGAACATTCGAACGGATTTGTCACTTATTACGGGCATTTGCAACAGGCTCTTGTCAAAGACGGAGATACGGTTGAAAAAGCGCAGGTCATTGCACTTTCGGGTCACACGGGAAACGTAACGGGAGCACACCTGCATTTTCAGATAGAATACGGAGAGAGATATGTTGACCCGCAAGTCTATTTCAAATTCAACGAAGAGTAGATTTTCCATACACCCCGCATTTCCGATTATATGGGGCATATTGCTGATTCTCGGCAAAAGCGACGGAGTTCTTCTTGTTTTTGTTGCAGCGCTTATCCATGAAACCGCACATATTGTCGCATTCCTTGCATACGGTGAGCAAATTGAAAAAATCAGACTTATGCCGTTCGGAGTCAGTGTCAGCCTGCGTTCTGCGGCAGACGTTACATGCCGAAAGGAGATTTTTGCGGCGCTTGCGGGCATAGCGGCAAATCTTGCCGTGGGCGGAATTTCGTTTTTACTCGGAAAAACAGAGAATATTCTCGGCGCGGATTTCTTTGCCGCCTGCAATCTTGCGCTCGCGTTTATAAATCTTGTCCCCGTTCTGCCGCTTGACGGCGGACGGGCGCTTTATTTTTTGCTGTTGAAAAGATCAACGCCGCTTGCGGCACGGAAAGTAAGCATTATTGTGTCTTTTGTGTTTCTTGTTCCTCTCAGTGTCTGTGCCGTTGTGCTTGTTTTGAAAACCGGCTATAACTTCTCCTTGCTGATGATTTGCGCATATCTGTTCGCATATATTGCGTTAAAGAGAGAAATTTGACGAAAAGCCCTTGAAATCGAGAGCGGAATGTAGTAAAATAAGATGTAAAAAACCGAAAGGAAACTAAATATGAATATAGACGAGTTTATAAATACACGGCTTGCCGAAGTTCAAAAGCCGTCGTGGTATGTCGGGGGAGAATACGGGTGCGTCGTCAAAAATAAAGAAACTGTCAATATCCGTTTTGCGTTCTGCTTTCCCGATATGTACGACGTGGGAATGTCGCACCTCGGCATGAAGATACTCTATCACATGATGAATGACACCATGCCCGACGTATGGTGCGAACGTGTGTTTATGCCGAACACCGATATGCAGCAACTGATGAGAGAAAACGATATTCCTCTTTTCGGTCTGGAAAGCCACGAGCCCATAAAAAACGATGATTTTGTCGGATTTACGCTGCAATATGAGTTAAGTTACACCAACATTGTGGCAATGCTCGACCTTGCGGGCGTTCCCATATTCGCAAAAGACAGAAAACAGGGCGACCCCATTGTTATCTGCGGCGGTCCGTGCGCGTGCAATCCCGAACCAATTTCCGATTTTGTCGACATATTCTTTATCGGAGACGGTGAAGAGGACTATTATCCGCTTTTTGATATTTACAGACAGTGCGGCAAGGACAGAGAAGAGTTTTTGCGCCGTGCGACGGAAATAGACTGTATGTATGTTCCGAAATACCATAAAGAGGGACAGCAGGTCAACAGGCGAATCATCAAAGACATAAACAAATGCTATATTCCCGATAAAATGGTCGTGCCTTATGCTGAGATAGTGCATGACCGCGTGGTGCTCGAAATCATGCGCGGCTGCATTCGAGGCTGCCGCTTCTGTCAGGCGGGAATGATTTACCGACCGTTCAGACAGCGCTCGCCCGAACTGCTTGTTGAGACAGCAAAAAAACTCATTAAGGCAACGGGGTATGACGAGATAAGTTTGACGTCTCTTTCAACGAGTGACTTTGAACACCTCGATGAACTTGCGGACAGCCTTTTGACGTATTGCGTGCCGCAGCATATAGATATATCTTTGCCGTCGCTGCGAGTTGACAATTTCACAAAAGACCTGCTCGAAAAAATGCAGTCCGTACGCAAAAGCGGGCTTACGTTCGCTCCCGAAGCGGGAACACAGCGGTTGCGCGACGTTATCAACAAGAATGTAACGGAAGAAGAAATAATGAACACCTGCCGTATTGCGTTCGAGGGTGGTGCCTGCGCGGTAAAACTGTATTTCATGATAGGACTTCCGACGGAAACGGACGAAGACATAAAAGGCATTGCATATACGGCGCAGAGAATCGTCGATCTTTTCTATTCGTTGCCTATAAAACGCGCCAGAGGTCTTTTTATCACGATAAGTCTTTCGACTTTTGTTCCGAAACCGTTTACGCCGTTCCAATGGGAACCGCAGATAACGCTTGACGAAATAGACCGACGTCAGAAACTGCTCATAGAGACCGTGGGCAGAAATAAGCATATCAGGGTCAATTATCATGACGGAAAGACTTCCGTGCTTGAAGGCGTTTTTGCAAGGGGAGACAGACGTCTCGGAAAAGTAATCTACAACGCATATAAACGCGGCTGTCAACTTGACGGCTGGAACGAGCATTTCAAGTTCGACGAATGGATGAAAGCCATAGAAGAAGAGGGGCTTACCGCCGCGGAGTATTGCAACAGAAAACGCGATTTTGACGAACCGCTTCCGTGGGACGTTATCAACTGCGGCGTATCGAAAAAATTCCTGCAACACGAATGCGAAAAAGCATACCGTGCGGAAACAACGCCCAACTGCAAGGAAAAATGCGCGGGCTGCGGAATTACAAAATATTGCAAAGGAGATGTCTGCCCGTGAGAATAGTGTTTACAAAAGAAGCAAACGCGCGCTTTATTTCACATCTTGACCTTGTGCGCTGCTTTACCAGAATTTTCAGCAGAGCGGGCGTTCCCGTCAGCCATACGCAGGGGTTCAATCCGCATCCGTATATGGTCTTTTCACCGCCGCTTTCTCTCGGCGTTTTAAGCGATTGCGAGATAGTAGACATCAAGACCGACGAACCGATGAGCGGGGAAGAGATAAAACGCAGAATGTCTCTTGCCGTGCCCGCCGATATACGAATTGCGGACGCTTACGAAGACGGAGAAAAACTCAATCTTATAGACAATGCCGATTACGAACTGACAGTACCCGAAAACTGCGTTTCGGAGTTTGAAAACTTCATTTCACAAGACAGAATTGAAATTGAGAAAAAAGCGAAAAAAGGCGGAATGAAGACCGTATGTATCAGCGACGGAATGACGGTTAAGTCAAGAACAAACAAGGAAAATGACTCCGTGTTTGTTATAAATCTTCCGTGCAACAGCGAAAACAATGTCGGCGTGAACTTGCTGATGAAAGCGTTTTCGGAGTTTACGGGCGGTAAAACCTGTCCGATAATAGTCAAAAGAGTCGCATTTTTTAAAAAAGACGGAACAGTTTTCAAATAACTTGATTTTTAATATTTATTATGATAAAATACAGAATTGAAAGTTGTTCCCGAAAGGAAGTTTTTTTGTATGAAAGTTAAAAAGGCAGTCATTCTTGCCGCGGGTCTCGGAACGAGAATGCTTCCCGCGACAAAGTCGGTTCCGAAAGAACTCATTCCCATTGTTGACAAGCCGGCGCTTCAATATCTTGTTGAAGAGTGTGTCAAGAGCGGAATCGAGGACATCATGATCGTTATTTCGAGAGGCAAGACGCTTATCGAAGATCATTTTGACCGTTCACCCGAATTGGAAGACAGACTCAAAGCGGGCGGCGCGAAGAAAGCAAAACTTCTCGAAACCGTAAATGAGATTTCCAATATGGCAAACATCGTTTACGTTCGTCAGAAGACGATGAACGGCACAGGCGGCGCACTTATGTATGCAAGAGAGTTCACCGGCAACGATCCGTTCGCTGTTCTTTACGGCGACGATGTTATTATGAACGATGAATATCCCGTTGTAAAACAGCTTTGTGACGCTTACGAAAAGTACGGCAAAGGCGTTTGCGGCGTTCAGGCGGTTTCCGAAGAGGCAATTCAGAGATACTGCACACTTGCCGTTGATCACATTGAAGATAACAGATATTATGTTTCCGATATGATCGAAAAGCCGACGAAAGATCAGATTCTTTCTTACTATTCGATTCTCGGCAGACTTGTTCTTACTCCCGAAATATACTCCGTTCTCGAAAAGACACCGCTCGGCGCAGGCGATGAATTGCAGTTGACCGACGCGATGAAGACCGTTGCGCAGACAGAAAGAATGGTTGCGGTTGACTTTGTTGGTAAGAGATACGACATGGGCAACAAACTCGGCGTTATGCAGGCACAGGTTGAGACTGCGCTCAAACATCCCGAGATCGGTGCTGATTTCAGAGAATATCTGAAAGAGATCGCAAAAACTCTTTAACGGAGAAAAATATGTATTACTCAATGACCGACGGCACCATTATCATGGCAGCCGAGCCGAAAGGCGCCGAATTGCTCTCGATTTGCGATATGACGCAAAAAAACAAGGAATATGTTTGGACGGGTGACGAAAAGTATTGGAAAAGTCACGCACCGAACCTGTTCCCGTTTGTCGGACGCATTCTCGGAGGAAAGTATACTTACGGCGGAAAAGACTATGAACTGAAATCAAGACACGGATTTGCCCGCGACAAAAAGTTTTCTCTTGTCGCGCACACCGAAACTTCGATGACTTTTTCTCTGCGTTCCGACAACGAGACAAAAGCCGTATATCCGTTTGATTTTGAGTTTCTTGTACGCTACGACTTGCTGAAAAATAAAACGGTCGGGGTCACTTATACAGTCAGAAACGTTTCCGAAACGGAAAAAATGATTTTTGCGCTGGGTTCGCATCCCGGGTTCAGAGTTCCGCTCAATGCGGACGAAAAGTTCGAAGATTACTTTCTCGAATTTTCCGAACCGTGCGCACCGCAAAGATATCTGCTGACGGAAGAGGGATTCTTGACAGGCGAGACAGAACCGTTTGAACTTGAAGACAGTGTACGTCTCGGTCTGCGTCACGACCTGTTTGACAATGACGCGATTGTGTTTAAAAACACGGCAAAGACTGTCACTTTGAAGAGCAGAAAAGGCAATAACGGTTTGCGTATGCGCTTTGACGGGTTTAATCTTCTCGGCATATGGCATACAAACAGGAGTGATGCTCCGTTTGTTTGTCTTGAACCTTGGATAGGTCATTCCGCGTTCATTGACGAAAAGTTACCTCTTGAAGAAAAACGTGACATGATAAGTCTTGAACCGAGAAAAGAATTTATCGTCGGTTTCCAAATACAAATATTCTGATTTTAAGAGCGTTCTTCGGAACGCTCTTTTTGCAATTTAATCCCGAAGTTTTACATATATTTTATTTACAATCCATGATTTTTGTGATATAATATATTATGGAATAATTTCGGAGGATAAAAAGATGAGAAAGACAAAAATAGTTTGTACGCTCGGTCCCGCGACAAACGACCCGAAAGTTGTTGAAGAGTTGATAAAAAGCGGTATGAACGTTGCACGTTTTAATTTTTCGCACGCGACACATGAAGAGCATAAAAAAAGATTTGATGAGTTTGTTGCAGTTCGTGACAGACTTGGTTTTCCCGTTGCCACGATGCTTGATACAAAGGGCCCCGAGGTTCGTGTAAAGCAGTTTTCCGCAGGTCCCGTCGAATTGAAAAAGGGACAAACTTTTGTGCTGACGACAGACGATGTTGACGGCACGGCGGAGCGCTGTTCGGTAACATATAAGGGGCTTCCAGACGATGTTAAAAAAGGTACGGTCATTTTGATTGATGACGGACTTATTGAACTGACGGTTCAAGATGTTGTCGGCAACAATATCTTCTGCAAAGTTCTTAACGGAGGTCGGGTTTCAAACAATAAGGGTATAAACGTGCCCAATGTCCGACTTTCCATACCGTTTTTAAGCGAACGCGATAAAAGCGATATAAAATTCGGGGTGGAGACCGGATTCGATTTCATCGCGGCATCGTTTGTGCGTTCCGCCCGCGATATACTCGACATCAGAGAATATCTTGCGTCGCTCGGCAATACGGACATAAAAATCATTGCAAAGATCGAAAATATGGAGGGCGTCCGCAACGCCGACGATATTTTGAGCGTTTCGGACGGGCTTATGGTAGCAAGAGGTGACCTCGGCGTTGAAGTTCCTCTTGAAGAGATTCCCGTGATTCAAAAAGACCTTATCAAAAAAGTATACAATGCGGGCAAACAGGTCATAACCGCCACGCAGATGCTCGATTCCATGATAAAAAATCCGCGTCCGACAAGAGCGGAAGCCACTGACGTTGCAAACGCCATATACGACGGCACATCTGCAATAATGCTTTCGGGAGAGACCGCAAACGGGCTTTATCCGATAGCAGCGGTCAGGACCATGGCTCGTATAGCAGAGAGAACAGAATCGGATATCAATTACATTCATCGTTTTGCGACACGTCCGCAGGACAAAGGCGGAGACGTTACAAACGCTATTTCGCACGCAACCTGTACAACGGCGCACGACCTCGGAGCGAGGGCAATAGTCACCGTTACAAAATCGGGCAGAACCGCTCGTGAAATATCAAAATTCCGTCCGCTTTCGCCGATAGTCGCTTTTGCAATGAGCGAAAAGGTTTGCCGTCAGATGAACCTTTCATGGGGCGTGTATCCGCTTATTCTCGAAGAAAAGGCGAATACCGACGAACTGTTTGCGGACGCCATTGAGGGCGCAAAAAAAGCTGGCTATGTCAACGACGGAGACCTTGTGGTTATAACCGCAGGCGTTCCGCTCGGCGTTTCGGGCACAACAAACCTGCTCAAAGTTGACATCGTGGGCGAAAAACATTCTGTCTGAAAACTGTTATGACAATAGTTTGAACAGGCGTTTTTGCTATTGATTTTTTCTCCGAAAAATGATATAATATTTTATTATCGGAGAGGAGCGTTTGGGTTTGAGTCAACATATTGATTGCGTTGTCATCGGCGCCGGCGCTTCCGGTATGATGTGTGCTGGAACAGCGGCTGAAAACGGGAACAGAGTTGTCGTTGTCGAGAAAAACAAGATGGCGGGGCGTAAACTCCTGATAACAGGCAAAGGGCGCTGCAATGTGACGAACAACTGCGACGCCGAAACATTTTTTGCAAACATCGTATCAAATCCGAGATTTATGATGAGTTCATTCTCTGCGTTTTCAAACGAGGATACGATAAGATTCTTTGAAACGCTCGGAGTTCCGCTTAAAACGGAGCGCGGAAACAGAGTTTTTCCCTCTTCTGACAAAGCAAGCGATATTTGCAATGCGTTAAAAAAATATTGCGACGACTGCGGTGTGAAATTTGAACGCGGCGATGTTGTTTCGCTGATTGTCGAAAACGGACGAATTCTCGGCGTGAGACTTTCCGACGGCAGAGAAATTTTTGCTGAAAATACCGTTGTTGCGACAGGCGGGAAATCTTACCCTCTGACGGGTTCGGACGGAGAAGGTTACGAACTTGCACGGTCGTGCGGTCACGATATCGTTGAACCCCGTGCGGCGCTTGTTCCCCTTGTTTTTGAAGAAAAGAGTTTATGCGCAAGGCTTGAGGGGCTTTCTCTCCGTAATGTCGGAATAAAACTCGTCAGAAACGGCAAAACCGTATACGACGGATTCGGAGAGATGGTTTTCACTCATGACGGAATGAGCGGACCGGAAATATTGAGCGCAAGTTCCGTTGCCGAAAAGGGCGACAGGGTTAGCATAGACTTAAAACCCGCGCTTGATGAAAAAAAGCTTGATGCACGGCTTATTTCCGATTTTTCAAAAAATCTGAACAGGAATTTTTCCAATTCGCTTTCGGAATTACTTCCGTCAAAACTGATACCCGTTATCATTGATTTGAGCGGTATCGCTCCCGATAAAAAGGTGAATTCGATAACGTCAAAAGAGCGCGCTCGGTTACTCGAACTGCTGAAATCATTATGCTTCACGGTTCATTCAAGAGGCGACATAAACGAAGCGATAGTAACGGCGGGCGGGGTAAGCGTCAAAAACGTTTGTCCGAAAAATATGCGCTCAAAAATTATAAAAAATCTGTATTTCTGCGGCGAGGTTCTCGACGTTGACGCATATACGGGCGGTTTTAATCTGCAAATTGCGTTCAGTACGGGATATTGTGCGGGAAAGGACATCGGAACATGGGAATAAATATTGCGATTGACGGTCCCGGAGGTGTGGGAAAAAGCACCGTTGCACGCGCCGCGGCAAAACAACTCGGCTTCATTTATGTTGACACGGGCGCTATATACCGCGCGATTGGCTTGAAATTTGTTAGGACGGGGAAGTCTTTTACAAATGAAAATATAATTTCCGTGCTTCCCGGAACGGAACTCTCATTGACTCATATAGACGGAGAACAGCATATAATCATTGACGGCGAAGACGTATCGTCTCTTATCAGAACGCAGGAAATATCTTCCGCGGCGTCAAAGGTTTCCGCCGTCCCCGAAGTCAGAGCATTCTTGCTTGATTTACAGCGTGACATTGCAAGAAAGAACAACGTCATAATGGACGGAAGAGATGTCGGGACGGTAATTCTTCCGAATGCGGAAGTCAAAATATTTCTGACAGCAAACGTTGAAGTAAGGGCAAGACGCCGCCACAGGGAACTCATGGCAAAAGGACTTGAAACTCCCGATACGTTCGAACGCGTTTTGAAAGAAGTCGCGGAAAGGGACAAGGCGGATTCCGAACGTGCGACAGCACCTCTCAAGCCTGCCGAAGACGCTGTGTTGGTAGATACTTCCGATATGGATTTCGAACAGTCGGTTCAGACTGTAATTAACATAATACGGAGAAAAGTCAATGTATAAATTCGTCAGAGCGATTTCGCTTTTTTACATTTATGTCTTCAACCGTGTCAAAGTCACGGGTAAGGAAAATATTCCGACGGACGGCGCGCTTATAATATGCGCAAATCATCATTCGGTGTTTGACATACTCTTGCTTCTTACCGTGTTCAAAAGACGCATTATATTTATGGCGAAGCAGGAACTTTTCAAGATTCCTGTTATGAGTTTCTTTTTGAAAAGACTCAACGCTATTTCCGTTGACAGAAGCGGTATGCCGATTTCAGCCGTCAGAGGTGCGCTGAAAGCACTTAAAAACGGCGAACAACTCGGAATATTCCCCGAGGGAACACGTTATAATTCGGGCGACGGAAGCGACGCGCGCGGCGGAGTTGCAATGTTTTCGTACAAGTGCAAAGAGCCCATAGTTCCTATTCATTTGGTCTACAAACGCAATGTCAATTTTTTCAATCGTTATGAGATCAGAATAGGCAAACCTATAAGCCCCGAAGAACTCGGTATTGAAAAAGGCTCTTCCGAAGAATACACGCAAGCAGGCGAACATATAATGGGAACCGTTTATGGGCTTTGAAATATTTACGACCGAAACATTGGGCTTTTGCTTCGGTGTCGATCGTGCCGTTACGGCGCTTTATGAGCGTATAAAAGCAGAGCGTGAAGCACACAGCGGCAGAATGATCTATACCTACGGTCCTATCATTCATAACCCCGACATCAACGAAGATCTTCGTTCAAACGGAGTTGAAGTTATAGATGATGCTTCGCAGGCAGCGCCGGGGGATATAGTGTTTATCCGAACTCACGGCGTGCCGAAAAGCGTTACCGAAGAACTTGAAAAACGCGGTGTCGAAACTGTTGATATGACTTGCCCGAAAGTCAAGAGAATACAAAAAATTGCGGCGGGCAATAAAGATTTGATAATCGTGGGTGATATTGCACATCCCGAGGTCGTCGGAATTGTCGGAAATGCAGAAAATCGTTACTTTATTGCAAAAAGTCTTGACGAACTCAAAATTATATTGCATAATGAATTAAATAAAAACAGGGAATATGTTCTCGTTGCTCAAACAACATTCAATATTTCCGAATTCGAACGTATGGCGGAATACGCAAAAGCGTTCCCGAACGTCGAAGTTATAAATACTGTCTGCACGGCGACACATGATCGTCAGAAGCAGGTTGAAGAACTGTCAAAGAAAGTCGATTTTATGATAATCGTCGGCGGCAAAAACAGTTCAAACACAAAAAAACTCTATCAGATAGCGTCACAGAACTGCGACGCCGTCCATATAGAGAATTTTACTCAATTGCCAACTTATTTAGGTAAGTATAAAAAAATAGGATTGTCTGCCGGAGCGTCAACGCACCGCAGTGCAATCGAGGAGGTCATTATCAACATGGTAAACGAAAACGACGAGAAGGTACTCACCGAGGACGGCGAAGATTTTGCCAGCCTTGTGGAGGCTTCACTCAGACCGATGAAAAACGGTCAAAAAGTAACCGGAACAGTTACGGCTGTCAACGGAACGGAAGTTCAGGTTGACCTTTGTGCTAAACACTCCGGATTTATTCCTGCGGAGGAGTTCGAGCACGATGATAAGCCTGTTGCCGTCGGCGATGAGGTTGAAGCGGTCGTCGTGAAGGTAAACGATGCCGAGGGAACAGTTCTTCTTTCGAAGGCTAAACTCGACGCTGAAAAGGGACGTGAGCGTATCGCGGAACTCAAAGAAAGCGGAGAGATCGTTACCGGTAAAGTAATACAGGTAGTAAAAGGCGGTCTTGTTGTGCTTGTCAACAAGGTCAGAGTATTTGTTCCCGCGTCTCTCGCAACGCTTCGCAGAACAGAGGATCTTACTCCGTTCAACGGCACAAACGTAAAACTTCGCATTATCGAAGTTGAAGAAAACGGCAGAAGAAGCCGCATTATCGGTTCCATCAAGTCCGTTCTCAAAGAAGAAAAAGAAGCTGCGCAGAAAGAAGTTTGGGACAACATTGAAGTCGGCAAGAGATATACGGGTACCGTTAAATCTCTTACAACGTTCGGTGCGTTTGTCGATATCGGCGGCGTTGACGGTCTTGTTCACATCACAGACCTTTCCTGGGGCAGAATCAAGCACCCCTCCGAAGTTATTAAAGTCGGCGACGTTATCGAAGTTGAAGTTAAATCTTTCAACCCCGAGACGAAGAAAGTTTCTCTTACTTACAAGAAGACCGAAGATGATCCTTGGGTAATTCTCCCGAAGAAATATCAGGTCGGCGACGTAGTGGAAGTTAAAGTTCTTAAATTCATGCCCTACGGTGCTTTCGTAAGCGTTATCCCCGGCATTGACGGACTTATCCATATCTCTCAGATTGCAAATCACAGAGTTGAAAACGTTTCCGACGTTCTTCAGATAGGTCAGACCGTTAATGCGCAGATCACCGAAATCAACTACGAGACCAAGAAAGTAAGCCTTTCCATCAAGGCGCTTCTTGCGAACGAGGAAGAATCGGACGAAGAGGAAGCACCTGCGGAATATACCGCAGAGCCCGCGTCTGAGGATGCAGCAGAATAAAATTAACGTTTATCGGTAAAATTGCCGATGGATGACCGATTTTGAGTTACTCAGGCAATTTTGGTTGCCTGAGTGACTTTTTTAGGAGGACTTATGTCTAACAAAAACACAAGCCTTAAACTTTCTTATCTTGTCGAAAAACTCGGATTAAAGACTGTTTACGTTCCCGGCAGCGGTTCCGAAAACTGCGACGACATCGATATTATAACATCGGAAGTCAACCGTCCCGGGCTTGCGCTGACAGGGTATTTTACTGATTTTGAAAAGGACAGACTTCAACTTATGGGTAACGCCGAACACGGATATCTCGAAAGTCTGACACCCGATGACAGAAAGGCAAAGGTTGACGCATTGTTTTCGCGCAAGTTCCCCGCACTCATAATCTGTCAAGGAATTGAAGCAATTCCGGAAATAACGGAAAGCGCGAAAAAGTATGAAATACCTTTGCTCGGAACGGAAGAGCCGACTTCTAATGTGATGAGTTCCGTTATCAGCCTTTTAAGCGTAAAACTTGCCCCGCAGGTCACCCGTCACGGCGTGCTTGTGGAGGTTTACGGTGAGGGCATTCTCATGCTCGGTGAAAGCGGCGTCGGAAAAAGCGAAGCCGCAATGGAACTTCTCAAAAGAGGTCACCGACTTGTTGCCGACGATGCGGTTGAGATTAAGCGCGTTTCGAACAGAACTCTTGTAGGTACTTCGCCCGAAATAATCCGTCATCTTATCGAACTTCGCGGCATAGGTATTGTTGACGTTCGTCAGATATTCGGTATGGGCGCGGTTAAGGAATCTGAAAAGATAGACCTTGTTCTTTCTCTCGAAAATTGGAGCCAGGATACAAAATACGACAGATTCGGTCTGGAATATGAACAGTATGACATTCTCGGTCTTAAAGTTCCGATGATAACCATTCCCATTAAGCCCGGACGTAACCTTGCTGTCATAATTGAAGTTGCGGCGATGAACAACAGACTCAAACGTCTCGGCTACAATGCCGCTGCGGAACTCAACAAACGCCTTGAAGCGTCGATGAACGACAACGATTGAATTTTCTGAAACGGAGAAACTTATGCTTTCCGAACTCAAAGACTTTTTAACTGCAAACGGCATTGAATTTGAAGTTGATGTTCCGATGTCGAAGAATACAACTTTTCGGATAGGCGGCAATGCTGATATAATGATTTTTCCGCGTTCGGTTGAACAGGTCAGAGACTGCGTTTGTGAATTAAACAGGGAAAATATCCGTTATATCACGGTCGGAAACGGCTCAAATCTGCTTGTGGATGACGACGGAATACGCGGTGCTGTCATAAAGACATCGAGACTTGACAGCGTATATGCCAAGGGCAATGAAATCGTCGCAGGCGCGGGTGCGCTTAATTCAAAAGTCGCAAACACCGCACTTGAAGCGTCTTTGACGGGCATGGAATTTGCACATGGCATTCCGGGAAGCATCGGCGGCGCCGTGTTTATGAATGCAGGTGCATACGGTGGAACTTTTGCGGATATTGTTTCGGAAACGACTTATGTTGACCAAAACGGTAATATCAAAACGGTCAAAGGTAAAGAACATGATTTCGGTTACAGACATTCCTGTTTTTCGGACAGCGACATTATCTGCGAAACAAAACTTATACTCCGTGACGGCGACCGCAAAAAAATCAAGTCGGAAATGCAGATTCTTATAGAGAAAAGAAAAACGTCGCAACCGCTTGAATTTCCGAGCGCAGGCAGTTTTTTCAAGCGTCCCGAGGGGTATTTTGCTGGAAAACTTATACAGGACAGCGGGCTGAAAGGCACTTCCGTCGGCGGAGCTCAGGTCAGCGAAAAACACGCGGGATTTATAATTAACAAAGGCGGAGCGACCTGCAAAGATGTTGACGGATTGCGCGAACTTGTTCAGAAGACTGTTTTTGAAAAATTCGGTGTTATGCTTGAGCCGGAAGTTAAGAGGATAAAATGACGACTTTTTCGCAAGAAGTAAAAAAAGCGGCTTGCGCCGTGAAGTGTTCGGAAAACGAAAAAGCCGGTGAATTGCTCGGTTTTATATACTCGTGTGATTTTTATGACGAGCGCGGGATTCTTTTTGTAACCGAAAGCGAGGACGCGATGTCCCGTTTTTGCCGTTTGCTATCACGCCTTTGCGGAATTGACGCTGAATCGAGTGTAAGAAGAGGTTCGAGAGGCAAGCGTCTGATATTCGAGGGTGGCGCAGATGTCTACAATGCGGTTTCAAAAATCATACCGCAACCGAAAGACGCGGATTTTACCGTGCTTTCAAAGGATAATGTCGGGATTTCGTTTATCAGGGGACTTTTCCTCGGAGAGGGAAGTGTCAGCGACCCGTCAAAAACTATATATGCCGAAATCGGTATAAAAAACGAAGAGATAATAGAACCTACACTTGATATTTTTTCGTCGCTTGATATTGTTGTTCGCGTTTCGCACAGAGCAACCGGCAATTTCTTTTATTTCAAAACCGTTGACGATGTTTCTCAACTATTATTTGAGATAGGCGCAAAAAATCAGGCGTTTGAATGTATAAATTCAAATATTCTGCGCACCGTTCGCAACGATGCGAACAGGGCGGGGAACTGCGATGTCGCAAATGCGAAAAAACAGGCGATTTCGTCGGCAAAACATATCGAAGCGGCAAAAAAACTCAAACAAAATAAATATGTGGGGCTTTCGGATGATTTAATAGTCGTTGCGGAAGCGCGTTTGGCGCATCCCGATATGAGCATTGAACAGTTGGGGGAAACTTTTGACCCGCCGCTTTCGAAATCGGGAACGGCTTATCGCCTGAAAAAACTTGTGGCGGCAGCCGAAAAATCAATTTAGAAAATTACGATAAGTTTATATACAGGACATTTGAAGTCCGCGGAGGAATTATGGCATTTGTTCATTTGCACGTTCACTCACAGTACAGCCTTCTTGACGGAGCCTGCACGATGGGTGATAAAAAAGATAAGATGATGGAACTGCTCGAAGAAATGGGACAGACCGCCATCGCTATTACCGATCACGGCAATATGTACGGAGCGATAAAATTCTATAAATCCGCAAAGAAGCACGGTATAAAACCCATACTCGGCTGTGAATGTTATACAGCCGCGCGTACCCGTTTTGACAAGAGCAGGGAATATGACGCTCATTACGGGCACCTTGTTTTGCTCTGCAAAAATAATGTGGGCTATCAAAACCTTGTTAAAATGGTTTCGTTGAGCAATACGCAGGGTTTCTATTACAAGCCGCGTATCGACAAAGAACTGCTTGAAAAGTATCATGAGGGGCTTATATGCCTTTCTGCGTGTCTTGCGGGAGATGTTCCGCAAAGACTTGTCGCAGGCGACTACGAGGGCGCAAAAGAACTCGCGCTTTGGTATGACAACCTGTTCGGCAGAGGCAATTACTATCTTGAAATCCAGGATCACGGAATTGAAGATCAGAAGATAGTCATAGACGGCCTTTTGCGTATGCACGAAGAGACGGGCATTCCGCTTGTTGCCACAAACGACGCTCACTATCTGCGCAAGTCGGACGCTAAGGCACAAAAAGTGCTTTTGTATGTCCAGCTTAAAAAAACTTTGAGCGAAGAGTGCGGAATGGGGTTTGAAACGGATGAGTTCTATCTAAAATCCGAAAAGGAAATGAGAGATCTTTTCCAATACATTCCCGAGGCGTGCGACAACACCGTTAAAATCGCAGAAATGTGCGATGTGTCGTTTCAGAATCTTGACGATCCCGACCACAAGGTTTATCACTTACCGAACTTTGTCACGCCCGATAATATGGATCACTTTGAGTTTCTCAAAAAACTCGCATACGAGGGCTATGACAGAAAATATCCCGCAAGAACAAAAGAACTTGACGAACGTCTTGAATACGAACTCGGCGTTGTTCATAAAATGGGATTCGTCGATTACTTCCTTATCGTAAGCGACTACGTTCGTTACGCAAAAAGCGTCGGAATTCCCGTTGGACCGGGAAGAGGTTCGGGCGCAGGCAGTATGGTTGCGTACTGCATAGATATTACAAACATCGAACCGCTGAAATATAATCTCCTTTTTGAGCGTTTCCTGAACCCCGAACGTGTTTCTATGCCCGATTTCGACGTCGATTTCTGCGTTGAAAGGCGTCAGGAAATAGTTGATTACTGTATCAAAAAATACGGTGCGGAATGTGTTGCACAGATAGTCACATTCGGAACGATGAAAGCAAAAATGGCGGTCAAAGACGTTGCCAGAGTGCTTGAATTTACTCCTGCGGAAGCCAATGCGATAGCAAAACTTTTGCAAGACAAGAAAACTATAATGGAATCCGTCGAAATAATGCCGGAACTCCGAGAAATGTACAACACCGACCCGAGAATAAAAGAACTTATAGACCTTTCTGCGGGTGTTGAGAATGCGCCCCGACACACCTCTGTGCATGCCTGCGGTGTTATCATTGCGGGAAGTGACGTTTCGGATTACGTTCCTCTTGCCGTGCAGGACGATATGCCTGTTACGCAATACGATATGGTTATCGACGAGGAACTCGGTCTGCTTAAAATGGACTTCCTCGGCTTGCGAAACCTCACGGTCATAGAAGATGCGTGCCGTCAGATAAGGAAAAAAATTCCAGATTTCAAGATAGAAAACGTCGATATGGACGACAAGGCGGTTTACGATATGCTTTCTCTCGGTCAGACGGACGGCGTATTCCAGCTTGAATCGGGCGGAATGAAGAAAACGCTTATCCAGTTGAAGCCGAAGAATATAGAAGATATTACGGCGGTTATCTCGCTTTACCGTCCAGGTCCCATGGATTCCATTCCGACGTATATCAACAACAGTTACCACCCCGAATCCATTAAATATAAAGACCCGCAGTTGAAGCCTATACTTGAAGTTACCCACGGCTGTATGGTATACCAGGAGCAGGTCATGCAGGTCGTTCGTAACCTTGCCGGTTACTCATTCGGGCGCGCCGACATCGTGCGTCGAGCAATGGGTAAGAAAAAGATGGACGTCATGCAGCAGGAACGTGAATATTTCATTCACGGCAAATTTGCAGCCGACGGAACAATGGAACTTCCCGGTGCGGTCAGAAACGGCGTTCCCGAAGATGTGGCAAACGAGATATTCGACGAAATGATCGAGTTTGCGAAATACGCATTCAATAAATCCCATGCGGCGGCGTATGCGTTTGTAACGTACTACACGGCATACTTGAAATGCCATTTCATGAAAGAGTACATGTCGGCGCTTCTGACAAGCGTATTGACAAAGCCCGACAAGATGGTCGATTACATCAACGAGGCGCAAAAACAGAACGTTCCCGTTCTCGCGCCCGATGTAAACGAAAGTGAAGTGTATTTCTCTGTTAGCGGCGATAATATACGGTTCGGACTCGCTGCGGTCAAGAATGTCGGCGTTGAGATATCACACAACATCATAAAGGAACGAGAAGAAAAAGGACCTTTCAAAAGTTTCTACGACTTCCTGCACCGCATGATGAAGAATTACGACATTGACTCCCGAACAGTTGAAAGTCTTGTTTACGCGGGAGCGTTTGACAGTTTCGGAAATACGAGACACGAACTCATAGCGGGTTTTCCCGAACTCCGTTCAAGTCTGCAAAGCAGTCTGAAAGAAGAAAAAGGCGGTCAGTTCAGCCTTTTTGAAGATGATGAGGAAGAGGACGCAACACCCGAGTTCAAATTCCCGAAAGTTCCCGAATACTCAAAGAAAGAAAAACTCAAATTTGAGAAAGACGTTACGGGACTCTATCTTTCCGACCACCCGATGAAAGAATATGCGGGGCTTATTGAAGCATACGGCACCCGAACCATTGCCTCGCTTTTCGATGAAGAAAACGAGTGCAAGGACGGCGACAAGGTCAGCATTATGGGTATACTTGCCAAGGTGACGAAAAAACTCACCCGCAACGAGACCATGATGGCTATACTTCAACTGCAAGACCTTACGGGTACAATTGAAGTGCTTCTGTTCTCTAAAACATACGAAAAGTTCCAATCTTTGCTTGTTGAGGACAAAGTCGTTATTATCGAAGGCAGACTGAGCATTGAAAAAGATAACTTTGGCAGCGACGACGATGAATCCGACACGCGCGAAATAGCAAAACTGATGGCAAGAAACATCAGCGAAGTTGACAGAAACTATTCCATGGAAGAAGTTCCCGTTTCTATCCCCGATGTAATGCCGCAGGCGATATTGGCAATGATGATATCCGTTGACAAATCGGATAAGGTTCGCTTCGAAGAATGTATGGACGTGCTCCGTTCCAACCCCGGAAAAGATATGGTATATTTCCATTTCACCGATGCCGGCAAAAAAGCAAAATTCCAACAGGGTGTCGATCTTTCCGACGGCGTATGCTCACAGATTTACGATATCGTCGGCAGAGGAAACACGGTTATGAAAGAGGTTGCTGTCTGATGGCTGAATTCAAAACAAATGTTATGCGCATACTTGACAAAGCAAAAGTTAAGTACAGCGCTCTCGAATACCCGCACGAAGACGGCGTTTGCGTTGACGGCGTTACCGTTGCGGAACTTGTCGGACTTGCCCCTGCGGGAGTTTTCAAAACACTTGTTACGAAAGGTGCGTCA
Organism: uncultured Eubacteriales bacterium; assembly: GCA_900547165.1. Lineage (GTDB taxonomy): Bacteria > Bacillota > Clostridia > Oscillospirales > UBA644 > UBA644. The sequence goes on from URFZ01000003.1 coordinate 39,321, forward strand.
AAGGCGTATTTCGTATTCGTTATCCCTGTCGCGGACGAACTTGATTTGAAGAAAGCCGCAAAAGCGGTCGGCGAAAAATCCGTTGAGATGATTCACGTTTCCGAGATAAATGCCGTCACGGGGTATATCAGAGGCGGATGTTCGCCCATCGGAATGAAAAAACGGTACAAGACCGTTTTTCATTCGTCGGTTCTCGAACAAAAAACCGTTACCGTAAGCGCGGGCAAGATAGGTTATCAGATATCGCTCGCGCCGCAGGATCTGATTTCATTAAGCGGCGCGACGACAGCGGATATAATACGATAGTATAAAGAAAAACGGGACGCAAAGCGTCCCGTTTTTGCTATAAAAAATTTATTTTTTCAAATGCTTTGCAAATAATTTGTTCAGCGGTTTAAACGTCATCGGAACAAGCATTGCCGCAACAATTACAACTAAGAAATACTCAATTATCAAAGCGGGAATGCTGCCGTTACCCAACAGCGCAAACAATATGATTTTGAAAACCGATTTCAGCCCGAAAACAACACCGATGCCGAATACAACTTTTATTATCTGAATATACCACGGCGCTGCCGTCTCAAACCTGATATATTTTGAATCAACAAACCATGCAACAAGTATACCGAGCGTTGCCCCAAGCATTTTCGAAACGTTTGTCATCGCACCGTCGATACATTCCGTTTGCCAGACTTCCGTTACTTCAAAAGGTCTGATATATGTAAACACAAGAAAACCTATCATCAGCACGGAGCAAATACCGAAAATAACGCCGAGAATCCACGGCTTTTCATCAGTCTTTTTGATAAGCGGGTACATAATAAGTACAAGCACCGTTCCTATAACAAACGATACGCCGACATCAAGCGGGGTATGAACGCCGAGATAAAGTCTCGAAATCGGAATCAACACCGCAAGCACTATGCCCACAATGCGGAGCCATTTATACTTTGTAAACCTCGCTATACTTCCGTAAGTTCCGACGGCGTTTTGGGTATGCCCGCTGGGAAACGAGAAATCGTTTGCCGCAGGTGTAGCGGCTTCGACCGCTTTAAAGTTTGGGTCGAGTACCCACGGACGCGGAACTCTGAAAAGCATTTTCAGCCATTGATTGAGAGTTATTCCGACAAGTCCCACGGTTATCATGTAGTAGCCGTTCTTCTTATTGATACACCAAAAGAAAAGAAGTGCGGCAACGATGAAAACATACTCTTCGGCAAGTTTTGTCAACGCCAGCATAACGGCGTCAAGCACGGGATTTCTGATGGATTCGAAAAAATAAAGTATACTCATATTACAAAATCTCTATATTGTTTTTGCGGCAGATATCAAGCGTTTCGTCATCCCATACGGAAACCTGAACTTCACCTATGTGAGCCTTGCCTTGAAGCAGCATTGAAAGTCTTGACTGACCGATACCTCCGCCTATGGTCAAGGGAAGTTCACCTGCCAAAAGTGCTTTGTGAAACGGATATTTTCTTCTGTTGTCCGCATTCGCCTTTGTCAGCTGTTCATCAAGAGATTTCGGGTCAACGCGAATACCCATTGAAGAAATTTCAAACGCACAACCGAGAACCTCATTGTAGAAAAGAATATCCCCGTTAAGCGCCCAATCGTCGTAGTCGGGGGCTCTGCCGTCGTGCTTGATTCCGCTTTTCAGTTTATCGCCTATCTGCATGATGAATGCTGTCTTGTTTTCTTTGAGATATGCGTCTTCGCGCTGTTTCGGAGTAAGCGCGGGGTACATATCTTCAAGTTCCTGCGTGGTGATAAAACTTACTTCTCTTTTGAGAACGATGTCTACCTGCGGGAATTTGACTTTCAAATCGTCAAGGGTGTCGCAAATAGCGCCGACAATGGCTTTTACGGTCGCTTTCAGGTAATCGATATTGCGGGTCTTTTCATCGATAACTTTTTCCCAGTCCCACTGATCGACATAGACAGAATGAAGATTGTCGGTCTCTTCGTCGCGACGGATAGCGTTCATTATGGTATAAAGACCGTTTCCTATACGGAATCCGTACTTATGAAGCGCCATTCTCTTCCATTTTGCGAGAGAGTGAACTATCTGCGCCTGTTTGCCGGAATCCGTCAATTCAAACTGTACGGGCCGTTCAATGCCGTTCAGGTCATCGTTAAGCCCCGATTCGGGATCGACGAACAGGGGAGCGGAAACTCTTTTTAAATTGAGTGCCTCGCTCAGATAGCCTTCAAACGTTCTGTTTGTAAAGCCTATCGCCGTCTGTGTTTCGTAAAGGTTAAGTTTTGGGGAATACCCCTTGGGTACAAAAATTTTACTCATACTTTTACACCTTGTTTCTCCGTTTTAATAAAATAAATTATATCATTATTTTTTACGATTGTCAACATTGACAGCGCAAAATTTCATTGAATTTAAGGCTTTTTACGCCTGATTATTGACATCGGGAAACATTTGTATTATAATTATATCAATAATATGAATGGAAAGTCTGCAATGAAAGAATACGAAAATATATTGCGCTTTGCCGAGGAACACGACGTCAAATTCGTCAGCCTTGCATTTTGCGACATTTACGGAAATCAAAAAAATATATGCGTAATGCCGGAAGAACTGCCGAGAATCTTTGAAAACGGCATTTCTTTTGACGCTTCCGACATACCCGGGTTTACGGATAAAGAAAGTGTCAGTTGCCTGCTTTTTCCCGAGCCGGAAACTATGACGTTGTTGCCTTGGTCAACTTCGGGTGAAAAGGAACTTCACCTTTTTTGCGACATACGTCACACAGACTCTTCGCCGTTCGAAAGCGATCTTCGTTACGCGCTGAAAAAAGCGGTGGCACGACTTTTCGAACTCGGATACGAATGCAAAGTCGGAATCGAAAGCGAATTTTATCTTTTCAAATGCGATACGGACGGAAATCCTACAAGAACGCCTCTTGACAACGCGGGGTATATGGATATTTCCCCCCGCGACAAGGGCGGAGATATAAGACGTGAGATATGCCTTACGCTCGGTGAAATGGGCATACGCCCGCAAAGTTCCCAGCACAAGAGAGGCCCCGGACAAAACGAAATAGATTTCAGATATTCGTCCGCGGTAACCGCTGTTGACAATTACATCACATACCGTTCCGTTGTAAAAACGCTTGCGGCACAGCACAATCTTTTCGCGTCGTTTATGCCCAAACCGTTCCCCGATAAAAGCGGAAGCGGATTGCATTTTCACGTTTCGCTTTATAAAGACGGAAAAAATGTTTTTCTGACAAACAGGGGAGTTGCGGAAAGTTTTATAGAGGGCGTTCTGACATATATAGATGAAATAACGATGTTTATGAACCCGTTGACCAATTCATACGCGCGTTTCGGCTCATTTGAAGCCCCGAAATACGTTGCATGGTCAAATACAAACCGTTCTCAACTTGTCAGAATACCTGCTGCGCCCGATGCAAATAAGCGCGTCGAGATTCGCTCCGCAGACCCATCCTGCTCGCCGTATGCGGCGTTGACGCTGCTTCTGAATGCGGGTATATACGGAATAGAACACAAACTTCCCGTCAGAAAACCGATAGAACAAACGCTGTACAAAGCGCCTTGCGGTGTGACGGACGGTCTTGCTTCGCTTCCAAACAGTCTTTATGAAGCGGTCGAACTCGGTGCATCGTCAAGTTTTGTGCGCTCCGTTCTGCCCGAATATGCGGTCAAAACTTACGTTGATGAAAAACGTAAAGAGTGTATGTCTTATCTGCAAGCGGACAATAAGACGGAATATGAGATTGATAAATATTTCGAGACGGTCTGACGCATGGAAAAATACCTTGAAAGAATCGAATCGCTTAAAAATTCACGTTCGGCGGATGAACTGCGCCTGACCGCGAAAAAATACGGGTTGATTTTAAGCGAAAAAGAGGCTGAAAATGTCTTTTCGAGATTAAAAAGAACTTATCAGTAGAAAACAGCGATTGCATTTTGCAATCGCTGTTTTCTACCAATCGTCTTCTTCGTCTTTCTTTTCGTCAGTAAATATTTTTTCTTTTTTCTTCTTTTCTTTCTTCGGCTGTTCCTTTTCTTCCGTCACTTCCGTCTCATTCGGTTGCACGGGGTCAAAGGAAGTCAATTCTTCGTCCGTTTCATCAACGCCCATTGATTTAGAGAGAAGATGAATTTCGCCGACGGATATGGGGGCAAAATCATCGGGCTCTTTTTCTGTTATTTCTTTCACCGTATCGTTTTCAATCACTTTTTCTATATAGTCGGCTTTAAACTGTCCGAAAACGCGGAAACTTTCGAGCAGAGAAAGCAGACAGATCGCGGTCGCGATTGCAGTCTCTATATAAAAATCCATAAAAAACGATGCAAACAGTCCGACAAACGAGGCTACGGCAGTCAGAACGCAGACATTCATCTGCGTTGAAACGGGTTTGATCCACCTTACACCGCTTAATTTGATTTTATCGGATGTGTTCAATGCAAAACCTATTTTCAAAAGCAGAACGGGAATTATTATCATAAACAGCCATATTTTCGGCGCACGATCAAGGTAAGAGACTTTGAGCGTCATCAGATAGAATCCGAAATATATCCCTGCCGCAGAAAACGGGAGCATTATTATGGCGATAACTTTTTTGAATTTTTTGCCGAGTTTTGCGCAAAGTGCGGCAGAAACAATGTTATGCAGTCCGTCGGCGATGACCGAATAGCCGTTCATGAAAAAGCCCGCTATAAGTTCAAGTGCGGAAAGTGCAAGCAAAACCGCCATGTCTGCATTTATTGCGGAAGTCGCGGCTTCATCATATTCAATTTGTCCGAGCAGTTCCGCCGTATCTTTTTTGTCTTTTTTCATCTGAATACTCCGAAAATCCTTGCTGTTTTCTATATTATAGAACATTCAAAAGTCTTTGTCAACCGTTTTTATTCGAAAAAATAAGGACGCATTTCTGCGTCCTTGATCTTTTTATACGGGAACTTCGTCAAAAGAAGTTCTTATGACCTTGTTGGCTTCGGGAGGGGAATACACAAACTCGTCAATATGCGATCCGTGGCAAAAATATCTGTAATCTTCGAGTTTTGCGTCTCCGCAAAAACAGTCGATTATGCTCAATTTTATTTTCATTTTTTCGGGAATTATATTTTTTATGTAAACGGTTGCCTGCTGACCCGAAACGATGCCCGCTTTATATTCGGCGAGTCCCGCAAGGTTCGGCGTCAACTCAATAAATATACCGTAATCTTCGATAGAGCGCACAACTCCGCAAACGGTCTGCCCGACATCGAACATATCCGCGTTTTCTTCCCATGTTCCGAGAAGTTCTTTGTGCGAGAGGGTAAACCGTCGGTTTTCATAATCAATGTCCTTTATAACGACACGGATATTTTGTCCGACAAAAAATCTGTCCCTCGGGTGCGAAATCCTCGAAACCGAAATATTTTCGATACTTATAAGCCCAACTATCCCGCAGCCGATATCCGCAAATGCGCCGAACGGTTCAAGGTGCGTTATCCGCGCGGGAATTATGTCGCCCTTTTTGTATGTCGAGAGCATATAGTTCAGAGCGTCCTGCTGTGCCGAAACGCGGCTGAGACGGGCAACTGTTTGTCCCTGCTTTGTCAGAATGTCGTCTACCTTGAAGCATATCTGTTTGTTGACGCGGCTCAAAACGGCAATGTCTTTAACGCTTCCGTCGCGTATGCCTATCGCAGCTTCCTCTCTCGGTATAACACCTTTAATGTCTCCGAGATCCACTATCAGGTTGTGGTCGTTGTCGCACATAACGGCGCGTGCTTCGAGAATCCTGTTGGTCGCTTTTGCCCGTTCAAGTTGAAGCAAAGACGGCTTTTCGTCAAGTGCGCTTGTGCCTTCGGGTCTGTAATTGATACTGTTCATTGGTGTTTAACCTCCTTTGTTATCACTTAAAAATATTCAAAGGAGAATTAAAATATTCCAAAAAAACGGGGAAACGACGAAACTTCCGCCGTTTCCCCAAAATGCGGCATTATTTGCCGAATCTTTCGAGAAGATATTCGCAGCAGAGGATTTTTTCCATCATGCTGTACTTGTTGAAGAAATAGTGGTTTGCCGCTTCGTAACCGATGGTGGAGTTGTGAATCATAACTTTGTACATCTCCATCGCGGTATCCATTTCCGCATTAAGAAGTTCAATGATACGTTTTCTGTATTCCTCTTTCTTTGCGGGATCGGTCTCTTCGTCGAATTTGTTTCTCGTGACGTTATATGCTGTCTGCTGATACGAACTCTTGAACAGACAATACGTTCCTGTTGCAACGTCAACAAATTCAGCCAAACGCTTGTTTTCAGCAAGGTCTTTATCCGTTACGGACGCTTTCAGTTCGTCTATGCCTTCCTTGAATCCCTCGGCAACAAGTCGGAGTTGATTTTCGAAAATATCCAGCGGGTAAATCGAACGCCATTGATTTATATCGTCATAGGGAAGTCCAGTCATTGTTGCATAGAGTTTTGTCTGATGTTCAAACAGCGGGTTGGACGGTCCCATATGTTGCGGACCTTTGTAAAGTGTTCCGATATGGAACGGGAAGTTCTGGAATGCTTTGGAGAACGTTTCTGTCGCCTTATTGATAACGGGTGCTTTGTCTCCGAATATGGAAACTATCGCGTCCTGCGGGTTTCCGTTTGTCCAATAATACTGGCTGGCAACTTCAAGATTCATGGACGGGTAGCCGCCGAGCGTCCAACCTATCATAAGACCGTCAACTTTGTTGTCAACAATGCCCTGAATATGCTGTTCCACAAGGTCAACAACAGGCAGATAGGGAACGGTAGAGCATTCCCATGTGTTGTTGAACTGAACTTTTGCAAGCGTCTTTACGCCGTGTTTTCTGCACGTTTTCCAGATATTCTTTGCATTTTCGCCGGGGCCTACAAGAGAAATGGAGTAGTCGATAACTGATGTCTCAATACCGCCGATCGTCTTTTTAACACCCTCTTCGCTTGTACACATAACGCGAGCGCCCTCGTCGCCGATAGCCTGCGCCATATCGTCCCAGGAATCGAATCTGCCTGTCCAACCCCAGTTCCATGCAAGGACTTTGATGTCTTTGTTGACCTTTCTTGCGGCTCTTGCAATTATAAGGTTAACTTCCGCAAGGACTTCGTAAGCCTTTCTCTTGCTGCATCTCGGGCAGGGTGTTTCAACAACGTGCGCATAGCAGTTTGTCAGGTTTTCGGAAGCTGTTATCGTGAAGAATCCGCCGAGTTGCGGCGCCGCTTCGCACAGTTGGGTTATCGAATCCGAAAGATATTTTTGAACTTCGGGCGTAGAGGTGCAGAGCGTGCCCTCGGGACCGTTGGAATAGCCGAGCAATTCGGGATATTTGTCAAAGAAACTCATCGGCATTGCGCGGGGTTCGTTCATGTAAAGGTAAACCTTTATGCCGAATTTTGCGGCTCTTGCAACAAGGCTTTGAAGACCTTTTATACGCTGCTGCCACTTATCGGAAAGAGACGGTTCCCACGGAAACTCAACGAGTTTGTAAAGAACTGCGTGTATCCAGATACCGTTTATGCCTATTCTGGAATATTCTTTGAGAAGTTCATCGGGGTACGACGAAACGCCGCCTTCAAGCAGAGCGTCTCCGTAAAGTGCGTTATAGGAATATGTATATCTGACATCAAATTGAGTGTCTCTGACTATCGTGCCTTCATCAAACGTAAGGCCGTCGTTTCTGTCTGCGATGAAAGCGATATATTGAAGACCTTTGTTGACGCCCTCTTCGTCAACTGCGGTAACGGTAATTCCGTCTTTTGCGAACGCCACAACATGGCTTTCCTGTTTTTTTGTTTCGTCAGGCTCAATTTTAAGAGTTATAAATTTTTCCGTGCCGCAGAGTTTGACGCCCCACTCTTTTTCGGTGTCGTTGACAAAGTTTTCGGCAAAGACGTCAACCGCGGAATTTCCGCTTTCGTTTTTAACGCCCCATGAAGAATCGAGAACAACGGCTCTGTTTGTGTTGTTCTTCATTTTTCTTTCGGGTTTGCCGTAGTCTTTGATAAAGTCAAAGTCGTTAACGGTTATCTTGTCTCTGTATTCGGCAAAATGCTTTTCCGTCCACGCTTTGAGCTTCTTTGTCTGCTCTTTCTGCTCTTCTGTAAGCGGGGTATACTTTATTTCGGAAACATTCGGTTTTTCCTGCAACTTAACGCCGAGGAAATCGTCCTCTTTAAGCGTGAACGCAAGTTCGTCGCGCGTCATTCCCGCGCATTTGATCAGTTGGTCGTAGGGAACGACCTGCCAGTTGTTTCTGATGATAGTTATAAAACCGCGCTTCGCATATTCGGCGTTATACTTCATCGGAACGTCAAGTCCCATGTCGGCGGCAAGTCCGTTAACGGTCTCAACGTCTGTTCCCAGAACTTCCGCTATCGTTTCGGTTTTGACCATGCCCCAGTTACGCCAAATGAAAAGTTGCTGTCTTGTCGGAAAATACGGATATTCGGCAATGACTTCCGTAGTGTCCGGCAGGGTAAGAATTGACATTTTCATATCCTCCTTAAAGGTATGCCTGTATTAAAATTTTTTTTATACATAAAAGACTGAGGTTTCCGCAAGCATAAAGGCAGCGTTACCTCAGTCATTCTATCATTAAATAAATTAAAATGCAAGTGTTTTAATACATTGTTAACAAAATATTATTCCATTAAAACTAATATATAAAAATATATCAGTCGTGAGCGCATTTTTTACACGGGTCGTAATGACGTTTTGCGTCTTCAAGACTTTTCGGTGTCGCATTCTTTCCTGCGCAGGATTTCGAATAGTGATATTTCTTGCCTGTCGGCGTGACATATACGGTCTTATCTGTCGGAGACGTTTCGTTTTCGGTCTGTATAACTACGCTTTCCGTAGTGCTTTCTGTTGTTGAAAACTCTGTCTCGGGCGCGTTTGTTGTTGCGGTCTTCCGTTCCGTTACTTTAATTTTGATTTCGGGTGTTTTAACACTTTTATCGGCAGTTTCAAACCAAATATGCGCAGTGCCTGTTCCGATTGCTTCGATTCTGAATTTAAAAGTGTCCGAGCCGTCATAAGTCTTTTCGACAACGGTCGCAACAGCTGGATTATCGGAGTTTGCGATAATTGTTGCTTCATCAAATTTGCCTTTCGCCGTCACAAACAGACAAAGCTCTTCCGATATTTCACCTGCCTCCAATTCAAAATCCGAATATTTCTCTGCAAAATCCAATTTCGTTATTTCATTTTTCGATTTGGGTACACAAGCGCATAAAAATACCGTAAAAACAAGTATAACTGACAGCGTTGAAATGAATTTCTTCATTTCATACATCTCCTTTTTTCTGAATATCGGTTCGTTTCAAAATCTGTGACAAAATTATACATCAAAAGACATTTTTTGTCAACGTTTTATGTGCAAAAAATGCGTTTATGCAAAAAATATTCCAAAAAGGTATTGAAAACGAATAAAATATGTGCTATAATGTGTTCTACGATGATGCGGTATTCTAGTCGGTTTTTGCAACGACCAGGGTGGGGCTAAAAATCCACCGAAGGGCATATCTGTGAAACTTCTGGTGCTTGCTTCTTACGCCCAGTCTGGGGTGGGTGCTGGATGGGGGACGCGAGAGCGTCCTATGGCTTACGGGCAACCGTAATGGCATACGATCCTGTTCCGTTTGCCGTGGAGACCCGAACTTGTGCCTTATTGCGTGGTACGACTCGGGATAAAACCTGCAAGGCGGTGTAACGCCTGTTCCGAAGGAACTTTGCAAAAACATTTTTTTGAAATGGGGATTACGCTGTGTGCAGCCGTAGCCTGTCTTGAGTGGGTGCGGTGAATGTTCGATCAGAAGCAAACTGCGGCAGCAGACTTGCTTTATTGCGGATTGAAACCGTTCTTGCAAAAGAGACTAAGCGTTGACTTAAACCGTTGAGGAAATCTCCTAGACCGTATACGCTCAAAGGATTGCAGTATGTACTGAGTGGCGATCAAGTTAAAATCGCAGTGATGCGGTTTTCGTGGGCTTCAAAGGGAAACCGCCCGTTTGGCGACAGCGGGTAGAACATGGGGAAACCTACTTGACCTAAGACATAAGATTAACTTTGGGCGTTATCATCGTATATTTTTTTGATTAAATAACACTCGTATAATTACAGGAGAAACAAAATGAAAGAAGATGTCTCTTCGGATTTAGACCGAAGTAACAAGTCCGAATCAGAGGAAAACGAGGACAAAAAAAATAAAGACGTCCAGCCGCAGGAACAGAAAAAGCAGAAAAAAGAAAGTCTTTTCAATTGGAAATGGACGGCAAGAATATTTCTTTTAACTTTTTCGATATCGATTGGACTTTCGCTTTTTTCCGAATCGGTTTCGGAAGAACTTCCGGTATGGGTCGCATTTATCATTCTTTGCGTTTTTGTTTTCATAGGTATTCTTTTTGATATAATAGGAACGGCTGTCATGTCCGCCGATCCCAAGAGCCTGAACTCAATGTGCACCAGACAGGTTAAAGGCGCAAAAAAAGCGCTTAAATGGGTGCAGAGTGCAGATACCGTCGCTAACTTCTGCAACGACGTAATGGGCGATATTTCAAGCGTATTGAGCGGTTCCGTCGGCAGTGTTATAGCAATAGGGCTTGCAGATACTTTCAATTTCAGCAAACTTATATCCGCAGTCGTTGTAACTGCATTGACATCTGCGATAACAGTTGCAGGTAAATCTTTCGGCAAAAACTTCGCAATGAAAAAAGCGAATGACATAATTTTCTTTTTCGCAAGACTTTTAAGCGTCTTCGGCGAGGAAAAAAGTAAGAAAAAGAAGAAATAATGCGTCTTGATATTTTTATTTCCTCGGAAATGAGGTTTTGCAGCCGCGAAAAAGCCCGATATTATATTAAAAACGGAGATGTTTCCGTCAACGGAACGGTTATAGAAAAACCGTCATACGATGTTTCCGAAAAAGACGGTGTAGAAATAAGAGACAGTATCGGTTTCGTAGGTAAAGGCGGGCTTAAACTTAAAAAAGCAATAGAATCGTTCAGGTTGAACTTTTTTGATAAAACAGTGCTTGACGTTGGGGCTTCCACGGGTGGTTTTACGGACTGTGCACTCCAAAACGGTGCAAAAAAAGTATACGCCGTCGATGTGGGGCACGGACAACTCGACCCAAAGTTGGCAAGCAACGACCGAGTTGTAAATTTCGAGGGACGCAATATCCTTGATATTTCTCCCGAAAACATTGATAAAACGGATATTGTTGTTTCCGATGTTTCGTTTGTTTCGATAAAAAAGATACTTTCCCATATATCGAACTTTATTGATGAATACGGGCAAATAATATGCCTTGTAAAGCCTCAGTTTGAGGTCGGAAAGAAAAGACTCAAAAACGGAGTCGTATCCGACGAAAAGACACACGTTGAGGTCGTTTCGGATATTCTTGACTACGCAGAAAGTCTCGGGCTGACCGTTTCGGGATTGGATTTTTCCCCGATAAAAGGCGGCGAGGGCAATATCGAATTTCTTTTGTATCTTACAAAAAACAGTGCGTTGAAAACAACAACAGATATAAAAACAACGGTACGAAAAGCACACGAAACGTTAAAAGGGCGGTGATCGCTTGAAAGTTCATATAGTAACAAACACGCAAAAGGACAAAGACCGCTCTGTCACCGAAGCCATAGTACGGGAACTGCTCGACCTCGGTGTCGAAGTGAGTTCGGATGTACCGTCTGTTGCAGATGCTTTTCAATCGGTTAACTTTCGTGAAACCGCGGAGGGAATCGAGACTTGCGACATCGTTTTGAGTGTCGGAGGAGACGGAACGATTTTGCGCGCCGCAAAAAAAGCGTCCGAAGAAGAGAAACCCATTCTCGGTGTGAATATGGGAAAAGTCGGATTCCTTGCGGAAGTCGAACCCGTGGAAGTAACTCTTCTGAACAGACTTGTCGATGGTAAATATACGGTTGACGAACGAATGATGCTTGATTGCAAGGTCGTAAGAAACGGAAAGGTTTGTTTTTCCTGTTCGGCTTTGAATGATGTTGTTATAAGTCACGGCGCCGTCAGCCGAACCGTGGGAATCAAAGTGGATTCCGATGTCGGGTTTATAAGCGAGTATTCCGCGGACGGAATTGTCTTTTCAACTCCGACAGGCTCTACGGGATATTCAATATCGGCGGGTGGACCTGCGGTAGACCCGAAAATGCACGCTATAATTCAAACTCCGATATGCGCACATTCATTGCACAGCAGACCGATACTTTTCGATGCGGGAACTAAATTGTTCGCGGAAGTTTCCGTGTTTAACGGCGAACCGTATCTGACAGCAGACGGATATGAAAATTTCAGGCTTGCCGACGGCGATATTGTTCAGGTCGAACGCTCAAAAAAGACAACAAAAATCATAAGATTGAAAGATATGTCATTTTACGAAATACTTAACAGGAAGTTGGGGTAAAGAATATGAAACTGAAAAGCAGACGACACGCGAAGATTTTGGAAATCATAAACGATAATAATATTGAAACGCAGGACGAACTGACGCTTTTTCTGAACGCTGCGGGATTCAAGGCAACGCAGGCGACCGTTTCCAGAGACGTCAAAGAACTGCACCTGGTCAAGATTCTTACGAAAGACAACGTTTACAGATATGAGCAGCGTGATAAAGCCGTTTCGGGCGGAAGCGTTTTGAGTGCAAAATCTCAGGCGGTCATGCGTGAGGGTATCATGAACGTTCGCGTGGCTCAGAACATTGTCGTTGTTAAATGCTATACCGGTATGGCACAGGCTGTCTGCGCTTCGATAGACGCTCTTGACAGAACAAACATTGTCGGTTCTCTTGCGGGCGACGATACCATTTTTCTTGTTGCCACGGACAACGACAGGGCGCTTGATATCGTATCGGAAATAAATGCGATAACAGCGGGCTGATAAGGCAATGATTTCACGATTGCATATAGAAAATATCGCCGTTATTGAAAATGCCGATATTGATTTCCGCAATGGTTTTATCGCATTGACGGGCGAGACAGGTGCGGGAAAATCCATATTGATAGACAGCATCAATATTCTGCTCGGCAACAGAGCGTCAAAAGATCTTGTGCGAACGGGCTGTTCAAAGGCATTTGTCAGCGCGGAGTTTGATGATGTTGCGGGGCTTGAAAAACTGTTTTCTGAATACGGTGTTCCAGACGAGGGCAACGGAAGCATTTTTCTTTCGAGAGAACTCTCGGTTGAGGGCAAGAGCGTTGCAAGAGTAAATTCGAGACCTGTTCCCGCATCCGTCTTGAAGGAGTTCGGAAAAAGACTGATAACGATACACGGTCAGCAGGATAACGGAACGTTGCTTGATACGTCAACGCATCTGTCTTTTCTTGACGCGTATGCAAAAAACAGTAGCGAAATAAACGAATACAGAACCGCATACAGAAATTTTCGCTCGATAAAAAAAGAAATAGACAAACTTACGCTTGACGATGATGAAAAAGCGCGCAGGGTAGACACGTTGACATATCAGATAAACGAGATTGAAGCGGCTGAACCTGTTGAAGGCGAGGACGAAGACCTTGCGGACAGAAAAAAGGTTCTTTTGGGCGCAGAGAAGATAATAGAGAGCCTTTCTGCTGCAAGAACGATTCTTTCGGACGGAGAATATAATGTTTCCGAAATGTTTTCGCAAGCGGTGACAAACCTCGAATCTATCTCCGAGTTTTCCGATGAACTTGAAGATTTTACTTCGCGTTCGGAGAATGTTTTGGCAGAAATAGATTCACTTGCAGACGATGTAAGAATGCTTGCGGACAGATTTGACTTCAACCCGAGAGAACTCGACGAAATCGAAGACCGTCTCGGCGTTATAAATTCGCTTAAAAGAAAATACGGCAGAACAATAGGGGAGATAAACACATATCTTGCCGACGCGAAAGCAAAACTTGCACAAATCGAATACTCCGACGAGGCAATATTAAAACTTGACGCAGAACTTGCAAAAGCACATGATGAACTTGTTGCAAAGGCGAAAGTATTGACCGATTCGAGAAAGAAAGCGGCGGAAGAAATAAGCAGGGAAGTAACAAAAGAACTTTCCGAGCTTGAAATGCCGAAAGTTCGAATGCAGGTCAGAACCGACAAAAAGAAATATTCTTTTGACGGAGCAGACGACGTTGAATTTTTGATAAGCACGAACGTCGGTGAAAATGTCAAGCCGCTTTCGGCAGTTGCTTCGGGTGGTGAGTTGAGCCGCATTATGTTGGCATTGAGAAAAATCCTGTCGTCTTCCGCGCAAAACGAAACGCTGATATTCGACGAAATAGATACCGGCGTCAGCGGCAAAGCTTCCGTGCGTATCGCACAAAAGATGAAACAGATGTCAAAAACGGCGCAGGTCATTACTGTTACGCACCTTGCGCAGATCGCGGCTTATGCAGATGAACATCTTAAAATTGAGAAAAAGGACGACGGTCAAAGAACCTTTACTACTGTTACCGAACTTGATGAAAAAGGCAGAATAGAAGAACTTGCGCGACTGCTCGGCGGGGATATTGCTTCCTCGGCTGTCGCAACAGCGAAAGATATGCTTGTTTCTGCAAAAAAATTCAATTAAACTATCAAAAATACAAGACGGCTCGTTTTTGCGAGCCGTCTTTGAGTTTTATATTGGCATTGTATTATCATACCAGCCTATGCGTAACCGTACTTTTTCCGCTTGACGATGAGAAATACAGCTGAAAGAACTATTGCAAGGACTTCCGCAACGATCGTTGCCCACCATATGCCGTTTATTCCGAATATAATGGGAAGCACGATTACCGCGGTGCATTTAAATAGGAAAGTTCTGAGAAACGAAATGGTTGCGGAAACACCGCCGTCGCTGAGTGCCGTGAAAAAGGACGACGCAAAAATATTGAACCCGGAGAAAAGGAATGTCAGCGCAAATATTCTGAAAGCATTTACTGTTTCTTCATATAAAACCTTGTCATAGCCTACAAATAAATGCGCAAGCGGAATTGCAAGCAGTTGTCCGAGAACGACCATGCCTACACCGCAGCCAAAAATCAGTTTCAGACTCTTTTTCAGCATATTGTTCAATTCCGAATTGTTGCCCGCACCGTAATGATAGCCTATTATCGGAGCACAGCCGACGGAATATCCGATAAAAATTGCGATGAAGATGAACTCGACATACATCAGTACTCCGTAAATCGCAACGCCGTTTTCGCCAGAATATTCAAGCAGTCGGAAATTGTAAAGCATTCCGACAATAGAAGAAGTGACGGTCGTAACAAGTTCAGACGCACCGTTTCCGCAAGCGCGCAATACGGGTTTGATTTCAATTTTGGTCTTCGTGATTTGTAAAAGACTTGAATTGGGACGCAGAAAATATATCAAAGGAATGATACCGCCCACGCATTGGCTGATACCCGTCGCAATCGCCGCACCCGCAACGCCCATATTGAGAGGAACCATGAAAACGGCGTCGAGAATCATATTTGTAACACCTGCGGCAACCGTCACGGCAAGACCGAGTTTTGGCTTTTCCGCAGTTACAAAAAAACTCTGAAAAACATTTTGAAGCATGAATGCTGTATTGAATCCGATAACTATTCTGCCGTAAACAACGCAATCATTTTTCATCTCGCTGCCCTCCGCTCCGAGAAGGTCTGCAATCTGCGGCATAAATATAATGCCGATAACAGAGATGATAATGCCGACAATAAGAGTAACAAGCAGCATCATCGTAAAGTACTGCTTCGCCTTTTCGGGACGTTTTTCACCGAGCGTTTTTGATACAAGTGCGCTTCCGCCCGTACCGAACATAAATCCTACGCCGCCGAATATCATAACAAACGGCATAATCAAATTTATCGCCGCAAAAGGCGTTTTTCCTACGAAATTCGAAACGAACAGTCCGTCAACAACACAGTAAATAGAAGTAAAGACCATCATTACGATTGACGGAAGAACAAATCTGAGCAGTTTTTTATAAGTAAAATGATCGGAAAGTTTGATTTCCATTTTCTTCTCCTTTTCCGTATTATAAAGCCGGATAAAATACCGGGTATTCCCGACATCTTATCCGGCTATAACATTTACGGTTATTGCCCTCCGATGAGCATTACTGATTATAAAGGAAACATAACCGAAAGTCAACGGTTAAAGATTGAACAATGTGCAATAAACATATTATACTACCGATCTTTTCCGATATGCAAGGGGAGTGAGTCCCGTTTCTTTTTTGAAAACGCGACAGAAATAACTCGAGTCATTGAATCCCACATCTGCGGCAATCTGAGCAACCGTCAAATCTTTATTTTCAAGTTGTCGCTTTGCCTCTTTTATGCGCTTGTCCAATATATATTTCCCGACACTGACGCCCTGTGCCCGCGTAAAAAGGTGCGAAAGATAATATTTATTTGTAAAACAGGCTTCCGCGATGGTGTCAAGCGTTATTTCATTACGGAAATTTTCGTCGATAAATTTCAGGGCAATCTCCATAGTCTTTCCCGAAGCGAGTAATTCTCCTGCATTTTCCGTCTTGTTTATAAGCCTGAATATGTACATCAGAAGCGTTCTTGAAATATTTTGCGCTATCTCCATATAGAAACGTTCTTTTTTGTCGAACTCGTTAACAAGCGTCGAAAAATAACGGTAGAATATGTCGTACATATCTCCCGTAGGAAAAACATATCCGTATGAGGGCGGAAGTAACCAGTTCGGGGGTAAATCTGTGATTTCCAATTTGTCATAAGCAACAAAAAGTATTTCCATCGGGTCAGTCTCATTGCTTTTCTCAAAGTGCATAACATCGGCGTTGTATATAAGCAAGTCCCCGCGTTTGACTTCAAAGACTTTATCTTCGATCGCAACCGTACCCTTGCCGTCGGTTACAAATATTATCTCCAAAAACTTATGGTCATGCGGAACTTCGCGCCACCCGCCGTGTTTGTCAAGAAGTCCCACATATAAAAGGCGTGGTTTTAATTTGAACGAATAGTGCTTTTCCAACAAAAAATGCTGTCGTTCTTCGCTGTTATATCTGTGCATGACTTCCATAAAAACTGCCCTCCGTGTCAATAAACCGTCATTGTTTTTGTACTTTAAAATTCAAGTAATAATCGCTTATTCTTTATTTATATTTATTATATCAATAGTTAACGCAAAAGTCAAGATAAAAATAGGATTTTCTTGCGGTGCAAATATGGCAATTAAATGTCTTGCGCATTTTGTGCAAAACTGATAGAATGTAATCGAACAGAGGAACAAAACTGTTGATAATGATACCGGAAAGAGAGTGACATAGTATGGGTGACATTATCTTGAAGATGACCGGAATAGATAAGCGGTTCTCGGGCGTACACGCATTAAAGCATGTTGACTTTGAACTGCGTTCCGGAGAAGTTCACGCTCTTATGGGTGAGAACGGCGCGGGAAAATCCACTTTGATGAAAGTCCTGTGCGGTATACATTCAAGAGACGCCGGTGAGATAGAATATTTCGGCAAGCCGGTCAATTTCGCAAACATCGCGGAATCGCAGGCGGCAGGAATCAGCATCATACACCAAGAACTCAACATGATGAACCATCTGACGGTCGCACAGAACATTTACATCGGACGCGAACCGAAAAAAGCGGGCGTTTACATTGATGACCGCAAGATGGAACAGGATGCAAGAAACCTTTTCAAAAAAATCGGAATACACATCAACCCCTCGGTAAAACTCGGAACACTGACCGTAGGAAAACAGCAGATGGTCGAAATTGCAAAGGCAATTTCCCATGATTCGAAACTGCTCATTCTTGACGAGCCGACGGCGGCACTCACGCAGCCCGAAGTTGAAGAGTTGTTCAGAATAATGAATGATCTGCGCGACAAGGGCATCGGAATGATATACATCTCTCACCGAATGGATGAGATAAACAGAATTTCCGACAGGGTAACGGTTATGAGAGACGGCGAGTACGTCGGAACTCTTCAAACAAAAGACACGACCAAAGATGAGATAGTAAAAATGATGGTCGGCAGAGTTGTTTACACCGACCCGAAAACAAAGAGCAATGTGCCGAATGACGCACCGACCGTTCTTGAAGTTAAAAACATGAATAGCGGCAATATGGTAAAAAACGTAAGTTTCAAACTCCGTAAAGGCGAGATTCTCGGATTTGCGGGACTGATGGGCGCGGGACGCACGGAACTTGCGAGAGCTATTTACGGTGCTGACGAATTTGATTCGGGTGAAGTTTTCATCAATGGTAAAAAGGTTAAGATAAGAACTCCCGAATCTGCGGTAAAACACGGTATCTGCTATCTTTCGGAAGACAGAAAACAATACGGTTTGCTTCTTATAAAATCCGTTGCGGAGAACTCGGTGCTTGCATCGCTTGACGATTACATCAAATTCGGTTGGATAAACGATGCAAAAGCAAAGAAAGCGGCGGAAGAAGTCAACAAAAAATTGAGAACAAAAACACCGTCAATGGATCAACTTCTGAAAAACCTTTCAGGAGGTAACCAACAGAAAGTTATCGTGGCGCGCTGGCTTCTTAAAAATTCGGACATATTCATCTTTGACGAACCGACAAGAGGTATCGATGTCGGCGCAAAGAGCGAAATGTACGATTTGATGGAAGAACTTGCCGCACAGGGAAAATCCATAATAATGATTTCCTCGGAACTTTCCGAAATTCAGAGACTTTCCGACAGAGTTATCGTTATGTGTGAGGGCAGAGTAACAGCAGATTTGAGCATAGACGACGGTCTCACACAGGAAGAGATAATGAAATACGCAACGATGCGGAATTAAGCAGATAAAATAATCAAACCACCAAGATCACGGGAGGTTACATAAATGGATAACGAAAACGTAAAAATCTCCGCATCACGCAGAATGCGCAGATCGGTAATAAACTTCGGCAGAAACATAAAAACAAAAGGTATGCAGAATATGATAATCCTGATAGCACTTTTTGTGCTCATCTTCGTATTCTACCTGCTTAACCCAAATTTCCTTAACAGATACAATATCGTAAGTATGGCGCAGAGCCTTGCACCTTATGCTATTTTGGCGCTTGGTGTTACATTCGTAATTGCAACGGGCGGCATAGACCTTTCGATAGGCACCGTGTGTATCGCATCCTCGGTTGTTGCAGGACACCTTTTCACAAAACAGATAATTCCGCTTTGGGCAACGATTCCCGTAATGATTCTCATCGGCGCGCTGTTCGGGCTTATAAACGGATTCCTTGTCGCAAAACTGAAAATCCCCGCGTTCATCGCAACGCTCGGCACAATGATGCTTTCAAGAGGTTTGAGTGCTATCATAGTTGCGGTTCCGAACATCTTCTATCCCACGGGCAGCTGGTTCAATGAAGTATTCTCCAACTACAAATCTTTCCCGGTAGGTCTTATCTGGATAGTGGGATTCATGTTTATCTGTATGTACCTGATGTACAAGAACAAAGTCGGCAGATACATTCTTTCGATAGGCAGTAACGAAGAGGCAACAAGACTTTCCGGTATCAACACCGACAAATACAAGATGCTTGCATACATCATCGGCGGTATCGGCGCTGGTATCGCGGCAATCTTCTGGTCTGCATCGTTCACCACCGTTGCGGCAGCTACCGGTAACGGATACGAACTTGACGCAATCGCAGGCGTATACATCGGCGGCACAAGCGCGGCAGGCGGCGTAGCATCCGTTTCAGGTTCTGTAATCGGCAGCATAATGCTCGTCGTAATCAGAAGCGGACTTAACTTCGTTCTTGCGAAGTTCCATGTAAACGTAAACGCAACATACGTCACATACGTTCTTACCGGTATCATCGTTGTAATCGCAGTTCTTATGGACATCATAAAGAACAAGAGAGCAGCAAAAGTCAAGGTTCTCACTCCCGCACAGAAACTTAAAAGAAACTATATCGAAAACAAAGATCATCTCGAATACAGACTTGACGAAGTTCTGTCGAACAAGGCTCTTCCCGAATCCGAAAGAACCGCACAGTCCGCAGAAATCCGCAAGCAGATAGAGACGGCAAAAGTCGAGTATAAACTCGAACTTGATAAAATTAAACAGCAAAAAGCATAAATATATTAACAATACCCGAAAGGGTCAAATTTCAAGGAGGACATTCTCATGAAAAAGTTCAGAAAAACGTTTTTACCGCTTCTTTGCGTATTGGCGTTGACTGTTGCTCTCCTCGCAGGCTGCGGCGGCGACACAAGCAACACGACCAAAGGTGACGGAAAAACAACCGTTAACAAGACCATTGCCGTTGTTGCAAAAGGCGAATCCCACGCATTCTGGCAGTCGGTTAAAGCCGGCGCCGTAGACGCAGGCAAAAAGTACGGTTACGAAGTTACTTTCCAGGGTCCCGCAAGTGAGTCCGCAAAAGACCTTCCGTCTCAGATGGAAATGGTAAGTACCGCTCTTAACAACAATCCCGCAGGTCTCGTTCTCGGAACGATAGGCGAAGGATTCGTTGACAGCCTCAAACACGCATTCACTCAGAAAATCCCCGTTGTTCAGTTTGACAGCGGTATCTGGGCAAAAGACATTGAGTCTCTTGATTCCGCAAAACAGAACCCAATAGTTTCCTCCGTTGCAACGAGCAACAGACTTGCTGCGGGTCTTGCGGCAGAGAAATTCTTCGAAGCTATCAAAGCTGACATTGCTGCTTCCACCGACACTTATGTTGTAGGTATCATTCAGCACGACGAAACCCAGACCGGTATTGACCGCGCGGGCGGATTCGAAGAGAAATTCAAGGCTCTCGCTGACGCGGATTCCACAACCGCAGGCAAGTACACCATCGAAAAAGAAGTTAAACCCGGCGATGCGGATCAGGCTTACAAGGCAGCTCTTGAAGCACTTTTTGAAAAGAACGTAAAAGCAATATTCATGAGCAACGAAGGCGTTGTTAAGCAGGTTTACGACGCAATCGGCGCAGCAGGAACCAAATACGACAACATCGTATTCTGCGGATTTGACGCAGGCTCCAAACAGATCGAATGGATGAAGAAGACCACCGGTCCGAAGCTTATCGGCGCGGTTGCTCAGGACTCCTATCAGATCGGTTACCAGGCTGTTGAACAGGCAATCTTTGCGGCAGAAGGCAAAACCGTTACCGCAAAAGTTGATATCGCAGGCGCTTGGTGGGATGCTTCCAACGTTGACGAAATGATAAAGAACAACCTCGTTTACGAAGGTTAATTGCTCCCGAAAAAACAACAGTTGGCAAATAGGTCGAACCTGCCACACGCACACTTTCGTGTGGTGTGGCAGGTTCTGCTCTTTTTCAGAATCAAAAATCTGATGTCCTTAAAACTTGAAGCATGAAAGGTGATTATTATGTTATATCCCAAGATAGGTATACGCCCCGCGATTGACGGTCGTTGGGGAGGTGTTCGCGAAAGTCTCGAGAAACAAACCATGGCAATGGCGGAAAGCGCCGCAAAACTCATATCTGACACACTCCGTTATCCTGACGGAACTCCCGTACAGTGCGTTGTCGGTTGCACAACGATAGGCGGCGGCGCGGAAGCGGCTCGCGTTGCGGACCAGTTTGCGACGGAAAATGTTGTTGCCACGCTTACGGTAACGCCTTGCTGGTGCTACGGCACGGAAACGTTTGATATGGACCCGAACACGATAAAGGCGGTTTGGGGCTTCAACGGAACCGAAAGACCCGGTGCCGTTTATCTTGCGGCAGTTCTTGCGGCTCATGCACAGCGCGGACTCCCCGCATTTTCAATATACGGTCACGATGTACAGGACAAAGACGATACTTCCGTTCCCGCAGACGTTGCGGAAAAGATTCTCCGCTTTGCAAGATGTGCGGTTGTTGTCGGCTGGATGAAGAATAAAGCTTATGTCAATGTCGGTGCTGTTGCGATGGGTATTGCAGGCAGTTTCTGCGACGCATCAGTTCTTCAAAAATACTTCGGTATCAGAGCTGAATGGGTTGACGAAGTTGAAATCCTCCGCAGAATAAGCGTTGGCATTTACGATAAAGAAGAATATGAAAAGGCGCTTGCTTGGGTAAAAGCGAACTGCAAAGAGGGCTTTGATAAAAACGCTCCGAAAACATTCCCCGATGTTATTACAAAATCGAAAGTCGTTCCCGCAGACAAGGATTGGGAATTTATCGTTAAGATGACGATAATCATGCGCGATATCCTTTACGGAAACACCAAACTCGACGATCTCGGCTGGCACGAAGAAGCGCTCGGCAGAAATGCTGTTGCGGGCGGCTTCCAGGGTCAGAGACAGTGGACGGATTGGCTTCCGAATGCAGACTTTACCGAGGCTATTATAGCTTCCACGTTCGACTGGAACGGAAGAAAAGCCCCCACGCCGTTTGCAACCGAAAACGACACTTGCAACGGTATCGCAATGATGCTCGGAACACTTGTCAGCCACTCTGCGCCGTGCTTCCACGACGTTCGCACATATTGGAGTCCCGAAGCTTGCGAGCGCGTAACGGGACACAGACCCGACGGCGTTGCGGCTAACGGATTTATCCATCTTATAAACTCCGGTGCGACGGCGCTTGACGGAAGCGGCGCTTCGAGAGACGAAAACGGCAAAAACTGCATGAAACCTTTCTGGGAGATGACAGACAAAGACGTTTCGGCTTGTCTTGAAGCAACCGATTGGTGCCGAGCAGACTATGAATACTTCCGCGGCGGCGGATTCTCAAGCCACTTCCGTTGCAAAGCGGAAATGCCCGTAACGATGCTTCGTTTCAATATTATTGAAGGCATCGGACCTGTATTGCAGATTGCGGAAGGCTACACCTCCGGCCTTCCCGATGAAATACACAACGTCATCGACAAGAGAACAGACCCGACTTGGCCGACGACATGGTTCTGTCCGAGACTTACAGGCAAGGGCGCATTCACCGACGTTTACAGCGTAATGGCAAACTGGGGCGCTAACCACGGCGTAACGGTTTACGGTCACGTCGGAGCGGATCTTATCACTCTTGCATCCATGCTTCGCATTCCCGTCAATATGCATAACGTTCCCGAAGATCAGATATACCGTCCGCATTCTTGGGCGGCATTCGGAACTGATGACAGACAGGCTGCGGACTACGCGGCGTGCAAACAGTACGGTCCTTTGTACAGATAACAGGGGAGGACTGACTGATGCTGAAAGGCTTATCACCGCTTTTAACACCCGAATTGCTTAAAATTCTCAGCGAGATGGGACACGGAGACGAGATAGTGCTTGCGGACGGAAATTTTCCGTCCGAGGCTATCGGGAAAAGGGTAGTCAGACTCGATGCTCATACGGGTACTGACGTTCTGAAAGCAGTTATGTCCGTGTTTCCGCTCGATACATATTCAGACCCGAACGCGATGTTGATGGAAGTCGTTCCCGGGGATAACGTCGAAACTCCTATCTGGGACGAATATTCCCGCATAATGAACGATTCCGAGGGCGATAAGGTCAGAATAGGACATATCGAAAGATTTGCCTTCTACGACCGCGCAGAAAAGGCGTATGCGGTAATCGCGACGGGCGAGACCGCGCTGTATGCGAATCTGATACTGAAAAAGGGTGTTATTGTCCCAAACTGACAGAACTAACAGTAACCCGACGGTTTACCGTCGGGTTACTGTTAAAAACGTAAAACCCGGGATATAAAAATGACCGAATACGAATTGTTTCAAACTTCAACAAATTATCATATTTGGCACTTGACAAACACTCTCAAAAATGATATAATGATTGAGCACTTCGGGGTGTAGCGCAGATGGTAGCGTGCTTGGTTCGGGACCAAGAGGTCGTGGGTTCGAATCCCGTCACTCCGACCATATCGAGTATTCATAAGGGATTTCACTTTATGAATACTCGATTTTTTTATATTAATACGGATTATTGACGGAGCAGGTTTTTGCCTGCTCCTTTTTTTGAGGCTGATGATGTTTTTTGTATTCGGCGCGAGTCTGTTTGCGGAAAGAATGTTAATTCTCGTTAAAAGCTATTGACAAGAGCTGCTGTAACAATTATAATTACAGTAGAAAATGTAATAGTTTAATTACAATTAAAAAGGGAGGATATCGAATGAAAAGGTTGTTTTTATTTTTTACTGTTCTGTCTGTTTTTCTTCTGTCTTCGTGCGTGATACCGTCCCGTCAGGAGAAAACGGAAAGCGCGAAAAACACCGAGGCGTCCGTCGGGACGACCGAAAAGGAAAAGGGTATGTATAAAAAGATATCTGCAAAGGAAGCTTATGATATAATGTCCGCCGGCGGCGTTACCGTTGTGGACGTGCGCACGAAGGAGGAATACGACGAGGGGCATATCAAAGGCGCTGTTCTTGTCCCGAATGAAACAATAGTCAATAATGCTCCGTCGGAACTGCAGGACAAACAAGCCGTCTTGCTTGTTTACTGTCGAAGCGGGCGGAGAAGCCACGACGCAGCAAATAAACTTTTAGCGTTGGGTTATGAAAATGTTTATGATTTCGGAGGAATAATCGACTGGCCGTATGAAAAGGTTAAGGATTGAGGAGAAGAAATACTTATGAACAGTTCATTCAGTATTGCGGTTCACGCGCTGGTTTATCTCAATCACATGGAAAGAGTTCTCAGCAGCGAAGAGCTTGCGCAGAACGTATGCACCAATCCCGTGCTTGTGAGAAAGGTTATGTCCAAGCTGAAAAAGGCGGGCATTGTGACCACAAAGGGCGGGAAATCCGGGGGCTATGCCTTTGCCTCGGACGCCGAAACACTTACTTTGGAAACGATAGCCGAGGCGATTGACGCGCATTTTGTCGGTTCTCCGTGGCGCAGCGGGGATATGGATAAAGAGTGTCTTATCTCGTCGGGAATGGGCTCGGTGATGGAAAACATCTGCGCCCGGCTTGACGAGCATTGCAGAAAAAGTCTGCGCGGTATCACCGTGGCAGATATTGACAGAAAAATACTGAAACGCGGAAATGAGCCGTCGATAGATGAAAAAGCGTAACGGGAAAATTATATTTCTTCTCCTTTATATTGCGTTCGCCGTTCTCGGCGCCGTCGGAGGATTTTTGCTTTACCGCTTTGTCTGATGCGGGTCGGGAGGCTGTTCCATAACGGGAAACCCGTATTTCAGCACCGTTATCGGCGCTGTTTTCGGAATTCTTGTCGGAATACTTATCCATCCGTCGAAAGCCTTCTCGACCGATGACAAAAAGAACGGGGATTCCGACGGGAATACCCCCTGAAAACAACAGAAATACGCATCTTTCGGAGGAAACGGCATGAAACACTTATCAAAATTTTGTATACTGTTGCTTTCTGCTTCTCTTTTTTTATCGGGTTGCGGTATGAATTCAACTGACAATAAAAAAAATGCGGAGATTGAGCGTATGGATTTTTCGAATGAACGTGAAAATGTGATTTATCTCGCCGGCGGCTGTTTTTGGGGAATTGAGCATCTGATGCAGTCAATCCCCGGAGTTATCGACGCCGAAAGCGGCTATGCAAACGGAACCTGCAAGGCAGACGCCGAGTATAAGACGGTATGTTCCGGTGAAACGGGATTTCGAGAAACCGTGAGAGTGGAATATGACCCCAAAAAAATCAGTCTTGACGCATTGTTGCTTGCTTATTTTTATGTTATAGACCCGACAAAACAAAACCGACAGGGAAATGACGTCGGAAGTCAGTATCAGACGGGCATATATTATACAAACGATAAGGCACGGGAAACCGCGCAGCGGATATACGACCTTGAAAAAAGCCGCCGCAATGAGTTTTTTGTGGAGTTCGGACCTCTTTTGAACTTCTATCCGGCAGAGGAATATCATCAGAATTATCTGGAAAAAAATCCGAACGGCTACTGCCATATACCACGCGGAGAAATCGAATTATTTTCAAAAATGAAGATTGACCCGGGCGATTATAAAAAGCCCGCAACAGAAGCGATACGCGAAAAGCTGACGGCGGAGCAGTACCGCATCACACAGGAAAACGGAACGGAACGAGCCTTTAACAATGAGTTCTGGAACAAGTTTGAAAAGGGGATTTATGTTGATGTCGTGACGGGCGAGCCACTCTTTTCCTCCGCGGATAAGTTTGAAAGCGGCTGCGGCTGGCCGGCATTTTCCAAACCCATTGAAGCGCCTGCCATTGTGGAGAGGCAGGATAACAGCTACGGAATGAACCGCACGGAGGTTCGCAGTCGGGCAGGAGATTCACATCTGGGGCACGTGTTCACGGGAGATCCCGATTCTCCGAACGGCGTGCGCTACTGTATAAACAGCGCCGCTCTGCGTTTTATTCCGTATGAAAAAATGGAGAGCGAAGGTTACGGATATCTGCTGTCCGTTTTTGATTAAAAAACTCAGGAGCCGTTTATGGAATTTGTTATTACTTTTTTGGAGGGATTTATCTCGTTTATATCGCCCTGTATGCTGCCTATGCTGCCTCTGTATATCTCATATTTCGCCGGAGGGGCGGACAAAAAGCACAAGGTGTTTTTGAGAGCATTCAGCTTTATACTCGGTTTTACCGTTGTGTTCAGTCTTCTCGGACTTTTTGCTGGCACGCTCGGCGCTTTTCTGAAAGAATACAAAACGGTTGTCAACATCGTGGGCGGACTGCTGATTGTTGTTTTCGGGCTGTCTTATCTTGAAGTTATCAAACTGCCGTTTTTCAAAGGAATGCAAAGCGGACGGACGGCGAATACCGTTGTGTCGGCGTTTCTGTTCGGCATTATTTACTCAGTCAGCCTGACGCCCTGCATAGGCGCGTTTCTCGGTTCGGCGCTGGCGCTTGCCGGAACATCCGGGACGGCAGTTAAAGGTGTTCTTTTGCTTGTGACTTATTCTCTCGGTCTCGGAGCGCCGTTTTTACTGTCCGCGCTGTTGATTGAGAAATTGAACACGGCGTTTACCTTTATTAAAAAGCACTACCGCGTTATTAACATCGTTTGCGGCTGTTTTCTGATTCTTGTCGGCATTCTTATGGCGTGCGGACTTATGGACGCAATAACGGCTGTTTTTTCATAACGGGAAAGGATTGTTTTTATGAGAATTTCATTAAGAATAAAAAAAGAATACTCAAATTTTGAGAAGCGTTTTGCAAAACCGACCGTCGGGAGCGGTCTCGGGAGAGTATTACGCCATAACTTTTACTAAGGAGGCGGCAAGGTATGAAGTCCGGATTAAAGTATATTCTTTTCGCGGTCTCGGCCGTGGCTCTGGTTGCGGTCGCCGTTGCGGCATACAGACATTTGTCGTCTGTAACGCCCGCGCCTTCCGACCCTCCGACAAGCGCGACCTCGCCGTCATCCGTAGATGAAACCGTAAAACCCGGTGCGTCGGGTAAAGAGAAGACCGCGCCAGATTTCACCGTAACCGACGCAAAAGGCAGGAATGTTACGCTGTCGGAAAGTTTCGGCAGACCCGTTATTCTAAACTTTTGGGCGACTTGGTGTCCTCCTTGCCGAAGCGAACTTCCCGCCTTTGAAAAACTGTACAAGAAGTATCAGGCGGAGGTCACGTTTATGATGATAGATCTCAGCGACGGTTACAGAGAAACGCCTGACGCGGTAAAAAAATTCCTTTCCGAAAACGGCTACACTTTTCCCGTATATTACGACTCTGAAGTCAGCGCGGCAAAAGCATACAACGCTTTGTCGATACCTTTTACTGTCGCAATCGATAAAAACGGAAACGTCAAAAAAACGCACCTCGGCGCAATGAGCGAGACGGCGCTTGAAAGTATGATAAAGTCGGTGATTGAGGCAAAATAAAAGTCACCTTATGTTAAACGGCTTATTGAAAAAAATTCTCCGGTTGCCGCCGTTTCAGAGAAAACTCATCGGATTTATCTGAAAAGCGTTGACGGTTTTCGGACTCTTACGGTTTTGTGACAACTTTCAATCGTTTTTTCGGTGAATACAGCGTTCTTTTGTGCTATGATTATATTGCGGAAAGGAAATCCGCAAATAAATTCAAAGGAGCACTTGCCATGAAAAACAAAAAAACTATTCTCTCAACCATTCTCGCGCTTGTCCTTGCGATGAGTTTCATTATCGCTTCGGCGGCGGTGATTTCCGCAAATGACAACAAATCGTCCGAGCCGCAGAAAAAAATCTGTGTTGCCGCAGGCGAAACTTCCGACAGCTGCGGAACGCAGTCTTTTGAAAACTTTGTAAAAGGTCTGTCCTCTTTAACCGAGCAGGAAAAAGCGACGCTTATTGCCGACCTTGAACAAATCGAGACGCTTGAGAAGAAGATCGACGAGATCTATGCCCGCATGACTGACGAAAACGCGGACAGTCTTTATGATGAGATCAATGCCGTTGACAGCAAACTCGCTGCGGTACTCGAAAGAAACGCAAAACTTTGGGAGCGCGTCAACGATGAGTACGACGAAAAAATTGCCGCGAAAGAACCGGATATGACCCTTGACCCCGCCGAAGAGGACTTTAACGGTCATTGCACGGAGAAAGAGGAAACCTATGAGGAATCCATTAAAGGGATGACTTCTCTGACCGAGCAGGAAAAAGCGGCTCTCCTTGCCGACCTCGCGGAAATCGAAGCTCTTGAAAAAAGAGTTGACACTCTTTATGCAAGCATAAACGACGAAAACGCAGACCGTCTTTATGATGAAATCGACGCTCTTGAGGACAAAATTGCGGAAATTCTCGAAAGAAACGCAGAGCTTTGGGATCGTGTCGATGCCGAATACGACGAAAAAATTGCGGCAAATGAAAAGGATATACCCTTTGATCTGAACGAAGAGGAATATTCTGTCTGCGAAAAAAGAAGATAAGAGATACGCGCAGAGTCGTGTCGCTCGGCACGACTCTGGCTTATTGACGGAGGCTTTATGAAACAGCTCATCTATATCGCGGAAGACGAAAAGAACATAAGAGAAACACTTCGGAGTTTTCTCGAAAACGACGGATACGAGGTTTGCGCGTTTGAAACAGGCGACGCGCTTTTAAGCGCGTTTTCCAAAAGACGCGCCGACCTCGTAATTTTGGATATAATGATGCCCGGCACAGACGGGCTGACCTGCTGCCGTATTATTAGGGAAAAGGACAAGGTTCCCATAGTTCTGCTGACGGCAAAGGATACCGAATATGACTATGTCAACGGCATTCTTCAGGGTGGGGACGACTATCTGACAAAGCCTTTTCGTCCGACCGTGCTTCTGATGAGGGTAAAAGCGCTCCTGCGCCGCGTTGAAATGGAGCGCGGAGGCAATCCGATGGACAGAGATGTTACCGTTGGAGATCTTCGCTTTTCTGGAGCGGAGAAACAGCTTTTCTGTAAAGGAAAGATCGTTTCTCTTTCTCCGAACGAAATGAAAATGCTCCTGTTTTTGATGCACAACGAGGGAAAAGCTTTGTCGCGCGACGAATTGCTCAATCAAATCTGGGGCTATAATGATGAAGTGGAAACGAGAGTGACCGATGAAACCCTGCGCCGCATACGAAGCAAGCTTTCCGCGGCAGACAGTGACATATTGATAGAAACTGTTTGGGGTTACGGTTATCGATTGCGATCGAAAGGGGACGGGGTATGAGGCATATCAGAAGAAAAATAACGCTTGCCGTTCTCGGCACGATGCTTATCGTCTTTTTAACGCTGCTGACCACGGTCAACGTTTTAATTCCCGAATACCTGACGGCGGAGGCGCGAAAAGCCATACTTCTGGAAGATGAACGCAAGTCTCCGGTTCCTTTTGACAAAGCGAAAGACGAAGAAGAAGATGATGAGGAGGACGAGGAGCATTTTCTTACTCCGAGCGTCCGATACCTTGAAATCGAAGGGGAACTTTTTGAGCCCGAGCATCTCTCAAAAGCCGAATATCAACTTAGGGATTACTGTCGCAAAGAGAAGCCTGCCGCCGACGAATTTCATACGCTGAAAACCGGCGGCAGCCGCTTTGTGTTCCGCATAACAAGAGGTGAGGACGACGGACACAACGACGCGTTTTCATACATACTTTACGTCGATATTGGCGCGGTAATGCAATATGCGGATTACCTGAATGCCGCGTTTTTTGCGATACTTGTCGTTTTGACAGTTCTTGTATGTCTCTTTGGGTGGAACCTCGGAGGGTATGTGGAAAAAGCGCACGAATCGCAGAAATGGTTTTTTCAGAACGTATCGCACGAACTTAAAACGCCGATGATGGCGGTTCAGGGCTGCGCGGAGGGAATCCATACCGGCGTTTTGGAGCCAAAGGAAGCGTCAAGAATCATTCTTGAAGAAAACGAACAGATGTCCCACCTGATTGAGGAGCTTCTTGCGCTCTCACGTTTGGAGGCGGGGCAGTTTAAGTCGGACTTTCATTCGGCGGATGCGAGAGAGCTTCTCTATGACTGTCTGCGCGGCGCGGAGCATATTGCGGAACAAAAAAAACTGCGTATTACGCCGTGCTTTGCGGACAAACCCGTTTTGGTAAACTGCGATGAAATACAGCTTCGCCGCGCTTTCACAAACATTATCTCAAACGCTCTGCGCTACGCAAAAAGCGATATCCGGTTAGAATGCGCGGAAGAAAAAGGCAAAGCCGTTATCCGCATACGCGACGACGGCGAAGGCATTGAGCCCGAACTTCTTCCCCATATTTTCGACCGTTTTTTCAGCGCCCGCAAGGACGGAACGGGGATAGGTCTTGCCCTTGTAAAGGAAATTGTGACAATGCACAAGGGCACGGTACGCGCGACGAACGACAACGGAGCCGTGTTTGAGATCATTCTGCCCGTTAAATAAACGGGAAAACTTTACGGTCGGAGTTTACCGACGACTTTTCACGGAAATAATATTACTATGGTTAATAAAAATTCACAGCGAAAGGAACACCTTTTATGAAAAAGATTCTTACTCTTACCATTGCTGCCGTTTTGGTATTTTCTCTCGTCTCCTGTGCGAAAAAAGACAAAGAAGACGTCACAACGGGAACTTCCGCGGCGGATGTTCAGAAAAACGGTCCCAAAAGCGCATTGGAAATACTTGAAACCGTATGGAAAAAGTATTCGGCGGACGACAAATTTGCGGCAATGGGAGGCTCCGAGAAGAATATGAAGGAAGACGCTCCCGGTAAATTCGATCTCGGAGACGCGGAAGCCCTCGATTTCGAGCTCGGTTTCCCGAAAGCGGAAGTCGGCAAACTGGACGATGCCGCCTCGCTTCTGCATATGCTGAATCAAAACACTTTTACCTGCGGCGTATATCACGTCAAAAATTCCGCTGACATAGAAGCTCTTGCCGCCAAAATCAAAGACAATATTCTTGCGCGCAATTGGATGTGCGGTTTTCCCGAAAAACTTGTTATAATGACCGTCGGCGATTATATCGTTTCTGTTTTCGGTGCCGCTGAGCTTATAAGCACCTTTACCGCAAAGCTCACTGATTCATACGGTTCCGTAAGACAGCTTTTCGATGTTCCCATCGCGTAAAAAAGAACTATGTTGTTTTCAAGTATAACGTTTTTGTACTGCTTTTTACCGTGCGTTCTGCTTGTATATTTCGTTGTTCCCGACCGTCTGAAAAACTTTACTCTTCTTGCGGCGAGTCTGATTTTCTACGGTTGGGGAGAACCGAAATATCTTGTTTTTATGCTCTTATCGGTGACGCAGTCATATATCGCCGCTCTTTTGGTAGAGCGTTTTCGCGGAAAAAAACTCGCGAAACTTGCGCTTGCTCTTTCAGCTGTCGCAAGTCTCGGTCTGCTGGCGTACTGCAAGTATGCAGACTTTTTTATCGAAAATTTCAATGCGGTAACGGGTCTTTCCGTGCCGCTCCTGAATATTGCGCTGCCCGTCGGCATCAGTTTTTATACATTTCAGATTTTAAGTTATGTTGTGGACGTTTATCGCGGCGATGTTCCCGCGCAGCGTAATTTTATCGATCTCGCAATGTATATTGCGATGTTTCCGCAACTGATTGCAGGTCCGATCGTTCGCTATTCCGACATTGCGGGAAGCCTGAAAAACCGAAAGACTACGCTTGCCGACGCATCAGAGGGAATCAGGCGTTTTTCAATCGGACTCGCAAAAAAAATTCTTCTTGCAAATTCCGCGGCGCTGCTCGTATCCGAATTTAAGGCGTACAATGAAAAAACCGTGCTGTTCTATTGGCTGTACGCTTTGGCGTATATGCTGCACATTTATTTTGATTTTTCGGGATATTCTGATATGGCGATAGGCTTGGGACGAATCTTCGGCTTCCGATTTTCCGAAAACTTCAATTATCCGTATATTTCCGCAAGTATCACGGAGTTTTGGCGCCGCTGGCACATTTCTCTCGGCGGTTGGTTCCGCGACTATCTTTATATTCCGCTCGGCGGAAACCGCGTAAAGCCTTTCAGACACGTCATTAACATTCTTATCGTTTGGGCGGCTACGGGCTTCTGGCACGGAGCATCGTGGAATTTTGTGTTGTGGGGGATTCTCTACGCGGCGCTTTTACTGTTTGAAAAGTATGTTTTACATCCGAAGATACGGTTTGCGGTGCCGATGCATATTTATACGCTGCTGTTTGTCATGCTCGGATTTGTCCTGTTTGACTCGGCAAGCGTCACGGACGCGTTCGCAAGTTTCAAGGCGCTGTTCGGCTTCGGCGGAATCCCCGCCGCTGATACCGCCTCGCTGTATTATCTGAAAAGCAACATCGTGCTGCTTGTTGTCGCCGTAATCGGCGCGACGCCTTTACCGAAACTTCTTTACGAAAAAATCGGTTTACGAAAATACGGCGGTAAAATTCTTGCGGTCGTAACACCGTTGGCGGCGCTCGCCTCCGTTGCGTTATGCACGGCGTATCTTATCGACGGATCGTTTAACCCGTTTGTTTATTTCAGATTTTAACTTACTTTTCCGCACATATTTATAAAGGGTACACTATGAAAAAAATCCAACAAATACTGACTTTGACGTTACCTCTCGGTTTTATCGCCGTTTTTGCCGTTTGGTTTCTGCTTTCGCCGGAGGTTGACGAATCGCGAACCGAAAGGCGGCTTCTTGCAAAACGTCCGACGCTGTCTTTTTCATCCGTTGCCGACGGAAGTTTTATGAACGGCTTTGAAAAATACATGCTTGACCAGTTTCCCATGCGAGACGGTTTTCGAACGTTGAAAGCCGTCGCCGCCACAAAAGTGTTTGCGCAGAAAGATAATAACGGGCTGTATTCCGTCGGCGACCATCTCGCAAAGCTTGATTTTCCGACAAAACCGTCGTCCGTCGATCATGCAGCGCAACGTTTTCGGTATGTCTATGAAAACTACCTTAACAAACACGAAATAAAAACATATCTGAGCGTAATTCCCGACAAAAACACCTTTCTCGCCTCAAAAAACGGCTATCCTGATAAAGACTTCAACGAGATTGTATCCCGTTTGCGCAAGAACTTTCCCGAAGCCGGTTATATTGATATTTTCGGGCTTCTTTCAGCCGATGATTTCTATTTTACGGACTTGCATTGGCGACAGGAAAAAATACTGGATGTCGCCGCCGAAATCTCGAGAAAAATGGGGGCGAAACCTATCGGAGAATATGAAACGCACGATGCGGGAATCAATTTTTACGGGGTTTCCTACGGGCAGGCAGCGTTGCCGCACGCGGCTGAACGGCTAAAATATATCGACAATGCCGTTATACGCGGATTGAAAGTATATAATGCCGAAACCGCGTCGGAGATTCCTGTTTACGACCTTAAAGCGGCTGCGGGACGCGACCCGTACGAGATGTTTCTCGGCGGCGCCCGTTCGATAATCACCATCAAAAACCCGTCTGCCGAAAGAGAGCGTAAGATAGTTGTTTTCCGCGATTCGTTCGGAAGCAGTATTGCGCCGCTTCTTGCGCAGGGGTATTCCGAAATAATACTTGTCGATATTCGCTATATATCCCCGTCGGCGCTCGCAAAACTCATTGATTTTTCGCAGATCGACGACGCGCTTTTCCTGTACTCCGCATCGGTCATCAACAACAGCGAAACGATTAAATAAGAACCGCATATCCACCAAAAGAGGAAAGCCCGTCACAAAGATTCAGTTTAATTACCCCGAAAAGGGAAGGAGGCTGTAAAAACCGCAAGGTTTTTACAGCCTCTGATTTATTTCAAAACCGAAATATTTGCCGACCGAAAAACTCAATTACAAAGCTCATCGTTATATCCGTCGGGTAAAATCTCCGAAATATACGCCTTTGTTCCGAAGGATTTATTGAAAAAGCGAAGCCCGATATAATAGGGGATAAGCAGGGCGATCGCAAAAATAACAAGCCAACGGTGAAGAAGAAACAGAGCATATCCTGCCGCAAGTATTAAGAGCGGCGTAAGAAACATATACGCCAGAACGCCGAGCGCCGAACCGTCATTTTCGATATAAACGCGAACGGTATCACCGATTTTTGCGCCAACGGTGTTCGGAACATTCATTCTTATTTCTTTTTTATTGCAGACGGATGCCGTCGGACAATGCTCGCACGACGCGGGTCGTTTGGTTCTGACAACAACCGTGTTGCCTTTGATTTTTTCAACAGTTCCGACAACGGTCATATGTTTCTCTCCAATATAGCTTCCGCAACTTTTATTCCGTCTACGGCTGAACTTGTTATACCGCCGGAATAGCCCGCACCCTCACCGCAGGGGTAAAGTCCCGCACAACCGACGGATTCAAGCGTTTGCGGATTGCGGAGAATACGCAGGGGAGCAGAGGTTCTTGTTTCAACACCTGTCAGAACAGCCTGTCCGTCGCTGTAAATCCGTTTTCCGAACTCTATAAGACCTGTTTTGAGCATATCCGAAACAGACTTCGGAAACAGAGTGTTAAAGTCACAAAACTCCGTTCCGGGTAAAAATGTGGGTTTGATATGTCCGAAACTTTTTGATGTATCGTCGTTCAAGAAATCTTTAAGCAGGGAAGCGGGAGCTTTGCCGTTTCCGAGACGAAAAGCGGTTTGTTCCAACTTACATTGAAAATCAAGACCTTTTTGCGGACTGTCAAACGAGACGGAAGCAAGCATTGCGGAGTTTGCGTTTCTGCCGTCTCTTGCGTGATAACTCATTCCGTTTGTTACTGTTCCGTCGGGCTCCGATGAAGCATTGATGACGTAGCCGCCGGGACACATGCAGAATGTGTACGCAGCACAGCCTTTCGCCTTATCAAAAACTTTTGAGAATGAATAATCCGCGGCAGGCAGCATATCCGCAAAATCACCGTACATGGCATGATTGATATCTTCCTGCAAATGTTCCATACGAAAACCGACAGAAAACGGTTTAGGCGCGATTTGAAGAGGCTGTTCAAGCAGCATACGGTATGTGTCACGCGCGCCGTTTCCCACGGCGAGAACACAGATACCGCAGTTGTACCGTTCGCCGTTAAGAAATACGCTGTTTATCCTATTTTCCGAAAGATCAAGTCCGGTCAGTTTTGTCTGAAAACGGACTTCGCCGCCGAGACGTATTATTTCTTTTCGCATATTGCGAACAACTTTTCGGAGAATGTCGGTTCCGACGTGAGGTTTTGCATTTTTGAGAATATCGGGGTCTGCGCCGAACCTCACAAACGTTTCCAGCACAAAGCGGCATCTCGGATCTGTTATCCTTGTTACAAGTTTGCCGTCGGAAAAAGAGCCTGCTCCGCCTTCGCCGAACTGAACGTTTGAATCAGGGCAGATTGCGCCGCCGTTCCAGAACATTTGAACATCCTCCGCTCGGCGGTCAACGTCTTTACCGCGCTCAACAATTATGGGCTTTGCGCCGTTAAGCGCCAGTATATATGCGCAAAAAAGCCCCGCGGGTCCCATGCCGACAACAAGCGGGCGCGCACTCTTATATGCTTTTTCGGGAGAAAATGAATAATCGCAAGTATTAACGGCATTCGGAATGTCATCCGCCGTTTCTATCACAAAGGAATATACGTATTTTATGTCCGACCGTTTTCTTGCGTCGATTGACTTCCTGTATACGGAAACGGGTACGGAAACATCAAGTCCGAGTTTTTTCCGTACCCGTTCGATAACAGAAGCCTCAGCCTCGCGAACGGAGGCGGATATGCCCTGTATTATTTTCATTGCAGTTCCACGCTTACATAGTATTTATCAAGAATTCCCACGGGAACCCCGGATTTATTCGTTATAACGACTCTGTATTGTCCGCGCTCGTTCTTTTCGTTGAAGTTTATCGAATAGTGCAGGGAATTTATCGTTATATCATTGATTTTGTTTGAACGAACTTTTACATTCAGTTTTTGCGATGTAACATGTGCCGTCGCGCCGTTCGGCGTTTGCGTATATGTGAACAAATCGTTCATTTCACTTTGTGTCAAAACCAAAGTTTTGGTATGCGCTCCGTTCAGTTGAACTGTGACGGAAACCGAGTTGTCGGGAGCTACAAACGTTACGCCATCAATCGTCGGGTAAATCATTTCAATTGTTCTGGAACCTGTCCCGAGTTCGGAAACGTCAAACTGACCGAGACTTATTCTGTCACCGAGTGCATCAAGCGTTTCTTCGTCGCCCTGAACCGTTACCGTTGCCGGATCGCAGATTATGTTTGCATACGAACTTTCGTCACCGCCGTATATGTTCACAACGTCAACAGTCAACGGAAGCGTTCGCCTGTATACAACTTTTAACTTTGTCTGAATCTCGTTTACATCAAGCGTCAGATATTTCATTTCAACGGGGTTTCCGTCTTTATCAAAAAGGGAAATCGCCGACTGCGTATTGATGTCGGTATTGCTGAGAGCCAGGTCAACGGTCGTGGACGCGCTTGCAATCGTTCTGACGATTTCGGCAGGGCCGGTAACCGTGACCTTTTTCGGAGTTATGTTTTCCTCAACCGCCTCATATCCGTCCGCAAGGGAGTTTTCATATTTGACTCCGACATCAAGCGTCTTGGCGGCTGTTTTCACAAATTCGATTTTTATGGACGAGGGACTGACGGAAGTACATGTAACGTCGGAGTTCAGAACCGAAACGTTTACAGGCACTTCATATATACCGGCGGAAGCGATAGAATCAAAATTCAGCGTCGCAGAAATATCATCTGCATTCAAAACAAGAAGTGCGGTTCTTCCGCCCTGAACTTTTACTTCGCAGGTAAAATTGGTGTCCGTCAGAAGCATCATCAATCCGTTGTTCCCGGGAACAGAGCCTTCGTAATGAATTTTTATCGGAACATTTCTGAACTCCGCGGAATTGGTCGGGTTTGCGTAATAAATTATTGCAAACCATGCAAAAACAGCAAGAATAACAGAAATTATCTTCAAAAACCCGTTGCGTCTGATAAGGGAAGAGAACTTGGAGGACAGTGAAGTCAGGAACTTTTTCATTTGCTCTTCCTCCTCAATTTCTTTTCCGCTTTCTCGGCAGTTGCCGCCTCTTCATGAGAGGTAAGCAGATCTTTTTTCAGTTTTGTACGCAGGGTATCCGCAGTAAAATCACGGCGCAAATCCCCCTCGCAGGCGACGGAAATTATTCCCGTTTCCTCCGAAACAACAACGACAATGGCGTCGGAAACTTCACTTATGCCTATCGCGGCTCTGTGCCTTGTTCCGAGATCGTTACCTATGCTACGCGTTGTAAGAGGCAAAAAGCAACCTGCCGCATGAATTCTGAAATCTCTGATAATAACGGCACCGTCGTGAAGCGGGGCTTTGTTGAAGAATATGTTGCAAAGAAGTTCAGCCACAATGGAACAGTCAAGAGAAATACCGGTCTTTATGATCTCGCCGAGTTTTGTCTCTCTTTCGATAACAATAAGCGCACCGGTTTTGGTCTTTGAAAGTCTGTCAACGGCATCACACAACTGATCCACCGCATAGTCGCTTTCATCAAAGTTCATCATGCGGTCTTTTTTAATCTTCGCTATGTTCAAGCCCTTTCTTCCGATGTTTTCAAGTACGCTTCGCAGTTCGGGCTGAAATACGATAAGCATTGCAAGCATGCCGTATTCAATGGTTTTATTCAGAATAAAGTGCGTGCCTGTCAATTTCAAAAGTTGCGATATATACAATAATGCAATCAGAATGATGATACCTTTCAATAACTGTGCGGCGCGCGTGTCCTTGATGAATTTCAGGACGTAATATATCATCAGAGACAGAATCGCTATATCAAGAATATCAAGCAACAGCAACCACGGCGACGAAATCAGATTACTGAAAAACGACCCGATATTGCTCAAAAATTCAGCCATACTCTTCACCCTTAAATACCGTTTATGCGGCTGTTCACCGCTCTTATTATATTTTAACAGTATTTATAGATAAAATCAAGTCCCCAACGGCAATTTTTTATAAATTTTTAAGCACTTTATCATATAATCCACCTCTTCAACCGTGTTGAAAGGCGAAAAACTCACACGGACCACGCCCGATTCGGTCGTTCCGAGTTTTTTGTGCGCAAGCGCCGAGCAATGAAATCCGCCGCGAACACATATTCCTTTTGAACTAAGGTATGAAGTCACTTCTTCCGAATGCGACCCCTGCACATTAAACGCAACAGTCCCCACCGAATCGGCAGAAGAATAAAGTGTGATATTTTTGAGTTTTTTCAGTTCATTTATTGCGTGCCGAATAAGTGATTTTTCATAAAATGAATTATTGGGATTTCGTCGCAAAAATCTGATACCCTCGCAAAGTGAAATTATAGCGGGCGTTGCAACCGTGCCGCTTTCAAGAGCCTCGGGAACAATCTCAGGTTGCAAAAGATTGAGAGATTCCGTTCCCGTTCCACCGTAAAGCAACGGCGACGGGGGAGTTTTTCTGAACAGTAAAAGTCCAGACCCCTGTATGCCGAACAAGCCTTTATGTCCGGAAGTGCATAAATAATCAATTTCAGCATTTTTCATATCAATCGGAATATGTCCCGCAGCCTGCGAAGCGTCTGTTCCGAATAAGATACCGTTTTTATGAGCAATTTGTGCAAGAGGACGCAAGGGAAGTACTTTGCCCGTGACATTTGAAACAGCCGTAGGGAAGATGAGCCTTGTTTCTGGACGGATAAGCGCCTTGACAGACGCTTCAATATCGTTTGAATCGGCAATATCAAACGTTACACCTCGTGATGAAAGAGCTGTCAGCGGTCTCGTTACGGAATTATGCTCCATGTCGGACACTATAACGTGATCGCCTTTGAAAAGAAGTCCGAAAAGCAAGAGATTTATCGATTCCGTCGCATTTTTGGTGAATATAACATTTTCAGGTTCGCATCCAAAATATTCGGAAATGACCTCGCGTGCTTCAAAAATTCGTTCTGCCGCTTCAAAAGAAAGACTGTGTCCGCTTCGCCCCGGGTTTGAAGTGTTCGAGCGCAGGTTTCTGTTAACGGCACTCAGAACGTTTTCCGGTTTCGGAAAAGTCGAAGCGGCATTGTCAAAATAAACAGGGAAGTCAATCATAGTTTTTTATTCCGTGAACGGGAATTCCTCTTTGCTGAAACAGTTTTGTTGTTCTCGGCAATTCCGAACCGTCGACGACAATGCACCAAGAACAGCCGAAAGCCGACGGTTGACGTGATTTTTCCGCATAACATTTTATATTATTTGCAAAAAGCAATTTTTTCGCACGCTGTAAGTGTGTCGCAGAATTTATCAAAATACACTTTTTCATCTCGATTTTCCTTTCTTTTCTTGCTTCATTATATGATATGTCGTCTCCCCGAAAAATGAAAATGAAGCGCAGTCAAAACCGGCGCTTCACTTTACTAAATATGTTTTATTTGTGTTTTTGTTTAATCTTTCTTTTTGTGTATGTCAAGCGTGTCAAGTGGGTTGTTTTCAATCGCTTTATCGACTTGTTCGTCTCCGATATGCGTATATATCTGTGTCGTTCCGAGGTTTGCGTGTCCGAGAACCGCTTGCAGTACACGAACGTCAACGCCGTTCTGATACATAAGCGTCGCCGCGGTATGACGGAGTTTATGTGTTGAATATTTTTCCGGGTCAAGTCCGCTTTTTTCTATGAAAGTTTTTATCATCGTCTGAATCATCCTGTTTGAAAGTCTGTTGCCGTTTCTGCTCAAAAACAGGGCTTTTTCCGCGCCTCCTTTGATATGTGTCTCCGAGTATCTGTCTTTCATATATTCCTGAATTGCTTCAATGCACATAGCATTCAGATGAAGCCTGCGTTCTTTGTTTCCTTTACCTCTGACAATAACGGATTCTCGGTCAAAATCAATGTCTCCGATATCCATACCCGCAAGTTCGGAAAGACGCATACCACAATTCAAAAACAGAGTAATTATGCAATAATTCCGCGAAAAATTCTTGCCGTCAATAGATTCCAAAAGTTTTTTTGCTTCAAAAAGATTCAAATGGACGGGGAGTTCTTTCGGCATTTTCGGAACTTCGAGATTTAGCGCGGGATTCTCGTCAATGATATTATTTTTTTGCAGGTATTTGAAAAAACCACGCAATGAAGATATTTTTCTTGCTCTTGCGCGGGCATGATTGTCAAGTTCGCTCGTGGTATAATTCAGGTAATTGAGTAAATCACCGAATGTTAATTTTTTCACAATCTCAATGTGGACAAATCTTCCGTCGGACGGAATCTCAACAGACGGCGACTTAATGCCGTTTTCATCGGCAAGCCATTGGAAAAACAGTTTCATATCAAGATAGTATTGATCTACCGTTTTTTGCGATAAATTCTGAACATTACGTTTATAAAAAAGAAACTCGCGGCAAAAGCCCGGAACAGATTCGTAAACCATTAAATAAACCTCCGTAAATGTAAAACAAAAAGCAGAAAATGCAGATTT
Source organism: uncultured Eubacteriales bacterium (assembly GCA_900547165.1). GTDB lineage: Bacteria > Bacillota > Clostridia > Oscillospirales > UBA644 > UBA644. The sequence continues at coordinate 80,011 of URFZ01000003.1, forward strand.
CGCTCTATACAGTAAATAAACACATCAAACAGCGCAAACTCAAACGAGGAAGTGTTCGACGGAAATCACGCTGTCGGCTGTATCCGAACGGACTGTCTTTGAATGCAGAAAAAACAGATAAGCCGGTCTAAAAATTCAAAACAAAAAACAGAAAGAAATAAATATAAATGGAGACTTAAAAAATACATCATAAAATGAATCAATCTGTGGCTGTTGATGTAATTGAATTTCTTACGGCGGAAATAACAACAATCAAATAACTTTAAAAACCAAATTACAAATAAACTCGCAATCAATTATGACATTAAAGTAATGCTATAAAAGCGACAATATCGAACTATTTGACCTTATCCTCAATACTTTACTGCCCCGAATTGCGCAAAATATTCATTTTGCGCAATTCGATATATCTTAATTATAGCATAAAAAACGGAGATTGTCAATCCCCTTTAAGGATTTTCAATCTCCGAAATGCGTAATTTGGTTGTAATAGGAATACGCACGGTTGTTATGATAAAAGTGTAAAATACAACAGCTTTATCAACAGAAAGAAATCAATCACGCTTTTCTGCGTCTTTTCTGTTCTTGATGATTTTCATTCGTGAGAACTCTTCGCGTTCCTTTTCTTCAAGCGTGTTTACAATGAACTTAACCGTTGCTTCCTGTCTCGGAATTACGATATTTTTCAGCGAGTTTGCGCGACGCTGAGTTTTCTTTATCGCAATGGCAAGTCTGTAAACGGAGTTTTCGATTTCGGAAAGCGTTACGCAGAGTTCTTTGACACGTTCGAATTTCGAATAGGCATTGTCAAGAGCGGCATCTGTTTCCATAAGACCGTAAGGCACGGTCTCTTCCCTTTTCTCTTCAAGCGTAACAAGAGGAACCTCCACTCCCATAACGCTTTTTGTCCTTATTCTGACACCGTTTTCAACGGGAACTGCTTCCGCAATGCTCTGTATAACGCCCGATGAAAGATTTGCTTCTATCAAAGAAGCGTATGCCTCAGAAAAGACTTTATCTATTTCAGACTGTATTGAAGTCGCTTTATCGACGAGCAGCATCATTTCACGAATTAGTATATTGCGTTTTTTATCCATAAGTTCATAGCCCGTCTTTGCCAAAGCAAGCGAGCGCTGAGTGCTTATCAGATTTCCTTTCGTAGCAAATACCGTTGCCGCCATAAGTTTGATTCCTCTATCTGTTGTAATACTTTTCTATATATTTCGGGTCTACCCTGTCAAGTTCGCTTGCCGGCAGGATTCGAAGCAGTTCCCAGCCGAGGTTAAGGGTTTCGTCTATTGTTCTCGATTCCGTGAAATCCTGCGTCAAAAAACTTTTTTCGAACTCTTCGCCGAACTTCATATACAATTTGTCAACATCCGAAAGTTCCTCTTCACCGACAACGGAAGCAAGACTTCTTGCCTGCTGAACTTTTGAATACGACGCAAACAACTGGTTTGAAACGACCGAATGGTCTTCCCTTGTATACCCATCGCCTATTCCGTCTTTCATCAAACGCGAAAGCGAAGACAAAATGGAAACGGACGGATAAACGCCTTTCTGTTCAAGGCTTCTGTCAAGAACTATCTGTCCCTCGGTAATATAACCCGTCAAGTCGGGAATCGGGTGCGTTATATCGTCGTTAGGCATTGTCAGAATGGGGATCTGCGTTATCGAACCTGTCTTTCCTTCCACCATACCCGCACGTTCATAAATGGAAGCAAGGTCGGAATACAGATAGCCGGGATAGCCTTTTCTGCCAGGAATTTCGTTCTTTGAAGACGAAAGTTCACGAAGAGCTTCGGCATATGAAGTCATATCGGTCAAGATAACAAGAATGTGCATTCCGCATTCGAATGCAAGGTATTCTGCTGCTGTAAGAGCGAGACGCGGAATCATAATTCTTTCGGCAATGGGGTCATTTGAAAGGTTCTGGAACATAACGACCTTGGAAAGTACGCCCGCTTCTCTGAATTGTTGCAGGAAATACTGCGAAACGTCATGTTTGATCCCCATTGAACCGAATACGATACCAAACTCACCCTCGGAGCCGAGTCTTGCCTGACGCACAATCTGTGCGGCAAGTTTGTTGTGGGACATACCCGAGCCTGAAAATACGGGGAGTTTTTGTCCTCTTATAAGCGTCATCAGCGCGTCTATGCTTGATATTCCGGTATGAATGTAGTTTCTCGGATAGCGTCTGCAAACGGGATTTATGGGCAAGCCGTTAACATCAACATATTTTTCGGCAAATACGGGACCGAGACCGTCGATAGGTTCTCCCGAACCGTTGAAAACACGTCCGATAATTTCCCTTGAAACACCGAGTTCCATCGGTTTTCCCGCAAATTTTGTGCGGGTGTTGTTCATAGAAAGACCTATCGTTCCCTCAAAAACCTGAACAATAGCCTTGTCTCCCGTTATTTCGATGACTCTGCCGAGTTTTTTTGTTCCGTCGTCAAGTTTGATTTCGCAAACTTCTTCGTACCCGACACCGCGAACGCCGTCAACAACGACAAGCGGACCGTTTATACCCGAAAGTCCTTTATATTCAAACTGCAATTATTTCACCTCATTTGAACCGAAATTTTCTTCCGTAACAGCGGCAAATGCCTTGTCGATTTCCTGTTTTTTATCGTTGAAAATCGAGTCGTCGTTTTCTTTAATCTCGAATTTCAAGCGGATAACGGAATCGAAAACTCCCGTCTTTACAAGCTGCGATATGGGAACCGCACGGGAAATTATTTTCTGCGCTTCATCATAAAGATAGAGAATAAGTTCCATCATTTTGAACTGTCTGTCGATAGACATATATGTGTCTATCGGGTGCATTGCGTTCTGCTGCAAAAAACCTACGCGGATAACTTTTGCGATCTCTATAACAAGCCTTTGAGCGTCGGGCAGAACGTCGGCACCGATAAGTTTAACGATTTCCATCAACTGGTCTTCCTCGTTGAGTAAACGAAGAATACGTCCGCGATATTTTGTGAAGTTCGCGTTCACGTTTTCGTTATACCACGGAGCAAGCGCGTCCATATATTCGGAATAACTCGTCATCCAGTTAATTGCGGGATAGTGCCGGGCATACGCAAGGCTCTTATCAAGAGCCCAGAAGCAGGAAACAAAACGCTTTGTATTCTGCGTTACGGGCTCAGAGAAGTCGCTTCCCTGCGGGCTGACCGCACCGATAAGAGTAATCGACGCTTCCTCACCGCCGAGAGTTCTTACATATCCTCCGCGTTCATAAAATTCGGCAAGACGTGACGGAAGATATGCGGGATATCCCTCTTCTGCGGGCATTTCTTCAAGTCTGCCGCTTATCTCACGCAAAGCCTCTGCCCAACGCGAGGTCGAGTCTGCCATTATAGCAACATCATATCCCATGTCACGGTAATATTCGGCAATTGTAATACCGGTATAAATCGAGGCCTCACGCGCCGCAACGGGCATATTGGACGTGTTTGCGATAAGCACGGTTCTGTCCGTCAGCGGAGTACCCGTTTTCGGGTCGATAAGTCCCGAAAATTCTTCAAGAACCTGTGTCATCTCGTTTCCGCGTTCGCCGCAACCGATATAGATGATAATATCCGCATCGGACCACTTTGCAAGTTGGTGCTGATGCATCGTTTTGCCTGTTCCGAAACCTCCCGGAATAGCCGCAGCCCCGCCCTTTGCAATGGGAAACATCGTGTCAACATTTCTTTGACCCGTGATAAGCGGTTTAGAAAGAGGAAGTCTTTCCGCCACTGGACGCGGCACACGAATGGGCCATTCCTGCGTCAGGCTGAGTTCTTCAACCGTCCCCTGCTCCGTCTGTACTTTTATAAGCGTATCGGAAATTGTATATTCGCCGTTTTTTGCCGCAAAAATAACCGTTCCCGAGCAAGTGCTCGGAGCACGATATTCAATTCTCGACGTTTCGCGGCAAGTCGCATAGATCTGTCCGCGGCTGATTTGTTCACCCTCGGACACGGTCACCGTAACCGCATATTTTTTCTTTGTATCCGCTTTTTCAACATCACAGCCCGTCTCAATATACGGTGTTGAGATTGCTTCAAGCGCTTTAAGAGGACGCTCAATACCGTCAAAAATATTGCCGATGATACCCGGGGCGAGCGTAACGCTCATCGGCTTTCCGGTCCGTTCGATAGGTTCACCGGTTTTCAAACCCGTCGTGGATTCATATACCTGAACGGTAACTTCCCCGTCCACATTGGAAATAACCTCACCTATCAGTTTTTTATTTCCGACATATACGGTCTCCTGCATTTTCAGGTCGTCCGCATTTTTGACCTTGACAACAGGACCGTTGATCGAATAGATAGTTATGTTTTCGTTCATATTGTCACTTTCCGTCATTCAAGGCGCAATTTGCCGCCGTTAATGAAATCCGTTCTTTCCTTTTCAACACGGTTGTCAAAAGAAAGGTCAAGCAAAAGATTTCCCTTTCCGAATATAACGCCGCCGAGCCTTACAGATGAATCTTCCTCAAACGAAAGTTCGGGAAGAATGTTTTTGCAGAGTTCTTTTTCACCTTTTGCGCAATAAGCGACATCGGGTATTCCGAACTCTTTTACGGCTGCCTCGTATGCTTTTTTCAGATACTCTCCGTAACCGTCGGACTTGCGGAATGCCACAAGCCTGTTCTCCAATTCGGAGAAGAGTCCCCGCATATATGCCTCTCTCTTAACGAGAATATTTTTTCTTAATTTTGCGTCTTTGGTGACAAGTTCTTTTTCGTCTCGGCTTCTGAGTTCATCGTAACTCATAGACTTGATTTCCGATATTTCATCGGAAAGACGCTTTTTTTCCGCGGAAACGGTATCTTCAATTATCTTTTTCGTTTCGGCTTCCGTCTCTTCCGCGGAACGCTGTGCCGCGGCAAGCACGGTTTGTCTCAAAAGTTCGAGTTTTTCTCTGTTATCCATACAGTATCCTTTGAATTACAGTTTGACGCCTATCGCTTCGCTGATATACGAACTTATGGCGTCCTTCGTTCTGCCCGCGCCGTGTCTGTCGGGAATTTCGACGATAAGCGGCAGCGAGCGTCCGAGTTTAAGCCCGTTTATATATTTGGGTGCTAGTTTGACGAGCTTTTCGGTCACAAGCAAAATTCCTATTTCGGAATCACTCAGACACTTTTCGACCTCCGCCCGAAAAGACGGCTCATCATTTACGACAACGCCCTCAATCCCGCAGAGGCGAAGCCCCATTTTGGTATCGGTGTTGTCACTTATAACGAACAGTTTCATTTTTTTACAGTTTTCCTACAATCTGGAACGAGATAAGCATACCGTAAATTGCGATACCTTCTGCAAGTGCAACGAAGATTATCGACTTTGCGAACATGGACGGATTTTCGGAAGATGCTCCAATTGCGGCACTTGCGGCGGAAGCAACGGCAACGCCTGCGCCGAGACACGCAAGACCTGTCGAAAGAGCGGCAGCGATATATGCCATACCGGTGCCGACTGAAAGGTTACCCGCAGCGGCGGCAACCGCTTCCGAGGTTTCTCCTGCGGCGGAAGCCGACAACGGCAGCGCAATAATGATGCCTATTCCGAGTGCGAAAAACATACAAATATTGGTTATGAGAGCCGCTTTGCCGGATTTACCTTTTTTGGAACGCTTGGTAGCGATAACAAGGGGAACCATTGTCATAAGAAGCAGCGCAAATACTATGAGTTTTTCCATTTTAATATACCATCCTTTATCTATTCAAATTACTGCGAAGTTTAAGCGGCGAATACGAAACGCCGTTTCCTCCGTAAAATCTGCTGAACAATTCATAAAATTCGAGACGCAGAACCTGAATCCCGACAATAAGACCTTCAAGAGCCATAACAAACAGGTTGCCGATAACAATAACAACAAGGTTGCCGCTTCCGAACGCCGCCGCGGGAACAGTTCCCGCAAGGGAGAAAACAACGCCCATCATACTTGCGTGTGACAGAGCGAACGCCCCGACACGAACAAACGAAAGTGAGTTTGTGCAATAGCTGAGGAATGTTTCGAACAGTTCGAATATGTTGCTCATAAGGTATTCGCCGAATTTTTTCGGGAACCAGTCTTTTTTACCTTTGCAAAGATCTGCAAGCGGTCCGCGGAAGAAGATTATCACAGCGGGAACGACAAGCAATCCGACAATGTAAGGTGTTGAAAGCAGGTTGAAAGAAATATCGGAGAACATTCCCAAAATCGGACCGACAAGCCCGCCTATCAAAGCACAGTAGAAGATAAGTCCCGCAAGTCCGTTAGGTCCGAACAGCGCATTTTCAAGGTCTTTGCGCTTGAATGAGTTAATTATATTCATAATCATCGCAACCGCAATGAACACAACGCCTATTGCGATGGTAATTCCGAGCGCGGGCATCATGTGGTTTGACGGAGTGAATACAAGTTCGCGTTCTTCACCGAATATCAGGCGACTCAACACGCCCTCGTAACCGAACACCGAATCGTAAACAACTCCGAATCCAGCCGAAAAAATGCCTATCGGAATCATGATCTTTCCGAGTTCGAGTTTTTTCAGTTTCCATGCCAAAAGACCGATAAGGCTGACGCATAAGCCCTGCCCGAGGTCTCCGAACATTATTCCGAAGAACAGCGAATAAGTCAACGCTACGATGGTCGTCGGGTCAAACTCCCCGTAACCGGGAACGCCGTACATACGCACGAACATTTCAAACGGTCTGAATATCAGCGGATTTTTCAACTTTGTGGGAGCGGACGAACCTTGATTTGCAGCCTTTTCCTTTGTTATCTTCAATCCGTCTATATCTATATTCCCGAGCGTCTTTTCAAAATCTTTGATATTCTCGCTCGGAACCCAGCCCGCCATATAAAAGTTTTTGCCCGTCTTTCCGCAGAATTTTTTCAACTCTTCGGTTTCGTTCAAAAGGTCAACCGTTCGCAAAACCGCGCCTGAATAACTTTTCGCTTCCGTGAGAAGTTCTTTTTTATGAGTCTCCGCTTCTTTGAGCGCTTTTTCGGATTCTTCTATTTCTTCCGTCAGAAGTCTGCGCGCCTCGCTCGGGTTTCCGTGTATTTTCGAACTCAAAAGCTTGCGTTCAAATTGCAATGAAGCAAAGATACTGTCAACGTATTCGATATTCTCGGCGGCGGCAAAGTACATACCCCACACACAGTCCGTGTTTATCGAAGTCGGAATGAATATAAACAGTTTTTCGTCTTCAACAAAAGAAAGCCTGTTGTAAACGGTCTTTGCAAGTTTACCGAAACGGAATTTTATAAATTCGAGTTTGAACAAATCTGAAATATCGCAATCTGTCTCCGAAAGTACATCAAGTTGCGATGCGACCTGTTCTTCTTCAAATATCGCATTTTTTATATTTTGAATTTTCTCGTCGATTTCCGCGGTATTCTGATGAAGTTTGTCTATGCGTTCCGACATTTCCGCAACATCGGTTCCCGTATCAACGTCCGTTTCCGCATCATCTTTTCCAGCAAGCGCGGCAAGTTCCTTTGCTTTTTTAAGAAGCGGGCGGTAAGGGTTTTCGTCTTCATAAGGAAGAAGATGAGAAAAACCGCGAAGCACGTTTCTTATGTTTTCCGGGTGAAAACACTCGGTTTTTATAACCGCCTGCGCAGTTTCCGAATATGCGTCCAACGGACCGACAATATTCACCAACTGCATTTTTGATACAGCCAAAAATTCACACCGTCCTTTTATTCATTCGGTCTTTCAGACCGGTTGTTCCGAAGTCCGCACAGACTTGCCGTTATTCGCTCCTGCGAAAGCCCGTACCGCACGCCCTCGGCTATATGGATAAGATTTCGTATCTCAATATCTTTCAAAGTCAGATATGCTATCGGCACGGCGACCGACGGCTGACCCGACATAAGGATAACCCTGTTCAGCGAATACGATATTTCGTATTCGTTCGGAATCTTCGTCTCGTCCGTTCCGACATATCTTGTATAATACGGACATATCTCGGAAAGTGTTTTTCCGAAATCCTGCGAAGAGTAAAGCCGCTTCAATTTGTCCGCATTCAGCCGTTTTCCGTAAGGAAGCATATATTGCTCGATTTTGTCGGTCGGAAACGATTTACGAAGTCTGACCGTACGGCTGATATTTTTAATGTCTATCTGCGTGCCCAACTGATTTTTTATTACCCGAAGATCTGTCGAGGACAATTCTTTTGCCATAACGGCAAACATCGAGGAATAAAACTTACCCGTCAGAAGCGTTTCGATCGTGGCATAATCGAGTTTTTCGATATCTTCCGCATTTATTGCCCCTGCATAAGACGTTTTTTCAAGCAGCGCAAGAAATTCGTCCGTTGTATTTGCCGAAAGCAAATCGACAATTTCTTTTTTTAGCCTGTCGCCGCCGTCCGCAAGAACGGAGCCGATAAACTCGGTTCGCCCTTCCGCAGTTCCGTTTCGGAGACCTCTCAAAACAGTAAGAATGAAGTTGACTTCTCGCTGCATTTTGTATGTGTCAAGAGACTTCTTCTTATCGCCCGAAATAAAATTGGAAAGTCTTTTATAATCTTCGTCAAGTTGCGTTCGAAGCAATTTTTCAAGTCTTTCGCGGTGCAGTTCCTTTTCGTCCTCGTTTTCGAGAAGCGAACCGTAAACGGTTTTGTATTTGATGTACGAATTGACCTCGGCAAGCGTTTTTGCGGCGGAAAGCGCTCTGTAATCTTCCTCTTTCAGCCTGTTGCCGAACATCGCGCGCGCTTTTGCAGTAACCGCTCCGTATTTAATCAGCGTTCCAATCGACATATCAATTTCCGTCTTCCGCAAGCCCGATAACCCGGTCAAACATCTCGTTCATCCATCTGTCCTTATTCTCACGATACGTTTTATCAAGAGTTTCGGTTTTTTTTTCGAACCTTCCGTCAATATCGGCGGAAGCGTCCTTAAACGCTTTTTTGGTTACATCCGTCGAAGCAGATATCTCATCATACGCTTTCGCAAGTTCCGTTTTTCTCATTTCGCTTATCTTGCTTTGCATTTCGTCAAGGTCATGCTCCTGTTGTTGCTTGGCTGAAACAACAATCTCTTTCGCAAGATTTTCGCATTCTACTATTTTATTCAGAATATCAGGCATTTTTTATCCCCTCTAATCCGTATAATTCACAAGTATTTTCAAAGGTTATTTTTTCCGCCTCAGACTCGGATATGCCCTTGATTTCCGCAATCTTCTCAGCGACCTTAGCCACAAACCGAGGTTCGTTTCGTCTTCCTCGGAACGGCACGGGCGCAAGATACGGGCAATCGGTCTCAATCAAAATTCTGTCAAGCGGGACGACCTGCGCCGCTTCAACCGCTTTGCGCGCATTTTTGAAAGTCAACACGCCCGAAAACGAAACGTAAAAACCGAGTTTGACAACCTCTTTTGCCATTTCAGACGAACCGCTGAAACAATGAAAAACGCCTGTTACGCCGTATTTTTTAACAAGTTTTATGCAATCCTCATGTGCGTCGCGGTCATGAATAACTATTTTACTGTTCGTGTCTTTTGCAAGTTGCAGTTGCTTTTCAAAAAGAATCAACTGTTTTTCGCGGGACGGCGTTTCGTAATAATAATCCAGACCTATCTCTCCGAGCCCGACACATTTTTTGTCGTTCAACATCAAACGTATCTTGTCAATATCCGCCTCGCAAAAATCGTCCGCAGCATCGGGATGAAGCCCGCAAACGGCATATACATTTTTGTTTTCGTTTGCGATTTTTAACGCAAACTCGGAACTTTCGATATCGTAACCCGCACAGATAACAGCACCGACTTCGTTTTTTTCAAGCGCATTCAGAACATATCTGCGGTCAATATTGAATCTTGCATCATTCAGATGTGCATGAGAATCAAAAAGCATTTTTAACCTCTTACGGCATTTCAGATTGCGGCAAACCGCAATCTGAAACAATTATTTTTATTCAACGGTCACAAAAATACCCTCGCCGCAATCAAGCGCCGTGAAGTATTTTCCGTCAACAGGCTTCAACTCAACGGGAAGTCCCTTGATATATGCGATAACCTTATTCGCCCCGTCAAGTTCAAACTCAACGTCTGCAATTTTGCCGTCGCCGAGTTCCGCCATATTGACAAGCGTGAATGCGTGACCTTCGCCATCTTTCTTGTCAAAACAACCGATAAGCACAGTCTGATTGGATTTTATGTCAACAATGGTAGAGAAAGCTTCATACTCATTATCAAAATCCGCATAGTCGGGCGAACGGCGGGTCTTGTATGTAAACGCGCCGATATTTTTATACTGCATATAAACGTCCGAAACCGCCGCTATTTCCATATTTACGGTTCTGCCCGCAGACCAGTTCGGAAGTTTTTGTCTCTTCTTATCGGGTTCCTGCGTATATGCGCCGCCGGTTATGTCATAACAGAAATGCAGTATCGTATTGCATCCGAACGAAAGAGCGACCCAACTTTGGAAACGGAAATCAGCCGCGTCGGGGCATCTGTTCGGTCCGAATTCCATCGACTGAATGTAAATTCTGAAATCCTTGTTGTACTTGCGGCAAAGCTGCGCCTGAATGTCAAGGCTTCTCAAATATTCGTCGTATGTAAACTTCTTACCGTTATCCTGCAAAAGCGGATAAACGTCCGTGCAGATGTAATCGGCAGAGGTAACCGTCTTTGCGAAATCTTCGAGATATTTCTCAAAATCAAGTTCGCCGAAAACAAATGCCGCCGCATACATCGGAAGCAGGTTTACATAAGTATCTTTGCCCGGATAAACTTTCAAATAAGTTTCAAGAACGTGTTGTATTCTCGGATAGTCATTCGGGGACGGCTCATCGTCAAACCCATTGCCTACCCACACGGGGCTGTCTTTATAATAAGAGGTATATTTCTTCACGTCCTCTTCAGTCAAATCGATTCCCAGACCGTTCATAACATTGTCGTGAATAATAACTCTGATATTGTACTTTTCGCACATTGCCAATGCGTCTTTGAATATTTTTTCCCAAGTGGGATTGCCCCAAACAACGGTCAAAAACATCAAATTCTGTCCGTGAGCAATATAGTTTTTATAATCGACCTCGGGAATCTCGTTGATAAGTCCCTTTGCCAAATACTCCTCACGGATTCCGTACATCGAGCCGATATCTATCTGCTTTTTCATTTTTTCTTCCTCCTCGGAAAGCGTTTTGCGCGCTCTTCATTCGGAACTATCTCATTCCGCACGCTGTTTAGCATATTATATCAGAGAAATCGTAAAAAAACAAGTCTTTTGCCCAAAAATAACAGATTTATTTCAAATCTGACATCAGCCGATAAAACAGACCGTTAATACACAAATAATTACTGTTAGCAAATGCTTTAATTTGCTCTTTCCGTCTTTTCTTCCTTGACAAACATCATCAAAAAACTTATAAGAAGTAAAGCACAGCATATCCACACGGAACGTACGCCTATCTTTCTTGTCAAAAACGTTCCTATTCCTGCGCCCACGGCAAAAATCAGGATAACTCCGAAGTATGTGAACGCCTTTTCAAGAATTTTTTTGTCCTTTGAACGAAAATATGCACACAGCGCTTCCGTTCCGCTCCTCAGATTGCCTATGCACATAGTGCTTGCGTAAGCGTGTCCGCGCACCTTATGAAATGTCTGAACCTGCAACGCGCAGACAAACGAAACAAGAGCATTTGCAACCGCGTCAAGCCTGTGGTCGAGAAACCCAACTATGAAAAGCAAGATTATCTCGCAAAGCAGAATTATCTGCCGCCAATGAATTTTTTCGCAGTTTTTAAGCCGTCCGTGAATAAGCTCCGCAACCGCCGTTCCGATAAGGAAAGAAACAACGGGAACAAGGTATTTCCAAACCTCGCTCCACTCTCCGAGAAACAGCGACGAACTCAACAACACCACATTGCCCGTCTGCGCGTTCGCAAAAACTTCATCTCGGCAACAGTATGTGTATGCGTCCTGAAAACCGCCGGAAAGAACTATAAAAACCGCCGCCCGAAACGAGTCGGACATCTGCCCTGTTACGGCTTTTAATCTCATGCGTTTCGCCTCGGAAAAGAAAATACAAACGCCGTATAGGAAAGCATAAAACCAAGAAATGACAAAATCAGCAGCGCAACATTTATTCCCGCCAAAAATTCGCCGACACAGGCGCAAACAAAACCGAGCGCCATGGTAGCGGATGCAAATCGCGTCCAACCGTTTCTTGCGATTGCGTCCGTTGCAAGTTTCAGAACAAGAACAGCCGTTGCAATGTCCACCATGACCGCCATTATAATATTGAATACCGTTGCCATTAAAAAGACCTTGCTTTCAAATATAAGTTTTCGAAAAAGTCGCTTGACTTTTTTCACCTGATATATTATAATACAAAAGTCGATATATGTAAAATCTTTAATTTGTATATCTGAAATTCATTTTTGATATATCCAAAAGAGGTATTTCGTATGTACATAAACTATGATTATTACCGCGTTTTTTACTTTGTTGCGAAGTACGGAAGCCTTTCGCAGGCTTCAAAACAGTTGATGAACAATCAGCCGAACCTGACGCGAACCATCAAAAACCTCGAAAGCGCACTCGGATGTCCCCTTTTCTCCCGCACAAACAGAGGTATGAAGTTGACGCCCGAGGGCGAAAAACTTTTTGAACATATACGAATAGCGTTTGACCACATCGAAGCGGGCGAAGCCGAAGTTACGGAAAGCAAAAACCTGCAAAACGGAACTGTATTTGTCGCAGCAAGCGAAGTGGCGCTCCGTTGTCTGCTGCTTCCTGTTCTTAAAAAGTTCCGTCTTAAATATCCAGGCGTCAGAATCCGTATCAGCAATCACTCAACGCCGCAGGCAATAACCGCGCTCAAAGACGGCATTGCGGACATCGCAATTGTCACCACGCCGACCGTCGAAGCACCGTCATTAACTGAAATCGGAGTTCGCACAATTCGCGAAGTCGCTATTTGTTCCCCATACTTCAAATCACTTATAAACAAAAAAGTTTCGCTCTCTTCCCTGCCGAATTATCCTATAATCTCGCTCGGAAAAGACACCAAATCATTTGAATTTTACTCCGAGTTTTTTGCCGACAACGGCGTCCCCTATCTGCCCGACATAGAAGCCTACACCGCAGACCAAATATTGCCCATGGTCGAAGCCGACCTCGGCATAGGCTTTGTCCCCGAAGAATTTATTCACCCTACGGACAACGTCTGCGTAATCGACCTGAAAGAACAAATTCCGACCCGCTCGATTTGCCTGATTCAGCGAAAAGAACAGCCCCTCAGCGTCGCCGCCAAGGAACTGAAAAAAATGATTTTGGAAAACATATAACGTAATCGCGCCCGAGGTATCTCGGGCGCGTATTTTACTTTTTAACTATAAAATCGTTAACTTTTTGCAATGCTGGCATACGACCGCGTGGGTCTCACTTGTGATAGGAAGTTTAGTATCGCAATGTATGCAACGGATATAGTATTTTTCTTTTTCAAAATTTGAATAATCCTCTGCCAATAACATTTGTTTATTGTAGAATTCTAGATTTTTTGATGGTCTGAAATACTTTCCCGAATCACGACGTGCAGAGTAATTGGGGCGTTCCTCCATAGTCCTAACCATGTTACTATATTCTTTCAAAGCACCTCCATACGCCCAAACGATGCCCAAGATACCAAAAATCAAAAATAAAAAATGGAAGCCAAGCAACATAATCAGTACGACAATCAACCCGACAACGTACAAGGAGTTTACGACTGTTCCCATCAAAACAAAACGTTTTCTTCTGTTGCTTTCCAGAGCATTTTTCCGTTTTTCCAAATTGTTTATCATGATGCGCCGTTGTGTCTCTTTGTCAACCGGCGAATGATTGATAAATTCGTCTTTCGATGTTTCTTTGAGTTTCTTGTCAACTTCTTCGGCGCTGTAATCGCAGTTACACTTTTTGCAGAACACGGGTTTCCCCTGTCCCGCCGCAATTTCCGCTCCGCAAAAGTCGCATTTGAATTTTTTCATTTAATCCTCTGTTTCCAAAACATAAATACTATGTTATATGAGAATAATATAGCAAAAAATTCTGATTTTGTCAAGATATTCGATTATTCATTACAGAAACCACAGGCTGAAAATACAAAGGCTTCGCAAAATGCCCCGACAAAAGCAAAATGCTTCGTCGGGGCATTGTTTACTTGTAAAAATCCGTCAGCCTATGCGGCTTTTCGGATATTCAACTCTTTGTCCGAATCAGACACCGAGCTTAGATCTTCTGAGCATCTCGTTATCCGTGAAGTTGTGAGTCGCGGTATAGCCGGGAAGCGGAAGAATGCGCTCATGGATAGCGTCGATGATCCAATCAGCCTGCGGGAAGAAGTGCGTTTCAAGCTCGTGAGCGGGCGTGATCCAGTTTCTGGAGCCGACAACCGTAACGGGAGCGTCAAGGTAATCGAATGCAAGAGACTGAATGTTGCAAGCCATGTCTTTGAGAACGGAGTTTCTTTCAACAGCGTCGGAAGCAAGCAGGATTCTGCCGGTCTTCTTAACGGACTCAATAACGAGGTCATAGTTGAACGGAACGATGGAACGTGCGTCGATAACTTCCGCGGAAACATTGTACTTTTCCTGAAGAATATCAGCCGCTTCAAGCGCTTTGTAGAGCGTTGCGCCGACGGTAAGGATGGTGATATCCGTACCCTTTCTCTTGATATCGGGCTCGCCGAGAGGAATTTCGTAGTATTCGGTCGGAACTCCGCCTTCGTGGAATCTTTCGCCGAAGTCGTAAACTCTCTGGCTCTCGAAGAATACAACGGGGTCGGTTCCCGCAAGAGCGGAAGCCATAAGACCTCTTGCATCGTAAGGAGTTACGGGGAATACGGCCTTCAAGCCGGGAATGTGCGCGATAAGCGCCGTCCAGTCCTGAGAGTGCTGTGCGCCGTACTTGGAGCCGACGGAAACACGGAGAACAACAGGCATTCTGAGAAGACCTGCGGACATGGACTGCCATTTAGCCAACTGGTTGAAGATTTCGTCGCCTGCGCAACCTACGAAGTCGCAGTACATAAGTTCGATAACGGCACGGCCGCCTGCCATTGCATAACCAACGGCGGTACCAACGATAGCGGACTCGGAAATCGGGGAGTTGAACAATCTGTTATACGGAAGAGCCTCGGTAAGACCTCTGTATACGGCGTAAGCGCCGCCCCAATCACGAACGTCTTCCCCGTAAGTGATGAGCGTCGGGTCTTTATAGAATCTGTCTACGATTGCTTCAAACAGAGCGTCACGAACCTGGAATACCTTGTTCTTGGAAACGGGTTTGCCGTCTTTGTCAAATGCGAAACGCTCTTTTCTTGCGATAGCCTGAACACGCGGGTTATCGGCAAGAGCCATACGAACTTCGGGTTCTCTGTCATCGAACTTTTCAACGTGCTCGTTGGAAAGCATGATCTTTTCGATCTGATCGGGAACAGTGAAGAGATCCATTCTCGGAGAGATCTTTTCATCAACCGCCATCTTTGTGATCTTGGTGATAAGGTCTTTAACTTCGCCGTCGATAGCGGAGAACGCGTCTTTCTTTGCGACTTTCGCTTTAACGAGTTTGTCGCTGTAGCATTTAAGAACATCCTGCTCTTCCCAAGCCTTGACTTCTTCCGGAGTTCTGTAAGAACCGGAGTCGGAGGGAGAGTGACCGGTGTATCTGTAAGTAACGGTGTCGAGAAGTACGGGACCCTTGTTCTCTTTGATAAGAGCGATCTTTCTTCTCATTGCGTCGATAACGGCAAGAGGATTGTAACCGTCGATACGCTCTGCGTGCATCTGGTCGGGGTTGATACCCGCGCCGGCTCTTACGAGCAGACCGCCCCAAGGCATCGTTTCGCCGCTGGTCTGACCGCCCATGCCGTAGAAGTTGTTGAAGAAGTTGAAGATAACGGGAAGTCCTCCCTGGTAGGCTTCATCCCAAAGTTTGGTGAACTGGTCCATGGAGGAGAACATCATTGCTTCCCAAACAGGACCGCGTCCCATGGAGCCGTCGCCGATGTTGGAGATGCAGATACCGTTCTTTTTATTGACTTTCTTGAAGAGCGCCGCGCCTGCCGCGATGGTTGCGGAGCCGCCTACGATGGCGTTGTTCGGGTAAATGCCGAACGGGAGGAAGAAAGTGTGCATCGAACCGCCGAGACCTTTGTGGAAGCCGGTCTCTCTTGCAAAGATTTCCGCAAGAGCACCGTAAACGAGGAAGTCGATGGCAAGTTCTTTTGTGGATTTCTGATCTTTTTCAACGATCTTCAAAATTCTGCCGCCCATGAAGTTCTTCATGTAGTCGTAAAGATCGCTGTCGGAAAGTTTGTTGATGGCGGACATACCTTTTGCAAGGATCTCGCCGTGGCTTCTGTGAGAGCCGAAAATGTAATCGTCAACGCCGAGCAGGTAAGCCTGACCTACCGCAGACGCTTCCTGACCCATGGAAAGGTGTGCCGGGCCGGGGTTGGAATACTCGATACCGTTGTATTCGGACTTTGTCTTTATCGAGTAAAGCATGGTCTCGAACTCGCGGATAACCGCCATATCGTGATAGATACGCATGAAATCTTCGGTTGAGAAGTTTTTCTTTTCTTCGGCTATCGTTTTGTTGTACTGGTTAAGGTCGATGTCCTTAAAAGAGAGTTTGCCGGGTTTTCTCGCTTCGTTGGGATCGACGAATTGACACTTAGGCATAATTTATAGTCCCCTTTCTTACATTACACTTTGAATTGGAAAAGACCTTCGCGAAGTATCTCGCAAACGGTGGGATGCGGGAATATCATCTGACGGAGTTCTTCAACTCTCATCTCGCTCTCAATCATAAACACCGCGCCGAAAATAATCTCGGACGCATAGTTGCCTATCATGTGAACGCCGATGATATTGTGATACTTCTTGTCCATGACCATCTTGCAGATGCCGTCGTTGATACCGCCTTCGGTCTCGGCAACATATCTGCCCGAATATTTCATCGTCAGGTTAACGACTTCATAGTCGATACCCTTCTGCTTGCAGCTGTCTTCGGTCTCGCCTACACAGCCGACTTCGGGAGTTGTATAGATAACGGACGGAACAGCCTCGTATCTCATAACGTCCTTTTTGCCGAGCATGTTGTTTATCGCAACTTCGGACTCTCTGTAAGCAACGTGAGCAAGCATCATTTTACCGTTTACGTCGCCTGCGGCGTATACGTTCGGAACGTTGGTTCTGCAATATCTGTCAACCTTTATCGCGCCTCTTTCAACTTCGACGCCGATGGTTTCAAGTCCGATGTCCGCGCTGACCGCTCTTCTGCCGATGGAAAGAAGAACTTTGTCTGCGGGAACGGATTCGGTCTTGCCATCTTTTTCATATTTAACGGCATCTGCTGTTACTTCCGTAACTCTGCAGCCGAGGCAGAACTCAATGCCTTTCTTCTTATAGTTTTTAAGAAGAACATTGGAAATATCTTTGTCGGTCGGACCCGCTATCTTGTCGAGCATTTCGACAACGGTAACTTTGCTTCCGACACTGTTATAATAGGAAGCCATTTCAAGGCCGATAACACCGCCGCCGATAATGACGAGTTTTTCGGGAACGGCATCAAGGCTGAGTATTTCTCTGTTTGTCAGAACAAAACCGCTTGCAACGCCCTCTTTGACACCCGGAATCGGGGGAACGACGGGTGCGGAGCCGGTTGCGATAAGAAGTCTTTTCGTCGTCAGCTTTTCGCCGTTCACTTCAACCGCATATCCCTCGGGAGTTCTTCCCGCGATTTTGCCGACGCCTTCGATAACGGTGACTTTGTTGGCTTTCATAGCCGCACCGATACCCGCAACAAGCTGTTTGACCACCTTGTCTTTTCTTTCGACAACGAACTTATGGTCGTAGGAAACGTCGGCAGCTTTTACGCCGTACGCTTCGCCGTGTTTTGCATATTCAAGAGCCTTCGCGCAGTAAAGCAGCGATTTGGACGGAATACAGCCTTCGTTAAGGCAAACGCCGCCGAGCGCTCTTTTTTCGATAACGGCGGTAACAAGTCCTGCATGACCTGCGCGTTCCGCCGCAAGATAACCTGCGGGGCCGCCGCCGAGTACGATAAGATCATAAACCATTTGTCAATCCTCCTATTTCGCAAGAAGAAGAGAGAAGTTCTCAAGGTTCTTGCAAAGCGCTTGCAGGAATTTCGCGGCGGGCGCGCCGTCAAGTGCTCTGTGGTCGAACGTAAGAGAAAGTCCCATCGCCTTGTAAGGAACGAGTTGACCGTTTACGACTTTGACTTTTGTCGTGATGGTGTCAACACCGAGAATACCGGTCTGCGGCGGGTTGATAACGGGAGTGAAAGATTCGATTCCCATTGCGCCGAGATTGGTAACGGTGAACGAACCGCCGGTCAAAAGATCGGGGTTGATAGAACCGTTCTGTGCGTCGGTGATAACCGCTTTTGCCGCCTTGGAGAGGTCGTTCAGAGACAGAGTTTCCGCCTTGAATACGGTCGGAACCATAAGTCCTCTCGGAGTGTCAACGGCAATACCGAGGTTGACATGATTGAAAAATACCATTTTGTCGTCGTAGAAGTGCGCATTCAGTTCGCGGAAAGCGGGAAGCGTCTTTGCAACGGCAAAGAGGATAATATCGTTAAGCGTAATGTTCGCAAAGCCGAGCGCGTCTTTGTTTTCCTTGACTTTGGCTCTGAATGCGGAAATCTCGGTTGCGTCGAACGACGTGTTGAGAGTAAGCTGAGCCATCTCGGAAAGAGACTTGTGCATGGATTTTGCGATAACTTTTCTGATGTTCGGGAGTTTTTCTTCAACAAACTCGGGAACATCGGATGCCGCGGTCTGTGCAGCCTGAGCGGGTGCGGCGGGAGCGGTAAGATCGGAAACGCGAACTCTGCCGCCGATACCGGTGCCGTCAACTTTTGCGTCAAGACCGAGATAACCGTTCATCGCGGCGGGCGTTGCGCCTATACCGCTTTCGGCAAGAGCTCTGACGTCTCTTTCGATAATTCTTCCGTCCGGTCCGGTCGGAACGGCATATCTGTAATCGAGAGACTGTTTCTGCGCAAGAGCCTTCGCTCTCGGAGAAATCTTAACAAAGCCTTCTGCAGCCTCGTCCTTTGCGGCGGGTTCCGCAACCGCAACGGGCGCGGAGGGTTCATCTTTCTTTACTTCCGCAGCGGGCGCGGAGGACTCTTCCTGAGCGGCGCCCTGAGGTCTGAACTGAGAAACATCTTCGCCCTCGTTACCAATAACGCAGACGTTCAGAAGACACTCAACGTCGTCTCCCTCTTCGAAGAACGTTTCAAGCAGCGTGCCGGCGACCGTAGCCTCCTCGTCGAAAGCGGCTTTATCCGTCTCATAAGAGAAAAGGATATCTCCGACAGCTACGGCATCGCCCTTATGTTTATGCCATTTCGTAATGATACAGCTTTCAACAGACTGTCCCTGTCTCGGCATAATTACAGGTGTTGCCATAAAATCACTTCCTTAATGAATTATTTTTTTATGAAACAGGTACAGAGGACCGTTTCCGCTCCCCTGTACCGTTAATGTCATATTTCTTTTGCGTTCGCAAGCAGATACTTTTCAGCCTCTGCGCACCACAGACCGTTGTGAGCCTTGGTTATCTTTGCAAGTTCGGCAAAGAACGGATCGTGCTTTCCGACATCTTCAAAATCGGCAATTGCGGTCAACGGGATATTTTTATGCGTGTAAATGAGCTTCTTGCCGCCGGGGATCTTGTCAAGATTGATCGTCGTTTCAACAACAGCGTTAAGACCGCCGACGTGGGTTATCATAGCCGCGGGGTTGATGGTTCCGGTCTCCATAAGTTTAAGAGACTCTTTCATATCGTCCGTGTTGCCGCCGCTGGTTCCGACAACGTGGGTGGAACTGTAATGCACGTTGTAGAAGTTGAACATCGCGGAGAAGTCCGTCTTGGTCGGACCCGCAAAGAAGTTCAGACATCCGTCTTTTGCAAGAATAGCGTCAGCCTGTTCAACAACAGCCTTAACGGGAGCAAAGGCAAAGACATCGTTGAAGCCTTTTCCGTCGGGAGTAAGGCTCTTCAAGTATGCAACGGGGTCAGCCTGCTCTGCGGTATTGACATACATAAGTTTTACGCCGTGCGCGGCAGCATCTTCAACGGTGAAGATGGACGCAGCTCTTTCAAGTCTTGCGGTGTCAATGTCCGTAACAACGAGAAGAGACGGTCTTCTGTCGCAATGCATGGCGTAGTCTATCGCGCCCATGCCCATGGGACCAGCACTTGCAAGGAGAGCAAGAGAACCGCCCTCAACGATACCCATGGAGTGAACGTAAGAGCCCTGCGTTGTGTGGTAGTTTGCGTGATAACCGCCGACGATGCAACTCATCGGCTCGGCAAGAGAACCGTAGAAGAATGCTTCACCCGCATAATCAAGCAGGCAGTTGCTTTCCATAACGCAAGCGGGAATTACGATATACTGGGAATCGCCGCCGATGTATCTGAAAGAATAACCGGGAGCGGCATAGGGGTCGTTCGGAAGGTTCATTGCCGGCTGAATGGAGAATTTCTCGCCCGCCTTGAACTTGTCCTGCCATTTTGCGCCGACTTTCATAATTTCGCCGCAAAATTCGTGACCGATGATAATAGGTTCCTCGGCAATATTGTTGGGAACACGTTTGTGATCCGCGCCCTGCATTGCCGCTTTATGAGAAGACATACAAATACTGTCGGATACGACTTTTGCAAGAATCTCGTCGTCTTTGATTTCGGGAAGTTCGAATTCGTCGAGTCTGAGGTCGTTCTTGCCGTAAAGTCTTACAGCCTTGTTCAACATTGGAAAATACCTCCGTATAATTATATATATAAATTATATCAAATTTATAGTTAAAAGTCAATGGTAAACATACGAAAATGTGGATTTTACGACTGACTTTTCGTAATTTTTTTCTTTTTCTTCCGCAGTTCGCGAAGTTTCAGAAAATATTCATGGAGGAGTTCGTAGCACTTCTCTTCTTCATAGCCGAATTCGACGTTTACCTTATGGTTCAAACCCATTTTGGACAAGTCGCAAACGCTGCCGAAAGCTCCCGATTTTTCATCGTGAAGCCCGACATAAACGTTTTTTATTCTCGAATTCATAATCGCGCCGCCGCACATTGTACACGGCTCGAGCGTAACATACATATCGCAGTCGATAAGCCGCCAGCCGCCGAGTTTTTTGCAAGCACGGTTTATTGCCGTAATTTCAGCGTGTTTCAGGGCATTTTTGTCGTTTTCGCGCCTATTGTAGCCCGAAGCGATAACTTTACCGTCATGAACAATGACGCACCCTACGGGAACATCGTCTATCGCACACGCCTTTTCGGCGCATTTGAGCGCACGGAGCATAAATTTGCGTTCGTACATCACATATGCTCCGGTGCGGTGACTTTGATTATTCCGAGAACGTTTTCGAGCGTTTGTTTTACCGCCTTTATCAGAGCGATTCGCGCGTACATCTTATCGGATTCTTCGCATTTGACACGACATCCGTTGTAAAAGCTGTGGAAAGAGGACGAAAGATCTACCGCGTATTTGGTCATAAGCGAAATATCATAGCTCTGCGCTGCCCGGACAACCTCTCCTGTAAACAGAGCAAGCTGTTTGACAAGTGCTTTTTCCTGAGGTTCGCCGAGCGCCGACGTGCATTCGCGGTCACACGGAACGTTTTCATCTTTCAGACCCGCCAAAATGCTGCAAATACGCGCGTGCGCATACTGAACATAGTAAACGGGATTCTGATTTGTCTGCGAAACGGCAAGGTCAAGGTCAAAGTCAAAGTGAGAGTTCGGCTCACGCATATTGAAAAAGAAGCGTGCCGCATCTATGGGAACTTCTTCAAGCAATGTCACAAGTGTTATCGCCTTGCCCGAACGCTTGCTCTGCTTTGTAACCTCTCCGTCTTTGATAAGACGAACCATCTGAATAATAACGGCATCGAGTTTTGAAGCGTCAACTCCGAGCGCGGTAAGCGCGCCTTTAAGTCTCGGAACATAACCGTGGTGGTCTGCGCCGAGAACGTCTATTGCCTTGTCATATCCGCGTGTAACGAGTTTGTTGTAATGGTATGCAATGTCGGGAACAACGTAAGTGTAAAGTCCGTTTGAACGAACGAGAACGAAGTCTTTTTCACAACCGAATTCGGTCGCCTTGAACCAAACCGCTCCCTCTTGTTCATAGGTATAGCCCGATTCAGTGAGCATTTCAACTACTTTTTGAGCCTGTCCGTCTTTGTAAAGTTCGCTTTCTCTGAACCAACGGTCGTATACGATACGGTATTTTTTCAGATCGCGTTCAAGCGCTTCCACGTTTTTCGGAAGCGCAAATGCAACAAGTGCCTTTTTACGTTCGGAATCTTCCGCCTCGACATATTTATCGCCGTAAATTTCAGCAAATGCCTTTGCGTGTTCAACGATATCTTCGCCGTGATAAGAATCCTCGGGCATTTCGATGCCGTCTTTGAAAAGTTGCAGATAGCGGAGCGAAAGGCTCAAACCGAATTTTTCAATCTGATTACCCGCATCGTTGACATAAAACTCTCTGTCTGCTTTATAACCCGCAAAATTAAGAATGGAAGCAAGGCAGTCGCCGTTTGCGCCGCCGCGCGCATTTCCTATGTGCATGGGACCCGTCGGATTTGCGGAAACGAACTCAACAAGTACGCGCTTGCCCTCTCCGAAATCGCTCTTTCCGTAATTCTCACCCTCGGAAAGAATGCCGTCAACAACCGACTTCGAAAATTCGGGACTGAGTTTGAAGTTTATGAAAGCACCCGCAACGGAGACTTCGGAAAACCATGAATCGGTCGGAAGCCTGTCCACGATTTCTTTTGCTATCTGCTGCGGTGCTTTTCTGAAAACTCTCGCACCGAGCATAGCGGCATTGGTCGCAAAATCGCCGAAAGACGCATCTTTCGGAATCTCAACGGTAAATTCATATTTTTCAGCCTGCGGCAAAGCGCCGTCAGACTGTGCTTTTTCAATCGCGGCATTTACATTTGCCGTTATTTTTTCTTTTACCTGCTTAAAAAAATCCATTTCCAACCTCTCACACGTTCGGTTTTACGTTTATTTGCATGATGTTTTTGCTCGCGGACGAGCAGTTGCGATCCATGTAATATTCAACTTCGACGCTTCCGCCGTCGTCGGTCAGATTCGACCGTACACTGTATGTGTCAATACCTATCTCAAAATTTTCAAACGCCGCTTTTCCCGGGAAATAACAATAGTGTTTCTTTCCCTTTTCAAGAACGAAATCAGCAAGTTTTGACGTTCCGTCGGCACAAATACTCAAACCTAAATCACTCACGGACAAGCGCAGTCGCTTTGCCGAAAAAGTTTTCTCGTCGGGGCTGTCGAAAACAAAATCATAGCCGCCGTTCCGTTTGCGCATGGAAGCAACCGTATAAAGATTTGAAGTTTCTATTCCGTCTTTCAACGAACGGATATTAAGTTTTACTTTTTTCATTTCTTTGCGGAAAACTCAACAGCAAGGTCGAGCAATTTGTTTATCAAATCGGAATACGCGATGCCGCTTGCGTCAAAGAGTTTGGGATACATGCTTATCGACGTAAATCCGGGGATCGTATTTATTTCGTTCAAATATATATCGCCGCGTTCGGAAACAAGGAAATCGACTCTTGAAAGCCCCCTGCAGTCGCAGGCTTTATACGCCTTTACGGCTTCGCTTCTGATAAAATCTTCATTTTCCGTTCCCGACGGAATCAACAGTTTCGATTCGCTGTTGGAATATTTTGCTTCGTAGTCGTAAAACTCGTTTGCGGGAATTATAAGACCTGAACAAGACGCAACGGGGCAGTCGTTTCCGAGAACCGCGACCTCAATTTCTTTCGGATTTTCCACGCCCTGTTCGACAACAACTCTGCGGTCAACCGCAAAAGCATCGTCAAACGCTTTTGAAAGAGTTTCTCTCGATTTACATTTTGTTATACCGACGGACGAACCTGCATTGGACGGTTTTACGAATACGGGATATTTAAGTTTTTCTTCAACCGTATTCTTTATCTTTTCAGGAGCTTCGGCATACTCAAACGCTTCAACAGTGACCCAAGGTACCTGCTTTATTCCGGCGTGTTCAAAAACGATTTTCGTATATGCTTTATCCATACATACGGACGAGCCGAGAACGCGACATCCCACATACGGTATATCCATCAGTTCAAAAAGCCCCTGTATTGTTCCGTCCTCACCGTTTTTGCCGTGAAGAACAGGAAAAATAACATCAGGGGTTATGCTGCCGCCATCCCAGACAAAAGAACGGGAATTGAAATCGGCGAACACTTCCCTGTTGGATTTGTCGTTTTCCCAACTGCCGTTAGAAACAGCCGCATTGTCAGCCTCGGTATGATACCACTTACCGTCTTTTGTTATACCGAATTTTGTCACATCGTGACCTTTTATATTATTAAGCACAGATGCAGCCGAGACACACGAAACTTCGTGCTCGGTCGATCTTCCGCCGAAAATAATCAATACTTTCATAAATCATTCTCCAAGAGGTTTTTGAGCGCAAACGACACGCTCGATATTATTCAAATCATTAAAAATTTTAACATTTTCAAACCCTGCGGAATCACATATTTCCGCCACGGTCTGCGCCTGCCCTTTTCCGACCTCAAAAATCAGTCTGCCGCCGCTTTTCAGATTGTCAAAATACTTTTTCGGAACAACTCTGTAAAACGGATAACCGTCGCCCGCTTCAAGTGCAAGTTTCGGTTCATGCAAAACTTCCCTGTCAAGCGTTTTCATTTCGTTTTCCGATATATACGGAGGATTGCAGGTTATAACATCAAATACACCTGAAAGAGTATCGGAAAGAGCATCGTGATGAATGAACTTTACGTTTTTAACGCCCAATATTTCGGCATTTTTTCTTGCCACATCAAGTGCGTCGTCCGAAATATCCGCAAAAGTTGCGGAACAACCTTTTTCAATGCAGAGAGTCAGCCCTATACAGCCGCTCCCGCTGCACAAATCAAGAATTTCGGATTTTTTGTCAATATAAGGCAAAGCCGTTTCAATAAGAGTTTCGGTATCAAAACGAGGTATCAGAACACGCTCGTCAACATAAAACTCCCGTCCGAAAAAGAACGCGCGGTTTGTCAGGTACTGCACAGGCACGCCCGAGCAACGCAATTCGACTGCTTGCGCGATTTTATCACAGACATCGGATGTCAAAACGTTGTTCCAAACATCGGGTGTAAGTTTTGATTCCAATTTCAGTTTTCGAATTTCTTCGAAGGGCTTTTGTGCAAAAAATGATATGAGTTCAAGCAGTTCTCCCTCCGCATTTTCGGAAACGGAACGCTTCATTTTTGAAAGAAGTTCGGAAAACATCTCCGTTATGAAACCCTATAAGCGGCAGATGCGTCAAATTTGCCGTCATCATCCGTCAAAGACGCTTTCAGGGCTGCTATTGCGACTTCTATCTGATCGTCATCGGGTTCTTTTGTCGTTATTTTCTGGAATGCAAGCCCCGGAGCGCTGACAATTTTTGTAAAGAGATTGTCATGTCTGCCCGTATACTGCTGCAACTCATAACTGAACCCCGCAATAATCGGGATAAACAGAATGCTGATAGCGGTATAAAGCATACGGCTTGCGATATTACCCGTTATCATATTCGAAAAAACGGGAATAAGCGAAATCAGAATAGAAAAAATCATACTTGTAAAGAAAACTATCAGCAGAAAACTTGTTCCGCAGCGCGGATGAAGTCTTCCGAATCCTCTGACGTTTTCAACCGTGAGTTCTTTTCTGTTTTCAAGACAGAAAATCGTTTTATGCTCCGCACCGTGATACTGAAAAAGACGGCGAATGTCTTTCATCAGCGACACAAGCAATATGTAAACAAGCATGATGATTATACGCAAAACGCCCTTGAAAACGGAGTAAAGCCAGATCGGATAGACCCATTCGGCGTTGCCGCTCAAAGAGCGAACTATCCATTGAACGCCCTCGGCTATCCAAGCGGGCAGAAATATGAAAATAGCAACGGCAAGCGCAACTCCGATAAGCGCGGAAAAGAAGAGCATTGCGGTCGTTCCCGCACTTTTCTCCTGATCTTTTTTATCCGTTGCTGTATTTGCATCAACATCGCTTTCAACTTCCGAAGCAGCGGCTGTTTCCGTTTTCTTTTCATCCTCTTCGGACGCAAAGAACTCTGCGGAACGCATCAAAGATTTATAACCGACGATAAGGCTGTCAACAAAGCCGACAATACCTCTGATAACGGGAAGTTTGAAAAACTTACACTTCCCTTTTATCGTCTTGTATACCATCGGTTCCACAACGATGTTTCCGTTTTGGTCGCGAACGGCAAGCACGTCTTTTTTCGGAGAGCGCATCATAATGCCCTCTATAACTGCCTGACCGCCGACCTTTGCATACAGTTTTTTAGACATTTTTCTCCTTTATTCGGCAGAGATAATATAATAGTAGACCGGCTGTCCGCCGTTGATAACAACGACTTCAGCATCGGCGGAAAGTTTGCCGCGAATAATATCTGCGGTATTGTTTGCCTGTTCTTCGGTTATGCCGTCGCCGTAGAATATCGTGACATAATCCGAGTTTTTGATATCTTCGCTGAGCATTTCTATGCACTTTTCGTCGGAATCTTCGATATAGGTTACTTTGCCGTTGACAAGACCGAGTTTTTGTCCTTCTTTTATCTCATGACCGTCAAATACGGAATCACGAGCCGCAAAGGTAACGCTTTCCGAAATAACGTTTCTCTTTGCGTCTACCATCGCCGCTTCGTTTTCTTCAACATCAAGGTCGGGGTCGAAAGCAAGCATTGCGCTGATACCCTGCGGAATTGAAACGGTATGAAGAACGACAACCTTTTTATCGGTAACTATCTCTTCCGCCTGTTTTGCGGACATATAAATGTTTTTGTTGTTGGGAAGGACGAACACAACTTCGCTCGGAGTTGCACAAACGGCTTCAACAATATCTTCCGTGCTCGGGTTCATCGTCTGCCCGCCGCTTACGATAACATCTGTTCCGAGGTCTTCAAAAACGGCTCTAATACCGTCGCCCGCGGCAACGCTGACAAACCCGTATTTTTTCTCGGGTGCGGCGGAAACAGCCTCTTTCTTTTCGTCTTTCTGCTCGGGTTCGCCCGTCGAAAGTTGCGTATGCTGTTCTTTCATATTTTCAACTTTGACCTTTGCAAGAACACCGTATTTAAGGCATTCGGAAAGGACTTTGCCCGGGTCGTTGGTATGAATATGGAATTTGATGAAATCCTCATCGTCAATGAAAACGCCGCTGTCGCCGCAATTCATAATAAATTCGCGGAATGCGTCTATCTCTTTTTCTGTTTTATGAATGCCGGGAACTTTATTGACGATACACTCGGTGCAATATGCAAACTTGATGTCCTCTGTATTAAAGGACGCAAAGTCCGCCTGTCCCGCTTCGGAAGAAGAACCCGCATGTGCGGCAATCTCGCCTTTTCCGTCAAGAACGGAAAGCATACCTTCAAGCAGAACACAGAAGCCCATACCGCCCGCGTCAACAACTTTTGCCTGTTTCAGCGTGGGAAGCATATCGGGAGTCTTTGCCAATGTGTCTTTTGCGTTTGCAAGCAACTCGGCAAAGAACTCGGCATCTGTAATACCCGAATCGGCGATTTCCGCCGCTCTGTCGGCACAAAGGCGCATAACGGTAAGAACCGTGCCCTCTGTCGGTTTGCGGACTGCCTTATACGCAGACTCAACACCGCCCTTGAAAGCTCTTGCAAAATCTGCGGGAGACGCTTCGGAAAGTCCTTTCAATTCTTTTGTAACGCCTCTGAAAAACAGAGAAAGAATAACGCCGGAGTTACCTCTGCCGCCGCGAAGAAGTGCGGAAGCGACCTTATCCGCACATTCGGTCAAACCGCCGTTGAAATTATCAACGGCATTCTTGCCCGCCTGCATGGTAAGGCTCATATTCGTGCCCGTATCTCCGTCGGGAACGGGAAATACATTGAGTTTATTTATTTCATCCTGAAGATTTGCGATGTTATTTGCCGCAGAAACTATCATACTGCGGTAAACGTTTCCGTTTATCATATCTCTTACCTCAAATGATTATTTGTTAATGACGGCGTCAACAAAGACTTTAATGTCGCCGACGGAAACGTCAAGCGCCTGCTCGACGGTGTAAACGACCTTGTGAATAATACTCTCGCTGATAGCGGGGATATTTATGCCGTAAGTCACAACAATGTGCATTTCAATGTTTACCTTGTTGTCGGGGCATGTGATTTTTACTCCGCGATCCTTGTTATCACGCTTAAAGAAACCGAGAAATTCTTCACCGATATTCTTTGCCGCCATACCCGCAACACCGAAACATTCGTTTGCGGCATTCGCAACGATTTGAGCGATAACGGAATCGTCAACAACGATCTTGCCTCTTTCGTTTTCAAACAAAAGCATACGTTCTACCTCCGTAACACTTTAATATAACAATATTTGTATACATAAATTATCATTTTACATTCTACACCATTTTTGTAAAATATGCAAGACCTTTACTGTATTTTTTATATTTATATTACATTTAAAACTCAAATATACGGGCTTAATAATAATCTTTTACTTGTCGGACAGAAAAAAAGTCCGCAAAATTTGCGGACTTTTAAGTCGAATATACACAATTCCAAATCAATTAAACAGCAATGCGGCAAGAATTATCAGCATTATGTAGTTGTCTTCCCCGCCCTCGTTCAGCAGTAAAATCATCAAGCCGAGAATCAACAAGTCGTCGCCTTGAAGATTTTGAAAAAGAGAAGAAATTCCTTTCTTTTCGGGAACTTCGCATTTCGGCGGCGGAGAAGAAAAAGCGTTTCCTCCATATTTTTTTGGTATTTCGGGACCGCGAACAGAATAAACGCGAGGTCTCATGCTCTCCATAAACAGTCACCTCCGCAGATCACTTCAAGGATGAAATCATGCCTATGACCCGTATCGCTTTGATGGCGGATTCTATCTTTGCGGCACGCTCAACGCGCATATACGGAGCCAAAGCGTTCAACAATGCAACATTTTTATCCTGCGGACCGCCGCCGCGGGGCATCAGAGCATTGACAGGATTAAAAGAATTATCGGGAGAAGTATTCCGAGCGGGCTGTTCCGAAAGGTCGGCGAACAAGGGCGACGGTTGAGCGACCGGCTTCGGAGCGGTCGTTCTCGCAGAAGATGCGATTTGTTTTATTGCGTCCAACGCTCCCGGATTGGAAAGCAGCGATGTGACGGTTGACATAAAATCATTATTCACTGAATTTTCCCCTCCGCAAGTTTTTTCAAAAACTCCGCCGCTTGCGGTGAAGAGACAAGCGCCTGCAAAGCGTCGGGATTTTGAAGCACATATTCAAGCATACTCTTTTGTTTTTGATTCATTCTTGACGTCACTTGCTCCAAACTTTTTTCATCCGCAAGAAAGCCTTTCAGTTTTTCCGTATTTTCGGCACCGATAGACTGTCGCAGTTTTTGTTCGACCTGTCCGAATGCGTTATCGTATTTATCCATAAAACCTCCGAAAAAATTATTCTATTACAGAATATGCGAAGAGGCGAAAAACTTGACAATAAAGAAAAGTTGATGTATAATTACAACCTGAAAATCATGTCGAAAGAAGAGAATGCCCTTTGAAATACCTTATTTTTTCCGATTCGCACCGCAACACCGCGCCTATGGACGAAGTTATACAAAAAGAAGAATGCGACGCCGTTCTGCATCTCGGAGACGTTGCGGACGATGTTGAACATTTAAGACGAAAATTCTTTTATAAAACAATATGCGCCGTCAGCGGAAACAACGACGGTTTTTTCAGAGAAGACCCGACCGAAGTCTTTCTTGAAGACTGCGGTCACAGAATAATGCTTTGCCACGGGCACCGTCAGTCGGTCAAAACGGGAACGGACAGGCTCGTGCACACAGCAAAAGCGAACGGCTGCGACATTGCACTTTTCGGGCACACACATTCAACCTGCAACAAAACGGTTGACGGCGTACTGCTCGTCAATCCCGGTTCAATCGGGAGAAACGGAACATACGCCGTCTTGAAAATATCAGAAAAAGATGTTTCGGTTGAAATAAAAAAAGTAGGCTGAAAACGCTCAACCCGACAACTTAACCGAAAATAGACTTAAAAACATCCACTATCCAAAAACCGAATCTGAAAGAGCCGCTTGACGGCTCTTTTGCCGTTTTAAGCCTGTCGGGAACATTTTCGAGGTTGGTTTTCACTCCGTCAGTAGAACCGCTCAGACAAACACAGGGATAAAGCACACACCACCAATTGTGTCCCTGCCCCGAACCGAGTTCAACTATCAAAGAGTCGTATTCACCGGCAGGCAGAAAAAATCCGTCGTATTCCCTGCGCTCAAAATATTCTCTTCTCACACTTGCACGAACACCGTACCCATACCCCTCCGCAAGAATTCTCTTTTTTGCTATCTGTTCGATTTTTTCGGTGTTTGCGGATACAAGGCGCATCGCTTCCGTTTTATCGGAGCACGATGACAGCAAATTCGTCGTATATTCAAGTATGTCGTCTCTGACTTTCAGTTTCAGTGCCTGATCCTCTTCGCTGTCCGAATTTGCCCTGATATGCAATCTGAAAAAGTTATGAGAGAGTTCTTCAATTTCTCTTGCCGAAACGGTTTCCGAATATACGGCAAACGGAATAAACGATAACGAGATTATAAGTAAAAATACAAATATGCGCTTAAAGACTTTCATCAAATCACCTCACGGCGATTATTGACACATCTAACCCGCAATATACAAAAAAAAGCAGGCTGTTTTCACAGCCCGTTTCTTAAATTTTTCCGTCAAGTTTTTTCAATATGTATTTTTTACACTTCAACCACGGAGCATAGAGTTTCTTTGCTCCGTGAATATCGCTTCCTATACGAACAGCACAGCCGTTATCTATCCATTCAAGGCTTTTTGCTCTCTTTCGGAACGAAAGGAATGAATCGACATTCAGTTGAAGAGGAATGCCTGCACGGATAAATTCTCTGACATCATTCACGGGATAACGGTCCGCATGAGCCATTACAAGGCGGATATCGCGTCTTGTATTAAGTTCAAGCACCGTATTTCGCAATGACGAAGACCAACGGTACATCGGCATTTCAAACAAAAGTTCATTGGTTCCCGAAAGACAAAGTTTTTCGATATTTTCAAAGTGTTCAAAGCCCTCACATAAAAGAACTTCCGCGCCGAGACGAATCTCGGGAAAGTTCCCGCGAACGGCTTTCAACTTTTCAAAGCATTCTGTCCTGCGAGCCAAAAACCTATCAAGATTTTCTTTGTCGGGATAGAAATGCGACGTAGCGCAAACAGTCTCGATACCTGCCGCCTTTGCCGCTTCGAGTTGGCGTTTCGACGTCTCTGTCCCGTCGCTCCCGTGATCGCACCCGGGAAGAATATGAGCGTGATAATCAACGAGAAAGAGTCCGTCAAGTCTTGACTGAGACATCTTATCACTCACTGTCTTTATTTACTGTTTTTTCCGTATGAATACTTGTAACTGTATTTGTATCCGTATTTCGAATACTTGTAACGGTAAGAAGATTTAAGCGATTTCAGGTTGACGCAGTTCAATACCGTACCGCACATATTTCCTCCCGCCTGATCTATCGCATTTATCGCATATTTTAATTCGTCGGAAGAAGTCTTTCCCGATTTTGTTACGACAACCATACCGTCAACAAGTGTCGAAACTATCTGTGCGTCGGCAACGGTGTTAATGGGTGGTGTATCGATAATAATATATTCATATTGCTCGGAAAGATATTCGATAAAATGTTTCATATTCTCGGACGAAAGAAGTTCCGAAGGGTTCGGAGGCAACGTTCCCGTGCAGATAACGGAAAGAGGAAGGCTCTTCTCCGTGAAGACTTCGCAGTCGCCGATATTCGCAAGGAAGTCGCAGATACCATGCTTTGATTCAATGCCCCACATTTTACGCTGCATGGGTTTGCGCATATCGCAGTCGATAAGAAGAGTTTTCTTGCCGAGCATCGCAAAACTTATCGCAATATTTGCGGAAGTAACACTTTTTCCGTCACCGGGGTTAGCGCTTGTAACCGCAAACGTTTTGCATTGTCTTTTTCCGTCTTTTGTCATGCAGAACAGAAGACCAGTTCTGAGTTTTACATACGCTTCTTTTATCGCAAATGGAGAATCGTTTGTCAGAAGTGCGTGTCCCGCAGCCTGAGAAATCGTCCCCCTATCAGTTCTGCGCGTTTGCATTTCTTGTCTGCTCATTAACGATTACACCTCCTCCGTTCATCTTCCATTTTCTTCCCGTCGGCTCCCCGCTTCCGATATCGGGAATAAGACCCAAAACCGGTGCCGAAGAAATCTTTTCTATATCCTCTCCGAGATAGATTGTCGTATCAGTTAACATTTTGATAACGAAGAACAGTATCGCTCCTGCCGCACCGACAACTGCGCCAACCAAAGCAAACATTGATTTTCTCGGCGAAGACGGAGTTTTTGCAACTTCCGCATGGTCAACAAGTTCAACGCTTCCGGCTTTCGTTATTCTGATTATTTCCTGCGGCGCGGCATTGCCGAACGCAGTGGCTATCAGACACGCATAATCGGCATTTGTCGAAGTTACGGTAACTTTTACAAGTTGCGTTTCGTTAACGGCTTCAACACTTATCATTCCTCTCAATTCGTCTCTTGTCAGTTTTTGCGAATTTGCCGTGGCGTTTATGTCATTGACGACCGCGTCAAGCACGGTATTGCTTTTCAATATTACGGTATAGGTCTGAGCAAGGCTTTTTGATGCCTGCAAATCACCCGTATTGATAGACTGCGACGGCTGTTGATTGTTGTTCGTGTTTACAACATACAGCGAAACATCCGATTGATATTTCGGAGCAATGCCGAAATTCGCGACACAGTAAAGCGCAACCGCAAGCACAAGAGCGCAGGAGAGAATCCAATACCATTTTGACAGTATCACCCTAAAAACGCTTGCAATATCGATCTCTTTTTCTTCTTCAATTCCGAGAGAATTTTTCCTTTCGTTCAATATATCCACCATTCTTTCCCGATATCAGTTTTTAGTTTTCCTTTTGCTAATAATAACATATCAGCCCCTGTTTTTCAACAAACAAAGGCTTGATGTTGCAAAAAAATCACATATATGTCAGCCCTCGTTACGAATATTTGCCACAACACAGTTCCAACCGCGTTTTTCATATATTGCCGCAACGCAAAGTCCGTTTTCGTTCATTGCGCGAACAACATCGTCAAGACGTTCGGAAATTATCCCCGAAGCGACAAAACAGCCGTAAGGCAAAACAAGATCTTTTGCAAATCCGCATATCCCGACAATTATATCAGCAACGATATTCGCAACGATGACATTGTATTTTTTTCCGCTTTTTCTTATCTCGCTGTCGGCAGACAGTACATTATCTTTTTCGGCCTTTAATCTGTCCCGAACACCGTTAAGTTCGGCATTTTCATATGCAACATTGACAGCGTTCAGGTCAATATCCGTGGCATCGGCGTGCTTAGCGCCGCAAAGAAGAGCCGTAACGGAAAGAATGCCGCTCCCGCAACCGATATCGAGTATCTCGTCTCCCTCGGACACTATACCCTGCAATGCCTCTATGCACATCGAGGTGGTCTCGTGCGTTCCCGTCCCGAAAGCCATACCCGGGTTCATCTTCATTATAACTTCGCCGTCGGCAGGCTTGTATTCTTCCCATTCCGGAACAACAACTATTTTTCTGCCTATCTTTGTCGGCTTATAATACTGCTTCCACGAATTGGCATAATCTTCTTCTTCAATATGCTTTATCTCGGTTTCAAAATTTATGTTTTCAGAGGTAAACCGTTCGGAGACAAAAGCAACACAATCTTCAACAGAAGTGTTTTCATCCGCGTAAATATGCAATAACGCCTTTGATTTGTCCTTATTCAATAGTTCTTCGTCAACTATTCCGACCTGTTTAACGGTCGGGTCGTCTTCCAAATCGGTATAGTCTTCGATATATACGCCGCCGCAGTCAAGCATGGAAACAATAGCCGACGCTTTATCCACAACGGAAGAATCAACCGTAAAAACAATTTCGCTGTAAGTCATTTTTTCGATCCTTTTCATTTTTTCTAATTATAACACGCAAAAACAAAAAAAGCAATAGCAACAGGTTGAACTGTCGGAAAAATCTGCGAATCCTTATCATTTTCGCGGTTGACGGCGGACATTTAACACAATTTGCAAAAATACACTTTTTTTTCACAAAAACCTCTTGCATTTAGCGGAGAAATAGTGTATAATAGTTAGGCATTGAGCAAACAGCCACGGAGAGATGGCCGAGTTGGTCGAAGGCGCATGATTGGAAATCATGTATAGGAGTAATCCTATCAGGGGTTCGAATCCCCTTCTCTCCGCCACAATGCTACCGTAATTTTGATAGATTACGAAAGCAACCCTTCTGTGCAGTGGAATGTCTGCGGTTTAGTGCTTAACAATTCAATTTTCAGCAGTCAAGTGAATATAAAGGCACAGCCCTTGATGATTTAACGCAAGCCATGATGCGTTATGGAAAATCAGCTGTCGCTTATAGAACTTAAAAGAAGGGAGAAAAAAATGAAAGAAAAATATTCTGCTCCGTCTTTTGAAGTAACGGAGTTGACCGATATTATTACGGCCAGCAGTGAGCAAACTACTTCCATAGACAAAACAGGACCAATCGAGCTTCCTGATCTTTAATATGTAAGATACAAAGTTGTTGTATGTGGGTTAAATCCTTTTCATACAACAACTTTTATTTTATTATAAAATTTTTCAATTTACATTCAAGAATCATAACCGGCAGCCAACGAGCGGTTTGCAAATTCCTATAAAAAACCTAACAAGTATCGCATTACAATTTCAAGCAGCCCATTATGCGGAGTTGTCTTTTGCTTAAAAATAAATATCCACCCGCATAGCGGGTGGATATTTATTTTTCTTGCAAAAAGGGCTTAATCCGAGCGGCTTTTTCAACCGCTCGGAAAAATCCCTATTATATAAGAGCAGCATCAACCTCTTCAGCACAACTTCTGCCCTCGGAAATTGCCCAAACAACAAGTGACTGTCCTCTGTGCGCGTCTCCCGCGGCATAAACTTTCGGAACATTTGTTCCGTGTTTGCCGACAGATGAAACAACATTTCCCCTGCCGTTGCGTTCAACACCGAAAGCGTCCGCAATATAACTTTCACAGCCGACAAAGCCTGCGGCAATAAGAAGCAAATCACACGGAATCTCGTTTTCCGTTCCCGCGACTTCAACCATGATGTTGCGTCCCGCATTCTCATCGAATTGAGACTTCAAACCAACGGTTTTGAGTGCGCATATCTCACCTTTGTCGTTTTTCACTATCTGTTTTACCGTGGTCTGATAAATTCTCGGATCGTGTCCGAAAACCGCGATTGCCTCTTCCTGACCGTAGTCTGTCTTGCAAACTCTCGGCCATTGCGGCCACGGGTTGGACTCGGTTCTCGCATCGGGCAGTTTCGGCATCATTTCAAGTTGAACGACCGACTTACAGCCTTGTCTGATTGCTGTTCCGACACAGTCGTTACCGGTATCTCCTCCGCCGACAATAACAACGTTTTTATCTTTTGCGCTGACCGCAAAATCTTTCACATCGCCTATAACCGTGGCGGTTGCCGCCGCAAGATAATCAACCGCAAACCAAACGCCCTTGGCATCTCTGCCGTCAACTTTGAGGTCACGCGGCGTTTTTGAGCCGCAGCAGAGAACCGCCGCGTCAAACTCCGAAAGAAGTTCTTCCGCTTTAATATCTTTTCCGACATCAACGCCGCAAACAAATAATATACCCTCATTTTCCATGAGTTCAATTCTGCGGCGAACGACCGCTTTATCGAGTTTCATATTCGGTATGCCGTACATCAAAAGACCTCCCGGACGGCTGTCTCTCTCATATACGGTGACGGAATGTCCGCGTTTGTTCAGTTGATCGGCAACGGCAAGTCCCGACGGTCCCGAGCCGATAACCGCTACTCTCTTTCCGCTTCTTTGCGCGGGTACACGCGGCTTCATAAGTCCCGTTTCGTAAGCGTTCTCGATTATCGAAAGTTCGTTGTCGTGAACGGTTACGGAATCCCCGTTCATACCGCAAGTACAAGCCGCCTCGCAAAGTGCGGGGCAAACTCTGCCCGTAAATTCGGGGAAATTATTCGTCTTCAAAAGCCTTGAAAGAGCCTCGTCCCAATGGTCTTTGTATATTTCGTCATTCCATTCGGGAATTAGGTTATGCAGCGGACATCCGCTGAACATTCCTCCAAAATTTTCACCCGACTGGCAGAACGGAACGCCGCAGTTCATACAGCGCGCCGCCTGCTTTTGTCTTTCACTCTTTACAAGAGGCGGATGAAATTCCGAGAAATTTTTTATTCTTTCGGTAGGTTCGACCGAGCCGTTACGAACTCTGTCAAACTCCAAAAAGCCTGTCGGTTTTCCCATTTTTCCACCTCCGTTAAGATCTTTGCAAGGCATAAAACGCCTGCATTGCCGCTTCATCGTGCGAAACGCCTTTTTCTTCAAGTTCTTCAACGGCATTCAGCATACGCTCGTAATCTTTCGGAATGATCTTCTTGAATTTAGGAAGATATTCCTCAAAATCAGAAAGTATTTGTCTGCCGAACGGAGAACCGGTTCTTTCAACGTGCGCAGAGATAAGCGTTTTCAGTTCCGCAACGTCACGTTTGGATGTCACTTCGCTCATGTGAACCATTTCTTTGTTTATCTTCATATAAAGGTCGTGCGCATCGTCAAATACATAAGCGATACCGCCGCTCATACCTGCGGCAAAATTTTTGCCCGTCTTGCCGAGAATCACCGCTCTGCCGCCGGTCATATATTCACAGCCATGGTCTCCGCACCCCTCGCAAACGGCAACCGCGCCCGAATTGCGGACACAGAAACGTTCGCCCGCAATACCGTTGATGTATGCTTCGCCCGAAGTTGCTCCGTAAAGAGCAACGTTTCCGATAATAATATTGTCTTTTGCTTCAAACGCGGATTTTTCCTCGGGCTTGACAACAATTTTGCCGCCCGAAAGTCCTTTGCCGAAATAATCGTTTGCATCACCTGTCAGATTGACCGTCAAACCTTTCGGAATAAACGCACCGAAAGACTGTCCCCCGCCGCCGTGGCAATTTACAGTGTATGTATCGTCGTCAAGCGCCGTGCCGAGTTTTTTTGTTATAACAGAGCCGAGTATAGTTCCGAAAGTTCTGTTCGTGCTTGAAACCTCAACGTTCTCTTTATGCGGCTTCTTTTTTGCAAAATACGGTTCGAATGCAG
Source organism: uncultured Eubacteriales bacterium (assembly GCA_900547165.1). Lineage (GTDB taxonomy): Bacteria > Bacillota > Clostridia > Oscillospirales > UBA644 > UBA644. The sequence continues at coordinate 117,352 of URFZ01000003.1, forward strand.
GCAGAAGCACTTTTTCGTCAAGCGTTTTTTCAAGTTCGAAATCAAATTTGTCGGCGTCTTTATAATGAATCGGAGACGGTTCGCCGAGAACGGAAGAAAGGTCAATTGTGTCCGCGCGGTGAGTAACTCGCTTTTGTCTCATTCGGAGCATTTCGGTGTGACCGACGAGTTCGTCAACGGTGCGAACGCCGAGTTTTGCCATTATTTCGCGAAGTTCTTCTGCGATAAACAGCATAAAATTCATAACGTATTCGGGTTTGCCGCAGAATCTTTTTCTGAGTTCGGGGTTCTGCGTTGCAATACCGACGGGACAGGTATCAAGGTTGCATACGCGCATCATAACACAGCCCATGGTAACCAGCGGAGCGGTTGCAAAGCCAAACTCCTCCGCGCCGAGCAGGCAGGCAATGGCAACATCTCTGCCGCTCATAAGTTTGCCGTCCGTTTCAAGTCGCACGCGGGAACGAAGCCCGTTTTTGACAAGCGTCTGATGCGCTTCCGCAAGTCCGAGTTCCCACGGAAGTCCCGCATTGTGTATCGAACTCTTGGGAGCCGCGCCCGTGCCGCCGTCATAACCTGAAATAAGAACGACGCCAGCGCCCGCTTTGGCAACGCCCGAGGCTATTGTTCCGACGCCCTCTTCCGAAACGAGTTTAACGGAAATACGAGCGTCTCTGTTGGCGTTTTTCAGGTCGAATATCAACTGCGCCAAGTCTTCTATCGAGTAAATATCATGGTGCGGCGGAGGTGAAATAAGAGACACCCCCGGAGTCGAAAAACGTGTTTTCGCTATCCACGGATATACTTTTTTGCCTGGCAGATGTCCGCCCTCACCGGGTTTTGCACCCTGCGCCATCTTGATCTGAATTTCTTTTGCGCTGCACAGATATTCGCTGGTAACACCGAAACGCCCCGACGCGACCTGTTTTATCGCGCTGTTCTTATTCGTTCCGAATCTTGCGGGGTCTTCGCCGCCCTCACCGGAGTTCGATTTACCTCCGAGGGTATTCATCGCAACCGCCATACAGGTATGCGCTTCCTCGGAGATTGAGCCGTAAGACATCGCGCCCGTTTTGAAGCGCTTCACAATCTCGCTTGCGGGTTCAACTTCTTCAAGCGGGATGCCGCCGTTTTTATCCCAGACAAATTCAAGAAGACCGCGAAGTGTGTGCGGCTTTCTTTCATCATCGACAAGCGCGGAATATTCTTTGAATTTCTCATAAGAGCCGCTTCTTGTCGCTTCGCGAAGCGCAATTATCGTTTTGGGCGAATACATATGGTCTTCCGCATTTTTTCCTGAACGAAGTTTATGCAGACCTATACTTTCAAGAGTTTCGTCCACACCTCTGCCGAGCGGGTCAAACGCAAGGTCATGTCTGAACTCCACACCCTCCGCAATTTCTTTCAACCCGATACCTTCAACGGGACTGACGGTGTTCGTAAAGTATTTGTCTATAACTTCCTTGCAGATTCCGACAGCCTCAAAAAGTTGCGCGGACTGATACGATTGAAGCGTAGAAACGCCCATTTTCGAAGCGATTTTTACTATGCCGTGCAAAATCGCGTCGTTGTAGTCGTCAACTGCGGTATGATAATCCTTGTCAAGTCTGCCCGCATCAATAAGCGCGCCTATACTCTCCTGCGCAAGGTACGGGTTGACCGCTCGTGCACCGTAACCGAGCAGCGTTGCAAAATGATGAACGGAGCGCGGCTCGGCGCTTTCGAGAATAACCGAAACGGCTGTTCTCTTTTTTGTGCGAACCATATACTGCTCAACGGCGGAAACCGCAAGCAGGGACGGAATCGCGACATGGTTCTCATCTATTCCTCTGTCGGAAAGAATGATTATGTTCGCGCCCTTTTTATATGCGCGGTCGCACTCAACAAAAAGTCTGTCAATAGCCTTTTCAAGAGATGTATTTACATAATAAAGAAGAGATACTGTCGCAACGCTGAACCCGGGTTTGTTCATGCTGCGAATCTTCATCAGGTCAACGGAAGTAAGTATCGGGTTATTGATTTTAAGAACGCAGCAGTTATCGGGTTTTTCATCAAGCAAGTTACCGTCCGAGCCGACATATACGGTAGTATCTGTCACTATCTCCTCACGGAGCGCATCTATCGGCGGATTTGTTACCTGTGCGAAAAGTTGCTTGAAATAATTGAAAAGCAACTGATGTTTTTCGGAAAGAACCGCAAGCGGAACATCACAGCCCATGGATGCTGTCGCTTCGATGCCGTTTTTAGCCATCGGCAAAATTTCTTCGTTCAAATCCTCATAGGTATATCCGAAAACCTTATAAAGTCTTGCTCTCTCATCGTCGGAATACTCCTGAACCTTTTTGTTCGGAATGGAAAGTTCCGAAAGGTTGACAAGGTGCATATCGAGCCATTCGCCGTAAGGCTGTTTTGAAGCGTAATATTCTTTGCATTCTTTATCCGAGACGATTTTTTTGCCGACAGTATCGACAAGCAGCATCTTGCCCGGCTGAAGTCTGGACTTGCAGACAATATTCTCAGCGGGAATATCAAGGACGCCGACTTCGGAAGAAAGTATAAGTTTTCTGTCAGAGGTGATGTAGTATCTTGCGGGACGAAGACCGTTTCTGTCAAGCACCGCGCCTACAAGGTCGCCGTCGGAGAACAAAATTGCGGCGGGACCGTCCCAAGGTTCCATCATCGTGGCATAATAGCGATAAAGGTCGCGCTTTCTGCGGCTCATGTTCGGGTCGTTTTTCCACGGCTCGGGAATGGTTATCATAACCGCAAGCGGAAGCGGAATGCCGTTCATCATCAAAAATTCGAGCGTATTGTCGAGCATTGCGGAGTCCGAACCCGCTGAATTTATAACAGGAAGAACTTTGTCCATATCCTCGTGAAGCACAGGTGACTGCATCGTTTCTTCACGCGCAAGCATTCTGTCCGCATTGCCTCGGATGGTATTTATTTCGCCGTTGTGCAGGATAAGTCTGTTCGGGTGCGCTCTTTCCCAACTCGGAGTGGTATTTGTCGAAAATCGGGAGTGAACCATTGCTATGGCGCTTTCATAAGCGGGGTCAAGCAAGTCCGCATAAAAACGGCGCAACTGTCCCACAAGGAACATTCCCTTGTAAACAACCGTTCTCGAAGAAAGCGAACATACATAAGTATCGTCGTTGCTCTGTTCAAAAACGCGGCGAATTACAAAAAGTTTGCGGTCAAAGTCTATTCCTTTTTCAATATTCTGCGGTCTTCTTACAAAGCCCTGCATTATGTACGGCATTGAACTTTTTGCACGCTGACCGAGAATTCCGCTGTCGGTCGGAACATCTCTCCACGAGATGAACTCCACACCCTCTTTTGCGCAGATAACTTCAAACATTTTCTGCGCCTGACGGCGTTTGAGCGATTCCTGAGGGAAGAAAAACATTCCCACACCGTAATCACGCGCCGCACCGAGCCCCGGAACAAGACGGCTGAAAAAGCCGTGCGAGATCTGCACGAGGATTCCTACGCCGTCGCCCGTTTCACCGGTCGCGTCCTTGCCCGCTCTGTGTTCGAGTTTTTCGACTATTGACAAAGCGTCGTCCACAATCGAATGCGATGCAACGCCGTCAATGCTGACGACCGCGCCGATACCGCAGGCATCATGTTCAAACGCTTCGTTATAAAGTGTTTTCCGAATATCTTTATTCATATATCGGTTTTCCTTTCATCATTGACCGCTGGCACCGTAGTTCGAAAGTACACGGGCGGAGGGGTCGTTTACGTTGCACCCCGCCCAACTCTTGTTCGGCATCCAAAAGTCTTTTATCATTTCCGCCTGTCCGGGATAAAACTTTTCAAAAAGTTCTCTGTAAAGGAGAGATTCCTTTGTGAACGGAGCGGCGTAGGTATATTTCTTGATTTTTGTCTCAAACTCTTCGTCCGAATATTTTTTCTCGGCATACGCTTTCAAGTCATCGACCATCGAGTGTCCTACGGCATCGCTGAACGCGGCTTTTTCGCGCATCAATATGTCTTCGGGCAACCAGTCGCCCTCAAAAGCGTGACGGAGCAGATACTTGCCTTTTCCGTAACGGTTAATTTTGATTTCGGGGTCGAGACTCATAACGTATGAAGCGAAATCGAGGTCTCCGAACGGCACACGAGCTTCAAGGGAGTTGACGGAAATACATCTGTCGGCACGGAGAACGTCGTACATATAAAGCTCTCTTACCCTCTTCTGTGCCTCTTTCTGAAACTCTTCCGCAGACGGCGCGAAATCTGTATATTTATATCCGAAAAGTTCATCAGAAATCTCGCCCGTAAGCAAAACCCTTATGTCTGTGTTTTCGTGAATATATTTGCAGACAAGATACATACCCATTGAAGCGCGAATCGTCGTTATGTCATACGTTCCGAGCAGAGCGACAACATCGGGCAGAGCCTTTATAACATCGTCTTCCGTCATAATGACTTCCGTATGTTCGGAGCCGATATAATCCGCAACTTCGCGGGCATATTTCAAATCTATCGCATCGGTACTCATACCTATCGCGAACGTTTTTATCGGCTTTTTTGAGAGTTTTGCCGCCACGGAACATACAAGAGAAGAATCAAGCCCGCCCGAAAGAAGAAAGCCTACGGGAGCATCGGCGTCAAGCCTCTTTTCAATGCCCGCAACAAGTTTTTCGTGTATTTTTTTGCAAGCAGTCTCAACATCGTCGTGACATACTTTGTCAACTTTTCCTATGTCGCGATAGCAAACAAACTTGCCGTCCTTATAAAAATGCCCCGGAGGGAACGGCATAACCTTTTCGCAAAGACCGACAAGGTTTTTGGCTTCGCTCGCAAACATAATGTTTCCGTCATCGGCATAGCCGTAAAACAGCGGACGTATACCGAACGGGTCGCGTGCGGCGATATATTTATCGGCTTTTGCATCGTAAATAATCAGCGCATATTCGGAGTCAAGCATTCCGAACATATCCGTGCCGTATTCCTTATACAGCGGCAGCAGCAGTTCGCAGTCGGAATCGCTGACAAATTTATACCCTTTTTCTTCGAGTTCCTTTTTCAGTTTTCTGAATCCGTATATCTCGCCGTTGCAGACGACATAGTTACCCCCAAACGCAAACGGCTGCATACCGCTTTCGTCAAGTCCCATGATAGCAAGTCTGTGAAAGCCCAAAAGCCCCTTGCCCGTATCAATGATACGGGACATATCGGGGCCTCTGGAGACGGTCTTGTCAAAGCCCGTCTTAAAATCTTTGATTGTCATAACGGTACCGCAGTACCCCATAATCGAACACATAATCGTCCTCCGTTTTCGCACGTTTGAGTTTTTTAGGACGAGCGTGTGCAGCCCGCGGTACCACCTAATTTACCTTCTTATGAAGATCACTCTGTTCGGTTCTGTCAAACCTATTCACTTAACGCGTGATCACGGCGCACCTACTGACCCGCCGAACGGGGTTCGGATTGCGGCTCGGGAGGGTTTTTCACGCGGGATCGGAGCATGGCTCACACCGTCCCATACTCGCTGTTTCCGATTTTTCCGCGTTACTCGTCTCCGTCAATGCCTTTGAAATGATCGTCGGAAGTCTCACTCTTTTTCCGTCGAACACTTTCAACACAAAACACAACTCCAATGCGTTCTGTGTTCCTGTTTTACCGCCTTAAAACTTTTCCGTGGAAATATTTTTATTCCCATTCCACCGTCGCGGGCGGTTTTGATGTTATGTCGTAAACTATTCTGTTGATACCTTTGACCTCATTGACTATCCTTGTCGAGATGCGGTCAAGCAACTCGTAAGGAATTCTCGCCCACTCCGCGGTCATAAAGTCTTTGGTCGTGACGGCTCTCAAAGCCAGCACGTTATCGTATGTTCTTCCGTCGCCCATGACGCCGACCGAATGCAGGTCCGTCAGAACGGCGAAATACTGATTGATGTTTTTATCTTCTCCGCTTTTCGCTATTTCATCTCTCATGATGAAGTCCGCTTCGCGAAGCGTATCGGCTTTTGCCTTTGTTATATCGCCGATTATGCGTATCGCAAGTCCAGGTCCGGGGAACGGCTGACGCATAACCACGCTTTCGGCAAGTCCGAGTTCACGTCCGAGAGCACGAACCTCGTCTTTAAAAAGAAGACTCAACGGTTCAAGAACTCCCTTGAATCTTGCAACGACTTCGGGTGGCAACAGCCTGTTATGATGGCTCTTTATAACTTCTGCATCGCCCTCTCCCGACTCGATAACGTCGGGATATATCGTTCCCTGCGCAAGGAAGTCTCTGTTCGTTATGCCGAATCTGTCCGCCTCGTCGCGGAAAACATAACCGAACTCCGCTCCGATTATATGACGTTTTGTCTGCGGGTCCGTAACTCCCGCAAGCTTGTCAAGAAAACGTTTTTCGGCATCGACGCGCACAAAATTGATGTCCCATTTTTTGAATGCCGCTTCTATCTCGTCGCCCTCGTTCTTTCTCATAAGACCGTGGTCAACAAAAACGCAAGTCAGTCTTTTGCCTATCGCCTGACCGAGAAGCGCCGCAAGAACCGAAGAGTCAACACCGCCCGAAAGAGCCAGCAGCACTCGTCCGTTCTCGCCTATCTCCTCACGCAGATGTGCGATGGTCGTCTTGCAGAAGTCACCCATCGTCCAACTGCCCGTTGCGCGGCAAACTTCGTAAAGGAAGTTTCGTATCATCTGAAAACCGTATTGCGTGTGATTCACTTCCGGATGGAACTGAACACCGTAAAATCCATTTTCTTCATCCGCAATTGCAACATTGGGGCAAGCGTCGCTGTGTGCAACAAGTTTGAACGCAGACGGTAAGTCGGACATATAGTCTCCGTGGCTCATCCACGTCACGCTTTCTTTCGGAAGCCCCTTGAAAAGTCTGCAATCAGTATCAAAGAAAGTCTCCGTTTTTCCGTATTCTCTGGCAGAATCGCTTGCCGCTGCGGAAACCTTGCCGCCGAGCGTATGCGCAATGAGTTGACACCCGTAGCAAATTCCGAGAACGGGAACGCCGAGTTCGAATATTTTCGGATCGACTTTCGGGGACGACTCTTCGTAAACGCTGTTCGGACCACCTGTGAAAATGATGCCTATCGGGTTGAACGCCCGTATTTCGTCAAGCGTCATTTTGTAGGATTTTACTTCGCAATAAACGTTGCACTCGCGGACTCTTCGGGCAATAAGTTGATTATACTGTCCTCCGAAATCCAAAACGAGCACTTTTTCTCGGTTCGTCATCTGATCTTTTCTCCTGTATATATGCTGATTTTATTTTATCTAACGCCGAAAAGAAGTTCTCCGTAAGAGGGATACGGCCACTTGTCGGCGGATGCTATCATCTCCATCTCGTCAACGGAAACGCGAAGCATACGCATATCGTCGAGGATAGTGGACTTGTAAAATTCGGCGAGGGCTTCGAGACCGTCGACGGATTTTGAGTCGAGAAGATCTTTTTCAAGTTTCTTTGTTGCTCTGTAAGCCGCTCCGAGAAGCGCGCTGAGCATCTTTGTGTTATCTCTTTCGTAAGAGCAATCAACGTCAACGGAAAGAGAAAGTTTTTTAAGCGCGGCGTCCGCAAGTTCGGAAGAGTAGGCACTCATCGCAGGCAAAATGTCTTTGTGAACCATGTCAAGCATGGTTAGTGCTTCGATGTTGATCACCTTGCAGTAATTTTCAAGACGAACCTCGTGACGTGCTTTCAACTCTGTTTCAGTAAGAACCTTGTGGGATACGAACAGGTCGATATTCTTTTGGTCAAGCATGTGGGCAAGTGCGTCGGGCGTTGTCTTCAAGTTGTAAAGCCCACGCTTTTCAGCCTCTTTTACCCAGGACTCGTCATATCCGTCGCCGTTGAAGATTATGCGCTTATGTTCTTTTATGGTCTTCATTATAAGGTCGTGAAGAGCCTCTTCAAAATTCTCCGTGCCTTCAAGAGCGTCCGCAAACTGTTTCAACTCTTCCGCAACGGAAGTGTTAAGAACGGTGTTTGCGCAGGATATGGAAGCCGCAGAACCGAGCATACGGAACTCAAACTTGTTGCCTGTAAACGCGAACGGGCTTGTTCTGTTTCTGTCCGTCGTGTCTCTGGGGAACTTGGGAAGCGTATGAACGCCTATTCTCATAAGTTCTTTTTGCTTTGCGTCGTATTTTGAATCTTTTTCTATCGCTTCAAGAATTTCGGAAAGGTCGGAGCCGAGGAACATCGAAACTATCGCCGGAGGCGCTTCATTCGCACCGAGACGGTGGTCGTTGCCCGCAGAAGCGACGGAGATTCTCAAAAGATCCTGATATTCGTCAACCGCCTTGATAACGGCGCAGAGGAAAAGCAGGAACTGTGCGTTTTCATAGGGTGTTTCGCCGGGTTCGAGCAGGTTTACGCCCGTATCGGTGGAAATTGACCAGTTGTTATGTTTGCCGCTGCCGTTTACGCCGGCAAAAGGCTTTTCCGCAAGCAGACAAACCATATCGTGATTCTTTGCAACTTTCTGCATAAGTTCCATCGTCAACTGGTTATGGTCTGCGGCGATGTTTGTCGTTGTAAATATAGGCGCCATTTCATGCTGTGAAGGAGCGACTTCGTTATGCTCTGTTTTTGCAAGAACGCCGAGTTTCCAAAGTTCCTCGTTCAGGTCTTTCATAAACGCCGCAACACGGGGCTTGATGGTGCCGAAATAGTGGTCGTCAAGTTCCTGTCCTTTCGGTGCTCTTGCGCCGAAAAGAGTTCTGCCCGTATATATAAGGTCTTTTCTTTTATCGAAAAGAGATTTGTCGATAAGGAAATATTCCTGTTCGGGACCGACGGTGGTTTTTACGGTCTGAACATTCGTGTTGCCGAAAAGTTTCAGCACACGCATAGCCTGTCTGTTTATCGCTTCCATTGAACGCAGAAGCGCGGTTTTCTGGTCAAGTGCTTCGCCGCCGTAAGAACAGAAAACGGTGGGAATGCAAAGGACACCGTCCTTTATAAACGCGTAAGACGTTGCGTCCCAAGCGGTATAACCTCTTGCTTCAAACGTTGCACGAAGACCGCCCGAGGGGAACGAAGATGCGTCGGGTTCGCCCTGAATGAGTTCTTTGCCCGAGAACTCCATGATAACCTTACCCGATTTGGGAGAAATGAAACTGTCGTGCTTTTCAGCCGTGATTCCCGTCATCGGTTGGAACCAGTGAGTGTAATGCGTTGCGCCCTTTTCGATAGCCCAATCTTTCATGGCGTTTGCCACGATGTTTGCAAGGCTCAAATCAAGATGTTTGCCTATCTTGATGGTTCTCTGCAGCGCTTTGTAAGTGTCTTTCGGAAGGCGTGCTTCCATGGTGTCGTCGTCGAATACCATAGATCCGAAGATTTCCGTCACTTTGCTCATAATAAAACTCCTTTTACATAAATACGAAAACGGCAAGGGTATTTTCGGAGAAGTCCGGCACGACGCCCTTGTCGTTGAAAAGTCTTCATATTAAAACGAAAAACCGCAGACAAGTCCTCTCTTGTCTGCGGCTTCCTTGTCGCTTTATGCTTTGTATTGTACCACCCCGCAAACGATTTGTCAATACCCTTTTTAAAACTTTTTCTGTTTTTTTATCGAAAACTGTTGACATCTATCTTCATTATGAGTATAATACCTCTGTAAACAAGGATGTTTGCCGACAAGGGAGCAGTACCCGCTTCGGCAGACGTCCTGTTTTTGTTTGATTTTTCCGACAACACTATTAAATATGTAGGGAGTCTTTTCTATGATTTGCACGGCAAATGAAGTTTTCGACTTCGTCAACCAGGAAGACGTAAAGTTTATACGACTTGCATTCTGCGATGTTTCGGGCAAGCAAAAGAATATTTCCATTCTGCCGAACGAACTCGAAAGAGCGTTTTCGGACGGAATTTCTTTTGACGCATCCGCAATCAAGGGATTCGGAGACGAGGGCAAGTCCGACCTTCTGCTCTTCCCTGTGCCGTCAACGATGAACGTGCTCCCATGGCGCACGTCTCACGGAAAAGTTATCAGAATGTTCTGCGACATCAGACACCCCGACGGAACGCCGTTTGAGACAGATTCGCGCAGAATACTCAAAAAGGCGGTCGAGACTGCCGCAAAAAGAGGCTTAACGGTCCGTTTCGGCGCAGAATTTGAGTTTTATCTCTTCAACACCGACGACAAAGGATTCCCGACCACCGAACCTTTTGACAGAGCGGGATATATGGATGTTGCGCCCGAGGACAAAGGCGAAAACGTCAGACGTGAGATATGTCTGACACTTCTCGATATGGGAATCACGCCCGAAAGTTCGCACCACGAAGAAGGACCGGGACAAAACGAAATAGATTTCCGTTACAGCGACGCCATGACTGCGGCGGACGATGCGATGAACTTTTTAACGGTAGTAAAAGCCGCGGCACAGAGAAACGGTCTTTATGCGGACTTTTCTCCGAAACCGCTCGACGGCGAAAGCGGAAACGGACTTCATATAAATATGTCCGTCAAATGCAATGACGGCGAAGACAGAACAAACGCTTTTATGGCGGGAATACTCGCGCATATCAAGGAGATGACCGCTGTCTTGAATCCGACAGAACAGTCTTACAAACGCCTCGGAGAGAAAAAAGCGCCCAAATATATAACATGGTCGCCCGAGAACCGTTCGCAGCTCATACGCGTTCCTGCGGCAAAGGGCGAATACAAACGTATAGAACTCCGTTCCCCCGACCCGACGGTAAATCCCTACATCGCTTATGCGCTTCTGATTTATGCGGGTCTTGACGGCATAGAAAAGGGACTTCAAAGTCCCGAAGCGGTCAATGTCAATCTCTACAAAGCGGAAAAGAGCCTGACAGACACGTTGCAAAAACTTCCCGATACTCTCGAAGAGGCAAAGACGTTGGCGGCGGCAAGTCCGTTCATGAAAGAGATTCTCGGTGAAAGTCTTAACGACATTCTCGGTCTTTGACGGAGGTAACCGCCTATGATGACCGGAAGACCGCTGCACCGCGTGCTTATCGTCTCTTCGACCGACGCGGCATATCAGCACCTTGTCGAACTTTTGCCGTCCGACGATTTCTTCCCTGTTTTCAGAGCAACTTCCGCAGGCGAAGCAAAACGAATGCTCGTTGCCGATCCCGTTGACATTATTATTATCAACTCTCCCCTGTCCGATGAGTTCGGCACGGAACTTGCGCTTGACCTTTCACAGGGAACGGCGGGTATATTGCTGCTTGTAAAAAACGACTATTTTGACCAGGTATGTTATAAAGTCGAAAACGACGGCATATTGACCGTGGCAAAACCGGGGTCGAAACAGATGATATACGGGGCAATTAAACTTTTGACGGCAATGAGTTCCAAACTCGGAAAAATGGAAAAGCGGAACAGAACGCTGCAAGAAAAGATGGAAGACATACGCGCAGTCAACCGAGCAAAATGGCTTCTTATCGAAAATCTGAAAATGACGGAAAAGGATGCGCATTACTACATTGAGAAGCAAGCAATGGACACCAGACTTTCAAGAAAAGAAGTTGCGGAAAACATTATCCGCACTTACGATAACTGAATACACGAACAAAGGCGTTCGACAGGACGAGGAGGCTTAATCTCCCCGTCTCGGTCGAACGCTCTTCATTTGGAGATGACGAAAGAAAATTTATCGCGCCGCGTCGGAACTCACGCCGAACGGAAGCGCAAAGGAGTATATATATGAAACAGACAAAGTACATTTTTGTCACGGGCGGAGTTGTTTCAGGTCTCGGCAAAGGCATAACGGCGGCATCGCTCGGACGACTTTTGAAAGCGCGCGGACTTAAAGTCGCGGCACAAAAACTTGACCCGTACATAAACGTTGACCCGGGAACGATGAGCCCCTATCAGCACGGCGAAGTATATGTTACGGAGGACGGCGCGGAGACAGACCTTGACCTCGGACATTACGAACGCTTTATAGACGAAGACCTTAACAAATTTTCCAATCTTACGACAGGTAAGGTTTATTGGAACGTTCTGAATAAGGAGCGCAAGGGCGAATACCTCGGTTCTACGGTTCAGGTAATTCCCCATATAACAAATGAGATAAAATCATTCGTATACTCGGTTGCCCAAAAGACCGATGCGGATATTGTAATAACCGAAATAGGCGGCACAATCGGCGATATCGAAAGCCAGCCGTTTATTGAAGCGGTCAGACAGATTTCGCTTGAAGTCGGCAAAGAAAACAGTCTGTTCATACACGTTACTCTGGTACCGTTCCTGCGCGGGTCGGACGAGCATAAATCAAAGCCGACACAGCACTCCGTAAAAGAACTGCAAGGCATGGGCGTTAAACCCGACATTATAATTTTGCGCTGCGATGAACCGCTTGAAGATTCAATCTTCAAAAAAATCTCGATGTTCTGCAACGTCAAGCCTGACTGCGTTATAGAAAACAGAACTCTTCCCGTTCTTTATGAAGCTCCGATTATGCTTGAAAAGCAGCATTTTTCGTCTCTTGTTTGCCGCGAACTCGGCATTTATGCGCCGGACATCGACCTTGAAGATTGGAACAAGATGCTCGAAAGCATAAGAAACAGACCTAAGACGATAACGATAGGCATTGTCGGCAAATACGTCCAGCTTCACGACGCTTACCTTTCGGTTGCCGAAGCACTTCGCCATGCAGGCTATGTCCACGGAACGCACATCAAGATAAAATGGATAGACTCGGAGACCGTAACGGACGAAACCGTTTCGGACATTCTTTCCGACGTTGACGGCGTAGTTGTTCCTGGAGGATTCGGAAACAGAGGTATCGAGGGCAAGATAATAACCGCAAATTATTGCAGAATACATAATCTTCCCTACCTCGGCATTTGTCTCGGAATGCAAGTCGCGGTAATTGCGTTTGCTCGTTATGTGGCAAACATCGCGGACGCGGATTCGGGAGAATTTGCGCCCGAATCAAAACATAAAGTGATAGATTTCCTGCCCGACCAAAGCGAAGAAGTCGCAAAGGGCGGAACGCTTCGTCTCGGCGCATATCCGTGCAAAATAAAGCCCGACACGCAGATGTATCGCTGTTACGGCAAGGAAGAGATTTCCGAACGTCACCGCCACAGATATGAGTTCAACAACGATTTCAGACAGCAACTTGCCGATGCGGGGCTTTGCATAAGCGGAACTTCGCCCGACAACTATATTGTGGAAACCGTTGAAATTCCCGAAAACGATTTTTATATCGGTGTTCAATATCACCCCGAATTCAAGAGCCGTCCGAACAGGGCTCATCCCCTTTTCCTCGGTCTTGTAGGTTCGGCGCTGAAACAACACGAGGAGAAATAAATAATGAAAAACAGGTACGAAAGTCCGCTTTGCAGTCGCTATGCTTCGGATAAAATGCAGTTTGTATTCTCACCCGATTTCAAATTTTCGACTTGGAGAAAACTCTGGGTCGCACTTGCGGAAAGTGAAAAAGAACTCGGGCTGGCGATAACCGACGAGCAGATATCGGAAATGAAAGCGCACACGGAAGACATCGACTATGACAGAGAAGCGGAATACGAGAAAAAACTCCGTCACGACGTCATGGCACATCTTCACACGTTTGCGGAACTTTGCCCGAAAGCAAAACCGATAATCCATCTCGGCGCAACAAGCTGCTATGTGGGAGACAACACCGACATCATTCAGATGAAAGAGGGACTGCTCCAAATCAAGAGACTTCTTGTCAACGCAATTTCTGTTCTGACTGATTTTGCCGAGAAAAACAAAGACGTTCCGACGCTTGCGTATACGCATTTTCAGGCTGCACAACCGACCACCGTGGGCAAACGCGCAACGCTGTGGCTTCAAGATTTCATCATGGATATTGAAAGACTTGATTTTGAACTTTCGCACCTGAGATTGCTCGGCTGCAAAGGAACGACAGGAACGGGCGCAAGTTTTCTCGAACTGTTCGGCGGCGACGAAAACAAAGTTGTCGAACTCGAAAAACTTATAGCCGAAAAAATGGGCTTTGAATCCTGTATGCCGGTTTCGGGGCAGACATATTCAAGAAAGATAGATTCTTATGTCCTTAATGTGCTTGCGGGCATTGCGCAAAGCGCCTGCAAAACGGCGACGGACATCAGACTGCTTGCACATCTGAAAGAATTTGACGAGCCGTTTGAAACAAATCAGATAGGTTCTTCCGCAATGGCATATAAGCGCAACCCGATGAGATGCGAGCGCATCGTTTCCCTTTCGAGATATATTTTGAACGATGCAAAAAACCCTGCGGACATAGCATCTACGCAATGGCTTGAAAGAACGCTTGACGATTCCGCAAACCGCAGACTTTCCATACCCGAAGCGTTCCTTGCAACGGACGCCGTTCTGACGCTTATAATAAACGTCGTTTCGGGCGGAGTTATATATCCGAAAGTCATGGAAAAGCATTTGAATGAAGAACTTCCGTTTATAGCAACAGAGAATATTCTGATGGACGCCGTAAGCCGCGGCGGGGACAGACAGGATCTGCACGAAGCGATAAGACAGTATTCGCAAAAGGCAGCGGCACACGTCAAGCTTGAAGGCAAGGACAATGACTTGCTTGATATGTTGCTTGAAGACAAACGTTTCGGACTGACAAAAGAAAGTCTGAAAGATATTCTTGACGTTCGCCGTTTCGTCGGCTGTGCGCCGCACCAGACGGAAGAATTTATAAATAAGTTTGCAAAACCCATTATAGAGAAAAACAAAGATCTTCTCGGTCTTCGCGCCGAGATAAACGTATAAGGAGTGTTTTATATGTTAACCGCAATCGTAGGAACAAACTGGGGCGATGAGGGAAAAGGCCGTATGGTCGATCTGCTCAGCGCAAGATATGACATCGTTGCCCGTTATCAGGGAGGAAACAACGCAGGTCATACCGTTGTCAACGAAAAAGGAAAATTCATTCTCAACCTGCTTCCGTCAGGCATTCTCAGAGATGAGACCGTCAACGTTATGGGTCCCGGAATGGTTATTGACATCGAACATCTTACAAAAGAGATTCAGACTCTTCGCGACAAGGGCATAGACATTACACCCAAGCACCTTGTTATCAGCGACAGAGCAACAATATGTATGCCCTACCACAAGATGATGGACATACTTGAAGAAGAAAGACTTGCGGACAAGAAATTCGGTTCGACAAGACGCGGTATCGCACCCGTTTATGCGGATAAATACATGAAAAAGACTGTCAGAATGGGCGATCTTCTTCACCCCGAAACGCTTCGTGAACACTTAAACGACCTTGTTGAATGGAAAAACCTCACGGTTGAAAAGGGTTACGGACATGAACCCGTATCCGCTGACGAAATGTACGCATGGCTTGAAAAATACGGTTTCCCGTTTGCGGATTACATCAAAGACACTACAACATATCTGACCGAGGCGATAAAAGAGGGCAAATCGGTTATGTTTGAAGCGCAGCTCGGCGCACTCCGAGACATCGACTTCGGTATATACCCCTACACCTCTTCGTCGTCCACGATAGCGGCTTACGCACCCATAGGAGCAGGCATTCCCGCACAGAAACTCGATGAAGTCGTAGGCATTATGAAAGCATATTCAAGTTGTGTCGGCGAAGGTCCTTTCACCTGCGAACTTTTCGGAGAAGAGGGCGACGCGTTGCGCGAAGCGGGCGGCGAATACGGCGCGGCAACGGGCAGGCCCAGACGTGTCGGAGGTTTTGACGTCGTTGCATCACGCTACGGAGCAATGATGCAGGGGGCCACGGCAATCGCGCTGACAAAACTCGATGTTCTTTCCTATCTGAAAAAGATACCCGTATGCGTCAAATATGATGTTGACGGCAAACAGGTAGACAACTTCCCCGTAGGCGATGCGCTTGCAAAGGCAAAGCCCGTTTACGAATATGTTGACGGTTGGAACGAAGACATTTCGGGCTGCCGCAAGTTCGAGGATCTTCCCGTCAATGCGCAGAAGTACGTTGAAATGATTGAAAAAGCCGTCGGCTGTCCGATAAAATATGTTTCCGTAGGTGCGGGCAGAGACGAATACATCGAAAGATAAAATTAAAATTTTGCTTTGGAGAGGCGAAATAAAGTGAGAGATTATAAAGAAGAGTTTGAAAAAAGAATTGCATTTATTCAAAAGGCATTACGCGAAAGCGGCGCAAAAGGCATTGTCTACGGCAACAGCGGCGGCAAGGATTCCGCGCTTGTCGGTGCACTTTGCAAAGCGGCGTGCGACAACACCGTCGGCATAATCATGCCGTGCGCATCAAAGCGCAACTTTGACCAAGACGCAAAAGACGGTGCGGAGGTTGCGGAAAAATTCGGTATAGAGACGAGAACCGCAGATCTGACGGAACTGAAAAAACTTGCGCTTGAAATATATTCGGGCGTAACGAAAGTTTCCGCAACTGCGAGCGCAAACATCGGACCGAGACTGCGAATGATGACGCTTTATGCAGTTGCCGCAAGCGAAGGACGGCTTGTTGCGGGAACGGGAAACAGAAGCGAGGGCTACATGGGCTACTTCACCAAATGGGGAGACGGAGCATATGACATAAACCCGATCGCTGACCTCACAGTGACGGAAATATACGAATTTCTCGAATACCTGAATGCGCCCAAGTGCGTTATCGAAAAAGCCCCCTCTGCGGCGCTGTTCGAGGGGCAGACGGACGAGGACGAGATGGGCGTGACTTATGCCGCCATCGACAAATTTCTTTTCACGGGTGAAGCGAGTGAAACGGACAAAAAAATCATTGACCGCTATCACAAAGCAAGCGAGCATAAAAGAAGAATGCCGCTCACCTATCCCGAAGATAAAGAATAAATCAAAACAAATGCTTCGGAAAGCGGTTGGAGACGCTTTCCGAAGCGAAAGAGTATATTGCAGGAGTGAATGAAAATGAGCCAAGAAGAGAAAACAACTCTGCGGTTCGTAAAAATGCAGGGTTGCGGAAACGATTATATTTATTTTGACTGTTTTGAGCAAACGATTGAAGAGCCCGAAGCACTTGCCGTAAAACTTTCCGACAGACATTTCGGAATAGGCGGCGACGGAATAGTTTTAATCTGCCCATCCGATGTTGCCGATGTAAAAATGAGAATGTTCAATATTGACGGCAGCGAGGGCAAAATGTGCGGCAATGCGATACGCTGTGTCGGCAAATATATGTATGACAGACGAAACATCGGAAAAACAACGATAACGGTCGAGACTTTGAGCGGAATTAAAACGCTCAAACTGACGGTTGAAAACGGTGAGATGAAAACGGCGGAAGTCAATATGGGCAAAGCCGTGCTTGTGCCTAAACAGATTCCCGTTGCACTTGACGGTGATTCCGTTATAAACAGAAAAGTTTCCGTTGCGGGTGGTGAACACGATATAACGTGCGTATCAATGGGCAACCCGCATTGCATAGTATTCGGAGACGATCCCGAAAACCTTGACTTGCCGACTGTCGGACCGAAATTTGAGTTTGACAAACTTTTCCCCGAGCGTGTCAACACGGAGTTTATTCAGGTAATTGATAAGAATACCCTGAAAATGCGTGTTTGGGAACGCGGAAGCGGTGAAACGCTTGCCTGCGGAACAGGTTCTTGCGCGGCTGTTGTTGCTGCTGTTCTGAACGGTTTTTGCGAATATGACTCTCCTGTGACCGTAAAACTTGTCGGAGGAGAACTTTCAATAAGATATTGCAAAGACGGAACGGTCTATATGACGGGGGCGGCTGAAACAGCGTTCGACGGAACGGTAAACGTGTGAGGTGAGAACTATGTTAAAGATAAACGAAAATTACGCAAAACTGAAAGAAAGTTATCTTTTTTCAGAGATCGCGCACAGAGTAAGCGCATATTCTGCGGCAAATACTGATAAAAAACTGATAAAAATGGGCATCGGAGACGTAACTCTTCCCCTTTGCGACGCGGTTGTACAGGCTATGAAAACGGCGGCTGACGAAATGGGAAAAGCCGAGACTTTCCGCGGCTACGGTCCCGAACAGGGCTACGATTTTCTGAAAGAAAAAATACGCGCCTACTATGCAAAAATCGGCGTTGAACTTGCGCCCGATTCGATATTTATTTCCGACGGCGCAAAAAGCGATCTCGGCAACATTCTCGATATCTTTTCAAAAGACAATAAGGTTCTTATACCCGATCCCGTCTACCCTGTTTATGTCGATACAAACGTCATGGACGGCAGAAACATTGTTTTTGCGGATGCAAACGAACAGAACGGCTTTCTTCCGCTGCCTGACGAAAATACCGATGCAGACATCGTTTACATTTGTTCTCCTAATAACCCGACAGGCGCGGTATACGACAAAGACGGGCTGAAAAAATGGATCGCTTACGCAAAAGAACACAAAGCGGTAATACTTTTTGACGCAGCATACGAATCATTTGTCGCAGACCCGACTCTGCCGAGAAGTATTTATGAAATAGACGGTGCAAAAGAATGCGCCATAGAATTCTGTTCTCTTTCAAAAACTGCGGGATTTACGGGAACACGCTGCGGTTACACCGTAGTTCCCGACGAACTTGTTTTTGCCGGACACAGCCTGAACAAGTTTTGGCTCCGCCGTCAGACGACCAAATTCAACGGAGTTTCATACATCGTTCAACGTGCCGCCGAGGCGGTTTTCACCGACAAGGGACAAAAGCAAATAAGAGCGAATATTGATTACTACCGCGAAAACGCGAAGATAATTACAACTGCATTCGACGAACTCGGAATAACATATTTCGGAGGTAAAAACTCCCCCTACATATGGATGAAATGCCCGAACGGAATGGATTCGTGGACATTCTTTGATTACCTGTTGAAGAATGCGGGTGTTGTAGGAACTCCCGGAGCAGGCTTCGGAGAAAACGGTGAGGGATTCTTCCGTTTAACGTCGTTTTCAAACCACGAGAACACACAAGAAGCAATGAAGAGGTTCAAAAAGTTGTTCGCCTAAAAATCTTGTACAAAAAGATGCATCCCAAGACTTAATGAATTGGGATGCATATTAATTTCTACTATCTTATTTTCGAGCCATGAACATTTCGCACAAGCAGTAAAAATCAATATTTGTTGATATAATACTTTTTCCCTAACAACACAGAAAGTTTGTCTCTGAGTTCCTCGGGAGTCCCTCCGGAGAAAGTGGATTTTTCCACTACAAACGCCTGATTTTTAGTATGAAAGATAAAAAAGTATTTTGTGGACTCTATAACCTGTTCAACCATAGTATATGCAATTTCGGATTCACCGAAATTACCTTGAGTTTTTCCGACGACCTTAAAATTATCATCGAAAAATGTGTATGCGTTTACCGCATCTTTGAGTTTGCTCAATGAACGGTATTGAATGTACGGAAAAATAAAATATCTATAAGTCATAAACAGAAGTATCAGCCCCAAACACAAAGAACTCCAACGATATATGGGATCTTCTGTTGTTATGGTTTTAAAAACCGACCAAGCAAGAACAACCGCACATAGTGAAAGAAAAACAGGAAAATCGATTTTGGGATTACTCTTCCGATACATAGATGCTCGGCACAGCGTTTTTACAGACTCAACGTTCAATGTTCCCATCGCGTTAATATTCATTTAAATCCCTCTTTTCTTTTTGTATATCAAGTATAACACAAGAAATTCAGGATGTCAACATTTGTTGTATCGACCGTTGTCACGGTTCCCGAAATTTTTATTCGCTCGAGACTACGCTCGTTTTTGCCTTGCAAAAACTTCGCTTCGGCGAACCCGTAGTGCTATGCACTACGGGTTCAATTATCGCCATACAGACCAAACAAATATCCCGTACGCGATGCGTACGGGGTATTTGTTTGGTCTGCCCGATGGGATTCGAACCCACCACCTTCAGAGTCGGAGTCTGACACTCTATCCAAATGAGCTACGGGCAGATATGAAAGGGAAACAAAGTTTTCCCTTTTATTTCATCACATTCGGTTAAACATCCGAATCATCAGTCATCGTCGGATGTTCGCTGAACAAAAACAGACGGGAGACTTTTAATATTATACTCCGAAATTACGGATTTGTCAAGGCTGTATTTTTGAGAAGCACGCCAAGTCGAAAGCGCCTGTGTTTGCAGTTCCGACAGAAGAGAATCACGTAAAGTATCTTTGTAATCAGAAAATTTATCGTCTGTACCGATTCTTTCAAAAACCCAAAATCCGCTTTCGGAATCTTCAAAATAACCGAATTCTCCCACTTTTAGGTCAAACAACGCGGACGTCATATCGGTCGGAAATGTAAAGGCGCCGGATTTTCCGTCTTTACCGACAAGCGTTCCGACAAAGTATTCGGAAGAATCCCTGTCGCCGTCGGTCTGCACATACTTATATGCGTCGCTGTATTCGCGAATAGCATCGTCCATGCTGATTTCGCCTGTCGTAAGTTTTTTGAAGCACTCCTTCGCGCGTTCTTTCACCTTTTCAAGAGAAGCAGAATCAAGCGACGAACTGTCAGACGGGTCAAAATTGAAAAGCGTAACAAAACGCACTCCTGCATACGACGCGTCAAACAAGGCTTTGACATCATTTACAGTAACGGGAGTTTTTCCCGCCTCTCCGTAAATATCGGCAAAAACCTTTGATTGCATATAGGAAACGGAATAAAGATAGCGAAGTTCTTTTTCCGTGCAGCCGAGCCTTGCACAAAACTGTGAAACGGTATCTTTTCCGAGTGAATCTATCGCATTTTTGATTGCGGAAAACTCTTTAAGAGAAAGAGAAAGCCCGTTTTCGTTAAAATATTTTATGATATAATAAGAAGAAATATAATTTTCTTCCGTAAGCGAATATCCGTACTCTTCAAGCGTTTTGCCGCCCGAGAGAACTATTTTCCACATATCGTCCGATGAAAAATCTTCATCACCGAGAATTTCTGCGGCAATGTATTCGCAGGCATCACGGCTCTGTTGCAAATAATAAAGATATGCGACAAGAGAATATCGGTCTTCCCCTATCGTCGCGGCATAAACGTTTCCGAAATCGGAAGAAACAGCAATATCCGTCGGAATGATTTTTTCAATACCGGGAAACTCCGAAACAAGAACTTCCGCAAATTTATCATACCCCAGTGCCCCCGCCATAGAGTTTTCAATGATATAACCACCGTCAGGGACGCCTATTTCATAGTTTGCGGGCTCTGATTTGACCGCAGAAATCGAAAGTTTTCCGCCGAATGAACCATTTTCATCGTGCAAATCCGCATTAACGGTAATTTTGTCGGAAGATGTATCAAATGAAATATTGAAGAAAACCGCTTCAGACAAAGACAGAATATGAACAGTCAGTTCAATGTTCATTTTTTCCGACGGGGTCTGATATGCAAATGAAACAGTATATGCGTTGTTGAAAGAAAACGTATATGTTCCGTCCGAAAGTTCAGCGGAAAACAGCGGCATACCGCTTGACGGATTTTCATACACAAGTGATGCCTTATCTTCCGAAGAACACGAATATGTCAGTCTTCTGCAAACGGAAGAATCAGAAGATGAAGACGTAATAACTATCCGCGCTATATTTCCCTTATACAGATATTTTTCTATCGTAACGGCAAAATCGTCGGCAGCGACAACCGCATTTTTCAGGTTTTCACCGTATCTTGCGTAGTTGTCGGAATCAATATTATACAGATTTAAAAAATATCTGCCAAAAATCGAACCGAGCGAGTTTTTGTCGGAATAAACGGTATCAATAACTTTTTCGGCTACGTTGACGGACGATTCTTTTCCGAGCGTATACGTCGTTTTAGTCATTTTGCGGCCGTCATTTTCGGAATCGAGAGAGATTTCCTCGTCAGTCGCTTCTGCGCTGTTCATACCGTCGGCAACAACGGAAACAAAATCCGAATACCCGTTTTTTAGATCTGAATATACGGCAGACAATTCCGAAACCCCATACAGGTTGAAAAAGTCTACGGTTAAATCTTCATCAAGAAGCCCGTAAGCACAGCATTTTGCCGCTCCTGCTTTTAACAATGACGAAAACTCAAAATCTTTTGACCCGAGATTTGCGTTTCCGTGAACCACGAACCCAGAATCATCTTTTTTTGCGTCAAAACTGCTCTGCAACACATTTTGATACGAATGTTTTTCGCCCGTTTCGGCATCGGAAAAATACATATCGGCCACAGATATTTCGCCGTTAAAAGAATCTTTATCTGTCGAAAAAAGCGTATCGAAAATTTTGTTCGGAAACAGGGAATGAACCGCATTTCCGAAGAAATTTTCGGGGCTGAAAATATAATCTCCGTTATTTTTGTTCGCGTCGGAAGAACAGGCGGAGCAAAAAACTCCGACTGAAACGGCTATCAAAACAATAACGGAAATCAGTCTTTTCATATCACACCGTGCCGCCGTGTTTGCGGATAAAATCATAAAATCTCGGAGGTAATTCCGAATCGAAAAACAGTTTTTCATTTGTTATCGGGTGAACAAACCCAATCTGTTTTGCGTGCAGATACTGCCCCGTCAGCAACTTTTTGTCCGTGTTGCGAGGGCTGTAAAGAGGGTCTCCCGCAATGGAATGTCCGAGACTTGCCATGTGAACGCGAATTTGATGAGTTCTGCCCGTTTCAAGTCGGAATTCGACCAGGGAATAGCCGTCAAATTCCGAAAGCACACGGTAATGCGTTACCGCAGGTTTGGAATTTTTCAGCGTCACCGCCATTTTTTTTCTGTCTTTCGGGTCTCTGCCTATCGGTAGAGACACCGTACCCTCGGGTTCTTTGAACTGTCCCATGCAAATGCCGTTATACACGCGGAGAAATGAATGTTCCTTTATCTGCTTGGCAAGTCCGAGATGCGCCTCATTTGTTTTTGCAACTATCAGAAGACCAGAAGTGTCTTTATCTATACGGTGAACGATTCCGGGTCGGATAACGCCGTTTATACCGGAAAGACTCGAGCCGCAATGTTTAAGAAGCGCATTCACAAGTGTTCCGTCGTCGTTTCCCGCCGCGGGATGAACGACCATTCCCTGCGGTTTATTGACAACGAGAAGATATTCGTCTTCGTAAACTATATCGAGCGGAATATCCTGAGCAACAACTTCAAGAGGCCTCGGTTCGGGCTTTTCATAACGAACAACGTCTCCGTCTTTGATACGGTAGTTCTTTCCCTCGGATTTTCCGCCTACGGTGACGGCTTTCTCTGAAATAAGAATAACCGCCGCGGAACGCGTTAAACACGCGTCCGCGTCGGAAAGAAACTTATCTAATCTTTTTCCTTCATCTTCTTTTCTTGCGATGAGTTCCATTGTAAAACTTCTCCCTTGCTGACAAAGAAAACAATGATGAAGAGTAATGCTCCGCAGGTCACGAATATATCCGCCACGTTGAAAATTGCAAAGTTTATCAACCTAAAATCGAACATATCGGTAACGGAGCCTCGGAAAATGCGGTCTATCAGGTTGCCGGTGCCACCCGAAGCGATAAGTGCAACAAGCACGCAGGCAAACTTACCTCTGATTTTGTCCGATAACAAAAGAAACAGAAGAAGTCCCACAACCGCAATGGTCACAACGGAAAGCAATGTCGTTTTATCTGAAAGCATGCTGAACGCCGCGCCGGTATTTTCCGTATATGTGATATGAAATACGCCCCTGATAAGCGGAATCGTATCACCTATTTTCATATTCGTTCTGACGATATGTTTGACGATGTAATCAAGGATTATTCCGACAATAAATATCGCCAGATACGGAATTTTGGAAACAAATCTTTTCATTACAGACCTTTAACGACTGCCGCACATCTCGCGCAAAGCGTGGGATGTTCGCTGTCCTTGCCCACGGTTTCGCTGTATGTCCAGCAACGCTCGCATTTTTCGCCGCCCGCTTTATCAACTTTCACAAAGAGTTCGTCCCCCTCGTGAACATCGACACCCGAAACGATGAATATGGTTTTGAGCAGATTCTCATACTTATTCAAAAGTGCGGCGTCCTCGGCAGGTGCGGTTATGCAGACCTTTGCTTCAAGCGGTTTGCCGATAAGTTTTTCGTTTCTTGCCGCTTCAAGCGCAAGGTTAACACTGTCTCTTATCTCGGAAAGTCTGTTGAAATCTGCAATCTTTTCTTCCGAAAGCGCATACTCTTCAAACGGAGAGTTGAGGTCGTTGAAGATAACGTTTTCTGTATTATCAGAACTTCTGTGCGGCATTGCTTTCCAGATTTCATCAGCAGTGAACGCAAGTATCGGGGAAAGCATTCTTACAAGAGAATCAAGGACAAGGAACATCGCTGTTTGTGCGCTTCTTCTTGCCTTGCCGTTTGCGCTGTCGCAATACAAAACGTCTTTTACAATATCAAGATAGAAGTTCGACATATCGACTACGCAGAAATTGCGGATAGCATGGTATACGATATGATATGCGTAGTTCTCGTAACCGTCGCGGACCTTCTTCATCAAGTCATTAAGACGCGATACCGCCCACTTGTCAAGTTCGTTCATTTCCGAAGCGGGAACAAGATTGTCGGGATCGAAACCGTTCAGGTTTCCGAGAATGTATCTTGCCGTATTTCTGATTTTAAGATATGCCTGAGAAAGTTGCTTGAATATATCGTCTGATACACGGACATCCGCATGATAATCGGAAGAGGCAACCCAAAGACGGAGCAAGTCTGCACCGTACTTCTTGATAACTTCTTCGGGAGCGACGCTGTTGCCGAGCGATTTGTGCATCGCCCTGCCCTGTCCGTCAACTACCCAACCGTGAGTAAGAACGGTTTTATAAGGAGCGGAATCTCCGAGAACACCTACCGCCGTCAGCAGCGAAGACTGGAACCAACCTCTGTACTGGTCGGCGCCTTCAAGATAGCAATCTGCGGGCCATTTCATTTCGGGCCACTTGTTATCGGGATTTTCGCGGAGAACGACGAAGTGGGAAGAGCCGCTGTCAAACCAGCCGTCAAGGGTATCGTTTTCACGGGTGAAATGCGTTCCGCCGCAATGCGGACACTTAAAGTCTCCGAGTATCTCTGCGGGAGTCATTTCATACCATGCGTTCGAACCTTTTTCCTTGAACAGCGCAGAAACTTTTTCAATCGTTTCGTCGTTGCAAATGGGTTTTCCGCACTCCTCACAATAGAATACGGGTATGGGAAGTCCCCAATGGCGCTGTCTGGAAATACACCAATCGGCACGGTCAACAACCATTTGGGTTATTCTGTCTCCGCCCCAAGAGGGAATCCATTCAACGTCTTTTATTGCTTCAACGGTCTTATCCTTGAATGCGTCAACAGAGCAGAACCACTGCGGAGTTGCACGGAAGATTATCGGATTTTTACATCTCCAACAATGCGGATATTGGTGCTTGATGTCTTCGGAAGCAAAGAGCGCGCCGCTTTCTTTCAAATCCGCAAGAATGACTTTGTTGGATTCATCATAGCGCAGCCCCGCATATTTGCCGGCGTCTGCGGTCTGATATCCTCTGTCATCAACGGGAACGGTCATATCAAGGTTGTAACGTCTGCCCGTTTGATAGTCGTCAACACCAAAACTCGGTGCAGTGTGAACGCAACCTGTACCGCTGTCCATGGTGACATAATCCGCGGTTACAAGCAGGCTGTCTATGTCGAGGAACGGGTGCTGTGCCGTCATATATTCAAAATCAGAACCTTTGAAATGTTCTACAACGCTGTAATCGGTAATACCGCCCGCCGCCATGGTCTTGTCCATAAGCGCTTCAGCGACAATGTACATTTCTTCGCCCGCTTTAACAAGGACATAACTCTCATACGGATTGAGCGCTATCGCACGGTTTCCGGGAAGTGTCCATGTGGTGGTCGTCCAAATAACGAAGTACATTTTGGAGAGGTCGCCGTAAGAGGAAAGTTTGCCCTTATCGTCTTTTACCGCGAATTTAACATATATCGACGTGCAGTCGTCGTCCGCATATTCGATTTCTGCCTCTGCAAGTGCGGTCTCATCGAAGGGACACCAATAAACGGGCTTAAGTCCCTTGTAGATGTAGCCTTTTTTATACATCTCGCCGAACACTTTGACTTCAACGGACTCAAAAGCGGGATCCATCGTCGTATAAGGATGTTCCCAATCGCCGAGAACGCCGAGACGCTTGAACTGTTCCATCTGAATGTGAACGAAATCGTCCGCAAACTTATGACAAGCGTTTCTGAACTCGGGAATAGACATCTCTTTTCTGTTCAGTTTATTTTTTTTGATTATTGCGCTTTCGATAGGCATACCGTGGTTATCCCAACCGGGGATATACGGAGCCTGAAAGCCGCTGATAGACTTATAACGGATTATAAAGTCTTTCAGAACCTTGTTCATCGCCGTCCCCATGTGAATGTTTCCGTTCGAGAACGGAGGACCGTCATGAAGAACGTATTGCGGTCTGCCCGCGTTTTTCTCTTGAAGTTTTTTGTAAGTCTGCTGAGTCTGCCATTCTTCGAGAAAAGCCGGCTCGCGTTGCGGAAGTCCCGCTCTCATCGGGAAATCGGTCTTCGGCAAGTTCAATGTCTGATTATAATCCATCGCTGAAAGTCTCCTGATCAGTCTTCGTCGTCGTAATAGTCGTCATCATCTTCGTCGTAATCGTCGTCGTCATAATCATCGTAATCATCATAATCGTCGTCACGACTCTTTTTCTTTTTGCCGAAGCCGAAGAAAGAACGCTTTTTCTTTTTCGGTTTTTCTTCATACTCGTCGTCAAAATCGTCTTTATTATCATCATCTTCGTCTTCGTCCGAATAATCATCGTCCGAACCGAACAGATTTCTTATTTTTGCGGCTCTGCCGTCATCTTTCTTGCCGCCGTGTTTTCTCGTATAAAAACTGTTTTCGTAGTCTTCATCGTCGTCATCGCCGACCATATCTTCATCTTCCTCGTCGGCAATTTCAAGCGCGCGGTTTATTTTTTCCCTTGTAACGTCTCGGGGAACATCAGCAATTTTCGTTTCTTTCACAACGGGAATAACTTTTGTTTCGCCCGCCATGATGGTGTCGTCAGCTTCAACAGCCGCAGTTTCCTCGGGAACAGCCTTTGTTTCCTCGACCGCGGATGCGGGTTGAGTCGCAGGAACGGTTACTGTAACTGCCGCAAGTTCCTTTTTTGCAAGTTCGGGAAGATTTTCAACGTCGGAAGTGAATTTGTCGCAAAGAACGTGAACCGCCTTTTTAACGGTTTCGATCTCGGAAACAAGCGCATTGTATTCCGCCTTTTTCTCCTCGCCGTCTTTTTTTATCTCCGCAGCTTTTGCAGTTGCTTCGGAAGTCAGACCGTCAGCCTGCTCTTTTGCGGCCTTCAGAAGTTCGTCAGCCTTTTTCTTTGCATCGTTTATAAGAGATTCCGCATTCATTTTTGCGGTACGCATAACCTCATCATAACTCTTCTGAGTGCTGAGGAGCGACTGCATGCGCGCTTCCTGTTCGTCTCTTATGGTTTCGAGTTTTTCGCTCAAAACGATAACTTTCTTGCCCAGACTTTCTTTTTCTTCGAGAAGAGCGGTATAGTCAACGATTATCTCGTCGAGAAACGCTTCGACCTCTTCTTCTTTGTAGCCGGTCTTGCTTCTCGAAAACGTTTTTGTTTCAATATCTCTGACGCTTAACATATAATACCTCCGTCATTTGGAACGTTCATATTTTTGCATATTTATTTTTAGCCTGTCTTTCTGCGTTTTGTGACAATCTTCGGGATCGGAATCAACTATATATTTTCCCGCGCCGCGAACAGACAGCCTGTCGCCGAAAGAAAGACGTTTTGTAACATCGTATATCTGCATGCCGTTCAGACGAACATCGCCCGCTTTTATTGCGGATACGGCTTTTTCACGCGAAGTTTTGCTTATCGCGGCAACATAACAGTCAAGTCTGTTTGAAGTCACGATAAGTCCGACGGTCTCAAATTTTCGTTCGTTTCTAATTGTGTCCGAACCGTCAGCGATTTTTGCAGAGCAAACATATTTGCCTACCCGACAAAGTTGCGAACATATGTGTTTTGCAATGTTTTCTTCTGCCGCAACATATATTTTTCCGTCAGAAAAGACTATATCGCCTATGACGCTTCTTTTCAGACCGAGCCCAAGAATGCTTCCGAGACAGTCGGGGTGGCGTATTTGTGCAGTTTTATCGTGCGGAGTTATCTCGACCACAGATATGGGAAAAGACAGCCATTCCGCCGAAAAAGAGTCGGAATATATCGCGCACATTCTGCGCTCCGCATTTTCAATGCCGCCGTCAAACGAATAGCCGACACCGAGTTTTTTCAGTATCTGCGAACAGTCATCCTGCTCGTCCTCGGAAAGAAATCCCGTATATTCAACGGAATTGCGCATTGCCGATTCCGCATGGTCGGCAATCCTCCGAGAGAAAAGTTCAGCGTCCGTCAAAAGACGGTCTCCTCCAAGTCGTTATCCATTTCGCCGGTTATATCAACACCGCCGGGAGCAATAAGATATGTATGCTCCGCAACTTTTTTAACGGTTCCGTCAAGGGCATAAACAACACCGTAAAGGAAGTCCACTATGCGTTTTGTATCTTTCTGTATATTTTCAAGATTGAGTATAACGGATTTGCCCGATATTACATCATCCGCAACAGCCTGCATTGCGCTTTTATCGTCAGGTTTGCAAAGAATAAAATTCGGTCTTTTTCCGGAAGGCGCGGGCGCGGAATTGCGAGAAGCCCTTGATGCGCGCTTCGGAGCCGCTTTTTCTTCTGTTGCCTCTTCTTCATATTCAACATCATCTTCGTAATCGTCGGTATCCGAGCCGAAACCGAGGATCTGCTTGATATTTGCCATAACAAAATCTTCCTTTCCGAAAGTTAATTTATTTAAAGAGCGCCGTACCTATGCGTACCATGTTTGAGCCGCATTCGACAGCCTCTTCAAAATCGTTTGACATACCCATTGAAAGAATATCCATATCTACGCCCGAAATATTGCAGGCTTTTACTTTCTCAAAAAGTTCTTTGAACTCTTTGTAATAACGTATATCTTTTTCTATGGGCATTGTTGCCATAAGCCCTTTGACTTTTATATGTTCAAAATCCGAAACATCACGGACAAGAGCCACGGTATCGGCAGGCTCAACGCCGAATTTTTGTTCTTCGTCACCGATATTGACCTGCAAAAGAATTTCGGTCGTTCTTCCGAGTTTTTCCGAATATTTGTCTATTTCCGTCGCAAGTTTGACGGAATCAACGGACTGAATAAGCGCAATATCTTTCATCGAAAGAAGCGCTTTGACTTTGTTTGTCTGCAAATGCCCGATAAAGTGTCTTTTGCACGGGAGCAGCAGCGCGTCTTTTTCTTTTAAGTGCTGAACATAATTTTCGCCTATATTCGAAAGCCCGACTTCGATTGCGGCGTTGGTATCTTCTATCGTCTGATATTTCGTAACCGCAACGATTATGACATCGTGGCTGAATCCGCCGCGTGTTTTCGCTTCTGCAATCCTGTTTTCGATTTCGGCTTTATTGCTCAAAATTCTATTTCGCATTTACTATCTTCCCGTCAAACATATCTTTGCCGCCGCAGATGACTTCGTCGTTTACGGTCAGTCGGCGTGCATTATAATCGCTTTTTGCTTTTACTATCGAAAATTCATCGGTCGAAAACAGTATTTCAACCGGTTTGAAAACAACTTTTTGTCCTATCAGAACATATACGCCGTCTGCGCCGTCTACGACGCGCAGCGCCTTGTTGCTGACTTTCAATCCCGAATATGTGGAATTTATCAGTTTGCAATTCGCTTTTCTTAACGAAAGTTCTTTTTCGGTCATAACGCCGCAGCGGAAGCATACGCAGACATATCCGTTTTCTTCTGATGAGACGAACAGCACGCTTGTTTGAAGAGTTTTTCTTGAACCGTCGGAAAATCTGAACTCTATTTTTTCTGAAGAACCCTGTTTAAGAGAAGCGGCGTCCGAAGACTTCATCTTTGCAGCAAATATCCAGTACGGCGTGGTCTGAACTTTTCCCACATAATCGCTCGGACACGAAGTTCCGTCAGCGACGAGAATCTTTTCCAGACTCGAAACCGTCATATTGTCCGCATCGGCGGCTGAAAGGTATTCAAAGCCGTCATATCCGCTGTAAAAATACCCCGCAACAGTTGACTGAACGTTTTGTTCGACAGAGGTATATTTTCCGATTATGGAGTTACGTTCGTTCAGATACTCATCGAGTTTTTTCGAATAACTTTCGTCTCCGTTCAGGTTCACGTTCTTTTTGTTGAAAGCGGTTTGCAAGGTTGCTTCGTAAGCAAGAATTTCTCCCATATCGGAAGAAGCACACGAATCGAGATAATCGTAAAGCGCTTCCCTGCTGTCGGCGTCAAGAGATGTTGCGTCCGAAGTCACAACGCTGCTGACCGTTTTTGTAAGGATTTTGATATTCCGATTCAAAAACAGCAATCGCTGTTCGTCTTCATCGGAAAAGGCCTTGTTGCTGACGGTTGCAACGGAAGTACCCACGGCAACTCTTTCGCCGTCCGAAACGTTGTGAACCATCGTTGCACAGTCAGAGCCTGCCACAAGAACGGTTTCGGTCCGCAGAGCGACGCCCTCAACAGAAACGGTGTCGTTATAAACACAGTCTTCAACGGCTTCAACCGTATAATCCGTATCGAACAAAGCGGACGGAACAACGCCGAAGAGAAAATAGCCGCACAAAAGCACGACGACAAGCACGAGTATCACTCTGAATACTTTTTTCTCCATAACCGCTCCGTTTACACATTTATTGTGCTATAAAATAAATATATATATGCCGATTATATCATACATACAGGAAATCTTCTATACATTCCGATAAATTGTTAAAAAAATGTTCAATATCAAGTCCGTCGGCTTCAACCCAACGTATATTTTCGTCACGTCGAAGCCATGTCAACTGACGTTTTGCGTAATGACGGCTTTCTCTCTTGATATTCTCCGAAACTTCGGGAATTCCGATCTCTCCGTCAAAATACGGTGCGAACTGCTTGTAACCTATTGCCTGAAAAGCATTGCATTCGCGTGTCAGTTTTCCGCTTTGAAGAAGCGTAGAGACCTCATTTTCCAGACCCGCCGAGAACATTTCGTCAACTCTTCTGTCTATTCTTGAATAAAGCACGCTTCTGTCCGAAAACCGCAATCCGATTTCAAGGAACTTATACGGCGACGGGATTTTTTTCGATATCTCATTTTGCTCCGTCACGGTTTTTCCCGAAGTATGGTAAAGTTCAAGCGCACGAATTATGCGTTTAATATTGTTCGGGTGCAGTTTTTCCGCCGTCTGAGGGTCTATCTCCGCAAGTTCCGAAAGAAGCGCTTCACTGCCCTCTTTTTCGGTGCGTATTGCAAGATGTTCCCTGTATTCGGGGTCTGTTTCGGCTTCGGAAAGACTTATATTTTCAATAAATGAAGTCACATAAAGTCCCGTTCCGCCTGCAATAACAGGTATTTTGCCGCGAGAAAGAATATCATCGACGCAAACCTTCGCACGTTCAAGATAATCCTGCAAAGTGAACGTTTCCGTCGGTTCGACAATGCTTATCAAATGATGCGGTATGCCCTGCATTTCTTCATCTGTGGGTTTTGCCGTACCGATATCCATATATTTATATATCTGCATGGAATCGGCGGAGACGATCTCTCCGTTGTACCGCTTGGCTATCTCGACCGCAAGTTTGGTTTTTCCGCTTGCGGTAGGACCGACAACGGCAATAACACGATTGTTCATCAGACTATCCTCTTAAATTGTTTTTCGATGGTCGTTTTTGACAGCGCAAACGTTATCGGACGACCGTGCGGACAGTATTTCAAGTCGTTTTCGTGTTCAAAATAATTTCTTATCAACTTCTCTGTCTCAAATGCCGACGTGTGCATACCCGCTTTTATGGAAGCCTTGCAAGCACAGTCATGCAGAAATTCATCGAGAAGATCATTCTTGCCGAGTTTGAGATTTTCATAGTTATCCGCAAACTTCGCAAGCACATATTCAACGTCGGAATTTTCGAGAATTTGCGGTATCATACGCACAATTACGCTTCCGCCGAAGTCCTCAACTTCAAAGCCCGCTTTTTTCAGTTCTTCCGCATTTTCGGTTATTATCAGATTTTCAGCCGCGCCGAGCTCGACAACTATCGGGCTGAGCAGATATTGAGAACCGACAGTTCCTCTTTTCAGTTTCTCAAAATTCATACGCTCATGCAATGCGTGTTTGTCAATAAACAGAACATCGCCGTCCTTTTCAACAATTATAAACGAATCGAAAACTTCTCCAACAATACGAAATTCAACCGTTTTTTCAACAAGAGTCGGTTCATCGGCATTGTCTTTTGCAGTAGGAACCGGAGCATTGACGGTCTCCTTTTTCGGAGGCTCGGAAACGTCGGGAACAGGTGCTGTCACGGACGGTGCATACTTCTCAGGTTCAGGCTCTCTTTTTGCAGAAAAGCCCAAATCTGGGGCAAGAAGCGACGAATCGTCCCGAAGCGTTTCCTCAGGCTTTTCGGCGGCAACAGCCCTTTCGAGAAGCATTTTTTTCAGTTTTTCAAATTCGGAAGTTTCTTCCGTCGAGGAAGACTTCTTCACTTCGGTCTCGTTTTTCGGTAAAACTTCGGGCTTTTGCTCGGGTATGGAATTTTCCGATACGGGAACTTTTGTTATGACCTGCCACTCCCCGTAATTCTTCACCTTTTCCACGGTCTTTTTCGGAGGTTCGGGAGTTTTCTGCGGAGCGGAGTTTTCAAAAGGAAGCCTGAAAACATCATTCGTTGCAGGCGTTACGTCAATATGTTTGACCGCATTGTCAAAAGAAAGCGCGGTTCGCAAAGCGTCGTTCATAAATACGGAAACGCTTTTTTCGTCGCCGAATTTGATTTCGAGTTTTGACGGGTGTACGTTTATATCTATGCTCGAATTGTCAACCTGCAAAAAGAGAACACAAACCGGGTATCTGCCGATAAGCATCGAATTTCTGTATGCATTTTCGAGACAGGTTTGAAGCAGCCGTGAGCGGACGATACGTCCGTTTACATAGAACAGTTGCATATTTCTGTTCGGTTTTGAAAAAAGCGGCGTGCCGATAAAGCCCGACAGACGGAAATCGTCATTTTTCATTCTGACGGGAACAAGATTCTGTGTCACGCTCTTTCCGTATACGGAAAAAATGGTATCTTCGAGTTTTCCGTTGCCAGAAGTGAACAGCGTTTCTTTGCCGCCGACGGTCAGTCGGAACGATATTTCGGGGTGCGACAGCGCAAGTTTATGTACAACCGAACTTATCGCTCCCGCTTCCGCCTGTTCGCTTTTAAGAAATTTCTTTCTTGCGGGAACGTTATAAAAGAGGTCTCTGATACAAAAAACCGAACCGTCCGCGCACCCGACTTCCTCGGAAGACACGATATCTCCGCACAGTTCGCCCGCTTCGAGAGACAGACGAACGCCACCGACTGAATCTTTTGTCTTGGTTGTCAATTCAATGCGGGATACCGCGCTTATTGCGGCAAGCGCTTCGCCGCGGAAACCGAGAGTGCCTATGTTATAAAGGTCTTCCTTTGTGGTTATCTTCGACGTTGCGTGTTTGCGGAACGCCACACGGGCATCTTCTTCCGTCATTCCGCAACCGTTATCTGTCACTTTTATAAGGTCAATGCCGCCTTTCAAAATCTCAACGGAGATTTTATCGGCGCCCGCATCGACGGAGTTTTCGACAAGTTCCTTTACCACGGATGCGGGTCTTTCCACCACTTCGCCCGCGGCAATAAGGTTGGCAACAGAACTGTCAAGAACGTGTATTTTCATCAGTATTCTCCGAAATTATTGGTTTTTGGCTTTCTGAACAAGCGCATAAAGTTCGTTCATCGCTTCTATCGGTGTCAGAACCGTCGGGTCTATGTTTTTAAGTCTTTCTGTTATTTCATCAGAAGCAACGGCATTGAAAAGATCGGGTTCTTCGTTCTTTTCTTCACGTTTGATAACAACTTTCGGCTGTTCGGACTCTATTTCTTTCAATACTTCCTGTGCGCGGTCTATAACGACCTCGGGAACGCCCGCAAGACGCGCAACATCAATGCCGTAACTGTCGTCCGTTCCGCCGGGAACGATCTTTCGGAGAAACGTTATCGTGTTTCCGCGTTTCTTTGCCGCGACATTAAAGTTTTTAACGCCCTCAACGGTGCTTTCAAGCGCAACAAGTTCGTGATAATGCGTTGCGAAAAGCGATTTCGCTTTTATCTTTTTCGCAACATATTCAAGCACGGCGCGGGCAATGCTCATGCCGTCGTATGTGGAAGTTCCGCGTCCTATTTCATCAAAAATAAGCAAACTCTTCTTTGTCGCATTTTTGAGTATGTACGCCACTTCGTTCATTTCAACCATAAAGGTCGATTGTCCCGACGCAAGGTCGTCTGCGGCGCCCACACGGGTAAATATCTTGTCCGCAACGCCGACTGTTGCGCTTGAAGCGGGCACAAATGAACCTATCTGCGCAAGCAGAGTTATCAGAGCAACAGAGCGCATATATGTGGATTTACCCGCCATATTGGGACCCGTTATTATCGCCATACGGCAATCGGAAGTGTCAAGGTGTGTGTCATTCGGCACAAACACTTCGTTTTTCAGCATTTTTTCAACAACGGGGTGTCTGCCGTTTTTGATATCGATAACGCTGTCTGAATTGACCGTCGGGCAAGTATACCCGTTCTTTACGGCAACTTCCGCAAGCGTTGTAAGAACATCAATGTACGCAACCGCGCGGGAAGACGCTTTTATGCGATCGATGCACTCTTTTATTCCGAGAACAAGTTCCGAAAACAATTTGTATTCAAGCGCAACAAGGTCGTCGCGCGCCGTCAGCAGTTTTTCCTCTATCTCTTTGAGTTCGGGAGTTATAAAGCGTTCGCCGCCGACAAGAGTCTGTTTTCTTATGTATGTGTCGGGTACAATGTCCTTGCTGCCGTTCGGAACTTCGATGTAGTAGCCGAAGACCTTGTTATAACCGACTTTAAGAGTTTTGATACCTGTTTTTTCTTTTTCTGACGTTTCAAGCCCGACCATTATACGTTTTGCGTCGGTCAAAAGAACTCGCAGTTCGTCAACTTCCGAGTTGTATCCCTCGCGGATTATGCCGCCGTCTTTCATCGCAACGGGAGGGTCATCGTTTATCGCCGCTTCGATGTGTTCTGTTATATCGGACAGTTCATCCGCCCCGCGAAGCAGATTTTTCAGATACGCAGAGCCGAACTTGCCGCCGCGTAGGATTTCAAAAATGCGCGGAAGCGAAGAAAACGACGTTGCAAGGTTTTTCACGTCCTTGGGATTGACTGAGCCATAAACGACTTTTGTCAAAAGACGGTCTATATCTCTTATTCCCGAAAGCAGGTCACGAAGTTCGGAACGTTCAATGTTGTTCTCATAAAAATCGCGAACGGCGCCCTGTCTGCCGTTTATCTCATCAACATTCGTCAACGGCTTTTCAAGGAAATTGCGAAGCAGACGCGCGCCCATGGCGGTCTGTGTTTTATCAAGAACGCCGAGCAACGAGCCTTTCTTTTCCTTGAAACGCATTGTCTCAACTATTTCAAGATTGCGCCACGTCGAAAGATCTATCTGCATATAGGCATATTCGCCTGTAAGCGTAAGTTTTTTGATATGGTCAAGAGAGCAAAGCTGCGTGTCGAACAGATACTTCAAAAGCGAGCCGGCGGTTTCTGCGGCAAGCGCATTATCGGCAAGTCCGAGTTTGCAGACAGTCTGCCCCATCTGCTTTTCAAGAAGTTCTTTTGCATTCGGGCACGTTTCTCCGCGCGTGAGCATACAACCCGCAGAAGATGCGATATAGTTCTTTATCGGCCCGGTTTCGCAGGCTTCCGGCGAAGCATATATCTCGCGCGGAGAATATTTGCCGAGTTCGTTTATTATCGTCGGGTCAGAAAGTTTATAAGAGCCCGACAAAAACATATCGCCTGTTGAAATATCGACAAAGCAAAGGCACAGTCTGCCTTTTTCGCAGAACGCGCCGACGATATAGTTATTCTTGCTTTCATCCAGCATTTCGGGGTCGGTGACCGTTCCCGGAGTTATCATTCGAACAACTTCGCGGTGCGTTACGTCGTTTGTAACGGGGTCTTTTATCTGTTCGCAGACAGAGACCTTGTAACCGTGCTGTACAAGTCGGGAAATATAACCGTCAACGCTGTGATACGGTATTCCGCACATCGGGGCGCGCTCATCAAGCCCGCAATCCTTGCCCGTCAGAACTATATCGAGTTCTTTGCTTGCAATGACGGCGTCGTCAAAAAACATTTCATAGAAATCTCCGAGACGGTACATCAGGATATAATCCTTGTACTGTTTCTTCATCTCAACATACTGTTGCATCATCGGAGACAACTGCGGTGTTTTCGCCATCTCTTTTTCTCTCCTTAAATCGGCGGCTTAATGGCAGCCGCCGCAGGTTTCGCAGGAACCGGAACAATCGCCGGGCTCTTCTCCCGTTATCGCAAAATTAAGTATGCCGTAAATCTCGTTAACAAATGCGTCCGCTTCCTCTTTTGCGGTCATATACTTGTCCATAACGGGATCGGACATAATCTTTGTATAGGTCTCTCTCATTTTGTCTTGGTGTTCTTTGAGTTTTTCTTCGTTCTTCTCTTCACCTTTCTGCATTTCCTGCATAACATTCATTTTTTGAAGATTGAACTCTTGAATAAGTTGTTGAAGTTCGGCATCGTTGTCGTATTCAGCCTGCGCCGATTGAAGCACAACGAATTTTTCGTCGGTAACGACCGCTTCTCCGAGTTGTCTTGCAAGTTCTCTTACGTCTGCCATAATAAACACTCTCCGTTTTATTTGAATAATTTTTTATAAACTAATCCGTCAGTTCGGCGTATACCGCCCAGTTGGCACAACGAATGCCTTTCAGACGCACCTTGTCGCCCTCTTTAAAAGTTTTTCCGTCCGTCTCAAACTTTACGATGGTATTGTTTGACGTTCTTGCGAGCATGGCGGTTTCCGAATTCTCGGCAAATCCGTCTACAACAGCCTCAAAGACTTTTCCGACGAATGCGGAATTTTTCTTTGTGCTGATTTCGTTCTGCACGGAAAGCAGACGGTTAAAACGCTCTTTTTTAACGTCCTGCGGTATCTGGTCTCTCATTTCCGCCGCAGGCGTTCCCTTTCGAGGTGAATAGATGAACGTATAAAGTCCGTTATACTCCACTTTGCGTATCAAATCAAGTGTAGCAAGGAAGTCTTCCTCCGTTTCACCGGGAAAACCTACAATAATATCGCTTGTCAGTGCCACATCTGGAATTTTCTTTTTTGCGTAATCTATCAGCGAAAGATATTTTTCCGAGGTGTAATGCCTGTTCATCTTTTTCAAAACGGCGTCGCTGCCGCTCTGAACAGGCAAATGCAGATGTTTACATACCTTGTCGCATTCCGCTATCGTGTCAATAAGTTTTTCCGTTGCGTCTTTCGGATGCGATGTCATAAACTTAACGGTAAAATCTCCGTCAATCTTATTTATGTCCCGAAGCAGGTCGGAAAAATCATAACCGATATCAAGGTCTTTGCAATACGAATTGACGTTTTGCCCGAGCAGCGTTATCTCTTTATATCCCTCGGCAACAAGTCCGCGAACTTCTTCAAGAACGTTTTCGGGTCGGCGGCTTCTTTCGCGTCCGCGAACATAAGGCACTATGCAATATGAGCAAAAATTGTTGCAACCGGACATTATCGAGACCCAAGCCTTTACTTTGTCTCTGCGGCGAATCGGAAGTCCTTCCGCTACGCGCCCGTCTTCCGAAGTTACGTCAAACACACGTTTTCCGCCCGTAAGAATACGGTAAAGATTTTCGGGGAAGCGATAAAGCGCGTGCGTTCCGAAAACAAGATCGACGTGCCTGTACTTTGTTTTTATCTGCTCGGCAATATGAGGTTGCGTCATCATACATCCGCAGAGGCAGATTTTCAGATTCGGGTTTTCTCTTTTATTTTTGACAAGTGCGCCGACATTTCCGAAAACTTTTGTTTCGGCATGTTCGCGAACCGCGCAGGTGTTAAAAAGAATCAGGTCTGCAATGTCTTTGTTGTCCGTATATTCGTAACCCATTTGAAGCAGCATTCCGTCAAGACGTTCGGTGTCGTTCTCGTTTTGCTGACAACCGTATGTGGCGGAAAAAAATCTCGGTTTTCTTCCGTGCGTCTGTTCAAATTCCGCAGAAATACGACCTACCCTTTCGGTATATTCTTTCTGCTCTTCCGTCTCTTCCTCGGACAGTATCCTGTTTTTTGCCGACACCGCTTATCCTCCGTGCTCTGCTTGTGTTTTGATTATTCTTTATTATAATACAAAAGTCTTTATTTGTAAATATATAAC
Source organism: uncultured Eubacteriales bacterium (assembly GCA_900547165.1). GTDB lineage: Bacteria > Bacillota > Clostridia > Oscillospirales > UBA644 > UBA644. The sequence goes on from URFZ01000003.1 coordinate 155,643, forward strand.
CGTAATGTTTCCTAAAAATTTTAACATACGATCTTCTGTTCGAAAATTATTTCGATATTTTGTTCGGATTGCAGGTTGAAAAACGGAGCGGAATGTGATAAACTATAAAATAATATATTATTTGTCGCGCGTGCGCGACCTTCGGAACGGAGAATCGACATGAAAGTCTTCGGAAAAGGTATCGAACAAAACTGCGAATATTGCAAAAGAGGCACACTTCTCTGCGATGAAGACGGTGTTGTCTGTGATAAATACGGATACATAAAAAGAAAATACGACTGCAAAAAATTCGTATACGACCCGTTAAAAAGAACTCCGAAAAGCGCCGAGTTGTCAATGGATTTCGACGCTTCGGATTTTTCAATAGAATAACTTAATCTCAAAAGGAGTTTTTATTATGTCAATCAAACTCAACACTTCTTACCTCAAAGGTTTTGTCGGCGAAAACGAATTTGCCGCAATAGCGCCGCAGGTAAGAGCTGCTCATGAAATGCTCACCAACAAATCCGGTCTCGGTTCGGATTTCACGGGTTGGGTCGATCTGCCTGTAGATTACGACAAAGAGGAATTTGCCCGCATTAAAAAGAGCGCGCAGAAGATCATTTCCGATTCCGATGTGCTTCTCGTTGTCGGAATAGGCGGTTCGTATCTCGGAGCGAGAGCCGTTATCGAAGCAATAAAAAGCCCGCTTTACAACAATCTCAAAAAAGATACGCCCGAGATATACTTCCTCGGCAACAGCATTTCTTCCACCTACTTCCGCGAAGTTCTTTCGCTTTGCGAAGGCAAGGATTTCAGCGTTAACGTGATATCCAAATCGGGCACGACGACGGAACCCGCCATAGCGTTCCGCGTTCTTAAAGAAATGCTTGAAAAGAAATACGGCAAAGAGGGCGCAAAGGGCAGAATTTACGCTACCACAGACAAAGCAAAGGGCACTCTTAAAGAACTGGCGGACGCAGAGGGTTACGAAACGTTCGTTGTTCCCGACGATGTCGGAGGCAGATATTCTGTACTTACCGCTGTCGGACTTCTTCCCATTGCTTGCGCAGGCATTGACATAAACAAACTCATGCAGGGCGCACAGGACGCGCACAAGACGTATGCCGACCCCGATATTGAAAAGAATGACTGCTACAAATTTGCGGCTGTCAGAAACATTCTTCTCAGAAAGAGCAGAACCACGGAAATAACCGTTGCATACGAGCCGTATATGTGGTGCTTCGGCGAATGGATAAAGCAACTTTTCGGAGAAAGCGAAGGCAAAGACGGCAAAGGTCTCTTCCCCGCTTCGATGATATTCTCTACCGACCTTCACTCGCTCGGGCAGTACGTTCAGCAGGGACTTCGCAACATGTATGAATCCGTTATCTGGGTCAAGAATGCAAAACTCGACCAGGAAATTCCGTTTGAAGAGTCCAATGCAGACGGACTGAACTTCGTTGCAGGCAAAAATATGCAGTTTGTCAATGAAAAGGCGTTCCAAGGCACTGTTCTTGCGCACGCACAGGGCGGCGTTCCGAGCGTAGTTCTCGAACTTGACGAAATGAATGAGTTCACCATGGGACAACTTATATACTTCTATGAAAAGGCTTGCGGAATTTCCGCATACGTTCTCGGCGTAAATCCGTTTGACCAGCCCGGCGTTCAGATGTACAAGAGCAATATGTTCGCACTGCTCGGCAAGCCCGGCTACGAAGACAAAAAAGCAGAGTTGGAAAATTTGCTATAATTATGGCAAAAGTGTTATACAGTTTCAACAAACTTCAAGAAATTGTCACCGACGTATTGAAATGAAAGCGTCGCTATGCTATAATTAAAGCAAGAGAAAAAACAACAGTATCCCGTATGATTTCCGTAAGGAATACGGGGTTGCGCAACATCAATATTATCCGAAAAGGAGTGCATCCACATGATCAAACTTGTAATGGGTCTCAAAGGAACAGGCAAGACAAAGGAACTTATTTCCACCGTAAATTCCGTTGCTAAAACTGCGGAAGGAAGCGTTATCTGTCTTGAAAGAGATGACAAACTCAGATACGAGATCGACCCGAAAGTAAGACTTATAAGCACTGACGAATACGGTATCAACGACTACGATATGTTCTTCGGCTTCATCGGAGGACTCAGAGCATCAAACTATGATATAACCGAAATTTTTGTTGACTCCATAACAAAGATTTGTCGTTCCGACAACGTTGAAGAACTTGAAACGTTCCTTGACGAACTCGAAGCGATCGCGGACGGAATCGACTTCTTTATCACGGTCAGCATGGATATTTCCCTTGCAACGCCGAAGATTCAGAAATACCTGTAATCAACAGCAAAAAACAAATATCGGGACGACCGTTCTTCGGTCGTCCCTTGTTGTAATCGAAAACCACGCGATAGTCGCGTGGTTCAAAAGAGGTTAAACCGTTGG
>URFZ01000004.1 GCA_900547165.1 uncultured Eubacteriales bacterium
CAAAAAATACCCTTTCAACCCGGCGGTCAAAAGAGCACAACAGATCCGTAACAATGCAAGGCAAAGCATGACTCGGGTATTAGACCCGCGCGCACCAAAGCCCCGCTGCGAAGCGATGGATCGGCTGCACTCCTCACACCAAAGTCGTGTTGAACCAAAAAAGATACGGCAGGTATCCTGACTTATGATACTGCGGAAAATCCGCACAGAGCCGGCTGTCCCCGACTGTTCGGTCGGGTGTACCGCTCCCATCTTGTCAAATACAGTAATGGCGGTTGTTCAGGACTCGAACCTGATTTCCTTTTCATCTACTCAGTTAACAACTTTTCAAACCGTATCTTTTTATTTAATTATATATATTATAACATATATTGCCGAATTATGGCAATATTTAATAGTGAATTTTTTGTAAAATAAAAGCGCACCCACAGGGTGCGCAATATCTGCAATAAAAGTTCAATACATCGTGTAAGCACGTCTACACATTTATACAAAACACAAATATTATACCGCCGTCAGCACCCTCTGTGCGGACAGCAACAGCAAGTAAACAGATTGAACAGTGCGTAACCGAGACAGCAGTCGCTTGCGCCGCCGCACGGGTCTGAATACTCTGCACGGCGTTCGGAATAGACCTGTCCGCCCTGCTGCATTTGTTCAAGAACCTGTGCATACTGCGCGTTTGTCGGTTCAAGTCTGCACGCTTCGCGAATGTGTGTCAGCGCAACAGTCTTGTTGCCGAGGTTATAATTTGCAACCGAACTGATGAAATACCACTCGCCGTTTCTGTTCTGTATGGAAGACAGAAGATTCAGCGCTTCGCGGTAATAACCTGCGTTCAGATACATTTTTGCGGTTTCGAGCGGGCTCATGCGTGCCGAACCTCCGAACGGATTCCATGTTGTGTAACCTCCGCCGTAACCCGCATTGCCGTAGCCGCCGTTACCGGCACCTGCGGAAGCCGAGGTGTCGCCGTTCTTAATTTGTTCATAAGCAGCGTTTATCTCACTCATTTTCTTGGCAGCTTCTTTATCATTCGGGTTTAAGTCGGGGTGATATTTTTTCGCAAGTTTGCGATATGCCTTTGTCACCTCTTCATCCGAGGCTCCGGGAGACAACCCGAGAACTTTATATGGGTCTTGATACATTCTTTTCTCTCATTCTGAAAGTGATTTATTTTATTCAAGATATTTTTTGCGTTAAAATTCTCAATACAATTTCGCCGCAATCGGACACAGGTTATTTTCGATTACCATAAGTATATGCAAATTCTTGTCCGATGTCAACCGATTTGCGGATATTTCCGTAATTGCGGCACACAATTTTTATTTTCAAAAAGCGGAGACACCGAAAAGGGTATCTCCGCAGTAATTCAAATAAAATATCAAGAGAGTGATTCGGTTTTACCCGCGACAAAATAGAACAGTAACATGGCATCGACTATATCCAATTCGCCGTCGCCGTTCATATCATACAATTCCGAATTATCGAGAAGCGATTTTGCGGAAACGTGATAGAAGACAAGCATTGCGTCCGAAATATCTACAAGGCCGTCGCGGTTTACGTCACCGAGAACCATATCCGTCCGCAAACGTTTGCAGTAATCGAGAGCGACCCAACCGAGGTCTGTCTTGCCCCAAAAGTAAGAACTGTCGGCGGAATAAAGTTCGATGATGTTTATAATGTCGTCCATATGATACGACCCGACTGTGCCGAACATAGTACCGGGACCGGAGCGAATGTTCAGGGTCGAAGTATCGACCTGCCAATCCTCGTCTGCGGTTTTCGAAACACCCGCGTTGACGGAAACGGAGTCCACGCTCTTATCTTCGTCAACAAGGTATACGGTCGTTGTGTAAAGCCCGTCGTAATCGCCGAAAGCATCGACTTTGACATCAAACGTGACGGAAGAACCGTCAAGAGAGAGTTGCTGTGTTACGTTTTTGGCATTTGCGGACGTTACGGCATATATATCCGCAACGGTTTCCGCGCCGTCAACGATGCAGGTCAAAGTGTAACCGTCGGTTGTAACTTTTTCTATTTTGACGGACTCTATCTCCGAAACGGGATCGGCCGCATTCGGGCAATAAATTCTGCCCGATATATAGCGGCTGTAAGTCAATGCTATCCAGCCGTCTTCGGTCTTACCCCAAAGGTAAGGAGACTGCCCCGACATTTCGCGTTTTTCGGTGATCGTGACATGAGTGCCGTATTTATAACTGCCGATAACTTTTGTTCCCGATATGCCGGGAGCGGTTCTGATGTTGGTGGAGGAGTTATCAATGACCCATTCCTCGCTGTCCGTCAGAGTAAGTTCACCGAGATTGACATCGTTTTTGCAGAAATTGTAAAGTTTCTGATAACGCGACGGAACGCTTCCGTTATTGAACGCTCTCGCGGTCTTATAAAGATGCTCCAAAGTGACATCCCGATAACTTCCCGCGTATTTTGCCGCCTGACGCATCCAGTTATAACCCGCGGTCTCGCCTTTGTTGAAAATATCGCAGACGAAAATCATCGCGTAAGGGTTTGTCAAGCCCTGCTGATAGCAGTTCTGAATGTAAGTGTAAACAGTTTGCGCCGCGAAATCGTCCTGTCCCTGTCTGCCCACGGGAGAAGAGAGGTAATCAGAAAGTTTTTTCGCCTCGTCGTTGGTGAGTTTTCTCGTGCCCCACTTGGTCGAAGAGTTCATTATCTCCGCATAAAGAGCCGCGCCGAGAACGCTCTTTGCATTGGACTCCGTGTCCTCCGCAATAATAAATCTGAGCAATTGGAGCGCAAAATCCGCATGCCATTGCAATTTGCCGACGCTCAACGCGCCGCTGTCATTTCCTGAAACTGAGCCGTAGTTTCCTTCACTTTCGCTGATCTGATGCACGGCGGCGGCTATCATTGTATCGATTTCGTCGCCATACGATTTTGCAGCAGACACGACCGTGACGGTCGCAAACAGAGAAATTGCGGTTATTACCGCAAGAAAGAAGGAAAGAACGCTTCTGGTCTTCCGCATAAAAAATTGTCCTCCTGTAAATACCGATAACCGCGGTATTTTGAAACTCGGAAAAACCGACTGCAAAAAACGGTACGGTTTTTCTCCGTTTTAACGGTGAAGACAGGGGCAAAAAGCACCCTTTTTCTCCTCCGTTCAGGCTTAGGCTCTCACCCTAAAAACCCGTTATTTTCCTTTCTTGAACTGCCGCTCTCTTCCGGCAATTCGAGTATAGTATACCACATTTTTCGTGTTTTGTCAAACGTTTTTTCGAAAAAGTGGTTTGCGGGTGGAGTGAGAATGCCTGTTTTTCGGGGTTTTTCAGAGGTCAAAGGCGTGAAAATACCCAAAATTGTCACATATCACACCACGGTTAAAACCATGTTTATGCACCGTTTCGGCGCAATATTCCGAAGAGAAAAAAGGGGGCGGAACACGTCCCGAAAAGGAGGAGTGACCGATGTTATGCAACAGGCGTTGCGAAAGTTTTTCGAAAGAGGCTTTTCAGAACTCGAAAAAGAGAAAAAACAGACAGCGAAAAGAGGATTGAACCTCTGCCGAAACAGGTTCCGAAAAGACATTTGAAAGCGGTGCCGGAGAGGTGTGCGGAGTTGCCTGTTTTGTGGAAAAATACGCGTCAAAAAGCAGAAAAACCGAAAGTTGGCTACCATATTATATATAAGAAAAAGTTGATCTCCGTTCTTTTCGGAAACAAAGCCGCGGAAAAAGACGACGGAAGAACCCTCCTTTCGGAATTCCGAAAATTTGAAACAGGAGAAAAGAACGGCGGTTTTGGTCGAAAAAGGTCGAAATACGAACAGCGGCAGGCAAATTGTGGGCGCGAACCATTTATTTTACAAATCGTTCACAGTTCCCCTATTGCAAAAATCGGAAATTGTGCTATAATATACACAGTAATTAGCACTCGGACATATTGAGTGCTAAAACGACAAAATGTTACTTATATCTGATTGGAGGTATTTCTATATGAATATCAAACCGTTGGCAGACAGAGTTGTTGTCAAAGTCGCGGAAGCGGAGGAGACAACGAAAGGCGGCATAATCCTTACCGGTTCCGCAAAAGAAAAACCGCAGTTCGCGGAAGTTGTTGCGGTCGGTCCCGGCGGCGAAGTTGACGGCAAAGAAGTTAAGATGTACGTCAAAGTCGGCGACAAGGTCATCACATCAAAATATTCGGGTACGGACGTCAAACTTGACGACAACGAATATACGATAGTTAAACAGAGCGACATTCTCGCCATCGTTGAATAATCGACCGACAGAAGCCGCACAGGCGGCATTTAATCAAGAAACGAAAGAGGAGATATTTCATGGCAAAGAAAATAATTTACGGCGAAGAAGCAAGAAAAGCGCTTCAAACAGGCGTTGACAAACTCGCCGATACGGTCAAGATCACTCTCGGTCCCAAAGGCAGAAATGTTGTTCTTGACAAGAAATTCGGTTCTCCGCTCGTAACAAACGACGGTGTTACCATTGCAAAAGAAGTTGAACTTGAAGACGAGTTTGAAAATATGGGCGCGGCAATGATAAAAGAAGTCGCGACCAAGACAAACGACGCGGCGGGCGACGGCACAACGACCGCTACCCTGCTTGCACAGGCACTTGTTCGCGAAGGAATGAAGAACATCGCGGCGGGCGCAAACCCGATGGTTGTTAAAAAAGGTATGCAGAAAGCGGTTTCCACGGCTGTTGCGGAGATCAAAAAGAACTCCAAAAAAGTTAAGGGAAGCGCGGATATAGCAAGAGTTGCAACCGTTTCTTCGGCTGATGAGTTTGTGGGCAAACTTATTGCGGACGCTATGGAAAAGGTTTCTTCGGACGGCGTTATCACCATCGAAGAATCCAAGACTGCGGAGACGTATTCCGAAGTTGTTGAAGGTATGATGTTCGACAGAGGATACATCACGCCTTACATGGTAACCGACACCGACAAAATGGAAGCGGTTATCGACGACGCATACATTCTCATAACCGACAAGAAGATCTCCAACATTCAGGAAATTCTTCCCCTGCTCGAACAGATAGTTCAGGCGGGCAAAAAACTTGTTATCATTGCCGAGGATATCGAGGGCGAAGCGCTTTCGACCCTTATCGTGAACAAACTCAGAGGCACGTTTACCTGCGTTGCGGTAAAAGCGCCCGGCTTCGGCGACAGAAGAAAAGAAATGCTCAAAGATATCGCGGTTCTTACCGGCGGTACCGTTATCAGCGAAGAACTCGGTCTTGAACTCAAAGAGACAACGATGGATCAACTCGGCAGAGCGGGTCAGGTCAAAGTTTCGAAAGAGAACACCATTATCGTCAACGGTATGGGCGACAAGGACGCGATCGCGGGCAGAGTTAAGGAAATCAAGTCCGCTATCGAAGCGACTTCTTCCGAATACGACAAAGAAAAACTTCAAGAAAGACTTGCTAAACTCAGCGGCGGCGTAGGCGTTATCAAAGTTGGCGCGGCGACCGAAATTGAGATGAAAGACAAGAAACTCCGCATCGAGGACGCTCTTTCCGCGACGAAAGCCGCTGTTGAAGAGGGCATCGTAGCAGGCGGCGGCACGGCTTTCATCGGCGCGATGGCAGCGGTTGAAAAACTCATTGCAACGCTTGACGGCGATGAAAAGACCGGCGCGAAGATAGTTCTCAAAGGTCTTGAAGCTCCCGTTCTTCAAATCGCGGCAAACGCGGGACTTGAAGGCGCGGTTATCATTGACAAAGTTAAGAATTCCGAGAAAAACATCGGTTTCGACGCTTACAACGAAAAGTATGTCGACATGTTCAAAGCGGGTATCGTAGACCCCGCAAAGGTAACGCGTTCGGCACTTGAAAACGCGGCAAGCGTTGCTTCGATGATATTGACGACCGAGAGCCTTGTTGCGGACATCAAAGAGCCCGAACCGGCGGCTCCCGCGGGTGCGGCGGGCGGCATGGGCGGTATGTATTGATTTTTCCGTCACAAAACAAAAAATACAATTTCAAAAACCTTCGCGGATCGCTCCGCGGAGGTTTTTTGCGCAAAAAGAGTTCCGGACGGGCGCTTCCGCGGCGTTCTGTTACGAATTCAGGTAAAAACTTCCCCAAATTCGTAATAGAAACTACAATAAATAAGGAAACACTTGACAGAACATAACCTTTGCTTTATAATTATATGTGAAATTCGAAAGCCTTGGGGCGGAGGAGAAAAAGATGATAAAACACGTTGAAAAGAACAATATTTTTGTGCTTGAAACAAAGAGTTTTCATTACGTTTTGGGCATAGACGGAGAGGGTTTCAACCGCCATATACACTGGGGCGAAAAGTGCGACGTGAACGATTATGAGTTTGAAGCGGTGCACGGCATCAGCTCAAACGACCCCGCTCTCAACGGGATAAAGCAGGAGATCACGCCGTTCGGCTCCACGATGTACAGAGAGTGCGACATCAAGGCAAGGTTTGAAGACGGCTGCCGTGAAATATTCCTTGTATACAAGGGTTTTGAGCAGAACGGCGACACGCTGAAACTGCATTTTGAGGACGAATATTATCCGCTCGGCGTTACGCTTTGCTATGAGGTTTTTGAAGAATACGATATAATTAAACGGTATGTCACGCTTACAAATACGGGCAGCGACGACATTGTTTTTGAAAGAATTTTCAGCGCGGAATTCACGCTTCCCTCTTCCGAGCCGTATACGTTCAGAAACACAAACGGAACATACGGCAGCGAATTTTTGGAGTCCGATACGCTTCTGAACGGCGGCGACCTTGTTTTTGAGACGCGCAAAGGCGGTTCGAACCATAACAATTCGCCGTACTTTATCGCATATCAAAATGCGGACGAGCGCGGCGGCGACGTATTTTTTGCAACGCTTGCGTTCAGCGGGAATTTCAAGGTCTCCGCAAGCAGGGACGCTTATTCGATAACGCGCGTGTCGGTGGGCATGAACGATTTCGACTTTTCGCACACGTTGAAACCTTCCTCTTCGTTCGACACGCCGCCCGTCTATTGCGGCAAGGCGAACGGATTCGGCGAAATGTCGCGGAATATGAACCGTTTTTGCGTTGACAAACTGTTGCCGAAGCAGTTCAATAAAAAGCCTTTACCGGTGCTTTACAATTCGTGGGAAGCGACGTATTTTGACGTAAACACGGTGCATCAATCGGCACTTGCGAAAACGGCGGCAAGTATAGGCGTTGAACTTTTTGTTATGGACGACGGTTGGTTCGGCAAGAGAAACAACGACCTTGCGGGATTGGGCGATTGGTATGTGAACAAAGAAAAATTCCCGAACGGGCTTGACGAACTGATTGAGAACGTCAACGCGCAGGGCATGGATTTCGGGCTTTGGGTAGAGCCTGAAATGGTCAACCCCGACAGCGACCTTTACCGCGCGCACCCCGATTGGGTATACCATTTTGAGCACAGACACGCGGACGAACTGCGCAACCAGTTGGTGCTTAACATGACAAGAGACGATGTGCGCGAGTACATCTTGGGCAGGCTTGATGAACTGCTTGAAAAGCACAACATCAAATATATAAAGTGGGATATGAACCGTCCGTTTTCGCAGGTGGGAGCGGAAAATCTCGAAAACCCGCAGATGTATTCGTATCTGCACATCATGGCGGTCTACGGCATTGTGGACGAACTCAAAAAACGCCATCCGCAGGTGCAGTTTGAAAGTTGCGCTTCGGGCGGCGGACGCTGCGACCTCGGCGCGCTGAGCCACTTTGACCAGATATGGACAAGCGACAACACCGACGCGGTTGACAGAATGACTATCCAACGCGGTTACTCCATGCTCCGTCCGACAAAAGCGATGAGGGCGTGGGTGACGGACACAACGGAACTGAACAAACCATGTTCGCTTGATTTCAGGTTCAACGTGGCGATGCAAGGCGCGCTCGGCATAGGCGGCAACCTGACGAAGTATTCGGGAGAAGATTTGGAAATTTGCAGAAAAAATATCTCTTTCTACAAATCCGTGCGCGACCTTGTTCAGTTCGGAGACCTGTACAGGATATCCGACGCGCCGACGGAGGAAATTCTCTGCAACGAGTATGTGAGCAGGGACAAAAACAGGGCGGTCGTTTTCATTGCCGCAAAGGGAACTCGTTTTTACAAAAAGCAAGACGAATTCAGGCTTGAGGGGCTTGACGCGGACAAAAAATACAGATTTACCATTGACGGAGAGGAACATATCAAAGGCGGCGCGTATCTGATGAACATAGGCATTTCAATGTATGTCAGAGGCGCGGATTACAACAGAACAATAACGTTTGAAGCCGTAAAATAGCGTAAAAGATACACGAATCACGGGGCGTTTACTCTGTCTGAACCGTTTACTCTTCCCCGATAAAAAATATTTTGCGGTCATAATACAAACACAGCAAACAGGCTCGGTGCGGCAGCGCAGAGCCTGTTTGTTTTAACCGTTACGGAGCAGCGACGGCAAAAATGGCGTAAAAGCGAAATAATACACAAAAATTTCGGAAATCGTACTTTTCAAAAACCGTAATATATGATATAATATAATATACTGATATAATGCCTGATTTTTGCCGAGGTTTGGGCGGCAACAGAGCGGAGAACAACGACGGCAAGGCGGTCGGCAAAAAGAGACGGAAATACGTCAAACGGAGAATTTCAAGTGAACAGCGAAAAAAGAGACACTTTCAAAAAAATACTTTTCCCCGTTATAACTGCGGCGGCGGTCGTTGCATCGGCGCTTATCGCGGCATTTTTGCCGTCGGCGGTATGGCTGTTGTTTTTGCTTATGCCTGCGGCGACGGTCTTTCTTTCCGCAACGGTCGCGTTGAACAAAAACCCATGGACAGCGCTTTTGTTCATTGCGCTGTTTATTGCGACGGCGCTTTTGTTCCGAAAATTTGCGACGGCGTTTTTGCTTTATCTTTTTTTTGCTCCGACGGGTGTGGCAACAGGTATCGCATTCAGGAAAAAGAAAACGGTCAACAGCGCGGTCACAGCGTCCGCAATAGTTGCGATGATATGCGGAATAGCGGTCTTTTGCGCGTTTGCGTATGAGGGACACCCGACGTTTGACACGGCGAACGTAATCGAGCCGATAAAGGAATCCATTGCCGAGGCGGCGAACGACACCGCGGACGCTATTCTTGAACGCGGCAAGGGCGGACTTTCGATATACGAAATGGTTTTTGCAAGAACGACGCTGACAAGCGACAAACTCGCGGCACAGCGCCCCGCGCTTGCGGCGGACTTGCACGATATGATAATTTTGAACCTGCCAGCGTTTATAGGCGGTGCGTTTCTCTTGATTGCCGCAGCGGCATATTTTCTGACGAAAGCGCTGCTCAAACGCACAACGTTTTCCGTCGGGTTCGCAACGGGGCTGACGGAGATACGGATAAGCAAAGCGGGCGCGACGCTGATGCTGCTTTCATGGATAGTTATGTTTTTCGGAAGTGCGGAGATGACCGACGCATCGGCGCTGATATACGATATGACATGGCTGTTTGCGATATATATTTTTGAAACACTGATGAATTTTGTTTTTGCGGGAGCGGGGCTTTCGGTGTTCATTTATCTGATGAAGAGCCGCTCCGTGCCGATGAACGTCAAAACGCCGATGATAATTGCGGTGGTCATAGGATTTCTGCTGATGCGGACAACGGTATTTTCATTGCTCGGCACAGTTGACAGTTACCGCGATTTGAGAAGATTACAAGGAGAGCGCGTCTGAATGAAAAAGACAAAAACAGTTCATGCGATAATCGACAGGCTTCACTATATCCTGCTTGCCGTTTTCGCCGTGGCTTCGAACATCGTTTCGGATAAGCCGTTTTTCCGCATTCTGATAATCGTGACGCTTGTGTATATAGGCGGGTTCGAACTTTATGCGGCGATAAAGAGAAAAAGCGCGCGCAGTCTTTCTGAGAGTTTTATAGACCTGCTTGATTTTAACGAGCAGGAGCGGCTGATGGCGTTTCCCCTGCCCGTTGTGCTGGCGGACAGAAAGGGCGACATTATCTGGTACAACGACCCGTTCATCAAAGCCACGGACGGGGCGGATCTTTCAAAGTTTGATTCCGTTTTCAAACTGAGCAAGGACATTTTTTCGAAAAGGACCGTCAAAGTTTCGTTCGCGTCGAAATATTTCACGGTCGTAACGGACAAGTGCAAGATAAGAGAAAGAGAACTTGCCGTTCTTTATTTCTTCGACATAACCGACTACCAGCAGTTGCAGATAAAGTACAATCAGCAAAAGCCCGTTATCGCGCACATTCTTGTGGACAACTACGACGAACTTTTCCAGATATCGAAAGAGAGTGAAAAATCGACGGCGATGGCGGTTATCGACAACGCGCTGACGGAATGGGCGCAGTCGGTGGGCGGCATAATAAGAAAGACCGAAAAGGACAGTTATCTGTTCATTTTCAGAAACGAATATATAAAGCAGTTCACGGAAACGAGGTTTGATATTCTCGACCGTGTAAGAAATCTGCAAGTGGCGACATCGGTTCAGCCGACCATATCCATAGGCGTGGGCTTCGGCGGCGCGACGTTTGCCGAAAACGAGGAGCACGCGAGAATCGCGCTTGACATGGCGCTGAGCAGAGGCGGAGACCAGGCGGCTATGCACTCGACAAAGGGCTTTGAGTTCTTCGGAGGGCTGAGCAAGGGCGTTGAAAAGAGAACAAAGATAAAGTCGAGAGTGGTTGCGTCCGAACTCAAAACGCTGTTCAAAAAAGTGGACACGGTGCTTATCATGGGACACCAGTTTGCGGACTTTGACTGTTTGGGCGCGGCGGTCGGCATTGCCAGAACGGCATTGGCGGCGCAGAAAAAGGTCGGCATAGTATACGACCCGAACTCTTCCCTCGCAAACGCGCTTTACGAGCGGCTGCTGAATGAGTCAAGCGATATGAAACAGGCGTTCGTCACACCCGAACAGGCGCTTATAATGGCAAGTCCGACATCGGTGACGGTTGTTGCGGACACACACAGAGCCTCGATGACGGCGATGCCGAAATTGCTTGAATTTTCGGAAAGAGTCGTGGTTATAGACCATCACAGAAAATCGGCGGATTTCATCGAAAACGCGGAAATTTTCTTCCACGAACCGTATGCGTCGAGCGCGTCGGAGATGGTGGCTGAAATAATGCAGTACATGAACGTCAACCGTATGCCTGCGGTCGAAGCGGAAGCGCTGATGGCGGGAATATACCTTGACACGAAAAACTTTATGATACGCACGAGCCTGCACACGTTTGAGGCGTCGTCGTATCTGCGCAAAGCGGGCGCGAACACCGTCAACGTCAAAAAACTGTTCCAGGTGGATATGCAGACGTATATGCAGAAGACGGACATGGTTCAGAACGCAAAAGTTTACAGAAAAATAGTTGCGATAGCCTGTTGGGAGGACAAAGCGGGTTCGCAGTTCCGCATAGCCTCGGCGCAGGCGGCGGACGAAATGCTGAACATCGAGGGCGTTCAGGCGTCGTTCACGCTGTTTCCCGATTCGACGGGCGCGGTGATAATCTCGGGGCGTTCGTTCGGGCAGGTCAACGTTCAGTTGATAACGGAAAAACTCGGCGGCGGCGGTCATCAGACGATGGCGGGCGCGCAGATAAAGAACAGCACTCCGAAAGAAGCGCTGGATATGCTTAAAAAAGCGATAGACGAATACATAGAAGAGAGTAATATACTCGGCACTCACAGTTAGGAGGAACAAAAATGCAGGTAATTTTGCTTCAAGATGTAAAATCCCTCGGCAAAAAGGGAGAAATGGTAAAAGTTTCGGAGGGATATGCGAGAAATTTCCTTTTCCCGAAAAAGATAGCGCAGGAAGCGAATGCGGGAAACATCAACAATATGAACACGCAGAAAGCGGCGAAAGATTTCCACAAAGCGGAGGAAAAAGCGGCGGCGGAAGAGTTGAAATCCCGCATAGACGGCACGACCGTTACATTTAAGCTGAAAGCGGGCGCCGGCGGCAAGATGTTCGGCAGCGTTACGGCAAAAGAAATTTCGGAAGAGTTGAAAAAACTTTATTCGATAGACGTGGACAAGAAAAAGATAAATCTTCCCGTTGCCGTGAAGAGTTTCGGACAGTACACGGCGGAAGTAAAACTTTATCCCGAAGTCTCCGCAAAAATTAAAGTCTTTGCGACGGAGCAGGATTAAAAGTCATATTCCGAACACCGCAATAAAGCGGACGTGAGCCGTTTATACACGGCTTTGCTCCAAAAACAAACGGAAGGAAGAAAAAAGAGATTATGCCTTCGGCAAATAAATTCAGAGCGGAAGAGTTTTCCTCAAAACAGGTGCCCTATTCGCTCGAAGCGGAACAGGCGGTTCTGGGCACGGCGCTGCGTGACCCGTCAAAGCTGACGGATATACTCGGAAAACTGCCCGCGGACGCGTTCTACATTCCACGTCACAGGCAGATATACGAGGCGTTGTCGGATCTGAACAACCGCTCGGTGCCGATAGACGGACTTGTGCTGCTGCAAACGCTGCGCGACGGCGGCGGGTTTGAATCGGACGACGACAAGGAGTATCTGCTCTCCCTGGTCGATACCGCGTCGGCGATAACGAAAGTTGAATATTTCATCAAGGTTCTGAAATCGAAGTTTTTGCTGCGCAGAGCGCTTGATATATGCGCGGAAGTCAGCGAAATGTGCTACGACAACGAGAACCCCGAAAAGGTGCTTGACACGGCGGGGCGCAAGTTCAACGACCTTGAAAAAGAGGACGTCACAACGCAGATGTCCGACCTGCAATCGCTTGTAAAAGAAGAAATGGACAGATTGCAGGAGATGAAAAAGGACACGACGGGCAAGTTTGAAGCGGTCAAAGTCGGCATAGGCGCATTTGACGATTACGTCGGCGGTCTGAACAACTCCGACTTGGTAATTCTGGCGGCGCGTCCCGGCGTCGGAAAAACGACGTTTGCGCTGAACGTGGCTTACAATATGGCAACGTCTTCGCGCTATTCGCCGAAAAAGACGGTTGCGTTCTTCTCGCTCGAAATGTCAAAATTGCAGCTTGCGCGAAGAGTTATTTCAAATGCTACGCTTATCGACCACGAAAAACTCCGCACCGGCGAAATAGATATGTCGGACTGGGAAGTGCTTTTCAACTTTTACAGAGAAACGCTGCGCGGAAGCCGCTTTATCGTTGACGAATCTTCGACGATAACCGTGGCGGAAATGAAAGCCAAACTGCGCAGAGAAAAAGACCTCGGCTGTATCATCATCGACTACCTGCAACTTATGGGCAGCGGCTCAACGGACAACAGAGTGCAGGAAATTGCGGAATACACGCGTGCGATAAAACTTATGGCAAAGGAACTGAACGTGCCCGTTATACTGCTTTCGCAGCTTTCGCGAAGCATAACAAAGCGTGAGGACAAGACCCCCCAACTTTCGGACTTGCGTGACTCGGGTTCAATAGAGCAGGACGCGGACGTGGTACTGTTCCTCGACCGTCCCGAAACGCACACGCCGAACACTCCTAAAAAGAATATAATGGAAGTTTATATCTCGAAAAACAGACACGGCAGAACGGGCAAGATCGAACTGCTTTGGGACGGTACGCATACGTCAATCAAATCCATTGACCGTGCACCCGTGCCGGAGGGAATATGACGACGGAAGACGTTATCCGCAGGACTGCGGAGCGGGAAAAGATGTTCGAGAACTGCTCGGGAGCGGTGCTTGCCGTTTCGGGCGGAAGCGACTCGATGACGCTTCTTTCATGGTTCATATCAAACTCCCCCGTGCCTTTTGCGGTGGGACACGTCAACCACGGACTGCGCAAGGAATCGGACGACGAACAAAAAGTGCTTGAAGCGTTCTGTCGAGAGAAAAACGTTCGGATATTCTCAAAAAAGATAGATATACCGAGCCTTTGCCCGAGCGGCGTTTCAACGGAAACGTTCGCAAGGGAGAAACGGTACGAGTTTTTGAACGAACTGCGCAAGGAACTCGGATATTCGCATATTTTTACGGCGCATAACAGAAACGACAATGTGGAAACGTTTTTGCTCAACCTTATAAGGGGTGCGGGTTCGAACGGAGCCTGCGGCATACCGCCGCTCCGCGACGACCTTGTGGCAAGACCGCTTATCGACCTTGACAAGAAAGAGATAGTTGCTTACTGCATCGCAAACGGACTGCCGTTTGCACACGACAAGACGAACGACGAGCCGATATGCCGCCGAAATGTGCTGCGAAACGAGATAATTCCGCAGCTGCGCGAACTGAACCCGTCGTTTGACGAGGCGGTTGCGAGGTTCATCGGCACACAGCGGGAGCAAAACGGGCTTATCGAAGAGGCGGCGCAAGCGGTATACGCAAAGTCAAAAACGAAAAGCGGACTGTCGCTTGAATATTTTCGGGAGCACGGCGACGCATTTTTGGGGCTTTGCGTGCGCAGGGCGTTTGAAGATGCGACGGACGGCAAAAAACTTTCGAAAACACTGACGGACGAACTCTGCGAACTTGTGAAAAACGGAAAAACAAACGCAAGGCTTTGTTTGACGGACGGCATAACGGCGGAAAAGAGTTATTCGGAGTTGCTGTTTTTGAAAGATGTCGGCACAACAGGCGGCTATTCGCAAATTTTGCGCATAGGCGAAAATGTGATAGACGGAACAGGCGTTCTGACGCTGACGGAAAGTCCGAAAGGGAAAATTCCGAAAGAATTGCTCGGGCGGCTTGAAGTACGTCCCGCAAAAAGCGGAGACAAAATAAAAATCCGCGAAAGCGCGGGCACAAAAAGCGTCTTAAAACTTTATTCGGACACCAAAATGCCGACGGAGCGGAGAAAAACGAACCCCGTTATTGTCTGCGGCGAAAAGGTCGTTCACGTTTGCGGATACGGCACGGACGCTGCGTTTGCGGTGCAAAACGGCGGTTTGACGGCAGATTTCACCGTATTTTAATAAATCCGTCTTAATGAGTATATAATTTTCGTATAACATAAATATTGAACATTGTATAAAGCAAAACGTATAAAGGAGAGAAACCTTGAAAAGATTCAAAAATCTGGCGGTCTATGCCGTCATACTCTTTCTCATCGGAATTTTTGTTCTGATGCTGCTGCGGGGAGATTCGACAAGAGACACCAAGTATTCGGATATACTCAACTACTTCCGTGAGGGCAAAGTTGAGACTTTCACTGTTGATTCCTCAACACTTGAACTGAAACTGAAAGAACCGAACGCGCAGGGCAAGACGGAGGAAAAGTATTCGCTTTACAACGTCGGACTCTTTCTTGAAGATGTTAAGAACTATATAAAGAACCCCGAAACCGGCGAGCCCACGATGCAGTATGACCTCATTCCGCAGACGCAGACGCCTGTTTGGGTCAGCGCGATACCCTACGTTCTGATAATCATCATGATTGCGGTCTTCGGATTCTTCATGTTCGGTCAGATGAACGGCGGAGGCGGCGCGGGAAAAGCGATGAGTTTTTCGAAAGCGCGCTTAAAACTCGGCAACGACTCAAAAGCAAAAGTCATGTTTAAGGACGTTGCGGGAGCGGACGAGGAAAAAGAGGAATTGGCGGAAGTTGTCGATTTTCTTAAAAACCCGAAAAGATTCACCGACCTCGGAGCGCGTATTCCGAGAGGTATACTGATGGTCGGCAGCCCGGGAACGGGTAAGACATATCTTGCACGCGCAACGGCGGGAGAAGCGGGCGTTCCGTTTTTCCAGATAAGCGGTTCGGACTTCGTTGAACTCTATGTCGGCGTCGGTGCTTCCCGTGTCCGTGATACGTTCGACCAGGCAAAGAAAAATGCTCCGTGCATCGTGTTCATCGACGAAATCGACGCGGTGGGCAGACAGAGAGGTGCCGGTCTCGGCGGCGGAAACGACGAAAGAGAGCAGACCCTGAACCAATTGCTGGTTGAGATGGACGGCTTTGAGAAAAACGAGGGCGTCATCGTCATGGCGGCGACGAACAGACCCGACATTCTTGACAGCGCGCTGCTGCGTCCCGGCAGATTTGACAGACAGATAGTTATTCACCTGCCCGACGTAAAGGCAAGAGAAGAAATTCTTAAAATACATTCGAGACAAAAGCCGCTTGCGGACGACGTGAACCTGAACCATGTTGCGAAATCCACGGCGGGCTTCTCCCCCGCAGACCTCGAAAACATTATGAACGAATCCGCGCTGCTTTGTGCGAGAAGACGTCATAAGAAGATAACCGCGCAGGACGTTGACGACGCGATACTCAAAGTTATCGTCGGCGTTGAAAAGAAATCTGCGGTCAAGATACCCAAGGACAGACGCATAACGGCAGTTCATGAAGCGGGTCACGCGGTGGTTTCGCGCTTCCTCAAAAATCAGGACCCCGTTCACGAAATTTCGATAATTCCGAGAGGTATGGCGGCGGGCTACACCTACTACGTTCCCTCGGAAGACAAACAGCATATGTCCAAGAAGGAGATCCTTGACAGCATAGTCGGTCTTCTCGGCGGACGCGTTGCGGAAGAAGTTGTGCTTGACGATGTTTGCACGGGCGCTTCCAACGACATCGAAAGAGCGACGGCGCTTGCCCGCGATATGGTAACCAAGTACGGTATGTCCCGTCTCGGCGCGATCTCGTTCGGCGGCGACAACGACCAGGTGTTCCTCGGCAGAGACCTGACAACGCAGAGAAACTGTTCCGATGACACGGCGGCGAAGATCGACGCGGAAATAAAGAGAATAATCGACGAAGCGTATGCAAGAGCGAAATCCATACTCGAAGAGCATAAGCAAGAACTTATCAAAGTGTCCGATTACCTTATCGAGCGCGAAAAACTCTCTGCGGACGAATTCGACAGTATTATGAAAGGCGAGGACCTCGCACCGCTTGACGACAAAGCCGCTGACGGTGCACAGAAGTCCGAAAACAACGCCGATAAGGCAGAAGCCGTCTCCCACAACGGAGAAGCCGCAACACAGCCCGAAAACGGCGAAGAAAAGCCTGTTGACGGAGACAAAACAAACGGCTGATAGAATTAAATAAAAGCAAGGCATCCGAACGAAATGTTCGGATGCCTTTCAATATTATAAACTTGCTTATTGATTTTTCCTTTTACAAAGCCAGAGTAAAGTGTGTAAAGAACTATTGAGCGGGTTTCAGCGTCACAAGAACGTATTCGCAATGTTCCTCGGTGCGGATGGGGAAGCCCCACCCCGTCGTGCCGGACGAGACTATCGCAGTCAAATTGCCGCGATGATATTCGCCGTAATTGAGTTTTCCGACAAGTTCGATAAACAGCCCGAACGGATATATCTGTCCCGCATGGGTGTGCCCCGAAAGTTGCAAATCGGCGCCCTGCGCGGCGTTGACTTCAGCATCAACAGGTTGGTGGTCGGAAATAATGATGAAGCGCGAACGGTCAACGTCTTTGAGCAGCATTTCGGAAGAAAGGCGGGGGGTTTCTTTCCAACTCTTGTCTTCCCTTCCGACGAGAACGAGGTCGTTGCCAATATTGACAAAATCGTCCTGCAATATCTTTATTCCGTGCGAACGCACAACGTCGGCAAACTCCTCGGGCGTATACGCGCGGCGGTTCGCCACGGCATATTCCTGCCTGTCATGGTTGCCGTATGTATAAAACGTGCCGTATCGGCTCTTCATGCGGCTGTATATCTCAAATACTTGGTCAAGTTGTTCACGCGTTGTGGATTCGTCCGTGATGTCGCCGCAAAGGACTATCATATCCGCGTTGAGGGAGTTTATCTCGTCCACTTTTTCTTCAAGAACTTCGGGCGACTGTATAGAGCCGAAATGAGTGTCCGTCATCAGCACGATACGGTATTCATCCGCAAGTTTCGCAGACGTGACGGTGTAATCGGTTCTGACGATATGCCACATATTGACCGTGCCGTAAAGCATGAGCGCGGCGGTTAAAAGCAACGGAACGGCGGCGCTGCGATAAATCACGCGACAAACCGAATAGACCCTTTTGCCCTTGAACCGCTTGCCTATCCGACGGGCTATGACGGCGGCAATTTCGCACAGCAGCGAGAACGCTATGACGTGCATGACAACAATAACAACGACACGCCAAATGCCGCAAAGAACGACAACGGCAACACCGAGAACTGAACGTGCTATGCGGGAACGCTTTGTGTTGTACGGCACGCCGACAAGCATAAGCCACCTGCCGGAAAGCCAATATGTTCCCGCGAACATGGTCAAAAAGAATATACAAAATATGGTAATGAACAAAACTGAGAACTCCTTGCCGCTGATATTTCTTCCGAACCGAACCCGCGCATTGGATTCCGCCCGAAGGCACGAAAAAATGAAGTGCCTTTTTGTTTTTTCGGGCAGAGCGATTTACCCATATATAGAATTATTATAACTCTTATCTGCCGTCAAGTCAACCGAATTACGACAAAAATCACTATTTTGAGGCTGAACTGCCGAGAATGGGAAAGAGATTCAAGCAAGTATAAGGGAAAAAGCATTTCCCCGCAACAGCGTTTGCGCCATAAAGATTTTTTCGCCGTGAAAATATCGGTCTCTGACGGCATAATCGGGTGCGACGCCTGATTTAACAGCATTATCAGGGAGCAGAATAAAACAAAAAAAGCAATCAGCAAAAAAACAAGCGGAACGGCAAAGCCGTTCCGCTTGGATAACTTTTCAGTTATTTACAATCAGTTGTTTTCCTGTTTCTTGGAACGAACGAGGCAAACCGCGAGAACCGCAATGCCTACAACCGCTACGCCCGCAACTGCGATCCAAATCCAAGAATCATTGGCACGGAGGTCACCGGTATCGGGGGTGCTGGATCCCTTTTCTGCGGTGAGGAATACAACGGTACCGCTCATAAGACCTTCAACATTAACGTTGACGCCGTCTACGGTTGCGTTAAGGATCTTCCAGTTGCCGTTGTAGTCTCTGTAAAGAGCCGCGAATTTTTCGCCGTCGGCAAGGATTTCCTTGAATTTAAGAGCGATCGCTTCGGGAGAGTTGGTCCAAAGGTCGAACATATCGGAAACCTTGAGGTTCTCGGCTTTTGTGCCGGAAGCCTTTTCAAGGGCTGCTTTGTCTACGATGTCCGCGATGTTCTTATCTTTGAGATCTTCGTAAACATTTTTAAGATGTTTAAGACCTTCCTGAACTCTTTCATCGGTCTGGTTGTCTGCTTCGCCTATCGGAGTGATGATTACTTCATACTGGAATCCGTCGGGCGTAACATAGTCGGGACCCTTCTTGATGTCAACACTCGGTTTGAAGCCGATAGCGGCAGCCGAAACGGAGAAAGCAAGAACGATCATTGTTATGAGAGCAATGCTTCTCAATACTTTTTTGCTCATGATTAAGACTCCTTTAAAAACTGATATATATTTTTTTTATTTATTGACTGTTTTGGCGTTCCGTATACCAAACATCGAAAACAAGTTTTCGAAGTGCCGTTTCGTCGGCATAAAATTCGGTATACTCCGCGTCCTCGTTAATAACGCCCTCGGGCGTGACCGTGGGGACACGTCGGTAATCCGAAGAATCGGAATACAGAGACATCAGTTTGGACAAACTGATTGAAAAGTAAGAATACGGATAGATGGCATCGTAAACGGATTTGAGTTTTGACACGTCCGAACCGAGCAGTTTATCGACCTGTTTGAAGAGTTCCGAATAAAACGTTCTATGACGCTCCATGCGGGACGTGTTCTGCTGGTCGCCGACTTCTCCTCTGCCGCGCAGATATATATACGCTTTCGCGCCGTCAAGGGTAAGCGTCTTGCCCGCTTCCATTTCGGGGTCAAACTTTGTGAAATCGTCTTTAAGCGTAACAGTTACGCCGCCGACCGCATTGACAAATGGAATGATACCCTCCATGTTCATTGCCAGATAACCGTCTATCGGTACGCCGTAAAGCAAGCCCGAAACGGCACGGCTCATATTTTCGCAACTGCTTTTGCCGCCGCTGCCGTAAGCATAAGCCGTGGCAAGTTGAGCATTAAGCGTTGTGACCGGGTCGCCGAATACGCCGAGTTTTTGAATTTCGGTTACCGTGTCGCGGTTCAACTGTATGGTTGAGACGGTTTTCTTTGAGTTGTTTATGGAAAGAATGAATATCGCGTCGGCTTTGCCGCCTGTCTCGAAAAACTCACCTTCCTCATACTCACCCTCGGCATCTATGCCGAGAACGAGAAGATTGTAAACACCCTCATTGTAATCATACGTTTTTCCGTTATATTCAACCGTCTTATACGGATAAGCCTGTGCCTCTTTTTCTGCGGCAAGCCTTTCGTTTTCGCGTTTTGCCGAATAAATCTTGAATGCGGCAAAAACACCGACGGCGGCGAAAGCAACAATCAGAAAAATCAAAACAACCCTTAAAACAAGCGTTTTTTTCATAGTCCGACCGTTCCTTTTTCCGGCTTTTGCATATAACAGAAAAAGCAGAAAGAGAAAACACTTCCCATCTACCTATGCCTATTATACTATAAGAATCCCGATTTGTCAATAGCAATGCAAGAAAAAAGTTTGAAATTTTTATACAATTCAAAGGACAAAAACGGGCGTTTTCCTCTTCTGCCGAAAACGGAGCAAAGCCAGATGTGCGGAGGAGAATGCAAACATCTCATATTCGGAGGCAGAATATACTCGACCTGCCGCTCGTTTTGCGTTTCAGGACCATTGCCGACCGCGCATTTCCGATTTTAATATTATATTTTTACTCTGAACACCTTTTTGCATTTCGGGCAGGTCACACCGTGATCGCCTTTACGACGGGGCAGGCGCAAAACGCTTTTGCAATGCGGGCATTTTTTGTAAACGTGCGTTTTTCTGTCCTTCCACATTTGCTTTCGGAGCCAGAAAAACTTTTTAAATCCGTTTTTTATTGAAAGAAAGCGGCGGTTTTCACGGCTTCTTGCAACGATGTTGCGTGAAAGCATACGAAAGACCGACCACGCAAAAAGAAGCAGGAGAACGGCGTTCCATATCCACCCGCCGATGCCTCGCATTAAAGGCGTGCGCACAAGAAAAAGTTGAGCAAACGCAAGAACGAGGTATGTTATCATCGTAAACTTTCCGAGCGAGTCCGTGCCGTATCTGCCGCTCATAAAACGGACAAGCCAATTTCTGAATCTGTTCATTCCGTCTTTTTCCCCTTTTCTTTTTTCGACTCTGCGTAACGCAGACGTATTCCCGAATATATTATGTTTCTGATAAGCGAATTATCCTTGACGCGCTCGATTTTTTCGAATGCGGCGGCGACATCGGACGCCAGCATATTCAATATATCGTCAAAGTCCTCTTCTCGCGCCTCGGTAAGCGGATTGTAACGCTCTTTTTTCAGGTCTTTTCTGAAATCGACGCAGGCGTCCTGCAAATAGATGTATTTGCCGAGTGCAAAACCGAAATCATAAAGCACTTTTTCGTATTTGTCATTGCGGTAACTCAGAAGAGTGCCCAACAGCCGTCCGAAAGCGGCGGCGGGAATGTCGGGATTCGTCTGCCCCGCGCGTTCGGCTTCGGAAAGAAGCGAAAGGCATTCGAAAACCACGGTTTCCTGTTTTGGAAAACGGCGGCTGATACGTTTCATTTTGGGCTTGTAAAAACCGCTTGCAAACAGCGCAAGAAGATTGCCGTCATCGTCCCAATCGTCAAGCATATTGGCATACGAAAGCAGAACGTTCATGTCCGCAACGTAATCGAGAATGTCGCTTTTGACATAATCATGCGTTTTGCACGGGTGCGGCGCGCATTTGCCTTGGCGGGTCTCGCCCTCGCCGTAAAGTTCGCAGAGCAATATACCGATAAACGTGAAGTCGTAAGTCAGCGTAAGTCTGCCAAGGTTGCCGTTTGTTTTTTTGAGCGCGTGGCAAAGCCCGCAATAATAAGCGTTATAGCGTTTTTTCTCTTCTTCCGTCAGGTTTTTCATATCGGCAACAATATAACCGAACACGGGACTTCACCTCCTCAAAACAGCATAATAACTCATGTTTTTTACTAAAAATCATTTTAGCACTTACAGCCCGAAAGGTCAATGTTAATTTAGGCAAAGAAATCTAAAATTTATGCGGTCAACAATGCGCAAAAACCGCGGAAAAACACGAACCGTGACGGAGCGGCTCAAAATATGAGTTTTTTATGAAACATATTGATTTTTTACTTTTTTTGGTGTATAATAACCGTTAGATTATTTCGGTATATCTGAAAGGAATGATAAAATCATGAAAACCATCGGCGTATTGACGAGCGGAGGCGACGCTCAGGGCATGAACGCGGCTGTCCGAGCCGTTGTCAGAACCTGTGTTGCCGAGAACATAACCGTTATGGGTATCCGTGAGGGATACAAGGGACTTATCGAGGGCAATATTCAGGAACTCACCGCAAGAGATGTTTGCGACATTCTCGGCAGAGGCGGCACGTTTTTGAGAAGCGCTCGCTGTCCCGAATTCAAGACCGAGGAAAAAATTCAGGAAGCGGTTCACACCTGCAAAGAGTTCGGCATTGAGGGTATTGTTGTTATCGGCGGCGACGGCTCGTTCAGAGGCGCACGCGACCTTACCCTGCACGGCATTCCCTGCGTTGCGATGCCCGGCACGATAGATAACGACATCGTTTGCAGCGACTACACGATAGGCTTTGACACGGCGGTCAACATCTGCATCGACCTTATCGACAAACTCAGAGACACCTGCAACTCCCACAACCGCTGCTCCGTTGTTCAGATAATGGGCAAAAATGCGGGTTGGGTCACGCTTGAAGCGGGTATCGCGGCGGGCGCAACGTCCATCATCGTGCCCGAAGTTGAGTTCGATTTCCAGAGAGACATCGTTGACAGAATAGCAAGAGGCAAGAGATACGGCAAAAACCACTTTATCGTGCTTGTTTCCGAGGGTCTTTTCTTCGACGTTCCGTCCAATAAGAACTATAAATACTGCGTTGAAAACGGCATTGCAAACATAGCGGACTTTGCAAAACGCGTGGAGCAAGAAACCGGCGTTGAGTCCAGAGAAGCCATACTCGGCCACGTTCAGCGCGGCGGCGCTCCCTCCGCAAAAGACAGAGTTATCGCAACCGAAATGGGCAACTACTGCGTAAACTTGCTTAAAAACGGAATCAGCAACAGAGTTGTTGTTATGAAAGAAACCGATATTATCGACCTCGACATTCTTGAAGCCCTTAAAATGGAAAAACCGTTCGAATTCAAGAAGTACGAGATGGCAAACATGATAAATATCTGATAATACCGAATAAAAAAACAGAACTGTCGGGGCAAATGCCTCGGCAGTTTTTTTGAGGAAAGAATTTTGCGCTGATGTCCACGGACAGTTCCGAAATTTTTCCGAGCATGAAAGACCTTTCCGCGGAATTCAATAATTTTGACGGATATATAGACTTTGACACGACCGATACAGAGCAATAAAGCACACGGTCGTATGCCGAGCATATCCGGACGCGCAAACAATATCGCACGGGGCTGTAAAAACCTGCGTTTTTACAGCCCCGTGCGCTTTTTATTTATGTATATACTCTGTCCGTGATTATTTAAGGAAGCCGAGGCTGCGGATTATCGCAGGCTCTTTGGCTTTGCCCGAGCAGATCTGGAAGAAGCAGATAACTCTGAGAACAAGAAATATACAACTCATAACGCCGTATGCAACAGGAACGATTATCGTCCAGAAAAGAAGCGCTACGCATACAAGCATGAGAATGTTGACAACCGTGAATTTGAGTGCCTGTCTGACATGGAACATGGTGAAAGGCGACTTGCGGCTTGCCAAAAGCGCGATGATTATGCCTACCGTGCCGAGAAGATAACCGAGCATGGCAAAAACCTTGTTGTCGGAAATATCCTGCGGGTCGAATTCTGCGGTGTGGTCGTAGGGGTCGCCCTGCGGAGGAACGGCGGTGTTTTGGGTATACTGCGGCTGTGCCTGAGCGGATTCGGAAATGCGCGCGCCGCAGTTGGCGCAAAATGTGGCAGCGTCGTCAAGTTGTACGTTGCAATTGGGACATGTTTTCATAATATTGTCTCCCTCGTATTATATAATTTCCATTGCCCGACCAAAAGACTTTGTCGGGCAATGTTCTTTATCATATCGTTACAGACGATTACTTGATGCGTTTGAGCAGGTCTACCATGGAAACTTCGATCATCTTCTGACCGAGTTCGGCGGACGCTTCATACGCGCTCTGAATGAACCAAGCGTCGGACTGCGGAAGTCTTTCGAGTTTGACCGCATCGGGATAGAACGCTTTGAGCAGGCTGGACTCATACTTGCCTGCATGGTCGTAGCCCGTGGCGTGCTGTGCGGCGGTGGACATACAGGAATAAACCTTTATCATGCCGAACGGGAAGTCGGAATCCGTGCCGAGGTTGTCGTAGTAAGAAGAGAAACTGTTGGAACCCCACCAGCCTTTGCCCATGGTGTCCTCCATATACTCCATGATGAGTTTCTTCGCCGCTTTTGCGCAGGCGAGAGTCATGGGCATATAGTTTTCGTCCTCGAACTGGTGATGAATGAGCATATAGATGTTCTTGAATCCGCCGTAAAGCATTGATTTAAGAATACCGTAAATGTAGTTCTCGTAAACATCGACGTCGATGGTAACGGTTCCGTTTTCGGGGCCGCCTACCGCATAAGACGCAACGCCGTACCAAACGGGCGGGCAAACAACGCATTCTTTGCTCTCCGCAATTTTATCGGCAAAGCCCTGGCAGATCATCGTGTCGCAGCCGAGTGCACAGTGAGGTCCGTGCCACTCAATGGTGCCTATCGGCAGGATAACGGGAAGATTTTTTTCTTTTGCTTCCTGCACGTCGGCGGTCATCATATATTCAAGTCTCATAAAACAAACATCTCCTCAAATCAGAAATCAAGTTCGATATATTTGAGTTCGTCGCAGTTGGACTCAAAGCCGTTTTCGGTTATTACGATACCCTTTTCCCAACGAAGACCGAAAGTCGGGCCGGAAACGAAGGTGTCTATCTGGAAGGTCATGTTCGGTTGAAGCAGGTAGTTGGAAGTGGTCTCCATCCAGGGCGCTTCAACTTCGATGATACCGGTTCCGTGGCAAGGACCGTAAACGTAGTTTTCTCTTCTGCCGTTATCCTCGAAGAATTTAAGGAAGCCCTTTGCAACGTCGGAAGCAAGAACGCCCGCTTTGAGTTGTTTTTCTGTCCACTTGTGCGCTTCAAGACAGAAGTCAACAAGGTCTTTCTTCTCGGGAGAATATTTGCCCATGCCTACGGGAATGCCTATTGCGGGAGAATAACCGTCAACTTTTGCGGAAAGGTTGAGCTGAACGATGTCGCCCTTGTTTATAACTCTGTAAGAGGGTCTGGAAATAGCGTGAGAAGTGCTCTTTTCGCTGAATACATACATCGGAAGACCTTCGTATTCCGCACCGTTTTCGTAAACCGCTTTCTGTGCGATACCGACCATTTGAAGCTCGGTAACGCCCGGACGAAGCGCTTTTACAACTTCATCTGTTGCGATCTGCGCGATTCTGAAACCTTCGCGGATGCAGGCGATTTCGTTTTCGGACTTGATCTGACGAAGCGAAACCATGATGTTGTCTGCATTTACTATCTCTGCTTCGGGATAGCACTCTTTAAGACCGTCCATCATAACAACGGTGGTCTCCATGTAGCCGCCAATACCTATTCTGATATGCTTGCCTTTAACGCCGAGGTCTTCAAGAACGTCGTTGTATGTGTTCGTCTTGATTTCGGGATAGGACGGGTTTGCGCCCTCTCTGTAATAAAGGCAGGGATAAATGTTCTTGATTCTCGAAACGTCGCCTGCGAAGATGACGGATTCGGGACCTACCATAACGGCAGCGTTGCCGTTGGCTGCGATAGCTACGCCGACTCTTTCGAAAAGGGGCCAGAAGCCGCAGAAGTAGCGCGGGTTGGCATAGTCGGACTCGGTACCGTTGACTATCATAACGTCAAGGTTCTGCTCTTTCATCATCTCAACGCATTTTTTGCGTCTTTCAACGTATTCGTAGTCGGGAATACAAACTCTGGACATGGTGTTTTTCTCCTTTGAATATCTTTTATATAATATGTATTATTATAAACTCAACCTATCATTTTTGCGATCTTGACTTTCATCGCATTTGCTTCGTCGGGTGTCAGAAGACCCGTTGTGAAGTCTATCTTCACGGTCTCGCCCGCTTCCATGTAGCGGATATAACCTTTCTTTACGCAGTCCGCGTGTCCGTTATGCTCGCCCGTTGCGGGAAGAAGCATACCGACCGCGTCTTCGTTCGGAAAACGGCTTATCCAGCGAACGCCGTAAGGCAGTTGTGCGGGGTGGTGCGAAACATAGCCCGCATAACCGTCGGGAAACACCTGCATACAGTGACCTCTGCCCTCTTCGTCCGCTACATACCTGACGGTGAAAACGACCTCGGGCTGATAGAACTGTTTCTCGCCGCCCAACGTATCGTGCGCGTGAATGTCCTTTTTCAGCACTTTGAACCAGTCTTTCAACTTCTTCTGTTCGTCGTCCGTCAGCGTATCGGGAACAAGTTCGTGCAGATAAATGTTCTCTGTTTTTGCGGAATAAACGAGTTTTGAGCCGTCAACGGGACGGAAGTTCATGTGGCACATATACGAATATTCCTGGCGGCAGCCGCGCAGGTTTTCTATCTCATTGTGCACGTCGAACGTCGTTCCGTTTTCGTAAAGGCGGTAAGTCGGGCGGAACTCATACCCTGTCTCAAAACCGAACACATAACGGCAGGAGCCGCAGAGTTCCACATATCTGCCCTTTTCGTCCTCGCCGCAGACAGCCCACGCCTTGTCGTAACCGATATTGGGCAGTTCCGCGTGAAGCGGGTGCGTATCGCCCGCGGCAACATCGGGATTGCCTATTGCGGTAAGACCGCAATGAATAAGAAACGCGCCGTAAGTTTTGCAGTATTCGGTGCTCTGCGTCGGTTCGTCGAACAGCGTTTTCATAACAAGTTCATGTTCGTCAAAGCAAGCGCGCCATACCTGAAAGCCCTTGAACGGAAGCACGGTGATGTAACCGCGCGCGTTTTTGAGCGTCATACCGCAGATACCCGTTGAATACTTAAACAGGGAAAGGCTCATCTTTCCGTGTTCGAAAAGCGTCTTTTCCTTTTCTCCGAAATAGGAGGGAGAAAGCATTATTTTCATATTCAGTACCTCTTATTTTGCCTCGTTCATCGGCTTGCAGATCTGTTCGTTCATCGCGGTAACAAGCGAAGAAAGCTGGTTTTTGATTGAACCGGTGAAAGAAGCCGCAACCGCGCTGTCGATTACAGAAGACATGGAATCCGAAAATTCCTTGTTGGGAACTATTTCGGCAGCGTACTGATAGCTCATATTTATGCTTGCGTATTTATAAACTTCATAATCTTCAACGGTGTCGAAGAAGTTGCGCGACATATATTCGTCGTAACCGGTCTTGCCCCACTCTTCGGTAGGAGCAAACAGTTTGTCGAGAATATAAGCGGAATCTTCATCTCTCTGACTGTCGTTTGCGTGTTTGAAAACGGAAGTTCCGAATTCGTGATAACCGAAATACGCACCCGTGTTCTTTGTGGCGTCGGTCGCGTCCGGACCGGTCGGAAACGGAACCCAATGGACGGTGGAACACTTGGTGTTTATCGCTTTTTCGGAAGTTTTGAGGGCGAATACCGCGGTGTCGTTATCGATATTGCCGCCGATGCAGCCGGTCTGGTTCATTTTTCTTACCCATTCAAGGGCGCTGATTGACGCATCGGAGGAATATCCGCAGACATACTTGCCGTTTCTCATTATAATTGTATTTGAGCCGTTTGCGTCAATGGCGGAAGACGGCAAGCTGCAATCGTTTTGAAGCCCGTAAACGGGTCTTTGCGCCGTGAGGTCCGAGCAACGCTGAATGATATTGAGGAACGTATCAAAGTTCCAATCGCCCGCTTCAACCATTTCCTTGGGCGTGGTGCCTATATTGAACTCGTCATAAAGTTCGTAGTTATATATAAGCGCGCCGCTGTAAACGGATACGAACGGAGTATACATGGAGCCTTTTACGGGGAAAGCGTAAAGCACGCCGCCGTAACGGGTTGCGTCACGTTTTGCCTCGATACCCCATTTTTCCTCGTCTGCGGAGTCAAGGCTCTTTAATTCTTCCATATTGCAAAGGATACCCGCTTTGTGATACTCGCGAAGATCGCCGAATGTCGCGGTACAAAAATCGGCTTCAACGTCGCCGCCTGCGAACATCGTGGCAAAAGACTGCGTATCGTTGCCGGGGAAGCCCGAACGGATTATCTTGCAGTTATATGTCTTTTCGATATAAAGGCACTGATTGTAAAGAACCTCGTCCTCGCGGCTTTCCATATAAGGAAGCGTGCCGGGGTCTATATCGGGGTCGTCGTCGGACGGGTCTGCGGTTATTATCGTGCCGCGATAATAGAATTTTCTGCCGCCGAAATCTCTTTCGCCGGTAGCCGTTCCCGTTTCGGTCGGCTTTTTATCGCCGTTGCAGGCGGTAAAGAACGCAAAAACGGAGAAAAGGCATATAGCCAAAAGGATTATCTTTTTCTTCATTTTAACCTCCCGTTTATTATTCGATTATAAAAGAATATATATCTGCGTCGCAGAGTTCGAGCGCAAGGCGCACCGTTTTGCCTTTCAGGTCTGCGATATTGCCGTTTTCAAAGTCTATCGGGCTGTCAACTCTGTCGCCGAATATCTCGGTCGTCCAAAAGCCCTCGAAAGGCTCGTAGTTCTCGTCCAGAACTTTCACTTTCATAAATCCTCTTGCGGAGGTGGCGAAATTCATCTTCAAAGTGTCGCCGTCAAACGTGAAAGGACGGGTAACAAGATCTCTGCCGGGATATGCGCCGTAATACGAAGCAAAGCCGTCGAGACGAACCGTGTATCTGTAAAGGTTTGACGGTTTGCCCGTCCACTTGCCCTCAAAATTATACATTGATATCTCGTTTGCCGCGCCCTCGTATTCGCTCGGGGTCTCTATCATGCCGAACGCTGGATAGCAGTCGCCGTATACCCAGTTGCTTCCGTTTTCGGGACCGGGGGTCAGCCACGCCTCGTCAAATCGGTGGAACTTAACTCCGTCGCGGCTTGTCATAAACACGCAGTCGGTCACGGTAAGTCCGAGACGCTCGGTGAGGTTGCAGCGAAGTTTTCTCTGCTCCTGTCCGCAAAGTCTGTCAAAATTCTTCGACCAGCCGTAACGCTGAACGTATCTTGTCGGAAATCCCGTCAGGATGTGATCCGCGCGGTAATACGGTCCGACATTGTTTGTGTAAAGCGGATAGTCCGCCTGTTCGCCGAAATCTATCATCGTCGGCTCAGACCAGTTCCAGAAATCGTCGGAAGTTATCACGCGGACATCGCGGATAGCGTATTCGTCCGTTTCCTCGTTGTCGTGAAAATCGCGGATATAGCAACGGTATTTACCGCTGTATTTATCCCAATGGCATACGTTGAGGGAGTCGAACTTGCCCTGCTTTGTCAAAAGAGCCTTGCGCGTCCAATGCTTTGCGTCGGTCGAAACGTAACCCCAAAGAGTTCCGTCTCTGCCGCACTCGGCAACTCCCTTGTATTTTTCGTCGGGCTTGCAGTTCGGGTTTGTATCCTTGAATGCAAAGAAATTATCGTAAATATCCGTTTTCTGATCCAGAATGATGTTGTTTTTTCTGTATCTGCCGAATTTGCATATACCGAGGTCGGGGTGCTCCCATTTGATACCGTCGCGGCTTTCGGCATAGCAGACTTTGATGTCCGAGCCGTTGTGCGTACCGTCAGGCTTTATCATCGTCCAACCGAGATAGTACATTCTGTAAAGAACGCCGTTCTCGTCTTCGTCCTTAAAAATGTTGTAATAATCGCACCCGTCGCCCTCCCACGGTTTGTCAAGCAGGAGCACACGCTCTTTTTTGACGGGTTTGTGTAAGCGCGGTTCGGCGTTCGTGCGGTCGGGCTCGATCATAAAATCGTCCCAAAACACCTCTCGCCTGCCGCGAAGATCGACTGCATTTTTGCTCATAATTTCTCCTTGAAAAGGTCTTTGCACCGCCTCGGTTCAGTCAAAGCGGAAAAACTCTTTTACATTTTCGGCTGCGCTCCCGTTCAGTATACACGGTTTGCAACAGGGCGCATTACCCCTATAATAATCAAAGATATTATAGTATAAACGCGCGTAGTTGTAAATAAATAAAACAGACACAGTGCAAGCATCGTGTCTGTTTTATAAAGTTTGAAGATAATTCTTCCGCTATTTTACAATCATTTCGATTTTGGCGAAACGGTGACGGGAAACACTTACAAAAAGGTTTCCGAAAAGGAGTATCGGCGGTTTTTCTTTGTCATAAACATCGTGCAAAAACAAAAACCCCGCAGTTATCGCATTTATGGGGAACTTTTCCGTCTAAAAACGGGCGAAAAGTTCCCTGTTTCAAAATACCGACGCTTTGGTTCGTCAGATTTCGGCTTCAATCACATTCAAGCCGACCGAAAGTTCTCTGTCGATGCCGCAGGCGCAAAAACGCGCGGAAGTGTTGGAAGGAACGCAGACTTCAAACGTAACCTTGCCGCCGTCGCGTTTCCACGCGCAGGAGACCTTGCCGTAGAGGCTGTCGTAAGCAAAAGAAGCGAATGTTATGCTGCCGCCGACGCAGGGCGTTATCTCAAAGCGGTTCTCGCCGACGACGTTTACCCCGCACATACGGGAGAATATCCATTCGCAGACCGCGCCTTTCGAGTAGTGGTCAAGAGAGGCTATGCCGCCGTTCTCGGTTTCCGTCCCCTCCCACGCTTCCCAAACGGTGGTCGCGCCCATTTTGGGCATAAACAGCCACCCTGGCATCTGTTCGTTTTCAAGCAGACGGTAAGCGTATTCGGGTGAAATATTCTGAAGAACGTAGAGAATAAGCGGGGTCGAAAGAAAGCCCGTGCCTAACCGCCAACCGTATTCGTCAAGTGCTTTTACGAGGCGTTTTTTCGCGAATTCGGTCTGTTCGGGTGCAAGCAGATCAAAGTAAAGCGGGCGCACGAGACTTGCCTGACGGGAAGTGTCAAGCGTAAATTTTTCGGTTTTGCGGAGAGCCGTGTAGCCGAGTTTTACGCGGTCCGCGATTGCCGCGAAGCGTTTTGAATCGTCGGACTTTTCGAGAACTTCGGCGATCTCGCTCATCAGCCGGCAAACATAGGCGATATACGCCGTAGTTTCTTCGGGATGAGGAGAAACGAAGTCCTGCCAGACAATGGGGTGAACGTCGGCGGGTTCAGCCCATTCGCCGTAAGATTGACCGTAATTCGAGATGTTCTTTTTATGTCGGCGGTCGATACCCGTCGGGCGCGCGGTCGGATAGAATCTGCCGAGCGTTTTTATTTTGTAATCGACATATTTTTTCATCGCGGCGTAATTATCCCGTATAACGGATTCGTCGCCGTACCGCTTCCATATTCGGTAAGGTATCAGTACGCCCGCGTCCGACCAACCCGCAGAGCCGTCCATCACGTTCATATAGCGGTCTATGCCGCCGCGTGGGGTTATCTGACGGAATTTGCCGTTGCGGCGCTGTCCGTCAAGCATATCGAGGATATATTTGCGGGCAAACGGCGCGTATTCAAAGAAGTAGGACGCCGTATCCGCGAAAATCTGCGCGTCGCCCGTCCAGCCGTGGCGTTCGCGGGTCGGGCAGTCCGTCGGAACATCGGCGTGGTTGTTCTTTGCAGAAAGCAGCGTGCAGGCGACAAAGCGGTTTACAAGGTCGTTTGAGCATGAGAACTCGGCGGTCGGCTTCATATCCGAATACACGGCGACGGCTTCGAAATCATCGGCGGAAAACGGGATGTCCGTTTCGACAAGGACGTACTGAAAGCCGAAAATCGCAAACTTTGTTTTGTAATCGTTTTTTCCGTTACGGCAGATATATTCCACCTGTTGAAGCGGCGTTACCCTTGTGCGCTTTTTGTTTGCGCATTGAATGTTTATCTGTGTAAACTCCCCGTTTTTGTCAAACATTTCGCCGAAGCGGAGAAATATCTTTTCGCCCGCTTTTGTGGAAAGCGAAAACGCGATATAACCTGCGATGTTTTTGCCGAAATCAAGAACGGTCTTTCCTGACGGGGTCTTGATAAGAGTGGGTTTGAATCTCTCTTTTTCAACGAGATATACATTGTCTGTCGGGGTCGGAAAAACGGAATGAGAAGTCGGCACGGCGTGACCCGAATACGTCGGGTTCATACGGGCATCGACACGCTCTCCGTCCTTGTTGTCCGCAAAGCGCCGAGAGCCGTCGTTTGACCATTGCCAAGAGCCGTCCGTCATAACGGTTTTTGAAGAGCCGTCGGCAAAAAACAGTTCGAGTTGCATTAAAAGTTTTGTTCTGCTGCCGTACTGATTGCGCAGACCCCATGCGCCGCAGGAACCCCGGTACCACCCGTCCGCAAGTTCGGCGGTTATTTCGTTTTCGCCGTTTTTCAGAAGAGGAGTAACGTCAAAAGTCAGCAGACGAACACGTTTGAGGTAATCGGTATGCCCCGGCGCGAGAACAAAATCGCCGACACGATTGCCGTTTATCTTTGCCTCAAAAAGTCCGCAGGCGGTTGCGTAAAGGCGGGCACGGACAACGTTTTCCGCTTCAAAAGTCTTGCGGAAGCAATCCACGGGATAGCGTTTTCTTTTGTTCACGCAATAATCTCCGCTTATCCATTCCGCGGAAAAGTCGGCAGGGTCAAGCAGCGACATCTCAAATGATGCGGTGTCGGAATATTCGCCCCAGACACCGTTTTCGTCGCGCAGACGCACTCGCCACAGAACACGGTCGCGGGAAGCGAGCGTTTGCGGAAACGAAATATGCGTTGTTGAAGAGGTCTTGACCGTAACGGACTGAAAAGGCTTGTCGTTTACGGTATATTCAAGTTCGTAAGCGGTCTGTTTTACGCCGTCTTCGCATTTCCAGTAAAGGCGCGGGGAACGGTTTGCCAGCCCGAGCGGGTTGACGAGATATTCGGTTTTCAATTCAAATGCTTTCATATATTATCCTCTCCGAGCGCTTTTTGCATTTTCTCATAAAACGGCTTTGCTTTTGTCTGCTCTTTTTTCCAGAGTTCGGCAAGAGCCGCCTCTTTCTTTGCGGCTTTGTCGTCTGCTTTCTTTCTTTGCTCTTCGGTCATACGGGAACGACGGAGAGCCGCTTTTTCGGCAATTTTATTTTCTTTCGCAAGTTCTTTTTCGGCTTTCGCAGCTTTGTCGACTGCCTGTTTTGCGTCTTTTTCGTCGCACTTTTTAATATATTCGGCTTTGGCTGCCTCAAAGTCCGTGCCTTTCTCCCCGCATTTCTTTTCGAGTTCGGCAAGGTATACGACGCGGGCTTCGGCGGCGAGCGCCTTTTGTTCCGCCTCTTCTTTTTCATCTGAGGAGACCCATTTTTCACCGCGGGCTTCGGCGGCGGCACGCTGTCTTTGTCTGATAACGTTCTGTTTTAAGCCCACCGTTTTTTCAACGTTCAATGCCGAGAGCATGAAAGCCAACGCTATGCCTGTTATAACTTCAAGCCCGACAAAGAAGAACGTTATGGCGGACGAGGTGGCGGCGTTTTGAACGATGCCTATCGTAAATACGCGGTTCGCGCCGAGATTTGCGACACCCGAGGCTATCGCATCTGCGGAAAGCTGCGTCGTGTATCCGTTTGCGGCAACGGATGCCATGGTATCGGAAAGCGTGGCGGAAGTGGCTTCAAGCGGCGGAACATAGCCTGCGGCGGAGATAACGCCGTTGAAAATACCCGTGCAGATTCCGAGAATGGCAACGGCAATAATGCTGTAAACGGACATCGCAAGTCCGTCCGAACGGAAGCCGCTGCGCCATTCGGAGTGGTCGAGAACGTCCGCAAAAAGCGCCATAAACACATAAGCGCACGGCAGACCGCCGATATTTTTTATGAACTGTCCGACAAGAACGACAACCATATTGGTGGGAGCAGCCCAGCAGATAAGCGAACCGAGAGCGTAAAGCACAAAGCCGAAAAGGGTGACGTTGCGCTTGCCGAACTTCTTGGCAAGCGGCCATACGGCAAAAATGCCTATACCCATCGGTATGCCGCCGATAACGGAAACGAGCATTTGCGTTACGCCGTCGTTGTACGTGCCGAGAACGTAGTTGCAGTAATAAACGAGCGCGCTGTTTTTCATGCACGTTCCGACGGTATATATAAGGAAATACGCAAAAATTATAATCAGATATTTATCCGTGAAAACCGCTTTGAGTTGCAATGAAAACGGTATTTTCTTCTCTTTTATGCCCTCTGTTTCGAGAGTTACGCGCTCTTTGGTGAAGTAATACTCAAGGAGCGTCAGCGGAAGAGCAAGGAGTGAAAGCGTACCCATAACGGCTATCCAAAGGCGTTTGTCCGTGCCGATAACGGGCATAACAACCATCGGAAAAACGAGCGCGACGATTATGCCGCTCATCATAATGGTCGAAATCTGATTGAAAACGGAAAGCGAACCGCGCTGAACGGTGTTGCGGGTGGACAGCGGAACCATAAGGTTGTGGGACATATTGTAAATCGTATACGCCAGCGAATAGAACAGGTTGTAGGAGAGCATGACCCAAACGACCTGAACCGTCTCGCTTGCCTGCGGAACGGTGAAAAGCAGAATGCCCGTTATCGCGACGAGCGGCGCCGAAAGCAGCAGCCACGGACGGGCTTTGCCCTGCTTGGTACGGGTACGGTCAATTATGTAACCCATTGCAACGTTGGTTATCGCGTCGATTATTTTGGAAATGATGGGGAACATGACGAGGAACGCGCCGCCCCATACGCCCGTTAATTTAAGCACGTCGGTGTAATACACGTTCAGGTATGTTGCCAAAACGGCGTTCAGCAGCAGCGCGCCGCAAGGTCCGAGCAGATAGCCGAGCCATTTTTCTTTTGCTCCCACATTCCGGGAACGAACCTTCGAATCAAAAAAACGTGAAGACAGCATTCCGTTTTTCATTTGTTTTTTGCTCCTTTTTCTTTGATTTTATACGATTTTTTCATCGCTTTTATCCCACGAAGGATATGTCCGTTTCCGAGTTCGACAAAGCCCTCCGCGATATTGAAAGGAAATGATCTTCCCGCGGACATTGAAAGCGTGCGCATACAGTTCGTGTCAAAAATGCGCTTTAAGAATACCGCGCCTTTTATGCGGTTTTCGCGTTCCGCGCCCTCGGGAAGTTTTTTTGCCGCTTTGAGTTGTTTTTTCGAGGTCGCGGTAACGGCGTTGTACAGTATTCTTCCCATAAACGTTTTTTGGAAATCCGAAAAAGGACTTTCGAGCGTCAGCGGAAGTTTCGGAACGTGTTTCGGGAGCGGCGCGCCGAGCAGCTCTTCAAATATTTTGTTGTCAATCCGTTTGCCGTCTTTCATCGCCTCATTGACCTCGGCGGAATACGGGCAAGCGACTTTCTCACCGGAAGAAACCGTAAGTTTTTCGCAAAAAACGGGATCTTCGGAAGAAGACGATATCTGAACCTCGTATTTTCCGTTTTCAAGCACAAAACGGTTTTGGGACACATCAAAAAACGACAGGTCTTTTTCATCAAAAGAGAGCGTTACGCATCGGCTTTCGGAGGGGTCGAGCCAAACTTTTTCAAACGCACGCAGTTCCTTTTTCGGGCGGAAAACGGCGGAATCCGACGGGTTTGCAACATATACCTGCACAACTTCGGCACCTCTGCAAGCGCCGACGTTCGTAACCGTAACGTTCGCGAAAACTTTGCCGTTTTCACTGAAAACTTCGGGGTCGGAATATGAAAATTCGGTATACGAAAGCCCGAATCCGAACGGATAACGTGGTTTTGCATCGGCGCTTGCCGTATATCGGTAGCCGACAAAAACGCTTTCTTTGTAAAGTTCGTTTTCGGTTTTCGAGTATTCCGCGCCGTAAGGCAGCTGCGAATACGTTTCAAACCACGTTTCCGCAAGTTTGCCGGACGGGCAGGTCTCGCCGAACAACAGCCTTGCGCACGCCTCACCGCAGCATTGACCGCCGAGGTACATATTCAGCACGGCGTTCACTCCGTCCGCAAAAGGCAGTTCGACGGGAGAGCCGCCGAAAAGAACGACGGCAATCTTCTTTTTCAGCGGCAGCAGCGCCGAAACAAGATGCAGCTGGTCGGCGGGCAGGCGCATATCTTCCCTGTCCCCGCCCTCGCTCTCGGCAAGGTCTGTAAGACCGAGAAACAGCAGAATCTCATCGTATTCTGCGGCAAGCGCGACGGCCTCTGCCGTAAGATCTGTTTCGCAGGGCGACGCGTCCGCGCTGTATCCGCGCGCGAAAGCATATTCTATGCCGCGGGCGGCAAACGCATCGGAGTGAGAAACCGTCTTTGTCGGGTTTATCATGGAACTGCCCGAGCCCTGATAGCGCATTTTTGCAAAAAGGTCTCCGATAACGCATATTTTTTTCTTCGGGTCAAGAGGCAGAATACCGTCGTTTTTCAGTAAAACCGCGCTGTCTGCGGCAATCTCCGCAGCAAGTGAGGAATGCGCGTCAATATCAAAAGAGTCCGTCTTGGGAACGGTTGCGAAACGGTCTGCAAAATCAAGCAGACGCTCAACGTTTTTGTCGAGGTCTTCCGCCGCAAGCGTGCCGTCGGCAACGGCGTCGCAGACCTTCTTTATACTGACAGCCGTGTCGCCCGGCATTTCGAGGTCTTCGCCTGCGCACAGCCCCGCGCAGCGGTCGAAAGTGCCGCCCCAGTCGCTCATAACAATTCCGTCAAAGCCCCACTCGCCGCGCAGAATATCAGTTATAAGACGCTTGTTTTCGGACGAAAAAACGCCGTTGATACGGTTATACGACGTCATCACGGCATGAGGTTCGCCCTCGCGGACAGTCAGTTCAAACGGGCGCAGATAAAGCTCCCTGACAGCGCGTTCGTCAACAACGCTGTTGCCGTAAAAACGGGCGTTTTCCTGATTGTTCAGCGCAAAATGCTTCACGCACGCCGTGACGCCGTTTTCACCCACGCCGCGGCAGAACGCAGCGCCCATTTTGCCCGCAAGCAAAGGGTCTTCGCTGTAATACTCAAAGTTTCTGCCGCAAAGCGGGTTGCGCTTTATGTTGACGCCGGGACCGAGCAGCGTATGAACGCCGTAGCAGCGGCACTCCTCGCCTATCGCGGCACCCATTCTGTGCGCGTTTTCGGGATCCCACGAACAGGCAACCGCCGCGGCGGTCGGGAACGCCGTCGCGGGTTCGGAAGAAGAAACGCCGTTATCCCCGCCGCCTATCTGCTTGCGCAGTCCGTGAGGACCGTCCGCCATGGCAACGGGAGGTATGCCGAGCCGCTCCACGGGACGGGTGTACATAAAATCCGTGCCCTGAACGAGCCGCGCCTTTTCGGCAAGCGTCAGATTTTTAAATCTTTCGTCTTTTTTCATAAAAATCCTCAAAACAAGTAATATCAAAAGGTCAATTTGTCTTTGCAAGTATATTATACAAAATAAAGACACAATATGTATTGCATATTTGTATTGAATATGATATAATTGTATTGAAAGGGGTTGTAAAAGATGAAAGCAGACGATATTGAATATGTTTGCGGCATAATCGCGGGGCTTTCGGGGTTGCCCGTCCGTGTTTTCGACGGTGAAAAGCAGACGTTTTTTTCATCTGTCTCGGCGTTGCCGAAAGACCCGATGAATATATATAAGGAAGAGCTTTTTTCCATTAAAAAGAATGTGGGATATTACGTCACGCCGCAGTTTGCCTATTACGGGGTCGTCCGTCACGGCGAAAAGCGGATAGTTATTGGACCCACAAGCCGTGTACGCGCCACGGACGCGGAGTTGCGCGAACTTGCGTTTCTCGCGGACGTTCCCGCAGAGGACACGGATGATTTTCTGCTCGGAATGAAAGGCATAATCCCGATGCCGCCCGAAAGCGTTATGCAGATACAATGCGTGATGAATTATCTGCTGAACGGCGAAAAGCTTTCGCTGTCCGACATTTCGATATACGACAAAACGCAGGAAAGCATTACGGCGCAAATGACAAGAGATGAAGAGCCGCGCGGCGAATACGAAAAAACAGACCTGCACAATACGGTCTCACTCGAAAACGCGCTGATGAGCATTGTGGGAAAAGGCGACACGGAAGCGCTGAACGCATGGATTCGTTCGGCACCGCCCATACGCGGAGGAACGGTGGCATTCGACACGCTTCGCCAACTGCGAAATATGTTCATCGTCTCCGTCACGCTTGCCTCCCGCGCGGCAATAAGAGGCGGGCTTGACCCGGAAGAGGCGCTTTTGCTCAGCGACAGATACATTCAGAGGTGCGAACTGACAAACGGCTCGGAGCAGATCTCAAACCTGCAATTTCACATGATAGCGGATTACACACAGCGCGTCGGAAGAGCAAGAGTAAACGGCAGTCGGTCTAAACTCGTCTCCGACGTTGCCGCAAGCGTCCGACGCCATATCTGCGAACCGATGTCCGTTGAGACGGTCGCAAAAGAAATGTATATCAGCCGCACTCACCTATCCGCGGAATTTCACAGGCAGGCGGGAATAACGCTTTCCGATTATATACAAAAAGAGAAAACAGAAGAGGCGAAACGCCTTCTTCGGTACACAGATAAATCCCTCTCCGCAATTTCCTCGTATCTCGGCTTTTCCTCGCAGAGCCACTTCACGCGCACGTTCAAAAAATTCGCGGGCATCACACCCGGCGAGTACAGGCAAAAGCACGAGGGACGGTAAATTCGCGATTTTCGGTTGAGGCGCGGATTGCGACAGATGTATTCGTCGGGCGTTCCCACGCATAATACAAAGCGGAAACATACATTTTTGCATATAGCAGAAAACGCAAATGTGCAAATTTTGCATATTTTATATTGACATTGATGTGCAAATATGTCCGGCGGTTGGAGACAGAGGATACTCTTTACCTTCCCCGAAAGCAAAAACAGCCCTCTTTCGAGGACTGTTTTTTTTCGTCAATGTTCCCTTTTCTGCCTTGTTATAACTTCATACAATGTAAAGGGGTACGCTGCATTTCACAAAACTTCGACCGCTGATGCGGTGCCCGAATTTTTTTGTTCACTCGCGACTTCACAGTCGATTTTTGCTTTGCAAAAATCGCTGCTGCGACGAACCTTGTTTCGCTGCGCGAAACAGGTTCGTTAATCCCTTTACCCGTCCCAAAAGCAAAAACAGCCCTCTTTCGAGGACTGTTTTTGTCTTTTGGGGTGGGTAAAGGGATTCGAACCTTCGATCTCCAGTGCCACAAACTGGCGCTTTAACCAACTAAGCTATACCCACCGAATGGCGTGCTTGAAGGGACTCGAACCCCCGACCCTCTGCTTAGAAGGCAGATGCTCTATCCAGCTGAGCTACAAGCACACATAAATGGAGCGGGTGATGGGAATCGAACCCACGCGACTAGCTTGGAAGGCTAGGGTTCTACCATTGAACTAC
Organism: uncultured Eubacteriales bacterium; assembly: GCA_900547165.1. Taxonomy (GTDB): domain Bacteria; phylum Bacillota; class Clostridia; order Oscillospirales; family UBA644; genus UBA644. The sequence goes on from URFZ01000004.1 coordinate 39,418, forward strand.
ACCCGCAAATTATGTTGACGGAACGCCGCTCCGTTTTTTTGAAAAAGAGCGCTGCTCTCAATCAAGGCTTAATAATTATACAACATATCGGCGGCTTTGTCAATAGGGGTGTGTGAACTTTTTTTATCTTTTCGGTCAAAGCCGCCGATCGGGCATAAATCGAAGCGTAAACAGACTCTTTATTCATCGTCAAGGTTTGTGTCGTGTTTGATGACGTCAACAAGTTCAAACTCTCCGTCGGACATAACGGCAAGCGCGAAATTTGTGGGATATGTTTTGCCGTAGATATCGGTCACGAGCGCCTGAAAGATATAGGCGTCGTTGTCAAGTCTGCCTATCGAAAGCGGCATTTCGGCGGACGAATATTCAAATGTTTCGCCCTCGGTGAACGAGGCTGTTTGAAGATCGTCCGAAAAAACATCGTACATCACCGTTATCACGTCGCCGTCTTTGAGCGATTCGATGCGGTCGGCCTCGGAATCGGCGTTTACATAGCCTGAAAGGCTTATTTCACGGGAATTTTTGTCAAAGGTAAACAGCAGATACGAAAGCGCGCCGTTTATCCTGATAACGGAAGAATAAAAAGTATGGCTTTCCGTTTCGTCAACAACGTCACAGTTTAACTGACAGCCGTTCAGAAACGCCCAATTTCCGACAAAGTTGACGGCGTATTCGTTCCCCTTTTCAACGATGTCTGTATCATACCCTATTCCCCAAAGTTTGTATTTGCCGTTCAGAAGACTTTCCATGTCAACGCGGTAAAGGGTGTAACAGACGGAGCAGACGATGTTTTCTGATTCGGGCGTGACGGAGAACCACAGTTTTCCGTTTCTGACCTCGCCGCGGTTTTCAAAAGCGATTTGCGCCGCGTTGCCCGAGGAAAAATATTTTTTCAGAAAATCGCCGTAAGCGGGAGTTGCGACGCCGTTCGTATACGCCTCCATATACTTTTGACTGCCGACGGGGAAATAAAAGCTCAAACCGCCCGCATCCGCCCGAGCGGTGCCGTTGAAGCAGGTAACGCAGTCCGAAAGGTCGTATTCAAGGTCGAGATAGTCCGCAACGCCGCAGAGATCGTAAAGGTCTCCCGCATCGCCTTTGCCGGACGAAGAACCGAAGCCCTGCGCGTAATACGCGGCGCGGGCGATCAGGTTTTTCTCTCCGCGTCCTATCTTTTCGACAACGCGCGAAAAAAGGTCTTCAACAATGCCGAATTTTTCAAGGTCGATAACGGACACGGTGTAATAATCCGTATCGGCGTTCTTCACGGCATAGCCTTTCGCAATCTCCGTCGGGTCGGAAAGATTTTCAAGCGTTTTCTTCCAATCCCAGCCGCCGGAGGGCTCGAGTTCCTCGGACGCTATCATTTTTTCGGCAAACGGAGCAAGTATGCGTGCGGTCTCGTAATTTGCCATAAGGCAAGCGTCGAAGCCGACGAATGCGAGTTTCTTTTGCAGTCCGACGCTTTCAAGCGCGGACGAGATTTCCGAAAGAGTGAGAAAATCGTTGCCGTTCAGCGCGTCCGAGCAGACGCCGACAGCGGAACCGCCGCCGTGATTCCAGAAAATCACGGCGGTCTGTTCCGCAGGATATTTTTCAATTCCGAATTTCAAAAAATCCGAAAAGGCGCGCTCGCTGCCCATATTGACGGGCGGATTCGACTCTATAAGTTCAAGCGTCCCGTTTTTGACGGCGTAGCGGTTCGACCTGTCGGACGGGATATCGAAATTTCTCCATTTTGAAGAGCCTCCTGTCTGGAGAATTACGTTCACCCCGTCGGGAATATCCGCCGACAGCATTTCGGCAATATTTGCCGTTGCCGCGCCGCGTTTTTGTTCGAGGTCGCTGCCGCAGATATAGACAAGCAGCGTGAAATCCGAGATTTCCGCATCGGTCTTCGCGCCGTCCGTGCCGCTTTGTTCGCCGCCTTTGCAGGCGACCGTTCCGCCGAACAACACAAGCGCAAGAACAAGCGCGAAAAGTTTTTTGATTTTTTCAGTCATTTATTTGCCGAGTATAGCAAAGCCTGCAACCTTGTATGGGCCCCAGCACTCGGTCTGATCCCACTGGTCGATGCCGAAGAAGGCGTTGAAGCCGCTGCGTTCATCTTTTTGATAATATGTTTTGACGTTTTTCTCAACCTCGTGCGTGTCGATGTTTATTCTTGACGTCAAAGTCCACCATTCTCTCGTCTTTTTGGAGAATTCCTTGTGATTTTCTATTTTGAAGCAAAGTTTGTCGTATTCAATACCGTTTCTGTTTTTGCGTCTGCTGACGGAGTAAAATCCGCTTTTTTCAAGGTCGGCGCGAAGCGTTGTTCCGCGGCTTTCGGCGCGTTTTGCCATATTGAGCACTTTTGCCTCGTCAAGCGTGTAATCCTTGTCGTCAGAGTACCTCGCATCGACAAAGCGTTTCATTTCTTTGCCGAGAGCGTAGCAGTAAACGTAATCGTCCTTATCCGCGCGGCGAACCACTTCTATGTTCTTCATGGCGGCATTAAGTTTGGTTATCTGGCTTTTCAGGTCGCGGAGCAGTTGGTTTTCGGGGTCGGTCAGTTCGTAATAGAGAACCGCTTCGTCATACGCTTCAAGATAAAGCGAAAGAACGAATACGCGGAAACTCTCTTTCAAATCGTATGTCTGAACGTCGAAATTGTATATGTAAGAAAGCATTTCGTCATAAGTTCCGATAATACCGGAAGTGAGTCCCGCCGAGCCCGAAAGTATCTTGCTGCCAAGAAGATGCTCTTCCGTATATATTTTACTGCTTTCCTTTTCAACCGCTTTGACATATTCAGCCGCCGCCTTTTCGTATTCGGGCGTGCCTTTTTTCGCGCTGTCAACAGCCTTTTTCTTGTTTTCGAGGTGCAGAACAAGAGAACGAATTCTGTCTGCCAGAGTGTCAAAATCGTCAAGCGCGCGGCTGCAATCGTTTTTGCCGAGTTTGTCGGACATTATGGAGAGTTGGAGATTCAGTTCGCTGAGAGCAGCCGTCCACTTTGCGTCCATGGACCTGAGATACTCGTTCAGTTTGCTCAACTCTTTTGCGGTCTCGTCCTCGAACGAGTCTTCGTCGATAAACGAGAATATACGCTTTGCGCCGACAGAACCCGCCTCGGTCGCAAGCGCCTCAATTCCGGTTTTTATAAGGTCGAAAACAAGGCTTGTTTCAACGGCGAGAAGTTCCTTTTTTTCCTCCGTCGCGTGATAGTCAAGGCTGATTTCGGCATCTGATTTTTCTGCGCCCCAGAGCGTTTTCGCATATACGCCCTTTATCGAAACAGTCGCTTCTATCTCGATGTTTTCAAGCGTCGCGCCGTCTTTTTTCACGGTATTTTTCAGCGTCAGTTCGTTTGCGGAAGTTTTTTCGAAAGAAAGCGTTTCACCGAGATCTCCGCTGACTGTTACCGAGGAGGCGTCGATATCCGCAAACGTTCCGTTCGCTACGCGGATAACGGTCGTTACAACAAATCCGTCGTCCTGTTCTTCGACAAAGTCCACTTTCGCGGAAAGCACCGCGTCATAAACGGTGAATGAGCCGTTCAACTCTTTGCCGCCGACAAGTGCATCTGCGGCGATGAGAAGAGTTCCGTCTCCGAGCGCGGCAAACGCGTCGTTTGCGCTTTCGGCAAATGTTAAAAGGCAGGCAGTGTCATCTTTTCTTTCAGCGGAAGCGACGGAGAGCTTTTTTTCTCCTACCGTTACGGTGAAAGATTCGGGGGTGATGTTGTTTTTGAACGTTTCGTCCGTCAGTCTGACCGTAACGGCGGCATTATTGCCCGCATTTTCAATTACGGTCTCCGCTTTCGGACGCGCCACGGCTATCGTGACGGAATACGGAAACGCGTCCTTTTCGGCGGCTTCGAGTTCCGCTTTTGCCGCTTTTTCTTCGTCGGTCAGGTTTTCCTGTTCGGGCGCTTTTTCTTCGACTACGGCTTCTGCCGCAAACGCGATAAAGCCCGAGTTTTCGTCCGCCGCGCATGCGCCGTCGGCTGCAACCCTAACCTCGGTATCGCTCTTGCGCTCAACGGTTCGGAGCGTCATTTCCGCAAATGCGCCGCCGAGTTTTACCTGTTCCGCGGAAACGGTGTCCGCGAATTTCATATCTTTCAGGGTCACGGTTGTGTCTATTCCCCGCGCGTCGTTTGCGACAGAGGACACATCGCTGTAAATGCCCGAAACGGTATCATCAAAATTTTTCGAAGCGCAGCCGCTCATCAGTCCGAGCAACATAAAAGCCGCAAGTATAACCGCAACTGCCTGTGTGATATGTTTTTTCATTTTATTTTGCCTCTTTTCTTCGCTTACTTTTTTTTCTTCTTGTTTTTATACGCGTCCGCGGCTTTGTCAAGCACATCGGACCACGCGCCGCCCGTGACGGTTTCCAAATCGCCGGCCGAAACGGGGTTTGGCGCATTCACGTTTTGAGGTTTTACCTTTGTTTTGCTGCTCATGTTTTTTCTCCTTTATTTTCGGTCTCACTTCTTTATACGATGCTTTTTCGAATATGGCTTATGAATTTTGATATTTATTTTCGGGTTGCCGAAAAAAAAGATAAATACATAAGTAAAATTATAGCATTTCTTCATTTGAATGTCAATAGCAGACATTTTCTTTCTGAGATATTTCTCAAAAAAAGGGGCTGTGAAAAACTTACGTTTTTCACAGCCCCTTAAAAATCGCCGTCGTTTTGAAAAGTCAAATCAATCAGATAACCTTATCGGGATTGAGGATATTTTTGGGGTCGAACGCGCGTTTGATGCCGCGCATTATTTCGACCTGCGTCGCGCCGTACTGTTCCGCCATAAACGATTTTTTTGCGTAGCCTATGCCGTGTTCGCCCGAGACAAGGCCTCGGAGTTCGTAACTTTTGCGGTACATACGCTCGAACGCTATCGCGAGTTTTTTCTCAAACTCTTCCTTGGATAGGTCGTCGCGGCAGATATAAACGTGGAAGTTGCCGTCGCCTGCGTGCCCGAAGCTCGGAATGCGTATGGCAAGTTCTTCCGCTATCTTATGCGTATACTTGATAAAATCCGCGACGCGGTTGCGGGGAACAACAACATCACATTCGTCCATTTCGCCCGCGGATGCCTTTATCGCTTCAAGAAACGCTCCGCGCGTTGACCAGACAGAATGTTTGCGTTCGTCGGTATCGACGATGAACGCGTCGAGCGCGCCCATATCCACGCAGAGACGGGCAACGTTTTCGATCTCCGCATTGACCGCGAGCGGCATATTGCCGTCAACGGTCAGGAGCAGGTACGCGACGCCGCTTTTGTCGGGGAATTTTTTGCCGAGATATTCTTCGGCGAAAAGTATTGTGTCGCGCTCCATAAATTCTATTGCGGTAAGCGACGCTTTTGATTTTATTATTTCGGGCACGGCTTCAAGCGCCATGTCTATGCTCGGGAACGGAGCGAGAAGCGACACGCTCTTTTTGGGAAGCGGAACGAGTTTCAATATTGCTTCCGTCACAACGGCAAGAGTGCCTTCCGAGCCGACGATAAGGTCTTTAAGGCTGTAACCCGCGCTGTTTTTGACAACTTTGCCGCCGAACGTTTCGATTTCGCCGTTAGGCAGAACTACGGTAAGTCCGCGGACGTAATCGCGTGTGACGCCGTATTTGACGGCACGCATTCCGCCTGCGTTGGTGCTGATGTTGCCGCCTATCGTCGCGCTTTTTTCACCGGGGTCGGGAGGATAGAACAGGTCGTGTTCTTCGACGAATGCGGCAAGCTCCATAAGCAGGACGCCGGGCTGAACGGTGACGGCGAGGTTTTCCGTGTCAAGTTCAAGTATCTTGTTCATAAAGGCGGTTTCTATCATAATTCCGCCGTTTATCGCGACGCACGCGCCGACAAGCCCCGTGCCCGAGCCGCGGACAACGACGGGGATATTGCGTTCGTACGCGTGTTTCATTATTTTTGAAACTTCTTCGGTATAAAGCACGCGGACAAGCACTTCGGGCATGGCTTTGACGCCCGCAAGTTCGTCGTGGCTGTAATCTTCGCTTATCTCATCGCCGACAAGCACACGGTCGGGCGAGGTGGCGGCGCGGAGAAATTCGATGTCGTTTTCGGTGACTTTGTTATACATTTTGTTTTTCCTCCGCAAGTTTTTCGATGAGTTTGGGCAGGATTTCGTAAAGGTCTCCTACAAAGCCGTAATGCGCGATATTGAATATGGAAGCGGCGGAATCGGAGTTTATCGCGATTATGCGGTCGGAGTTTTTCATGCCCGCCGCAAACTGAACGGCGCCGCTGATACCGACGGTTATTATAAGTTTGGGCTTGACGGTTCTGCCCGAAAGCCCTATCTGACGCTTGGGGTCAAGCCAGCCGAGCTCGATTATCGGGCGTGTTCCCGCGATCTCCGCGCCGAGCAGGTCGGCGAGGCGGCGAACAAGCTCAAAATCTTCTTCTTTCTTTATTCCCCTGCCGGCGGCGACGATTATTTCCGCGTCGGATATGTCCTTTTCTTTCGCTTTTTTTATGACTTCGAGAACCTCGGTCGTCGTTTCTCTTTTTTCGGGCGCGAGTTCCATGCGAAAAACTTCTCCGTGCGGTTCGGTCTTTGCGGGAGCGGAAAATATCTTGTAACGCACCGTGCAGAGCTGCGGGCGGGTCTTGGGGCAAAGTATCTTTGCCATGATGTTGCCGCCGAACGCGGGACGTATCTGAACAAGGTCTGTGTTTTCGTACATTTCAAGCACGGTGCAGTCCGCCGTCAGCCCCGTTCTGAAACGCGCGGCGATACGGGGCGCGAGAGAACGTCCGACATTGGTCGCGCCGACGAGGACGGACGAGGGCTTGACACGCTCGATGAAGTCTTCAAACGCGTTTGAGTAAGGAAGCATTACGAAATCGGCAAATTCGGGATAGTCGTAAACATAAACGCGGTCAACGCCGTATTCAAGCAGCGTTTTGACGTTTTTTTCGGTGTTGTGCCCGATAAGCAGCGCATATACTTCGTGTTTTGTCACTGCCGCGAGTTCGCGGGCTTTGCCGATGAGTTCGAATGTGACGGGGTGGAGAGTTCCTTCCTCGGCTTCCGCGTAAACGCAAACGCCGTTCCAGAGCGATTTATCAACAAGTTCGTCGTGGGTCTCGACAAGCGAAACAACGCCCTCGGGACCTTTTTTGACGCAGAGTTTGCACATGCGGCAACCCGCGCCGATGTCGAGAGTTTCGTCTTCGTATGTAATGGCGGAGAAAGGACAGACTTTTATCAGCGCTTCCGCCGCAAGAGGCGTGACAAGCGCCTTGTTTATTTTCAAAGATATCATTTCGCCGTCCTCCTTATATGAATTTGCCTTTTTTGAGAAGCCCGAAGATGCCGTCCGAGAGTTCGGAAGCCGAACCGTTGAAAATCTCTTTGTTTTCGTTCTTTTCGGGCGGGAATATCTTATCGACCTGCGTGGGTGAACCCGCAAGCCCGTAATGCGTGGGGTCGCGGTCTTCCATATCTTCGAAAGTCAGCACGCTTATCTGTTTTTCTTCGTCTGTCTGCCATTTGCGTTTGCAGGACGGCAGACGGGGAGAGTTTATGTCCTTATCAACGCAGATAAGACACGGCAGACGCATACGCTGAACCTGTGTGGAAGATTCGAGATTCATGCGGACGGTTATTGTTGTGTCCGTCACTGCAAGCACTTCCGTGACGTTTGCCGCGTGGGCGCAGCCGAGATGTTCGGCTATCTCCGCGCCGACTTGGGCTGTGTCGCCGTCCGTGGTGAGTTTGCCGCAGACAATAAGGTCGCAATCAAGTTTTTTTATACCGCCGACAAGCGTATACGACGTTGCCAGCACGTCTGCGCCCGCGAACTTTCGGTCGCTTATCAGAACTCCCCTGTCCGCGCCCATATAAACGGTTTCGAGCAATGCGGTCTTTGCCTGCGGAGGTCCCATGGTCACGGTTGAGACCGTGCCGCCGTAACGGTCTTTGAGTTCAAATGCGGTCTCCAACGCGAACAGGTCGTAAGGGTTCAGTTTGCTCTCTACGCCGTCGCGGACGAGCGTTCCCGTTTCGGGGTCAACGGCAACTTTTGTCGTGCCCGGAACCTGCTTGACGCACACAACGATATTCATTCGGACATATCTCCTTTTATGTTATATCTTTAATATGATATGTGTTATATCATTTTCTACAAGATTATAGCATACATTTCCGATAAATGCAAGATTGAAAATGCGCCCAATGTGCAATATCGTTAAAAATATATAAATACAGTTTATATGTTTTGGTTATTATTGAAAATATGGCGCTCAAAGGATAAAATCGGGAGTTTAGTCAGATACAATTTGCAAAATCATAATTTAGTCAGATACGATTTGGCAAATCGTACTTGACTAAATTTGCGATGTTGGAAAATATTCGGCGCAACAGACGAAGAAGAAACAGCAAAACGCAAAAAGAGAGAACCGCCGACCTCTCTCCAATCGGCGGTTCTCGAAGGACCGGTTATACGAATAAATCATCTGCTTTTGACAGACAATTTATCGTCTGTATAGAAATTTTTTCTGAGCAAAGTTATTTGTGTCTGTTAAAAATGCCCCATAGGCAACGGCAGAATATACGCGCCTTGTTGCCTATGCCTGATAATATCGGAGCGACAACCGTTTCGAAGCCCGATTATATCAGAACGCCTTTTTCTTTTTGAGGACGATAAGTCCCGCAAGGCAGAGAGAAGAAAGCATCGCGGCTGCGACCCAAATGCCGAGGTTTGCGGGGTCGGAAGTCGAGGGCGTTTTTTCTTTTTTGGGAATTTCCGTCCCCTCGCTTCGCTTTGTGCCGCAGACGGAACATTCTTCGTGTTTTTCTCCCGTTTCGTCTTCGGTCGCTTCGCGGTCTACGATCCATTCAAAGGTGTGTGCGTCTTCATCAAGACGAACGCCGCAAACGCACTCGTGCCAATGTTTTTCGGCATCAGCGCGAATGCCGTTTTCATCGGGAGCATGGGCAACGGCAGCGTCGGTTATTTCGCAGCCTGCATTTTGGCATTCATGCCAATGACCGTTTTCGTCGGAGAGCCACTCTCCCGAAAAATCGTGATTGAGCGCTGCTTTTATCTCATAGCCGCAGACGGTGCAGTTTATCGCGGTGGTGCAGTCGCCGTCGTCCGCGCCGACGTGCGCTTCTTTGGTGTCAACCGCTTCGCAGCCTGCGTTTTGGCATTTATGCCAATGCCCGTTTTCGTCGGAGAGCCGGTCGCCCGAAAAATCGTGCTGTTTTGCGGCGGTGACAACTTCGGAGCAGTATACGCAGTAAACGGGAATCGTGCAATCGCCGAGGTTCAAACCCGGAGTATGCCCGTCGTAAACGGTCACGTCGGCGGTCGTTTTGTTTCCCGCCTCGTCGTAAACAACGATGCTGTTTTTACCGAACGGAAGCGTATAAACGCCGTTTTCGGGTTTGATCTCCTCGTTGTTTACGAATACGCCGTACAGGTATTCCTCAGTGACCGTGAACGTTTGCCCTGAGCAGTATATTCTGCCGTCCTCGATGCCGTTTATAACGGGCGCTGTCTTGTCTATTATTATGCGGTCGGAGCGGAGATACCGAATATTCATTCCGCCGTCAACTATCATGACGTAAATGATATATTCGCCGTCCTCGTCAAGAACAATAGGCTCTTCATAAGAGGCGTACACCGCGTTTTCCATGTCGGCAACGGACATATCCTGCGATGAAATAATATAGCCTATCATCATGACGGTGCCGTTATCGTAAGCCGTAACCGTGACGGTCTGCGTATCTGCGCAGTACCATTCATAGGTAAGCGGAGAGGTAAAATCAATCCAATTATAGCCGCGGAGCGTTATCATGCCCTCGGGCGCAACCGTGTCGTGCCAAACGGCGACAAGTTTTATTCGAAGCCAACCGTCTGTTTCAAGGTCGCCGAATTTGGTATCGGCGGTCACAAAAGTATCTTTGAAGCGCCAGCCTTTGAACTCAAAGCCCTCTCTTGTGGGGGCTGCAACGCCTTCAAGAACCTTATCCGAATAGTAAAGCGTTTTTTCGGGAATAGATGTTCCGCCTTGCGTGTCGAAAGAGACGTAATACTTTATTGCCGACCATTTTGCTTTGTAAGTCGAAACGCCCGGACCTGTCGGCACATACGTCCAACCCGTGAGACGGTGTCCCGGCTTATAAACGTCGGCAGACGTCGGGAAAGGGATATTCTCACCGAAAATGTAACTTGTCGGCAACGTATACCCCTCTTTGACAAAGCCGCCGTCAAGGTCGAAAATCAGTTGAATCTCCCTTTTTTCGTCATCGGCGTTGGCAGCAAGAGCCAACAGCCCGAACGACAGCACTATGGCAAGCAGAATACAAAATACTCGTTTCTTCATCTTCAATCCTCCGTCATCTGTTCGGCGCAGGAAAGCCGCGTTTCACAATTTAATATTGGGTTATGCACCAATTATATCATAGTTTGTAATAAAATGCAATAGGAAAATGAAAATTTAAAAAAAATGATAAAAAAAACAAAAGTAAAAACTTTATATTGACAAATAGGTATAATACATGTATAATTTATTAAAGAAGGTGTGATGCACAAATGATAATTGACACTAATCAAGTTATAACTGTAACAGCAGCAAACCAAAACTTCTCAAAAGTGACGCGTATTGCGGATAAATACGGTAAAGCGGTAGTATTTAAGCACGGAAAGCCAAAATACATTCTTGTCAACACGGAAAAAGAACCCCAGCTTGAATTGACTGATGATGAAAAAATTGATATTGTTGCGGCAAGAGTTTTGAAAAAGTACAGAAAGGCTTTTGAGGAACTGGCAAAATGATAAAGTTTTCGAAAGACAAAATTCTGCTGCTTCATAGATTAGTTTCAGAGCAGACAGGCGGAGATATCGGAGTTCGAGACGAATCTCTCATTGAATCTGCGATTTCAAGTGCTTTTCAAACTTTCGACGGAGAAGAATTATTCAAAACAATTGAAGAAAAGGCTGCAAAACTCGGATATGCATTGATTTCAAATCATGCTTTTGTTGACGGAAACAAGCGAATAGGTATGTTCGTTATGATTACGTTCATGGAAGTGAACGGTATTAAAATATTTTCAACAGACTCCGAAGTCGCAGAGCTCGGATTGTCTGTTGCTGGCGGGCAAAAATGTTACGAAGACGTACTTAACTGGATCAAAGACCACGAAGTTGAATAAGCTCTTTTTCATAAAATTTCAGACACACGCACAAATCCCGCGGAGTGAAAAAACTCTGCGGGATTTGTTTTCTGAATGAATATATCTGAATTTATGAATATGCCTTTATTCTTCCGTTAAATCACTTTGCCCAAAAGAGCGTGACAAAAACGGTAACGGCGGAGACAAACGCCTGAACAATGGCGAAACGGTAATCGACCTGAGTGTTTGACCAGCCGCGGTTTTTGCGCATATGGTCGTGAACGGGCGTTCTGATATTCCAGAAAAGTTTGACGTGCAGAAAACGCTTCATCGAAACCTTTACAAGACCGAGACCGCCGTCAACGAGCATTACAACGGACGCGGGAATGTAAATGAACGGGCTGCCCGTTTTGAGTGCGGCAAGCGCGATGACCATACCCATGGCGCGCGAACCTGCGTCACCCATCATAAGCGACGAGGGGTTGGCGTTAAACCAAAGATAGGCGAACAGCGTTGCGACAAACATCAGCGTTGAGAAGTTGAAGCCGTCGGCGCCGTTGCGGATAACATCGACGGCAACAAGCGTCAGCAGCGTTATCGAAGTAAGCGTTGCGGAAAGACCGTCTACACCGTCGGTGCAGTTGGTGACGTTGATGGACGTCCAAACGAGAATGACCGTGAGTATGCCGAACACAACGGGGTGAATGCCGAACGTGAAATCAGCGATAACGAGCGTTGCGGTGTGGTCGTTGTAAAACAGGAACGTAACGGCAACGGCAACCGCAAGAAGCAGGTCGAGAATGCCTTTTTTGTATTCGTTCCACGGCACGGACGACGCATCGTCGAAAAAGCCCGTAAGCATGGTGGCTATTACGATGAATATGTAAATGCCGTACTCGATATTAACATCGCCGAACAGCAGCGCCGCGACCGCAAACACGAGAACAAATATTATTCCCGCGCCGCGGGGTTTGCCCGCCGAAAGTTTTCCGTCAACGGCAAACTCTCTGCCGCCGTCACGCGGAAGTTTGTTTTTGAACAGTTTTGTGAACAAAAGCGTTGCGGCGAACGCGAATATCACGCCGATATAATATACAAGCGAGTGATTGACGCCGTTTATCAGATTGAGCATATACAGCCTCCGAAATTTTCATTTACAGCATATTATACCATACATTTGCGGATATGGCAAGAGTATCGTCAAATTTTTCGGAGATTCGGGGATTCTGATTTTCTATTCCGCAAGATTTCGGGATTTCATTCCGCAGGATTTTGAGATTTCATTCCGAAAGATTTTTTTTGCGGACGGTGCGGAAAGCACTTTTGTTGAGCGAGGTCAGACTATGCCGTCGATTATTTTTTCGAATTTTGGGACGGACTGAATCTCATGCGTGATGAAATTGCCGTTGTGCCAAAGCGAAAATGTCGTAAACGGGCAGGGGGCGTTTTGTGCGGCTTCGCGTGTATCAATATGAACGGACGTCATTTTTACGCCGCGTTTTTCGGCGGCGGCGCAGAGCAGCGGAACATACTTTGCGGTAAACGGACATTGCGAAGTGTAGAAAAGAGTAAAACCGACGGACATTGTCGCGGGAGCGTTCACGCAAGGACGGAATTGCGGAATTTCTGCCGATTCGTCAAACGGCAAATACCAAAGTTCGAAATACGGAGCTGCCGCATCGGCAAGTTTGAAGCCTTTATAAAGAAGATATTTCGGGTCGGACAAAAAACCGTGTTTCTTTTTCGAAGACAGAACGCAAAGCCCCTTTTTCCCCTTTTCGCGGCTGTCCCGAATACATTCGGCAAGCAGTTCGGAGGAATATCCGTGTCCCTTGAATTGTCCCGAGACCCAAAGACAGTCAATATACATATACCCGTCGGCTGCTATCGGAGCCCACGCGTTTTCAGCGGGGATATATTCGATAAAACATTTGCCGCGGACATTACCTTTCAGAAAAACAAGTCCCTCGTCAAGACGTTCCGCAAGCCACTCTTTTTTCGACGATACCTGAACGTCCTTGTTGTTCGAAATCGCACAGCAGATATGCTCGGCATCAAGATTTTCATGAGTGAGACGTATAAATTCCATTATCTTCTCCTTTTATAAAACATACGTTGCAAATTATACGGAACATTATACAACCAACAAAAGGATTTGTCAAGTAGATGTTTTTTACAAGGCTTTTGCGAAAGTTAGGACGAAAATCAGCCCGTCAAAACCGTCAAGAGTTCGGGTAGAATCAGCGCATCAAATCAATATATATTCGGCGAATTCATTTCGCCGAACTATTTTTTCCTGTGCAAACCAAACGCTTAAACCCCATACATATAAATAAAGTGAAGCGCGACCCTGCAAAAGCAGAGCCGCACTTCCAAGAGAAAGAAACTCTCAAAACGCGCCGCCGTTTTGAGAACAGCCATGTGCGTGTTGCGCAGCGACAATTTCGCACGGCGTATCGGATCGACCGGTCTTCGGCGAATTTATTTCGCCGAACTATTACTCCCTGCGCAAACTAAACACTTAAATACAATACATATAAAATGAAGAGAGACTTCACCGAAGTGAAGCCCCTCTTCCAAGAGAAAGAAATATGAAAAAAACACGAGCAAGCAATTTAAGTTTTCCGACCGCGTGATTGCGAGCGCGGAGGAAAAGGGCTTATGCGTCAGCCGTTCTGCGACGGGACGTATTCGCCAAAGGTCAGGGAGACGGTCTTTTGTTCGCCGTTCCTGATTATGGTCACGTCAATGGTGTCGCCTATCTTGTGAGCGTCAACAACGGAGTTATAGTCCGACATGGAACTGATAACCGTGCCGTCCATGCTGACAAGCAGGTCGCCGCTTCTGAATTGAGAAGTTGCGTCCGTGACTTTGTATACATATATACCGGTTCTCGAAACACGGTAACTTATCGCGGTTGCGCGGTCGGTGAGGTCGATGGGTTCAAAACCCGTCGAGATCCTGCCCGTAACGTAGCCGTATTGAATAATATCGTTTATAACAGTTTTTGCGGTGTTGACGGGAATTGCAAAGCCGAGGTTATCTATATTCGAACCTGTCGATTTTGCATTGACTATGCCGATAAGGTTGCCGTTTGCGTCAAATGCGCCGCCGCCTGAGTTACCGGGGTTGACAGCCGCATCTATCTGCAAAAGCGTCATGGTCTGATTTTCAATGGTTACCTGACGGTCAAGCGCGCTGACAATGCCCTTGGTGACGCTTCCGCCGAGAGAGCCGAGAGGGTTGCCGATAACGACAACGTCCTGTCCGACAACTATCTGCGAAGAGTCGCCGAATACCGCGGGGGTAAGTCCCGTAGCATTTATTTTGACAACTGCGATGTCGGTCTTTTCGTCCGTGCCGACAACCGTGGCGTCATAGGTCGTTTTGTTTGCGAGCGTGACTTTTATATTTGTTGCGCCGTCAACGACGTGATTGTTCGTGACTATATATCCGTCCGCGCTGACAACAACGCCGCTGCCTGCGCCCTGGGTAACATACTGACCGAAGAAAGTGGAGGTGGTGACGGTCTCCGTTGTTATCTCGACAACGGAGTTTTCAACCGCCGCAACGACTTTTGCGGTGTCCGTGCTGCCCGCGACGGAGGAGGGGTCAACTTTGGGTTCGGTGCTTTCGTAAATGACGGTGTTGCCGCCCGAAGATGTCTGCGAACCGCCCGCTGTGCCGTTTCTGCCGAAGAGCATATACGAACCGCCGATGCCGAGTCCCGTTGAAAGGATTATTGCCGCGACAAGCAGCGCGCAAACGGCGCCGATGCCGAACTTCTTTTTCTCTTTCGGCTTTTTGGGAGGTCTCGGAGGCTGCTGCGGAGAGGAATATGAATACGTTCCGTTCGGAGCAACTCTGCCGTAGCCGTATTCGCCGCCGTAATTATAATTGGTCTGCGGCTGACCGTTGCGATACGAGTATTCGTAGCGCGGGGGTTGTGCGGTGGTCTGTGCGGGCGCGCCGTAAGGCGGGTTCGGTCTGTGATACGGAGGCTGTCCCGCAGGAGCATGGGGTTCGGGTCTTGTGCCGACCTCGTAGCGTTCGCCCGTTTGCGGGTCGTAAGCATATCTCGGCTGCGGTCTGTCGGGCGTTTCGGCGGCGGGCGTTGTCTGCGCCGCGTCCGTCTGTGCCGTCTGCACATCGTCGGGTCTCGTTTCGTTCTCCGACGGCGTTTCATTTATATTGAGTTCGTTTTTTTCGAAATCGTCCATTTCAAAAAACCGTCCTTTCTTGTTTTTACAAGAGGATTATACCCCCCGAAAGTGACGGTTGTGTGAACGCTCGGTAAAAGTCAGCGGAAAATTAGGGAAAAATGCGGTTCACATCGGAAACGGGCAGGGACTGCCGTTTATATGAAAAAATGTTCGGACAGAGAAAAGCGAACCCAAAGGCTATTTTATTCTGAAAATAACGACCTTACCTGCATGAACGGTTATAGTCGCTTCCGTGTCGGGAAGCGTGGAATTGCTTGCCCAAAGCGGGACGTCGGCAAAGAACTCGGTCTTTTCGACGCTGTATTTCAGTCCGCGTTCGGTGACAAGCGCGGTTTCGGTCAGCGGAAAAACGGTGACGTTCACGCTTTTTTCTTCTGCGGGGAGCGTCAGAGTGCCGTTTTCGAGATAATCTATCCGCGCGCGGTCGGTTATGATATACCCTTTTGCGCCGCGGGAGTAAATATACCGCAATGTTGCGATATTGGCAAAAGTGTGGTCTTCCCTCGCGCCGCCGATACCGCCGACTATAACTATCTCGTCCGCGCCGCGGTCAAGTGCGTAACGGACGGCGTAATGCGTGTCCGTATCGTCCTTTTCAACGGGCAGAACGACCTTTTCGCCGTTGTAAAGTCTGCCGTTGGGGTATGAGTCAAAGTCTCCTATCACGACGGACGGGCGCACGCCGAAACGCTCGGCGGTCTTCAAACCGACGTCGGCGCATATAACAAAATCGTCTTTTTTTATTTCAACGGGAAGGACGGTAAGTTCCGCCCATACAAATATGACCGCTCTCATTTGTTTTCCCACGCTTTCAGTTCGCCTATCTCGTCGTAAAGGCGGACAAAGGATTCGTAACGGGTCTTCGGCACTCTGCCGTCTTCAACGGCGCGGCGTAAAGCGCAGTCCGGCTCGGCGATATGGCGGCAGTCGGAAAAGCGGCAGCCGTCCGAAAGAGGCTCGGCAAATTCGGGGAACAGGTCGGGCAGAAAGCTTCTGTCAACCAGCCCGAACTCACGCGGTTCTATCTCGGAAAAGCCCGGAGTATCGACAACGCGTCCGCCGCAGGTCTCGAAAAGTTCCGTGTGACGGGTCGTGTTTTTGCCGCGTCCGAGTTTTTTGGATATTTCACCCGTTTCGGCGCGGGCTTCGGGGCAGATAAGGTTCATAAGCGTCGATTTTCCGACGCCTGAAACGCCCGAAAGCGCCACGGTGCAGCCGTTTATCTCGTTTTTCAGTTCTTCGACCGTCTTTTCGTTCGGAAATGCCGCCGAAAGAGAATAACTCTTTATCGGTAGCGACGAATACAGAGAAATGACGTCCGAATGCTTGTCCAGATCGGTTTTGTTGAAAACGAGAACGGGCGTTACGCCGAGAAAGCGCGCGATGACGGTCATTCGGTCAAGCGTGTAAAGATTGGGTGCGGGGTCGGCAACGGCGCAGACGATGAAAAGTTTGTCTATGTTCGCGACGGGCGGGCGCGGAAAAGCGTTTCTGCGCGGCAAAATCGCGGTCAGAGCGTCGTTTTCAACCTCGACCTCATCGCCGACAAGCGGCGATATTCCGTTTTTTCTGAAAATTCCTCGGGCGCGGACGGACAGCAGTTCGCCGTCCGATGCTCTGACGGTATACAGCCCGCCGACGCCCTTTATCAATGTTGCTTTCACTTGTTTTTGTTTACCGTTTTACTGATTTCCGCCGTGTTCGGGGTTCGGGTCTTCCGTCGGCTCGGGTTCGGTCGTGGTCGGAGTTTCGGGTTCCGTTGTGGGCTCCGTTGTCGGCGGTTCGGTCTGTCCCTGTCCGTTGGAAACGAATATCGTTATGGTTGTGCCCTTGGCGACCTTTTCGCCGGGTTCGGGAGAAGTCTTGGTGACAAGTCCCTCGGCAAGGTTGCTCGAACCGTACTGAACGACGTATTTTATGCCGAGCGCGTCAAGTATCTTTTTGGCGGTGTCGAGATTTTCGCCGATGATGTTTGTGGGAATGGCTACGTCTTCGGAAGCCGAGCTGCCTTTCTTGTTCAGATAAAGGATTATCTTGCCGTTGCGGTCGAACTTCTCGCCTGCGGAGGGAGACGTTGCGACAACGTAATCATCTTCGATATCCGCGGATTCGGACGTATACTGTATCTCATACGCTATGCCGAGCGCGTTCAGAATGCTTCTTGCCGTATCGATATGGACGTTTGTCAAGCCCTCGGGCACGATGGTATAAGGCGAGTTGCCGTTTGAGACGTAAAGCACTATCTCCGAGCCTTTGGCAACGGATTTGCCTGCGGGCGGGTCCTGGTCTATTATCTTGCCCTCGTCCTCATCGGAGTTTTGCCATATAAAGCGGAACGCGAACTTCTGCGAATCTTCCATGGTCAGGTCGCTTGTCAGTTTGCCTTTGTATTCGGGCACGCGTTCATAGTCGCCTTTCAAGCCGTTGCCTATGCCGAGCATGACCAAAACCATAACAAGCAGCAGCAGCGCCGCGCCGCCTATGCCGATAACGGCGAACAGCCAGCGGTTTTGTGTGCGTTTTCTGACGTAGCGGCTCTTTCTCTTCGGTTGCGGGTCTTCCGCAACATAATTCGGGTCTGCTTCGGGCGGCGTTGTTTCGAGAATAACGTCGGGATTTTCTCTGAATTTTTCTATATCTTCAAGCATTTCGCCCGCGTTCTGGTATCTTGCCTCAACGTTTTTGCGCATGGCTTTCATCACGATATGCTCAACGGCGGGCGGGATGTCGGGAACTATCTGCGACGGCGGAACGGGCTTTTGCTGAACCTGCATGAGTGCGACGGAAACGGCGCTGTCTGCGTCAAACGGGAGTTTGCCCGTCAGCATTTCATAAAGAATGACGCCCGTCGAATAGATGTCGCTGCGTTCGTCGGCGGGTCTGCCCTTTGCCTGTTCGGGGCTGATGTAATGAACCGTGCCTATCGCCTTGTCGGAAATGGTTATCGTGCTGTAATTCTGAACGTGCGCGATACCGAAATCCATGACTTTGACGGTCTCGTTGCCGTCCACCAGAATGATGTTCTGCGGTTTTATGTCACGGTGAACAACGCCGCGTTCGTGGGCGTGTTTGAGCGCGGAAAGTATCTGTTCGACGATATGGAGCGCGTCGTAAACGTCAAGCGCGCCGTGTTCGACCATATATTCTTTGAGCGTGGGACCTTCGAGGTATTCCATAACGATATACTGAACGTCGCCCTCGAAATTGACGTCGAGAACGTCCACGATATTCTCGTGCGAAAGCATTGCGATGGCGCGGGATTCGTTGAGAAAACGGCGGCGGGACTTCGGCTCGCGCACAAATTCCTCTTTAAGAACTTTGAGCGCAACAAGTCTGCCCTCCTGCGTGTCCTCGGCTTTGTAAACGATGCTCATGCCGCCCGTGCCGATAACTTCTTTGACTGCGTAACGACCGTCAAGGACGGTTCCGACCAATCTGTCTTCCATATATAAATATCTCCTTATTCAATCTCATCGCCGCAGACAATTACCGCGGTCACATTGTCCGTTCCCCCGTTTTTGAGAGCGCGCGACACAAGTTCGTCGCAGACCCTCTCGGCGGGAACCGTTTCAAAAACACTTTCTATCTCGGAGTCTTCGAGCATATTCGTCAGCCCGTCCGAGCAAAGAAGTATAATATCCGTCGGAGAAAATTCTGTTTTTTCAATATCCGCTTCGACCTCGCTTGTGAAGCCGAGAACGCGGGTTATAACGTGACGGTAAGGGTGGGTCTTTGCTTCCTCTTCCGTTATCTCGCCGTCATCGAGCATTTGCTGAACTATCGAATGATCCCGTGTCAGGCGTGAAAGAGAATCACCGTCATAAAGATAAGCGCGGCTGTCGCCGACATGGGCTATGTACGCTTTGCCGTCCAAAACATAGGCCATAACAACGGTCGTGCCCATTCCGCGAAGTCCCGCGTCTTTCAAAGAGACAGCAAAAACCGTTTCGTTTGTGTGTTTGATAACTTTGCGGAGCAATGTTTCGACCGAGCGGCTGCGCGCAAAATCGTCGTAACTTGTCGAAAGCGACGCGTCAAACGTTCTCACGGCAAGTTCGGAAGCAACGTTGCCGCCGTTGTGACCGCCCATACCGTCGCACACAACGGCATAAAGACAGCCTTCGTCAAGTTGTCTGAAAACCATGTTGTCCTGATTCGATTCGCGAACCTTTCCGACATCGGTCTTTCCGTAAACTTTCAAGCCTTTGACACCTCCTCGGTGTTTGGTTTATTTGAAAATGTTTATTTTACTGATTATTTATTGTTTGCTTTTTTCCTCGGCAAGGCGGAGTTGACCGCAAGCCGCGTTTATGCCGTCGCCGAGCGTGCGGCGGAGCGTGGCGTTTATGCCGCGTTCAAGCAGCATATCACAAAATTCGTTGACCGTCTTTCTGTCCGACGGAACAAGTCCGCGTTCGGAAACATAATTGACGGGGATAAGGTTGACGTGGGCAAGTCTGCCCTTCATAAGTAACGCAAGTCTGCGCGCGTGGGCGGGAGTATCGTTCACGCCCTTTATAAGAGTATATTCATAAGAAATCCTGCGATTCGTAGCCGCAACATAGGCGTCGCAGGCTTTCATCAGCGTCTCAACATTATATGCGGAGTTTATCGGCATTATCTGCGAACGGGTCTCGTCGTCCGGCGCGTGCAGAGAGACGGAAAGCGTTATCTGCAAGCGTTTTTCGGCAAGTTCGTAAATTTTGGGAACGATGCCGCAGGTGGACACGGAAACATGGCGGTGGCTGATGTTCAGACCGCGCGGGTCGTGCAGATTTTCAAGAAAAACGCAGAGGTTGTCAAAATTGTCCAGCGGTTCGCCGACGCCCATGACAACGATGTTGGTCACGCCCGCGTCTGCGTTTGCGAAAGCGACCTGCGCAAGCATTTCGCCCGCCGTCAGATCGCGCTCTTTACCCAAAAGCGTACTTGCGCAAAAGCGGCAGCCCATGCGGCAGCCCGCCTGCGAAGAGATGCAGACGCTGTTGCCGTGCTTGTATTTCATAACGACGGTCTCGATAAGAAGCCCGTCCGAAAGCGCAAAAAGATACTTTGCAGTGCCGTCCTCGGGGTCAACGAAGCGGCGGCGCATTTCAAGCGTGGCAAGGGTGCAGTTCTCATGCAGTTTTTCGCGCAGCGACTTCGAAATATCCGTCATGCCGTCAAACGTCATAACGCCGCGGCTCAGCCACGCATATATCTGCTTTGCGCGGAATGCGGGTTCGCCGAGGGACTTGATATACGTTTCGAGGTCGGTAAATGTCAATGATGAAATGTCTGTCATATCCGTAATAAAAAAATTCGGTAATGTGGTATCGTTACTCCGCGCCGAGCGCATACACCGCGTCGGGCAGAGTCTGTATATTTGCCGTTAAAGCGTTCAATCCCTGTTGTTGCTTCTCGCTATCAGGATAAGTCGCAGCAGTTGTGCCAAAGACACGGCAAGCGCGGCAACGTAAGTCATCGCGGCGGCGGAAAGCACTTTGCGCGTACCCGATGTTTCGTCCGACGAAAGTATTCCGCAGGAAACAAGGGATTTCATGGCGCGGGACGATGCGTTGAATTCGACGGGGAGCGTGACGAGTTGGAAAAGAACAACCGCGGCAAACGCGATAACGCCCGCCATGACAAGCGGTTTGAAACTTAAAAAGATACCGAGTATAATAAGCGGAATCGAGAGCGAAGAGCCGATATTCGCAACGGGAAGCACGGCGTTTCTTATTTTGATGGGCGCATATCCCGAATAATGCTGGCAGACGTGTCCGACCTCATGGGCGGCAATGCCGACTGCGGCGACGGATGTTGAATTGAAAACGTCTGCGGACAGGGACACCACGTTCGTGCGCGGGTTATAATGGTCCGTCAGTTCGCCCCCGCACACCTCGATACGGACATCGGTTATCCCGTTTTCAAGCAGAATGCGGCGGGCGGCTTCCGCGCCCGTTATGCCGCTGCGGTTGCGGACTGTTTTGTATTTGGAGTATGTTCCCTTGACGTTCGCGCTCATAATGAGTGAGAATATAATCATCGGAACAACCAGAATAACATACCAATAATCATAAAAGAAAAGAGGCATTTTAATATCTCCTTATTAAACGGCAGAGCCGTTATCAGAAATTGATACCCGTGAAAGCGTCTTTCGCTCGCGGCTCGGACTTCACCTGCCGCCTGCCGCCGTTACGAAAGCTTTTCCGGCTTTCTGCCGCGGCAGAAGTCCTCGGCGGACATACGTTTTTTGCCTTCGAGTTGGATATCCGTCAGACGAACAAGCCCGTCGCCGACCCTGACGACAAAGCGTTTGCCGTCAACGACCGTTCCCGGCTCGGCGTCGGACGAACCCTGTTCAAGGCGCGCGCCGTAAACTTTGAGATTTTTTCCGTCAAGCTCGCAGAAAGCGCACGGTACGGGGCTTAATCCGCGGACGCGGTTGACAAAATCGCGCGCGGACATATTCATATCAAGGCGGCGCGTTTCGTTGTCTATCATCGGGGAATAGCAGGTCTCGCCCTCCTGCGGAATGCGCGGAGCGGTTCCCTGCTCTATCGCGTCAACGGTCTTGACGAGAAGTTCCGCGCCCAACGCGGCGCAGCGGTCGTGCAGAGTGCCGAAATCGTCGTCTTCGGTTATCTCCGTTTCCGCTTTGAATATCATGTCGCCCGTGTCAAGTCCCGTGTCCATATACATCGTGGTAACGCCCGTCTTTTCACAGCCGTCCATAAGAACTTTGTTTATCGGGGCGGCGCCGCGGTACATCGGAAGCAGCGAACCGTGAACATTGATACTGCCGAGCCCCGGATAATCGAGAACGTATGCGGGAAGAATTTTTCCGTAAGCGACAACGACGTTCAGTTCGGGGTCTATCTCCGAAAGCAAGTCCGCTATCGCGCCGTTTTTGAGCGTGGTCGGCTTATAAACGGGAATGCCGAGTTCAGCCGCTCTTGCGCTGACGGGCGTCGGGGTCAGGGTATACCCTCTGCCTTTCGGCTTATCGGGCTGTGAGATAACGGCAACGGGGGTTCTGCCCGCTTTTACAAGCGCGTCAAGGCTTGCAACGGCAAAATCCGAAGTTCCCATAAAAAGTATGCGCATATTTTCGGTTTCCTTTCGTCAATCCTCGTCGGGGTCGAGATAATGCTCAACGTGCGTTCTGAAAAGTATTCCGTCGAGGTGGTCAAGTTCGTGGCAGAAGCAGACGGCGGTTATGCCCTCGCGGGTGTACTGTACGTCTTCGCCCTTAACGTTTTTGGCGCGGACGGTCACTCTTGCGGGGCGGCGCGTAACGCCGAACACCCCGGGAATGGAAAGACAGCCCTCGTGGGCTTCCTGTTCGCCGACGGCTTCAACGATTTCGGGATTTATGAGTTCGAACATCTTGCCGTTATCGTCAACCACAACGACAACGCGGCGCAGAATGCCGACCTGCGGAGCGGCAAGTCCCAGCCCCTCGGCAAGTTTTAACGTGTCTTTCATGTCGTGAACAAGTTCTTCAAGATGTCTGTCGAATTTTTCGACGGGACGGCAGACCTTTGCAAGACGCTCGTCGCCCTCTTTTACTATGTTTCGAATAGCCATATTTATAACCTCTGAAAAATTATCCGAATTGTTCTCTCCCGTTCAGCCCGCGCAAAATCACGGACAGGCAAAATCGTTGCGTGGCAACGGACGGAGAAGATATTGTATTTTCATATTAACCGTGCGAAGCGCAGACCCTTTTGCGCGGGGAGTGCGCCGCCGTATCGTTCGTTTTATACGTTTTATATTATGCTCGTCGGGTTCATGTCAAGCCCCACGGTGACGTCGCGCATATCCTTGTCCGTCAGCATACCGAGATAAACCTCTCGGAGCAGACGGCGGGTCGGTGCGTCGTCGCGGCATTTGATAAGAACTCTGACCCTGTCCCTGCCGCCGACCATGGGCACGGCGGTCTGTCGGGCGCGGATTATCGTGAGCGGGAGTTTTGCGAACTCTTCGCATTTCAGTTTTTCCTCGATGCGGGAAGTGAACGCTTCGGCGGCTTCAAAGGCGCGCGGGAGCGTATCGGCGGTGAAAACGCATTGACACACGTCGCAGAACGGCGGGTATACAAGCAGTTTTCGCAGCGAAGTTTCTTCCTCAAAAAAGCCCTCGTAATCCTGCTTTATTGCGTGTTCGAGCACCAAGTGGGTCGGGGAGAAAGTCTGAATAACGGCTCTGCCCTGTTTTTCGGCGCGGCCCGCTCTTCCGACGACCTGCGTCAGGAGCGAAAACGTTTTTTCGTATGCGCGGAAATCGGACGAATAGAGCAGCGAATCGGCGGAAAGAACGCCGACAAGCGTCACATTGGGAAAATCCAGCCCTTTTGTTATCATCTGCGTGCCGAGCAATACGTCGTATTCGCGGCGGGCGAACGCGGAAAGGATCTCATCGCGGCTGTTCTTGCCGCCTACGGTGTCAGCGTCCATGCGCAGCACACGGAGTTCGGGAAACATCGCTTTTATCTCGCGTTCGGCGCGCTGTGTGCCGTAACCGGAATATTTGAGCGTTTTTGAGCCGCAGACGGGACAAACCGAAGCGGCGGGTTTGCTTTCGCCGCAGTAATGGCAGACAAGGCGGTCATTGGCGGCGTGGTATGTCATCGGAATACCGCAGCTTTTGCAGGCAAAAACATACTTGCATTTGGGGCATTGAACAAAGGAGTTATACCCTCTGCGGTTCATAAAAAGAATGGTTTGTTCGTGTTTTTCGACGTTTTTCGCTATTTCCGAGGCAAGCACGGAGCCGATAATATCGCGGTTGCCCTCGGCAAGTTCGCGGGACATATCGCTGACAAGCACTTTGGGAAGCGGTCCGCCGTTATACCTTTCGCGCAGGACGGAAAGCCCTATCCTGCCCTTTTGCGCCTTATAAAAACTTTCAAAGGACGGGGTGGCGGAAGCGACGAGCAGGAGCGCCTTTTCTTCGTGAACACGGTAGCCCGCAACGGCTTTTGCGTCGTAACGGGGCGATTTTTCGGATTTGTAAGTATGCTCCTGTTCCTCGTCCACGATAACAAGACCGAGATCTTTGAGCGGGGCGAAAACGGCGCTTCGGGTGCCGACGACGAATCGGGCATCGCCCGTGCGTATGCGTTTGTACTCGTCATAGCGTTCGCCGACGGAAAGCCCGCTGTGCAGAACCGCAAGCAGGTCGCCGTAGCGGCTGACAAGGCGGTCTATTATCTGCAAAGTAAGCGATATTTCGGGTAATAAGAGCAAAACCGACTTGCCCTGTGAAAGCACTTTGTCCGCAAGGGCGGTGAAAACGTGCGTTTTGCCGCTGCCCGTGACGCCGTAAAGCAGATGTGCGCCGCCGCTGCCGAGATTTGCCGAAATTTCTTCAAACGCCTTTTGCTGTTCGGCGTTGAGCACGCAGGGCGCGGTGTCCGAGCCGCGTTTCTTGTTTTTGAGAGGGTCGCGCGGGGTTTCTTTTTCAAAGAACTCCGTCACGCCGTATTTTTCAAGCGTTTTAAGCACCGAAACGGAAACGCCTGTCATATAGATAACGTCCTTGACGCTCGAATCCCCGTTTTCGAAAAGATAATCGAGAACGGCAAGCCTTTTTTGAATGTTCGGCGCTTTTTTGGGGCGTCCGCGGCGGGCGTAATCGGCTGCGCGGGGCAGCACGCGCACAAAGCGCGAAACGCTGTCCGAGACGGTCTGTTTCTTTTCGAGAGTTTCCGTCAGTTCGCCTTTCTTTATCAGGCGCAGGACTTTTGTGTAGTTTTCTTTGCCGAGGCGCTCGGCAAGGTTTTTGCGTGAAACGGTATTTTGATTTTTCTCAAAAAAGTCGCGTATTTCGGGGTCGGAAACGGGCGCGTCCATACGCACGAACCTGTCAAACCCGCCGACCGTGCCGGGAGCCATAACGGTCTTTGCGGCTTCGAAAAACGGACAAAAATACCGTTCTTTCATAAAAGCGCAAAGCCGAAGTCCCTTTTCGTCAAGGACGGGCGACGCGGAAAATACGTCTTCCACCTCTTTGAGTTTCACGCCCTCGGAATGTTTGCGTATCTCGGTGACAACGGCGCGAACGGCGCGGCTGCCTCTGCCGAACGGGCAGCGCACGAGACTGCCGACGCAGACAACTTCTTCAAGCGCCGCGGGCAGCAGATATTCGTACTGTTTGTCCGCCTGATAAGGCACATCCTCGATATAAACGAGAACGCTTTTTTCCGAGGTCATAAGCGTTTACCGTTCAGACTTCTTCGAAGTACGCTTTGCCGTCCGCGAAATCCTTGACGGCAAGAGATACGGAACGGTCTTCAAGACGTTCGTCAGCTGCGTCCGCTCTGTCGGCTATCTCACGCGCGTGTTTCGCAACGGCGATAACGAGCGAATAACGGCACTGTCTTCTGTTGGCAACACCGTGTTTGTTGATTTTCAAAAGTTGATTCATGCTGGGATATAACATAACAATAACACCTATCCTATATATTTCAAAATCAGTTTTTCAAGTTCGTTGACGGCTTCCTCAAGTCCGTCGTTTACAATGCGGTGGTCGTAATCGCCGCTCATTTTCATCTCGTAACGCGCGCGGTTGAGACGTTTTTCTATCGCCGCGGAAGTCTCGGACTGTCTGCCGCGTATGCGTTTTTCGAGCACTTCCTCGCTCGGCGGCGCGATAAACACGGTCACGGCCTCGGGCATACGCTTGCGGACGTTGAGCATTCCCTCGCGTTCGATTTTGAGTATGACCGCTTTGCCCTCATCCACCCATTTTTTTATCGGGTCGAGCGGCGTGCCGTAAAGCACGGAGCAATATTCGGTATATTCAAGCATTTTGCCCTCGGCTATGGCGCGGCGGAATTCATCCTCGCCGATGAAGTTATAATCCACGCCGTCGACCTCGCCTGAACGCGGCGGGCGGGTCGTGTTGGAAACAGAAATCACCGCACGGTCGCCGAGGCGGGGCATGAGTTCTTTCAGCACGGTGTCCTTGCCTACGCCCGACGGTCCCGAAACAACAAAGACGGCGCCTTTTTTGTGACTATTCATCCTCTTCGTCCTCTTCCATATCCGTGTCGGGTTCCGCTCTCGCGGCAACGGTCTCGGGCTGAACGGCGCTCAGAATAACGTGTTCGCTGTCCGTTATGATAACGGCGCGCGTGCGTCTGCCGTATGTGGCGTCGATAAGGGTCGATTTTTCTTTTGCGTCCTGTATTATGCGCTTTATCGGAGAAGAGTCGGGGCTGACAATGGCAACTATCCTGCCCGCGGCGACAACGTTTCCGAAGCCGATATTGACAAGTTTCATATCTCTTTTTCTCCCCTTTTATTCAACGTTCTGTATCTGTTCGCGTATCTTTTCGATACACGTTTTTATCTCAATAACGCGGGCGGTGACTTCAAGGTCGCCTATCTTGGACGATATAGTGTTCGCCTCGCGGTTCATCTCCTGTATGAAGAAGTCCATCTTCTTGCCGTTCGAAACGCCGTCCGCGAACATATCCGCAAGCGTTTTGCAATGGCTGTTCAGGCGCACGAGTTCTTCGTCAATCGCTATCCTGTCCGCCATTATCGCAACCTCGGTCAAAAGGCGCTGTTCGTCAACCTTGACGTCGCCGAGCAGTTCCTCTATCCTCGCGCGGAGTTTTTTCTCATATTCGCCTATCAACTGCGCGGAACGGCTTTCGATGAAATCGACGTTGGATTTAATCTCGGCGCACTTTGCCTGAATGTCTTTCGAAAGACGGCCGCCCTCGGCTTCGCGCTGGGCGATAAATGCGTCGGTCGCCGCTTCAAGCGCGGGCAGAACGGAAGCCCAAACGGCTTTTACGTCCTCGTCCTCTTTCTCTGCGGCAATGACGTCGGGAAAACGGAGAGCAACCGCCGCGCCCGCATCGAACGGGAGCGAATACGTTTCCGAAACGTCTTTCAGCGCCGCGTAATATGCTTCGAAAAGCGGCTTGTTCACTTTGACGGACGAAACGGAAGCACCGTTGTCGGCGATGGATACGTTTACCTCGATTTTGCCGCGGACAATGCGCGTCTGCAAATACGAACGTATCATGTCCTCTATCTGCATATATGCGCGGGGAATGCGCGCAAACATTTCAAAATATCGGTGGTTGACGCTTTTTATCTCAACGGTCACGTCGCGTCCGTCGGTCACGAGCCTTGCTTTGCCGTAACCGGTCATACTTTTTATCATATTTTCTTTCCTTTCGGGGACGTTTTCGGGCAGAGATCTCTCCGCCTGTTTTTGCTTTGCATACGCCCGTGCGCAGGCATAATATTTTATATTATATTATATCATATAAAGGCGCGTTGTCAAGGAGAAAGGCAAAAGATGTTATAAAAATTTTCCATAGTATGCCTGAAACGGGCTTTTACGAACAAGGCAACCGAAAAACAGAAAAAAATCGAGGACGCTCGCGACGCGTAATTTCAAACTTTTTCCGAACAATATTGAATAATCGCCTATAATATGTTAATATATTCATTGAGCGCGTGCGCGCGAAATGTTAAACTGATTCCTTTCTGTTATCCGGTGAGATCGTTCGCTTTTGCCGTGCCTTACGCAGCACGCGAAGCGTCAGAAGACTGTCTTCCGTCCATCGGTAATCTTTTCTGTTTTTGATTGAGCGCGTGCGCGCGAAACATTTTGGAATCGTTAAAAATGCCGTGTTTTCCGTTTACGACAAGACAGGAAAACAACTGCGTTTTTATCTCCCGAAATAGGTACAGGCTCCGTTCAAAAGGGAGGAGAACTCTTTCTGCATTTTGCGAAGGTTGGGGCGGTCAATCGTATTTGTTCGGATCGAATATATTCAGACTACGGTTTAATATATTCGGTTCCGACAAATCCCGCCGACGGGCAGGGTTCAAAAAGTCCCCTGCTCCCGCCTTACGGCGCGCGAAGCAACGACTTTTCTCCGGTTGAAAGACGGGTTAAATATGAACAAAACTCTTGACAAAGCAAGACACACATTTTTGCCGCTTTTGGCGGCGCTTATATGGGGAACGGCGTTCGTCGCGCAGGAAACGGCGGCGAAGCACGCGCAGGCGTTCACGATAAACACGGTGCGCTCGCTGCTGTCGTTCCTTTTTTTGCTTGCCGTGATAGGCATTTACAGACTTGCGACAAGGGAAAAAAGGAAGAACGAACAGCCGAAGACAGCCGACGAAAAGAAGCGGGAAAGAAAACTGCTCCTGCTGGGCGGGCTGCTCTGCGGAACGGCGCTTTTTGTGGCGCAGTCGTTCCAGCAACTCGGTTTTTCGCAGGGCGCGGATTCGGGCAAAGGCGCGTTCATAACGGCGCTTTACATGGTTCTTGTGCCGCTGTTCGGGCTGTTTTTCAAGCAAAAAATGCCCGCAAAAGTGTGGATAAGTCTCGGCATTGCAATGGCGGGTTTTTATCTGCTTTGCATTAAAAAAGATTTCACGCTCGAACTCTGCGACCTGCTCATATTCATAAGCGCGGTATGCTTTGCGGGACATATTCTGATAATCGACCGCTTCACGCACGATGTGAACGGCGTCAAACTTTCGTGTGCGCAATTTGCGGTCTGCACGGTGCTTTCCGGCGCGACCATGTTTATATTCGAAACACCGTCGTTCGGTGAGATAACGGCGGCTTGGCTGCCGCTTGTTTACCTCGGAATTCTCTCGTCCGGTATAGGCTACACACTCCAAATAGTTTCGCAGAAAGGCGCGAATCCCGCGGTCGTTTCGCTGCTGCTGAGCCTTGAATCGGTGTTCGGCGTAATAACAAGCGCAATAATACTCAAAAAGAGTCTGACGGCGCGTGAATATGTGGGTTGCGCGCTCATTTTTGCGGCGGTGGTGCTGACGCAGTTGCCCGAATTTCGGAGGAGAAAAAAGAATGGATAATTCGCTCGACAAAGAGTATTACGCCAAATACGGCGCGCTTGTGTGCGGCGTTGACGAAGTGGGCAGAGGACCGCTGTGCGGACCTGTTGTGGCGGCGGCGGTGATATTGCCCGAGGATTTTGTGCCCGAGGGAATAAACGACTCGAAAAAACTTTCCGAAAAGAAGCGTGAAAAGCTGTATCCCGTCATTCTCGAAAACGCAGTCGCCGTAGGCATAGGCGAAGCGTCCCCTGCGGAGATAGACGAAATAAACATACTCAACGCCTCGTTTCTGGCGATGCGCAGAGCCATAGAAAATCTTTCCGTCAAGCCCGATTTTGCGCTTATCGACGGCAACAGGGCGCGCAATATACCCGTGCCGTGCGACACCGTCGTGGGCGGCGACGCAAAAAGCGCTTCGATAGCGTCCGCTTCGGTCGTGGCAAAGGTCTACCGTGACAGACTGATGAAAAAACTTGCGGAGGAATACCCGCAATACGCGCTTGAAAAGCACAAGGGCTACCCGACAAAAGAGCATTACGAACTGCTGAAAAAACACGGAATCGCGCCGATTTACAGACTGTCGTTTTTGAAAAATCTGGACGAGAAATAAATTTGAAATCTAAACATAACGAAAAAAATCAGGATTGGGAATCGGTGTTCCGACCGTAATAAGAAAAGATTAAAAAACAGTTTGCTCGGCTTTTCGCTTGCGAAAAACGACGCAAACTCCGCGTAGCGGAAAGAAAAAGACGATGTCTGTTTAGGCTAATCAAATGTTTGCATAGCAAACACTTTACGCACTTTGCTGATATAACAGAAAAAACAATACCAATTACTTTTGAAACGATATATTTATGAATTCACCTTTATTTTCCCCGCGAAACCTCCCGAGACAATGTCGAGGGTGAGTTGAGCGGCGGCGAGCAAGCGGAGCGAAGACGGAGCGGCGAGACGACTTTGAACAAGGTCCGCACGCAGATAAAACCTTACACCATAAGGGTTGAAAAAAAGTTTTCGTTTTGCTTTGATATCAGATAAGGTTTCCGACTTAATCAAAAAATTTCCGTATAACTATAAGAAATAACTTACATAACTCACACATGCCACACACCACACCGACAGTAAAAGAGGAGAAAAATCAATGTCCGCATTCTTTACAAAATACCCCTGGCTTTGGATAGTTCTTATTTCAATGGTTCCCGTTGTCGAACTGCGCGGCGCAATTCCGACGGGCTTTTTCGGCTACGACCTGCCGATAGTTCAGGTCTGCATAATTTCGGCGATTGCAAACCTCATTCCCGTTCCGATAATCTACTTTTTTGCGAGAAAAGTGCTTGTCTGGGGCAAGGACAAAAAAGTTATAGGCAAATTCTTCACATTCTGCCTTGAAAAGGGCGAAAAGGGCGGCAAAAAACTTTCGGGCAAGACCGGTATCGGTCTTTTTATCGGGTTGGCTCTCTTTGTCGGCATTCCCCTGCCCGGCACGGGCGCATGGACGGGTACGCTCGTTGCGTCCCTGCTTGACATCAAATTCAAGCGCGCATTTCCCGCGATATGCTGCGGCGTTATATGTGCCGCCGTTGTTGTGGGCTTCATCTGCGCGGGCGGCTCGTCGGCGTTCAGCTGGCTCATACCGAACATAACAAAGGCGTAACCATCGCAAAAAAGCCGCTGCATTTTTTGCGATTAGCCATGTGCGGTTTGCGCAAATGCGCGAACTATCGCACGGCGTATTAAATTTCTCTTTGAGTTATAACGAGAAAAATCAAAGTTTTCCGAACAAATCCCCGTCCGTAACAAGAAAAATCAAGGTTTTCCGAATAAAAAAATTTTGTTCGGAAGTCAAAATAACAGATGTCAAACAATATGAAAAACAGCAAGATTAAAAACCTTTTGACGCTTTTTCTCACCTTTTTCAAGGTCGGGGCATTCACTTTCGGCGGCGGTTACGGCATGATTGCCCTTTTGGAAGCCGAATTGGTCGGCAAGAAAAGTTGGATTGACGAGGATGAATTCCTCGATATCGTTGCTATTGCCGAATCCACACCAGGCCCTATCGCCGTCAATGCGGCGACTTATATCGGCAGTAAAATCGCAGGGCTTGCGGGTTCGGCGGTCGCGACGTTGGCGATATGTATGCCGTCGTTTTTTATAATCTATGTCATTTCGCTGTTTTTGGACAGATTTCTCGGGCTTGAATACGTCCGCTACGCATTCGAGGGCATACGGGTCGGAGTGGTCTTTCTGATATTCTCGGCGGGGCTGAAAATGCTGAAAGAAATGAAGAAAAACGCATTCAACATTGCGGTGGCGGTCACGGTCGCTGTTGCTATGATTATGGTTTCGCTGTTCTCCGTTTCGTTCTCCTCGATTTTCTACATTCTGATATGCGGCGCGCTCGGAGTGGCGGTCTACCTTATCGGCAGATGTCGGGAAAGAGGGGGCAAAAAATGATATATCTTCAACTCTTTCTCAATTTTCTGATGATAGGCACGGTCTCTTTCGGCGGAGGTTATGGTATGATCTCCCTGATACGCGAGACCGTTGTATCTAACGGCTGGCTTGCCGAAAGTGAATTTCTTAATATGATAGCGGTTTCGGAATCGACACCAGGCCCTCTTGCGATAAACATGGCGACGTTCGTCGGCTCGACACAGGGCGGCTTTTTCGGCGCGCTTGCGGCGACATTCGGGGTCGTGCTTCCGTCGTTCATCATCATTTCGCTTATTGCGCTTGCGATGAAGCGGCTGATGAAATACGGCGGAGTGCAGGCGTTTCTGAACGGCATTCGCCCGTGCATAATCGCGATGATACTTGCAACGGCGCTTATTATGGCGCTTGAAACGCTTTTCGGCTTTTCCGCCGTCGGCTCGGGCTTTGCGCCGAACATAAAGCGAATTGCGATGTTTGCCGTTATTGCCGCCGCTGCCGCAGGATACAAACTGCTGCGTAAAAAGCAGCTTTCCCCTATAATCCTGCTTCTGTTTTCGGCGGTGCTGGGCGTGCTGTTTTACGCGCTGTGACGCTGCGGCGACACATTAAAACAAAATCAA
Source organism: uncultured Eubacteriales bacterium (assembly GCA_900547165.1). Taxonomy (GTDB): domain Bacteria; phylum Bacillota; class Clostridia; order Oscillospirales; family UBA644; genus UBA644. Next base: position 71,670 of record URFZ01000004.1, read on the forward strand.
AAAGCTTCACCCCGTACTCTTGTCCGATATGACAAAAGCACGGGGTGAATTGTTCGTCTACGCGATATTTTCTGAAACATACGGCATAAAATCCGAAAAAGCAAATTGATTTGACGGGGAAAAATCGGCGCGGACCGAATACGGTCGAACGCGTATTGCCGACACGGGCGGATTGCGCGCTTTGGGGACAGCGTTATCAACCGAGTTTTTCGGAAATGACTATATCGGTCGGAGTGCCGAGAACGAAAGAGCCGTCAAGGGTGCGGACAAAGGGCGTGACGGTTATTTTTTGTGAGAATGCCGAAGACGGCACGGACGAAAGAACAAACGTGGCGAAATATTTCGACGCAAAGCAGATATCGGCGGGTCGGTATTCAAAAGAGGAGGCGCCGTCGGTCGCAAACAGCGAGGAATAGACGGTTTTTGTTTCGACATCGACGATCTTGCCGCCGTATTCAACGCGGAAGCCGACGGAGGAATACATATCGCCGTCAACGGTGGTTATCAGGCGCAGAGAGGTTGAAGAGGAGGTCGGAACTGTGCCGACACGGAGTTGGCTTTTGACGGAAAAAACTGCGGCGGGAATGAATTTTGCATAGGCGCTGCCGTCGGTTTTAAGATAGGGTTCGGTGCAGTTTTCGTCGGAGAACCAGCCCGCGAAAACGCTGCCGTTAAACGTCGGGAGCGTATCGGTCGATTTATAATCGGAAACGGGAAGAAGTTTTGAAACGAAAGGTTCAGACGCTGTCCGAGGCTCGTAATACCATACTTCTTCCACTCCCGCGTCTGTCTGCGAAACGGTTTCCCTGCGCGCGGAAGCAAGCCCCGAAAGTGTTTGCGGCGGCGTTGGAAGGCTGCCGTTTTCGGGCAGCGGAATAAGCATTTCGCCGACATTCGAAATATTTTTTCCGTCGGTCGTCTTACAGGTCACCGTAAGCGTTTTTCGTTCAAAATCGCCGCTTTTGTCGGTAGCAAGCACCTCGCCCGTTTCCGCGTCCGTGACAAAGCCCTCGATGCGGTCTTTCCAATAAAGGGACGGCAGGTCGGCGGCGGAAATGACAAGAGACAGCGACTTTCTTGTGGGCGCATAGTCGTACCACGAGGAAAGCGCGGGGATTTCAAACGTTTGTGAGCGTTCGAGTTTTATCTCGTTTTCCTCGGATATTATGCGGAAAGTCAGTTTCAGCGTTCGCGGTTCGGACGAAAGGTTTTGAACGACGGTGCGGAATTCGAGGTCGTGTCCCTTTGCGCGGAGCAGGTTTTTGCTTGTTATGCGGTATTTTTCATAGGCTGAGCCTATCGCGTCCGTTGCGGAATGTTCTATTGTCACGTCGGGCGCGGCAACGTATATCTTTTCGGGTTTTTCGGTATACGCGGAATCATTCAGACGGCGAACCAGCTCGGCTTTGCAAACCTCGCAGAACCGATAATTTCCGATATCTTCCATAATGCAGGAGCGGGACGGGATATAGGTCGACGAGGCGTTGCCCTGCGTTATGCCGATGCCCCGGAAGCCGAGAAAATCGCGCCACGGAACGTCGCTTTGAGAGGCGGTGTTTGAGATGTTTACGGAGTTTTCCCTGAAACTTCCGTACTCGTCCGCAAGACGGCCTATCGCGTGACCTATCTCGTGCGTCATGGATTCTCCGTTTTCACCGTCCTCCGCAAGCGACGAATACGAAAAATAACCGCGCGGAGCCGCGGAGCCGAAATATTCTTCGGAATTGGAAAGGATATGAACGGAGCAGGCACTGCCGCCTTTATCGAGATATTTTTCCTCTATGACGTCGCGCAGAGCGCGTAGCTTGTTCATACCGTCTTCCGAAATATACGTGGTCTTTCCGTAATGCGAGACGGAAAAATACGTGTTTTTCACCGTTCCGAAAGAAACGCTTACTCCGCTTTCCTCGGACGGCGGCGCGACGGCATAGATGTTGATTTTTGTCGCGTAGGACGCGAACGGCTCATAAGAAAGCATTCCGCGAACGCGGCGTGTCACGTCCGATATGAATTTATCTCTTTCCGCTGCGGTATAGCCGTCACCGAAAAAGAGCATGACGCGGTTTTCGGCGTCGCTGCCGCATTTTTGAATGATATGAACGGGAAACGGGACGGCGTTTTCGTTGCCCGACGTTTCGGCTGCCGCCGTTTTCGGCAAAACAAAAGCAAAAAGCCCGATCATCATTGAAAACAAGATAAAAAACGCCGACGCGCGGCATTTGTTTCGCACCGTTTTTTTCATATTCTTTCTCCGTATTGAATTTATAATTATGCTTATAAGATAACACCGAACGCGCGGTTTGTCAACGGTTTTTGCGTGACAGCCGCGAAGTTTTGCGTGTTTGTTCGCGGCTCGACCGAAAAAGAGGACGTCGGGACGGGGCAAAAAGAAAAAAGAGACCTCGCGATCTCTTTTTTTTCGGTATTATGCGCCCGTATCGGGCAAAAATATCCCGAAACGGGGCTGTTCATTCGCCGCAAGAAGTGGTTTTTCGGTCGCGTTTTCTCTTTTTCAGGAGGGTCACGGCGAATACTGTCGTGCCGACAAGCAGGGGGATTCCCACAAAAAGAACAAGCGCGGCGACGGCTATGATTTTGCCCGGGAAAGAACTGAAAAAGCCCGTTTTTACATATTTCGGAGATTCGGAGGCGGAAAGCGAAAATTCCATCTCCGTATCGGGCAGCCCCGGCAGGGAAAGCTCATACCCTGCGTCGGTCTTAAAAAAGCCGTCAATGCCGCTTTTCGTGATAAAATACGGGGTTTTTACAACGATTTTCAACTCGCCGAAATCCGCCCATTTTTTTGCGGGCGAAAGCAGGTATTTATAACTGTAAACGCTCGGAGAATAACTTGCGTCAATGTCGGGATAAAGAGGCGCGGTCACCGTGTTCGTCAGGGTCTGTCCCGGCTCGACAGAGAGTTCATACTCGTACCACCGCATCAGGGAAAAGTCCCATTTATCCCAAAAAATCACACCTTTTCCCGAGCCTTCCGAAAGATAATTCAGAAAAGCGACCGTGGCGTTGTATTTATCAACATCAAGGATCTCCGCATCGGCTGAATACTGCCCGAGAGCGTAATCGGAAAACGCCGTGACGTCGGAATGTTTCAGGGTCACGGTTCCGTCGATAACATCTTCGCAGGCGCCGTTTTCATAAAGCGTCCATTTCAGTTCTTTTTCGGGAAGTTCCCCGAAAAAACGAACCGTGAGAGTGTCGCCGTTTTTAACCCAGCAGGAAACCTGATAGCCGGATTTTAAAACCGTTGCGCCGCTCTGCGATTCGCAAAGAACGCGCGTTTCGGACTTATCTGAGCCGTACACAAAAGCCGCCGTTGCGGCGCTGTGCCGCTCGTCAAGCCCCTCGACGGAATATACAAGAGTGCGGACGGGCAGATCGGGGCGGAAAAAAGGGTCGGAGACAAAGCCGTCCGAAAGTCTCGGCATATCCTCTTCAAGAGAAAAGACTGTATACCTGTTTTTGAACGTGTAACGAACCGTCGCCTCCGCAGGTCTGCCGTCAACCGCGACGCCGTATTTTTCCGTATCGGGAAAAGATACGGATATCTTATCGGAGGCAGAAACCGAAAATTCTCCGTAAAACGGCGGATTTCCGAAAGGAAAGACAAGCTTTGCGGTCACCTTGTAATCGGTCGGATTGCGAAAAACGTATTCGGCGGAAACCTTTCCCGCGTAAGCAAGAAAGCCCTTTTCGCTTTCGTAATACGTATCCGGAAACTCTCCGATATCGAAAGTCAGCGTTTCACGCTCGACGGTAAGAGGGCAGTCGTCTGCCGCGGCGATAACGCCCGAGGTGTCCGTCCCCTGCCAAAAGCGCGGCGCGGAATTTGCGAGCGCGGGGCTGATAAAAGCCGCGGTTATGAGAATAAGCGAAAGGGAAAACGCAAAAACTCTGTTTTTCATAAAAACTCCTTTCGTTGCGGCGGACAGAGCCGCCCTTTCTGTTTTTTCACAAAGACGAAAGTTATCCCGCCCGAAAGATCAGATGAGTTCGTAATCTATATCCGCGGGGAAGTACGGCAGCGAGAAGCCGAGCAGGTTCGCGCCCTCGAAAACGGCGGCGCGCTTGAAGCGGTTGGACTTGAAACGGTCGTAGAAACGGTCAAGCGTCGAAACTATCTCGTCCTCGTCAAGTTCTTCAAACACGGCAAGGCAAAGATTTTTAATATCCGAATATGCGGCGTGGCGTTTGGCAAAGAAGAACATCGCAAAGTCGATGAGTTCGTATTTGCCCACGCTCTTTTCGGTCTCCTGTCCCTCGACAAGTTCGGGGCTTATCGGGGTCTCGGCGATGTCCGTAAGCACCTTGCCGAGGTCGCCGCCGCGGGTGGCAGCGATATTCTTTACAAGTTCGCGGACAAGCGTTTTGGGAACGGAAGCGTTCGGGTTGTAATGTGCGAGGTCGTCGCCGCCGAATGTGCACCAGCCGAGTGCGGCTTCCGAAAGGTCGCCCGTGCCGACAACGAATGCGCCCTCCGCGTTGCCGACGTTGAACAGGATATCCGCTCTGGTTCTTGCCTGTGCGTTTTCGTAAACAACGTTCTTGTTTGCCTCGTCGTGTCCCAGCGCTTCAAACATCGCTTTGGTCGGTCCGACGATGGATATTTCGCGGCAGGTGCAGCCGAGAAGTTTCATCAGGCTGTCGGCGTTCGAATGGGTTCTGGACGATGTGCCGAAGCCGGGCATGGTTATGGCGATAATATTTTCCGTGGGCAGACCCGCCATGCGGAAAGCGTTTTCCGCAACAAGCAGGGCAAGCGTGGAATCAAGCCCGCCGCTGACGCCGATAACGGCTTTTTTCAGTCCCGAACCGACTATGCGCTGATAGAGCGCCTGCGTTTGGAGCAGGAAAAGTTCGTTCAGATAGCGGGACGGCTCGTTTTTGCCGTAATACGGTATGCGCTCCGTTCCCCTGTTCGGGCGGGAGTAGATAAGCCCTGTTTTTTTGTCGCTGTCCGCGCAGGCGATAACGGTCTCGGGGCGTTCCTGACTTTTGAAATCAACGATAACGCCGCTGTTAAATATACCCGTAAAGCCCTTGTAAACGCGGTCCGCGGAACTTTCGCCGAAGCCGCAGTTTGCAACAGCGACAACGCAATGACGCTTGTTTGCCGCGTCCGCGCAGAACTCGATGATGTCGTTCTGAATGCACGGATAGCCGTCCATTGCGGTCGGAAGAAGCAGAACGTCGGCGTTCGTCTCCGTGCCCGACTCGGAGACCATAACGGTCTTTCCGCCTATCTTTACGGTGGGTTTCTGTATCAGGTCGCCGCCCTTGACGATAATATTATCGTAGCCGTAAACGGCGGTAACAAAGCATTTGCCCGTTTTTTCGGAATATTCGCAGAGTTTGTCGAGAGCCTCGTTGGTCTCGTCCGCAAAGCACTTATAGTGCGCCAGATCCGAGCAGCTTGCGCCGGTCAGGCAGTATGCGGGAAAAAGGTAGACATCGGCTTCGTTTTCGTCCATAACTTTCATCATGGCGTCCGCGTTGCGGAACGGTCTGCCGACGGTAACGACAAATGTCGCAGCCAAAATTTTCATAGTATTATCCTCTTGTTTCAGATTGCTGTTATTTTACATTTTATTATACAATATTCGGCGGGGATTGTCAATAGCGGCAATAGACGATATCATAATTGAAAAAGTAATCACCATAATTGCGTATATCCTCTTGACGAAACGGGAAAATTATGATAAAATACGATTAACCATAGATTATCCTAAAAATGCGAGGTGTATTATGGCATATATTACACGGGAACTTGAACGCAAGTTCTTAAAACTCAATGATTTTTTCAAGGTTATTCTTGTTACGGGTGCAAGGCAGGTCGGCAAAACAACAATGCTGAAACATTTGGCAAAGAATGACCGAACCTATGTCACCATGGACAATGCAACGGCTAGAGAACTTGCGAAGGCCGACCCTGTGCTGTTCTTTCAGACGTATAAACCGCCGATACTCATAGACGAGGTGCAGAAAGCACCGGAGTTGTTCGAACAAATCAAAATCATCTGCGACGGAAGCGACGAAAAAGGTCTTATTTGGCTTACGGGTTCGCAACAGTACAACATGATGAAGAAAGTGAGGGAGACTCTTGCGGGAAGGATTGGAATTCTGGAGCTGTACGGTTTGTCTGCAAGAGAAAAAGCGGGGCTTGTGTTCGATACGGATTTGGATTTCTCTCTCGCTTCCTTACAGTCAAGACAACGCAGGCTTCCGAAAAACGATGTGATTCAAGTGTTCAATTACATTTGGGAGGGCGGTATGCCCCAAGTACAGGGTGTGGATGACGAACTGAGACAGGAGTATTTCAATTCCTATATTGACACATACCTTATGCGCGATGCCACCGAAGCGGGAGGCATTACGGACACCGTTCGTTTTCGCAAATTTCTTGTAGGCTGCGCATCTCTTGTTTCGGAGCAGGTCAATTATTCAACGTTGGCTGAATCTGCCGACATCGCACCGAGCACCGCAAAAGAGTGGCTGAAAATTCTTGTCGGATTGAATATAGTCTATCTTCTTGCGCCGTATTCAAACAATGAACTCAAACGGCTGAGTAAAACGCCGAAGCTGTATTTCTGCGATACGGGACTTTGTGCGTATTTGTCCATGTGGCTGACACCTGATACGCTGCGCAACGGAGCCGCAAGCGGTCATTACTACGAAAACTATGTTGTGATGGAACTTGTTAAAAACTATGCCTATGCAAAGTCAAAGGTAAACATCACCTATTTCCGAGATTCCAACGCAAAAGAAATTGATGTGTTTGTTGAAGAAAACAATGTCATTCATCCGTTGGAGATCAAAAAAAGCGCGGCACCCGACCGTCGTGAAATCAAAAAGTACAGCGTATTGGATAAGGCTTTCCTGAATCGCGGAAACGGCGGAATCATCTGTATGTGCGAAGAACCGATACCGATAGACAAAGATAACTGCTTTATTCCGAGTAATCTGATATAATCAAATTCAACAACAAAAAGGGAATGAAAATAAAACAATGCCTGCATTTTTGCCGTTATCGGCAAAAACGGACGGTTTTTCGGTAATGAAAGCCAGATTATTGCCGATAACACAAACCGCTTTAGATTTTGTGCGGTTGACTGCACAAAACGCACGATTTTTCCGACCTTGTGCAGTTGACTGCACAAAACGCACGATTTTTCCGACTTTGTGCAGTTGACTGCATAAAACTTGACAAGAGAAAGATAATATGCTATAATATTAAGCAGATAAAACGACAAGGGAGGAAATCGGAATGATAAAACGCGAAGAGTATCTTAAAGAACTGCGGGCATTTCGCGAAAAGCGGGTGATAAAGGTCGTCAGCGGTATACGCAGATGCGGGAAATCGACGCTTTTTGACCTTTTCAAAGAGGAATTGCTTGCGGACGGCATTGAAGAAGAACAGATAATATCGTTCAATTTTGAAACGGCGGACAATTACGACATAGACGATTTCAAAAAGCTGTATAAAGCGGTGGAAAACAGACTTTGTCCGAATAAAATGAATTATGTTTTTCTTGACGAGGTTCAGCAGGTTCGCGAATTTCAAAGAGCCTGCGACAGCCTTTATATACTTAAAAATGTGGATTTATATATAACAGGCTCAAACGCAATGTTGCTTTCGGGAGAGTTGGCGACATTGCTTTCGGGCAGATACATTGAGATAAAAATGCTTCCTCTGTCTTTCAAAGAATACATCTCGGTCAAGGGAGAAAGCGATCTTTCAAGAAAGTACAGAGACTACCTGACAAAGAGTTCGTTTCCGTACACGCTTGAACTTTCCCGCAGCAAGGATATTCACTCATATCTGGACGGAATATACTCATCAATCGTGCTGAAAGACATTGTTGCACGGAAAAAGATTGCGGATGCGGCAATGCTTGAAAATGTTATAAGATTTATGTTTGACAACATAGGCAACCCGTGTTCTACGACAAAAATAGCGAACACGCTGAAATCAAGCGGACACAACATATCCGTGCATACGGTTGAAAATTATCTGAAAGCGCTTTGCGAAAGTTTTGTGCTTTATAAAGCGGACAGATACGATATTAAAGGCAAGCAATACCTGCGTTCCGGCGCGAAATATTATGTGGCGGACATCGGACTGCGTTACTATCTGCTCGGACAAAAGCCCGCAGACCTTGGGCATATTCTCGAAAATGTTGTATATCTCGAACTTTTGCGCAGAGGTTATGAGGTATTTGTAGGGAAAAGTGACAAGTCGGAAATAGATTTTATTGCAATAAACGAAGAAGATACCGAATATTATCAGGTGGCTTTGACTGTCAGAGATGAAAAAACGCTCTTGCGTGAACTTGCGCCGCTTGAAAGCGTGAACGATCACAACGGAAAATATCTGCTGACACTTGATGACGATCCGCCGTGTTCGCACAACGGAATCAAACAGGTAAATGCGCTTGATTGGCTGTTGAAAGAATAAACGGACTGACTGTTCAAGCCGAATATATTCAGACAGACGCGCCCGCCCGTCCGAGAGAGAAGTCTTTCGGGCGGGCGGGGTTTTATGCGGATTAGGAATTATTGAAATTATCGGGATTTGTGGTGTTTTGTCGCTATGCAAGGAATAACATTATTTCGCATTATGTGGGGATTTGTGGTTTTTATGTCATACGAGGGATAGCATTATCCCGCACTACACGGAGATTTGGGGTGTTTTGTTGTTATGCAAAGACAAGGCTATCCCCCGATTATGAGCAGGATAAGGTTATTTTGCGGCGTAGTTCTCTTTTTCGATGAGCTGCTTGCCCTGCGCGGAGCAGATCCAGTTGTAGAGGATTCTTGCGGGGCTGTCTTCGGGTTCGTCGGCGCGGATAACGACATAGAAATCGTTGGAAAGTTCGTATTCGCCGGAGGCTATCGTCTTGTTGGATGGCGTAACGCCGTTGAAGTCGAATATTTTTGCGGAATCGAGCGTGCCGGCTTCCATATTGGTCAGATAATAATAAACGGTGTAACCGAGCGCGCCCGTGGAGCCGTCATAGCCCGCGATGGCTTCGAGAAGACCTATCATAGAGCCGACAATCTGATCTTTCGGGGGTTCCATGAGAGCGTCGCCGAGCGGGAAGAATTTGTCAAAAAGGGTCTGGCTTCCGCTCTGCTTATTGCGCTGGAAAGGAACGATATCGACCTTTTCTCCGCCGAGTTCGCTCCAATTCTTCATTTCACCCTTGAATATTTTTTCAACGTCTTCGCGGGTCAGGTTGGTGACGGGGTTATCCTTGTTGCCTATAAAAACAAGTCCGTCAGCGCCTATTGCGGTCATTTCAAGTCCGACTTTCGAGTCTTCTATCATCTTTTTCGCGTCTGACGAGGGTTCGTAGACGAGAACAATATCGAACGTGCCGTCAAGAATCCATTTGTAGTTATCGGTGGTCGAGCCCGCGAACGAAATCATTTTGTTTGCACTTTCGCGGTCGATGCCGCATATGGTGGCGGTAACGGCTTCGCCGAGAGGCAGACAGGCAAGAGAGCCGCCCATTTTGGGATAGTTTTCAACGGTGAATTTGAATGTGTCGCCCTGTTCCGTTGTTGTCGGGGCGGCGGTTGAGGGTTCGCCTTTCTTTGTGCAGGCACATACGCAGCCGAGTAAAAGAACGGAGAGAAGTACGAGAGAAACGAGTTTTTTCATTGCGGGGAATCCTTTCTTTTTATATAATTTAATTGGGTGCTTGTAATAATTAAATCGGGCGCGGGAATAACAGAACTTTTGCAATGTGCGAATAAGTATATAAAATTTTGTTTGGTTTTTGTCGCGGAAAATACGGCATTGCCCCGATACAGATAACGGCTGCGCCGCCGTTTTGTTCTCCCCCGACGCTGCATCGGGCGGCAAAACGGGAGTTTTTCAGCGGCTTTTATTCAAAGCAAAGGTCCGATTTCGGGAGACGGGAAAATATTCCGGCAAATGATTTAGCAGCGGAGCGTGTTCTACGGCGTAAAAGCGGATTTCCGTTTTTTTACGGCAAAACACTCACTCGGGCTTTTACGTTTTCTAATCCGTGAGGTTCATCGTTGTGCGGCAGAGCACGTTCCAATCGGAGTCAACCGTCCAAACATAGCCGTCACAGTCGTAAACATACAATGTGCCGCGGGACGTCTCGACAGAATCAATAAAGGTGTCATACGTCCGAATAACGGAGAGGTCGTCGGGGGCAATAACGGAAAATCCGCCGCCGTCCTCATTCTCTTTCAAAAGATATTTGCGGTTCAGCAGTTCCTGATATTTTTCATCGGAGAGTTTGCCGCTGTTTTTGTCGAGCAGCCGATAATAATAACCGCTTCCGTCATCGTTGAACAGGCACAGAAGATACTTTTCGCTTTCACAATACATTATTTGTGGGCAGTATTCAGGCACGTCGCATACGGTTTTCAGGTTTTTATCCACAACGGTTTGCTTACTGCCGGTGCGGAGCAAATACAACCCGCCGCCCAATGCTTCCGCCCAATCGCATTGACGGGTCTTTCCCGAAAAATTATAAACGGTATCAGTGTCGCTTATAAAGAGCAGATCTCCCAAAGGAGATACTCCGCGCATGAAAGACGAAATATTACCCGAAACATCGAATGTCGCCTTCACTTTTTTGTTCTTGTCAAAGACGGTGACTGTTTTATTCTTTAACACAAATATGTTGCCGTAATCATCGGAGCATATACCGTCATATTCGCGAGGCAATATCTGTTTTTCTCCGCGATAAAGCCCGCATTTTCCGTCGGCGCCGTAAACGGCGAACTCACCCGGGGCAGTAGATACTGCGGCGGCAACGCCGTACTCGAATTTTTTGATTCTTTTGCCCGACTTGTTTATTATGTAATATTCCGAGTCCGAGCCGTAGACGGAAAGAAGCGCCGTGCCGTTGAAGAAATCGGAAACGACAGAGTTTTCATCGACTGTGAAAAGATATTTTCCCGTCGCGGAATAATAAGAGGTTTCGGACGCTGCGACAGATTCAAATAAAGAATCACAGCAACCGAAAACACCGTCTCCGCAATAAAAGGCGGATTTCTTTTTCGGAAATTCGAACATTGACGAACCGTCTTTCGGAATCAGGAAATAATCGGCAAGAAGGAGGTCGTCTTTGCGGTAACATTTTTCCAGCAGATAATAACCGTCGCAGTATTCGATGCTGTCGTAAACGGGATCGGTCACGATAACGCCGTCAACGGTGCAAAGACCGTAGTAGCCGCGAATCATTTCCGACATATATACATCTTCGACCTTTACGTTTTCATATTGAACGACGGAGCCGAGATACGGCACAAGTTCGCCGTAATCGGAGCGCGGGATAAGATTATCGACGTACTTATCAAACATTCGCGGCGAATCCGCCGACTTATACTTGCCGATGTCGGGCAGTTCGTCGAGAATTAAGCCCCACGTCGTCGGTTCGGGCGAAGAAGTCGGCTGTGTTTCGTCATTTTTCTTGCAGGCGCAGAAAAGCGTCAGAAGAACAGCGAAAAGGAGAAGAAGAGAGACGGTTTTTTTCATTTTCAAAACCCCTTTGATATGAAAATCTGCGATTCAACGGCATGGTCACCTGTCGAACGCTTTATATATCATCTGAAAAATCGCGCGTTTCGGACTTGCCTTTTTCGCCGCAGCCGAGCCGCGCGGCGGTGCGTTTCTTTTTCGGGCGCGCGTCAGTCTGTTGCGTTCATCGTTGTGCGGCAGAGCACGTTCCAATCTGCGTCCGTTGTGTAAGCATAGCCGTCGAGGTCGTAGAAATACAGAGTGCAGAGAGAGGTTTCGGACACGGCGAAAAATGTCGAATACGTCAGCAGAACTTTGCCGTCTTTGCCCGAAAGGAGGTTGCGGTGACTGCCGTCCTCGGTCGGGCGGGAATAACCGTCAAAGCCGTCGATAGGAGAAACGTTTTCAACGATGCTCCAATCGGAGGTGTCCGCGAGTTTATATTCGTAAACTTCGCCGTTGGCGGGGTCAAGGGAGCGTTCCAGAACGACATATCTGCCGATATTAAAATCCGTGATATACCAATCTTTCGGGGCGGTATAAAGTTTTTTGAAATTGTTCGAAACAACACAGAATGTGCCGTTTTCACCTTTTCCGTAATCGGCACTGACATACAATTTCAGTTCGGGGATATACGAAAGCTTATCATACGGAATTTTTTTTCCGCTGTTGTCTATCAAACGTCCGCCTACGGAAAGAACATTCGCGGAATATAAATAAACTTCTTCTTCCGCAGGGTCAACGGGAAAACGGGAGACCTCTTTGAGTTTTTCATCAAGCACAACGGCGTACTCTCCGTCGCGGATAAGGAAATATCCGTTATCGTATGCGGGTTTTTTATCGAATTTTCTGTCCGAAAGCGGCTTTGTGCCCTTGTATATCATATATTTTCCGCTGTCCGTCAGCACGGCAAAATATCCGTTGTCGGAAAGCATTTCCGCATCGGGAACGGTCAGCAAAGTCTTAAAGGAAGTATCGACAAAGCGTGTCTGACCGTCAAAAAGGAGACTCGCGACACCGTTTGTGAAACGTGTCAGAAAATAATTGCCGTCGGAGTTGTCGAGCAGCAGTTTACCCGCTGCGGAATAATATTTTTCGTTATTGTTTTCAAAGTCATATATTGCGCGGAATACTCCGCAGCCCCGGTATTCGACATAAACGTTTTTTCCGAAAGAAAAAATCGAAGAGCCGTCTTTCGGAACAACATAAAAATTGCCGCGAAAATCAGAGGGGTCATACGTCGTATCGACGGAAGCCTTTTTCAGCAGATAGTAACCGTCGCAGTATTGAACGGACGCATAAACAGGGTCGGTGACAATAGTTCCGTCCTTGCGGCAAAGCCCGAAAAGCCCTTTCGTTTCGGCAAAAGTTCCGTCTTTAACCGTTGTGTTGTTCGCGGCGGCGTCCGAGATATTGAAAAAGTAATCCGCGACGGCGCCGAGATACGGCACAAGTTCGCCGTAATCGGAGCGCGGGATAAGATTATCGACGTACTTATCAAACATTCGCGGCGAATCCGCCGACTTATACTTGCCGATGTCGGGCAGTTCGTCGAGAATTAAGCCCCACGTCGTCGGTTCGGGCGAAGAAGTCGGCTGTGTTTCCTCATTTTTCTTGCAGGCGCAGAACAGCGTCAGAAGAACAGCGGACAGGAGAAGAATAGAGACGGCTTTTTTCATTTTCAAAACCCCTTTGATATAAAAGAGTACGAATAATATATAATTTTTATATTCAATTTGACCTTTCAATATATTAGACGTTTTACAAAGGTTTTTGTGACATAAAACCCGATTAGTTTACAAAATATTCACAAATGTAAATCAGATGTCGGAGGTTCTCCCCTGCGGCTGCCGCGCGTGCGGTATTTTGTGTTGTTTCACGCTCAATCTTTGTTTATCGGCGCACAGCAAACGGTGTTGAAATTTTCGTCAACGGTATATGCGTAACCGCCGCGATCGTAAAAAACAAGAGTGCCGAGAGCGGTGCCGAGAGAGCGAGCCAGACTGTCAACCTTTGTTTTTTGTTCGCCCGTGACGGGGTCGGTGAGCGCAAGTGTCCGCTTTTCGGGATAACCGGTCAGAAAAAAGCCTCCGAGACCGTCAAAGTATGCCGAAAGTTCGTATTTACGCGTTTTTCCGTTTTCGGGGTCGTAAACAATAGCCTCGGAAGACCGCATGGCGTAAAAAACGGGAATGTCGCAAGGCAGTACCCACATATTTACGGAATAACCCTCGGGCGCTTTGAAAAGCTCGTTTAAGTCACGGTCGAGAACCGCTCCGCCGACGGACAGAGAAACGGAGTAAACGCCGCTGTCGGGATAAAAAACCGTATCGTAAAATCCGGAAATATTCTGTCTTTTGCCCGAATTCGTAAGCAAAAACGTGCCTGTATACAAAGTCGAAAAACAAACGGCGACGGGGCTGACTATACGGGCGTCTTCGACGTTGTTTTTCAGCCCGTCGCCGCCGATGTCGAACGTGCCGAGGGACTTCATATCGGGGTCAAAAGCGTAAGCCGTCGAGCCCTTTACAGCGACTATGCCTTTTTCATCGCCGAACACGCCGTCGTATTCCGAGGGAAGCAGCATATCTTTGCCGTTCGCCGTCACGCCGTATTTGCCGTTTCCGTCACCGACGCAAAACAGCCCGCACCTGAAATCTTTGGCTTCGACGGGGGTTGAAACGGTGTTGAAAGAAGTGTCCGCGAAACGGTATGTGTTCCCCGTCGCTTCGCCCGAGGACGATGTATTGAGTTTTTCTTCAAGCGCGACGCCGTTATAAAAAGAGAGCGTGAGATCGAAGAATTCGCCTTTGTCAAAATACAGTATCTCGCCGCGGGAGGTGCAGTATGCCGTTTTTACGGAATTTTTTGAAGAAGAGTGATAATACGCGAATATTCCGTCACCGCAATACTTAGCCGTGCCGCACGTTTTAAGCTCGGTCACAAACGAACCGTCGGAGGGTATTATCAGATATGTAACGTCAGTATCTCCGACAAGAAAGGACTGCATATAATCGGATACAGTCGCAGGCTCGAACCGTTCGAGCAGATAATACCCGTCCCGGTATTCGACGCTTTTGTATATCGGCGCGGTGACTATTCTGCCGTCGGCGGTGCAGAGACCGTAAATCGGAATGACGGTATACGGATCTTTCGCGCGCGAACTTCCGGAGGTTCCGCCGTCAAGATAATACTCATACATGTCGCCGAGATACGGCGCAAGCGTTCCGTAGCCGTCATCGGGGACGAACTCGGTCAGCGCCGTGTCGAAATATGTCGGAGAGCCTTTCGGCTTATACTCGCCTATGTCGGGCAGTTCGGCAAGAGTAAATTCCCGCGTCGGCTTTTTCGTCGGGTTTTCATCGGAGTTGTCGCAAGCGGCGAAAACCGTCAGAAACACGGCAACGGCAAGCAACAGAGAAAAAATCTTTTGCATCATTTTCGGTTCATCCCTTTTCTTTTCGAGGAGAGATAAAAAGACTATCGCGGTAGTCTATATTCATATTAACATATACCGCAGGTTTTTTCAAGAGGTTTTGGGCGCTGAATTTTTTCTGTGTTTTGCGGAAACAGAGATATAAAGGCAAAAGGTTCAATCAAGGTTTGCTACAAAAAAAGTTTGCCGAGGATACCGACAAACTTTTTAATCAAAATTGTTTTTACTTGCAAGAAAAATCACCGACACAGGAAAAGTAACAGAAATGAGTTGCATCATTTCCCCGTTGTCTATCCGCGAAGATAACGCCACGGGTAATTTGCCCGGCGCGCCTTGCGTTCAACAACAAGAAGAACGATAAACGGCACTGTTCCTGCGGCAAAAAGTCCGACAAGGGTCAGAATGACGGTCAATCTGAAATCCATTTTATATACGACGCATAGGAAAGTGATGCACACGCCGGTGAGAAACAGCCATACGGCGAACAAAATTCTGTCCGCGAGAAGAGAAACTTTTTCTTTTTTTATCAGAAAGTGCGTTGCGACGCAAAGCCCCGTGATAAGCACGGCTTCCGCCAAAACCACCGCTATGCGGGATATTATACTTGCGGCGGATTCCTGAAAATCGGAAGGGAGCGGGAATATATCGGTTGCGCTCAACATCATTATCGCGGTCAGCAGAGACAACGCAACGGTTGCCGCAACGAGCAAAAAAGTGATGAACTTTCTCATATTTATTTCTTTTTTTCTGTTATTTAAAACTATTCACCGTATCGGTAAACTTCGCCCGAATTTTATCGGAAAACTCCGAAAAGAGAGGGCAAACCGCGCGGACGGAGCAGCTCAGCCCGCGCGTTCGAAACCGTATAACAACTCAACGTGAAAATTGGTGGGAGCATTCGCGGCAGAGGTAAACTTTCGAAGAAATTTTGCTCACTTTTGTGGAACGGCACTTCGGGCAGAATAAAATTTGAGTGTGCAGTTTTCCTTTGCCTCCGATACCGCCCGCCACGTTTTCAAGTTCGTCATCGTTCATTTCATTGTTTGCGTTGTTTTTCAGTTCTTCCGACATTGTTGATGTCTCCTTTTCTTTATGATATATTATGTTTTAATTTTATGTCTGCGGATATTCCGCAAACGCTCTTCACTCTTTTATACGATGAAAAAACGCAGATGGCTATTCCAACGTATCAATTTTTTTTGCAACGTAGTAAAAAATCTTCATCGCGTCGGCTATATCGACCTCGCCGCTTTTATCCGC
This sequence comes from uncultured Eubacteriales bacterium, assembly GCA_900547165.1. Classification (GTDB taxonomy): domain Bacteria; phylum Bacillota; class Clostridia; order Oscillospirales; family UBA644; genus UBA644. The sequence goes on from URFZ01000004.1 coordinate 87,887, forward strand.
GTCCGTGCGGAGCAGCGCGTCCCACGAAATCGACTCTTTTTTCGCAACGTGATAAAAAACAAGCATTGCGTCGGATATATCGACCTCGCCGTCGCCGTTCGCGTCGCCGACAACGCAGTCACGCAGAAAAACAGCCTTTTTTGCATAATAGAAATACCCGTCCTCGGTATTGATGCAGATGCTTATGTCAAACGACTCGGCATCGGCCGAAACAATAACCTTTTCGGCGGAGTATATCCCTTTCGCGATTTCGGTAAAATCAACGCTCCATCCTATAAATTCCATCTCTATGCTCGCGCTCCACAAAATCATATCCTGCGGAACGGCAAAACGGAAGGAAAACGGCATATTTCTGTAAACGTATTCGGTCGCGTCTATCTCAACGCGCGGAACGGGGCGCTTTTCGGGGGTATGGCCGCATTCGGCATAGGTAAGCTGATAATACCCGTCCTCCTCGACCCATATACCGCCGAGGTGCGGTGTTATAATGCAGATGCCGGATGTAAAAACGGCAATGTCTCCCGCCGCATTTTCGCATTTGACAACGGCTTTCAGAATTTTGTATTCGACGCCGAAATCAGAGATGTTTGCCGTGAACGACAGCTTACGCGAGGACGGATCATACGTCAGGGTATCGCCGTTCGGGGAGCCGTTTTCAACGGTATAAGGCGTGACCGCGCCGTATTTCTTTATTTCCAGATATATCGGCTTTTCGGTGGGCGCCCAACCTTCAGGCAGCGTCACGGACGCCCGTAACGGAGTGCAGGTTCCGGCTCTTCCGGGCAAAGCAAATGCTGCTTTTTCTTCAATCCTCTCTCCGCATTCGCATACGCCGTCCACATAAAAATGGCCGTGTTCTTCCGCGCTCGACGCAAAAGCGGCAAGCGTCGCGGCAATGCAGAGAGCAAGAAGCGCACAAATAAGTTTTTTCTTCATGGCAAAATTCCTTTCCGATAGTTTCAAAGAGTATATTTTTGTGTTTTTTCACTCTCGGGAAGCCTCGCCGCGGTCTTTTTTCGCGCCGACGGCAACTGAAAGCGTCCTCGTCGTTTTTGCGCGAAAGAACGGCAGACGCGAAGGTTTTTTCCGGTTATTTCAGCTCAAACTCAAACTTCATCGCAAGCATTTCAAACAGTTTTTGCATAACGCCGTTTGAAACGGCAACGATGTCCGTTTTGGATATTGCGTCAAGCACGGCGCGCTGTTCCTCTTCCGGCACTCGGTATGCCGAAAGGCTCATCGAAAGAAAACGTTCGAGTTTGTGCGCCAGCGTGAAATACTTATCGCACGGACGCGCCATATAACTGCGCATAAGGCCCGCAGAGCCTATCTCCATTTCGTAAAAATCGCTTTCGCTGCAACACGGCAGATATTTGCCGAAAATCTGCATGAGTTCGGTGGACGTCTGCTGATATATGTATTCCGCCGTTTCGGGGTGCGTGTAAGCCTCAACATATATCTCGCGCAGATTCTCGTTCAGTTCCGCAAGCGTCATCTGTATCGAAGTTTCGACCGCATACAGCAGCACGGGCGACGCGTTTTTTCCAACGACCGCTCTTGCCGAGCCGAACTGCCCTTCAAACATGACGCGCACAAGTTCCATAAGAACGCCGTCCTTTGTGCGGAAAACATTTTGAAACGTTCCCGCCGAAACGTCCGCGTCGTGAATTATATCGTTCATGGTCGTTCTCTTATACCCCTTTTCGATGAACAACCTCACGCACGCCGAAAGGATTCTCCTTTTTGCGTCTTCACTGTCATATCTCCTTGCCATAAATATCCCTCTTAATTCGAATTGGGTCATACACCTGAACCCATATTTGGTATATATACCAATTATAACACATATTTTTAGAAAGTGCAATAGGAAAAAACAAAAAAATCTGAAATTTCTCGGCAAAAACGATATTTTCGGCGTATCCCGTCTGCCTACGATTGACAAAGCATAATGTTTTTGAAATAACGGTTAATAAAAAGAGACCTGTGAGGGTCGCTTTTGTCGGTTTCTTCTTCAAGTTTTTCTACAATAGAAATTGCACAAGTTATTTCATAATGTTAAGTTCACCGATTTTTTCTATAAATGATTTATTTATATAAGACGTAATCTCATCATCAGTTTCTTGCAGAGAGAGCCACTCACTTAAGTCGCAAAAATTCTTTTTAGTTACAGCCATATCTTCAGACGTAGAGAATTCTTGATTATTAAAACAAAGCCCCAGTAATAATTCTGCGATTTTTCTCTTTTTCGCGTTATTTGACTGCGCATAACTCTTCTTAAAGGTTTTCAACATTTCTGAATCAAAGCTTTCAAAACACATTTTCGATATTGCAATTTTTTCATTATATAATCCATTGTCTAAATATGCTATAAATCTTTTTTTCTGTTTATTCATAATTACCCGATTTTCAAACCTCATTGCTGTATTGTATAATTCTTTCCATTCGGGAGCAATGTTTTCTATCTCTACAACGCTATATCTTTCAGATTCTTCCGTTTTTTCAGTTATAACCCTCAAAAAACGTTCATTAAGACCTTTTACCATTTTCGAAGGATCCACTTCACATGGGAAAGGAATCTTTACACTTTGCAGCATTTGAACTTTTGTCAAGAACGAAATGATTTGTTCACAAGACAAGTCTCCTGAATATGCCTTTTCTACGACTTCCGAAAAACCCTTATCTATATCTTGTTTATCTAAATCCCAAAAGTTCTTCCACAAAAACAGTTCCCATGGCTGTATCTCTGAATCCCCGTATTTTCGTGTCAATTCAGAAATAAAAGCATCTTCGTTCCAATATCCAGTATTAATCCATTCACTTAGTGAATCAAATGAACTGTACGCTTCTCCCTTATTAAGAAATCTTTTATTTGAATTAAAAATAGGTGCCAACACCTCTTCATCAGAAATATCAACTTGTTTATCCTCTTTAGAACTCGCTTCAAACCTCTCGGCGCCAAAAGTATATAAAACCCATTTCATATTCTCTGTCGAAACAGACGTCCCTTGCCAATAGCCGAAAACCCTTTCAAAATCTGCTAAAATATATTTTAAAATACGAATATTCTGAGAACTGCTCTCTCCGAACAATTGTCTTACAAGAACAATGTTCTGACGCAAAAAATCCTTATAGCCCAACTCTGTTTCATTATATCCGTCAACAACAGTATCGACAACAGCATTTTTATCAAGTTCAATTTTTATGGTTCTTGAAATAACTTTTTCCTTATAATCATTATAGCATTTTTCTGTGTTGATTTTATTCTCGTCAGCCACCATAATCGTTTTTATATTTTTGTTTTCAACATAATCGTTTATTGCGCCCAACAAATCTTGTGCATCAATTTTACACCGTTCAAAATCATCAAATGCAAGAGCAAATCTCATATCATTTTTCACAGTATTACTCACTTTTAATAAGTCAGAAAAATCTATTGATTCTAATACTGATGTAACCCCACTGACAACCGCCGAGACGACAGGATTACTTATCGTGCACGCAGTCGTATCAATTAATTTCTTTGTACCTTCTTTCATTGGTTTCGCAGCTTTTTTAATTTTTTTCGCATGTGGCATTTGGAGCGCGAAATATGCGGATTGGACTCTTTGGTTTAAGGTTTTAACCTCTGTAATTCCAAACAAAGATATTACTGCAACGGCAATTTTTTTTTCACTAAACTCTTTTGCAATTTCTTTAATCAAATAGGATTTACCGCACCCCCACTCTCCCGTAAGTAAAAGTGCTCCCGTTGCTTCTTTGCAGTTAAGATAGCTTTCAATTTCTTTTCTGATATCCATAAAACATCCTTTCTAATACTGATATAAATGCAATCAAATATATCTTTTAAATTACTATAACCGACATATAGTAAAACAATAACACACGAGATATAATAACACATTTACAACAAAAAGTAAAGACGTTCTTAACAAAATGAGCGGTATGGAACGCATGTTTCATACCGCTCATCATTTTACTTCAAAAATTCATATTCAAACAACGTAGGGACAATTTCGCTGTTATAATACTCTTTCACTTTTTGTTTTAAAGACTTTAAAGCCCCATTAAGCTCAGGATAATCCGGTTTGTTTTCTCCTGATTCTTCATCTGCGGTAAAAGTGTTGAGTTCTGCAAAAATCTGATATACACCATAAGTCAATTCTTTATTGTAGTTATTAGTTTTCTTTGCCCACTTAAACACTGTTTCCCATATGCTGAACAGTTCTTTTTCTTTTAACGTGACATTAAGTTTTTTTAAATCATGGCTTGCCAAAGTTTCTCCGTTTGTTGTGTCAAGGCACAATTCATTCCGGTAAAACCGATTATCCGTACCGTGAAAACTTCTCATATGGTTTTGCATTTCAAAACAAGTAAAAACAAGACACTTTAATAAGAACTGACTCAATTTCCCGCTTTTTACGTCGGCAAAGAATTTATCTGCCCCATCTGCCGATTTCATAATTCTTGCGCGTTCCGTCCATTCTCTGTTATATGTAATATACCTGCTTGCACAGAACATCGGTAACTTTTCAAGATAATTATCTTTGCGAACATAAAACCCATTCCCGTCATATCTTCCAGCAACCGTAAATCCTGAATTTAAGTCCGGATTATCAAACCCTGCAGAATTTGCAACTAAAAATCCGATGATATTATCGTCCCATACTTTTTTTACTCTCGCGCTTTCTTTGCTATATTCTGTTCCGTTCAGATTACAACAAATCCCGTCTGTCTTATCATTATTATAAGAGGTTTTATCATAGTATTTATCAGCCAAAGTATAATAACATTTTTTAATAGTTAATTTTTCAGGCATCTCAACCAATTCTCCGCCGACTATATCAAAACCAACCGTATTAAACTTTTCGATATTTTCAGATATGTTTTGCCACGCAACAACTACAATACAAGCATCTATCTTTGTATGAAAGTGCTTTCTGTTAAACGCGTAACTTCCGATTATTTTTTTGTTTATTAGATGATGTATTTTCCAATACTTGATCGGCGAATACACTATATAACAATCAGTTTCTTGTCTTAAATAGTATTTAAACCCCGACCAAATAAAAGCATTTCCTAAATCATTTGTACCTGATCCCTTAATCTCTTTCTTCATCTCTTTTACAACATAGCTGTTTTTCCAACCACTGTTTATTTTTGTTGTACCGTTTGATTCTGCATAAGGCGGATTTTCGAATAAAATTATTGTACAATTGGGGTCATCGATGTAACTTTTTATAACAGGGTTCTTTACATATTCTTCAGATAACGCGTCAGCGCCTCTGACAAGCCCCATATTAAACGTATCTTCTTTTTCAATCGGCGGAACAATATATCGAACTTTACTGCCTAACAATTCCAGCAATACTTTGTATTCATAGTATTCAATGGTCGATACAATACAATGGGAAAGTTCTTCTTCGGTCATTGTTTTTTCAAGGTTACCGGTTCCGGCACAGCGATCCAAGATTATATAATCGTTTCCTTCGGGTACCCTTTTAATAGCTTCCCTTACCAATTCAAGAGATTTTTTTACATAGGGCTCCGGTGTATAGAAAGCACCTAAATTCTTTTTTTGAAGCGTGTCGTTCAATTTATCCATTAGATACTGAAAACGCACATTGTCTTTTCCTTTATAAGGGAAAATATAGTCTCTAAATTTAATAGGTTCTCTGATTTCACCGATAATCTTGACTTTACCGGTGTTATCGCCGATAAAATCTGATTTTCGAGCCTGTGGGTTTTCGCGGTAATACTTTTCTGCCCAACCCACAATACAGTTTTCATCAATATTAATCTTTGTATAGGATTTCTCTTTAAGCAACTGAATTAAAGAAAACTCATCCTTCTCGTCTTCGATATATTTTAGTTTTGAGATATAATCGGAAGCGAAAAATCCAACATTCTTTTTTGATGCACCGCCGACATAAACCTTTTCAATGTGAGCCAAATAATCTTTTGAATGATATACATAAACAGTACCCGTATTTAAAGAAACCAAAAGAATATTAGCAGGAATCGGCTCCCCCTTAACTCTCATAGCAGAAAGATATTTTATCGTTTGCAACAAACAAGCATTGAGATCTGTTATATTCAATTTAAATTCAAGCAAATTCCCGTTTAAAATACCATCTGTGTTATTACGAAAAATATCATCAAATGTCAATTCAGGATTAACGATTTTTAAATATTGCTCGTAAAATTCAATTTGACCTTCAAGTTCAACACTGTATTTTTTCAACATAAACATACCTCCTGGATTCACTGCTTATAAACTTCTTTACCTCTCACTTTTGCAATGCACAACATAATCGACATTATGTTGCAAACAGGCAAAGCGGCGGCGATATATCGGGCTTTGTTGACGGCATAAGCGGAGTAAAAAGAGAATAGAAACGGCATAAAAAAAGCCGCCCGAGGGCGGCAGATAAAAATGCGTATAAGAAAATAAGCCTTTTCCGAAACATCTAAACGAGAGAGGCTTTATTCGTATGTTTTATTTTTTCGAAAACTCAAAACTCTTTTATGTACTTGACAAATTGTCACGGATATGTTACAATAAAACAAATAAAAATGTTATGTTATAAACAAATTAATTTTGTTTGCAACATAATGTCGATTATGTTGTATACGTCGCCGAGTGGCGGCGTTTTTTGTTTTTGGGCTACAATACTAAATGCATATTTTCCATGCGGCGGCGGTGTTCTTCACCTGTGGAAATGATATATATGCGGGTGGTGTTGATACTGCTGTGTCCGAGAATATCCGCGAGCTTTGCAATATCCTTTTCAATGCAGTAAAACACTCGGGCGAACAGGTGGCGCAGATTATGCGGAAAAACTTTTTGCGGGTTGACATTTGCTTCGGCGCATAATGCTTTCATTTCGCGCCAAACGGTCGTTCTGTCCAACGGTTTTCCTGAACGGGTGATGAAAATCATTCCCGATTTTATTTTTTGCTCTGCTGCGTAGCGGAGCAATTTTTGTTTTAGTTCTTTCACAATAAATACCGACCGTGTCTTTGCTTTGCAGTTTACAACAGCCTCGCCTTGCTTTACAGCCTCAACGGTTATAAATTGCAGTTCGCTGACGCGGATACCTGTGCCGCAAATTGTTTGCAAAATTAAGCAAAGGCGTTTGTTGCATTTTTTAGCGGCGGTACGGCAAAGACGTTCGTATTCTGCTCTTGTAAGTTCTTTTTCTTCGGGGCAGAATATTCTGCGTTGAAGTTTGAGCGATTTTACTTTTAGTTCCGGGTGTTCGACAAATTCAAAAAATGCGTTCAAACCGGCAAGCATGGAATTTACACTGCGAACAGCATAATGACCGTTAAGAAAATTCTTGTATGACACGACGGTTTCTTTTGTGACAAGTTGTCCTTTTGTATAACGGGCAAATACGGAAACATCACGAACATATTTTTCAATGGTAGCTGTACTGCGTTCGCAATAAGTCAGATGTCGGCGAAAGCGCGAAATATTATCCGATTTTATTATAAGTTCTTTCATCTTTTGATACCTCCGCAGATATTCTACCCTAAAAATCAAAAAAGAACAAACAAAAATGCTAACGGTGCATAAAATGGAATGTGAGGAAGAGAGTTTGCGCATTCGCGCGAACTGCCGCACGGCGTAAAGGCGAAAAAAAGACAGCGTCTGTTTCGGAATATCCCCTGCTCGAATCTCAAACACTTTCCGCACTTTGCAGACATGACCAAAACAATATCAATTTATTTGATTATGTTTTGTTTGACAGATACCCAAATAATCTTCCGCGAAACCGCCCGAGGCGGCGGCGAGGGTGAGTTGAGCGGCGGCGAGCAAGCGGAGCGCAGGCGCAGCGGCGAGACGGAATGAGCTGAAACAAGTGTGTTCGAGAGAGAATAAACCGTATTTCTTGCAATGAGCTTCGCGCGGGGATAAAACTATTGCGTTGATAAATTTCGGCGGGCTTTTTCAAGGAGGACAGTCCGAGACGGCGGGAGAAGAAATATGATAAAAAACATTATATTCATCGGCGGGGACGGGCGGACGGTCGAAGCTGCGAAAACACTTAAAAAAGCGGGGTTCGGGGTTCGCCTTGTCGGGTTTGAAAAATATGAGAGCGGCGATACGGCTGACGCAAAAGTGCGGAAAAGAGACAATCCCGAAGCGGGGACGCAAAGAATTGACGGAACGGAAATCGGGCTGACAGAGGATGCATGCGTAGTGTTGCCTACACCGTGTTCAAAAGACGGTCAGACGCTTTTTGCGCCGTTTGCGCAAGCGCCGCTGTATATCTCGGAAGTTCGGAAAATGCTGCGCGGAGCAGCGATAGTTGTAGGCGGCGGTGCGAAAAAATACTTTTCGGAAGCGGTCGATCTGCTTGAACGGGAAGACTTCAAGATACTGAACGCAGTTCCGTCGGCAGAGGGCGCGGCGGCAGTCGCCGTGACAGAGACGGACATAACGCTTTCGGGCGCAAAATGCGTTGTTGTCGGGTTCGGAAAGATTGGCAAACGGCTGTCTGCCCTGCTCCGCGCATTCGGCGCAGACGTAACGGCAACGGCAAGAAAAGCGGTCGATTTTGCGGAGGCTCGGGCGGCGGGGATACGCATTGTTCAGACAAGAAACGTCGCCGCGGCTCTTGCGGAAGCGGACATTGTTTTCAACACCGTTCCGTACTCGGTCATCGGCGAAAAAGAGTTGTCGGCGACAAAAGAAACGGCGGTATTTATCGAACTTGCGTCTGCACCCGGCGGAATTGACAAAGAGGCTTGCGGGCGGCTCGGCAAAAAATATGTCTCCGCTCTCGGTCTTCCGGGACGGTTCAGCCCGAAAAGCGCGGGGCGGATAACTGCGGAAGCGATAAAGAATATTATCGAAGAAACATACCGGATTTAGGTGGAGCATACGCGGCATTTGCCGAGATCCAACGCTGAATTATACAGATTAAACGGTGAAAGATATGGAAATGAAAGATGCTCGTGCGCGGATAGGCTACGCTCTCTGCGGGTCGTTCTGCACACTCAAAAAAATGATAGACCAAATGGAAACGCTCGCTTTGGCGGGCTATGACATCGTGCCGATAATGTCGGCAAATACTTATTCGACCGATACACGTTTCGGAACTGCGGAAAGTTTCCGCGAAAGGGTCGAGAACATCTGCGGCAGACCCGTTCTGCACACGCTTGCGGAGGTTGAGCCGTTCGGCCCGAAAAAGTTGCTTGACCTGCTTATTGTCGCGCCTTGCACGGGAAACACCCTCGCAAAAATAGCCAACGGGGTCTCGGACAGCGTAGTGTCACTGGCTGTAAAAGCACACTTGCGCAACGAACGCCCCGTTTTGATAGCCGTGTCGAGCAACGACGCATTGTCGGGCAATGCGAAAAATCTCGGAGTTTTAATGAACACGCGGCACATCTATTTCGTACCTTTCGGACAGGACGATGCGATAAAAAAGCCTACATCTCTCGTTGCGAAAACAGAAATGATTCCCGAAGCGGTCGAAGCGACATTAAAAGGCGAACAGATTCAGCCTTTGCTGATGTAAAAAAACTGTCGGCGGCATCGTGCCGCCGATTTTTACATAACTGTTTTTTCAACGAACACCCGCGGGAGTGATTGAATACGCCGCGCGAAATTTTTGCTTTTAAATACGAAAATGTCTGTTTACTTGTATCGCAAAGGCGTTTATCAGCTCGTTTTTGTCGGAATTTGCAAACAATTTGTAAACTTTTGTCTTTTTCTGTCACGAAATCCATTTTTCGACCGTATTAATTGGTAAAAGGAGGTAAAATCGAAATTTGCCGAGGTCGAGATGTGCATGGTTTGCGCAAGCAAACCTGTGCGGGCACATGGCAGATCAATCCAAACGGCAAGAAGAACATGGGCAAGGCGTCCCGTGTTCGAACCGAAAACATATAAAGAAGAAATTACATCTATACTTCTTCTTTTTCTTCCGTTTCTTTGTTTATATGTTTTCAAAACGAAAACGCAAAAAGAGATACTCCTTCCTTTTCTTTTTATTTAGCATTACATCCTCTTAATGCGTTTTTGTCCAAGAAAAAGTAAAAAGAAGACAACTCCTTTTCTTCTCTTTTAATTCTTCTTTTTACGCTTTTCCCTCCCGAATTTAAAGTTGCAGCGGCTTGGAAGTAGTAAAAACTTGCCCCACCTGTGCTTTTTCGGGAGGCTTTTTTTGTCATAAGGCAACAATGCAAAGCAAATAACAGGCATTTGCACGGTTTTCAAAGACTTCGGAGAGACGAAACGAGGCTTCGGCAGAGAGGCCGAACGTTGCCGTATCGTCTGCGCGGGTTCGCCGAGATTTGACGTCTGATGTTGTGGGTGCGAAAGGTCGAGGTTGATGTATCGTCTGCTTCTGCGCCCGTTCCGACGTTTTTATGTTTCCGCAAATAATGCCGAACGACAAAACGGCTGATGACGCAAAAATCATCAGCCGTGTTTATTGTTGTATGCGCTTAATTTCTTCAACGCCGTTGCCCGAATACATTATGATCCGGTTTGAATCTTCTCCTTTTTCTGAACAGCGTATCTTTTTTTTCTTAAAAAGCGGTATATTTTTATTTTTCCGCGACTTTGTGCGCATAGTCTCCCAAACCGTGCTCAAAATCAAGTCCGAAGCGGGTGTCGGTCTGCGCCGCATAAGTGCGCTTTATGCTGCCTACGGTCAGGTCAAGGACTATGTCAACGGCGGTTTTGATGTCTTTTTTGTTCAGCAACGCCCCGAGAAGTGCCGACGAAAACACGTCCCCTGCACCGTGAAACATACCGTGTACGTTTTCGGAAAAAGAGAACCCGCTCTCCCCTGTTTTTGTGTCCGAATATGCCGCGCCAAGCGTCCCTTTTTCAAGCGAAACACCCGTTACGATAACGGTTTCCGAACCGAAAGACGCAAGTTTGCGCAGAATTTCTTCGATATATTCGCGGTCGTAGCCGTCGGGGCGGTATTCGGTGTCCGTAAGCAGGCACGCTTCGGTCAGATTGGGAGTGAGTATCTGCGAGCGGCGGCAAAGCGTTTTCATTTTTTCGGGGAATGTGGGGAGAAACGACGAGTAAAGCCGCCCGTTGTCACCCATAACCGGGTCGGTGAAGATAAGCGTGTCGCGGTCCGCAAGCGCGTCGATAATGCCGCATACCATGTCCGCTTGCGCTTCCGAGCCGAGGAAGCCCGTATAGAATGCGTCAACTTTCAGGCCGAGACTTTTCCAATGGTTGACTATCTTCGGAATTTCGTCGGTCAGGTCAAGGTATGTATAGCCGTCAAAGCCGCCCGTGTGCGTGGACAAAAGCGCGGTGGGAAGCACCGAAACTTCAACGCCTGCCGCCGACAGCACGGGCAGGGCGACCGTCAGCGAACATTTGCCGACGCAGGATATGTCATGAATTGCAACAACTCTTTTTTGCATAATAACTCTCTTTATATTTGGATTTGATTGATATGATTTTTTTTGATATTTTATATTATATATAATATATTTTATCACCTTTGCGGCGGGCTGTCAAGGGACGAAATGCGGCAAATATTAAAATGGAAAAAACGCTTGAAATCTTTCGAAAAACAGGATTTCGCGCAAAAGCAAAAATCGCGTAAAGATAAAACAGAGAAAGGGAATCGGCTATCGGACTGAAAACGAGAAATTCAATTGTCGTCCTCTCTTTCCTTCCCGATGTCGGAGAGGATTATCTGCCATGAGTCGCGCATAGCTTCGGCGTGGCGGGCGCGGGACTTGACAGAAAAGAGGTTTGATGATATAATGTTAATAGGAACTAATCCTAATAATATTTTTCAGAAAGAGGGTAACGAACATGAACGCAAAAAACATGTATGCGGGAACACAGACCGAGAAAAACCTTTGGGAAGCGTTTGCCGGAGAATCGCAGGCGAGAAACAAGTACACCTATTTTGCATCCGTCGCAAAGAAGCAGGGATATGAACAGATCGCCGCCCTGTTTCTGAAAACGGCGGATAATGAAAAGGAGCACGCAAAACTCTGGTTTAAAGAATTGCGCGAATTTTCCGATACGGAAAAAAACCTGAAATCCGCCGCGGAGGGCGAAAACCACGAATGGACGGCTATGTACGAAAATTTTGCAGCGACAGCCGAGGAGGAAGGCTTTTACGAACTTGCGGAACGTTTCCGCTCGGTTGCCGCTGTCGAACAGCTTCACGAGGAGCGTTTCCGTTCGCTTCTCCGCAATATTCACAGAGGAGAAGTGTTTGCGAAGAACGAAGTCACGGTGTGGGAATGCCGCAATTGCGGGCATGTCATTATAGGAAAAGAGGCGCCCTGTGTATGTCCCACGTGCGACCATCCGCAGAGTTACTTTGAACTTTACTCGGAAAACCACTGATACTTTACCGCGCGCCGTCGGCGACAGAGGATGAAAAAGGTCCGGTTCCGCGGGTCCGCGATAATATACGCGGGAAATTCCGCGTCGGAAACCGCGTCTGTTCTTTCCGCGGACGAACACCGTTTTGAAATCGCGTAAAGGAGGATACCGAGATGAAACAGCGTTTTTTTATCTGCGACCGTTGCGGAAACATTGTCGCTTTTGTTAAAGAGAGCGGCGTTGACGTTGTCTGCTGTGAAGAGTTTATGAAAGAACTCGTTCCGCGCACGGTTGACGTTTCGAGCGAAAAGCACGCGCCGGTATATACGGTTGAGAACGGCGTTGTCGAAGTGAGTGTCGGCGCTCTGCCGCATCCGATGAGCGAGGAACACCATATCGAATGGATATCCTTGCGATCCAAGTTCGGCAATCAGCGCAAGGAACTGTGTCCGACGGGAGAACCGGCGGTCGGGTTTGCCTTGAGCGGCGGCGATGAGGTGCGGGAGGTATATGCCTACTGCAATCTGCACGGACTGTGGCAGAGCGACGACAGGTAACTGAAAAAGGAACGTAAAAAAACCGTACCGCAAGGCGTGACGGCGACGCGGTAAAGAAGAAATCGGCGGCTGAGGATCAGACTGCCTCAAAAAAATATCCGTCCTGCCTGTCCTATGCGGGGCGGGTATTTTTGAGACTCTGTCAGCCGACGGCAAAACCCGGAATCCGCCCCTGCGTTTTTATAAAAATACGGAGATGAAATCTATGATGACCCGAAGAGAAACAAAACAGCGCCGTCTTGTGTTGCAGGCGGTACAGTCAAGACACGACCACCCGACGGCGGAGCAGATATATGAGGACGTCCACGCAACCGACCCGAAGATAAGCCACGGAACCGTGTACCGCAATCTGAACTGTCTGTCGGAGGACGGAATCATCTGCCATGTGCGCGTTCCCGGAGCAGACAGGTACGACCTGCGCACCGACCTGCATTACCACATATACTGCGTAAAATGTAAAAAGGTTACGGACGCGCCGTATTCGTACAAGCCTTTTCTTGACGCGGAGACGGAGGAAAATTCGGGGTACCGGATAATACGGCACCGTTTGTTTTTTGAAGGGATTTGCGCGGAGTGCGAAAAAAATTCGGGCTCTGCCGCGGAAAAAGAACCCGGTACGGGCTGACCGAAAGAAGGCTTCTGTCCACGGCGGAGCGGCGCGCAAGAGTTTTGCCCCAAAGGCGCGGCGGACAGAAAAACGTGAGTTTTTTCGGGTTTAACGAAAAAAGCAGCAACGGAAAGTCTTTGCGAAATAATTTCATATCCCTCAGGCTGAAAAAGCTTGCGCGTCGGAGCGTGAGTATTCGCGGTCTGAGGGGTATTTTTTGTCCGGGAACGGGCGTTCACCCGTCCTCTCTTTCTTCCTCGATGTCGGAGAGGATTATCTGCCAGGAGTCGCGCATGGATTCGGCGTGACGGGCGCGGCGCTCGGCGGAAGAACGAGCCGAAGAGGGCGATGCGGTCGGTTTTGAGTTTTCCGAGGGCAGCGGGAAAGCGTTGGGACGGGAGTTCAGAACGGATTGACGGACGCATTGCAGGCGCAGGTCCGCGTCATCGGGATAAATGGCGAAAACACGGGCGATATAGTGCTTTAACGCGGCGTTCGTGGGCGGTTTTTTGATGTAAAAACGCATTTGAACATATTCTTCGAGCGCACTTTTCAGGGATTCGTCCGCAACGGCGGCGATTATATCGTCGAACGTTTCGGAGCGCTTACTTTCTTTCTGTGACAGTATTCTTTCTTTTGATATTCTTTTATATTCATTATTCTTACGGCGGCAATTTACCGCAGGCGGTGTTTTGGCAGACGGCGGCGCAAGCCCCGAAAGCGTTTTTGAAGCGCTCGGCGGCAAAATGAGTGCAAAAAAACTCCGCGAACAGATAAGCAAACTGCTCGCGGGTTAAAATAAAAAACTTGCCTTTTTCCGGCTTAGGCTGAATATGTTTTTCAAAAAGTATAAGAGTGCCTGCGAAAAATTTCCGCAGGCACTTTCAAATTCAAGTCAGGTCTGACAAAGCTACTGCCTTACCGAGTCCGTCTTCTTCGCCACAAAGTAGAATATCGCCATGGCGTCCGCTATGTCCACATCGTTGTCGTCGTTTACGTTGCAGCGCACCAGCGCGTCCTCGGGAAGCAGTTCCTTTTTCGCAACATGGTAGAACACGAGCATGGCGTCGGTGATGTCAACCTCACCGCTGCCGTCCGCGTCGCCGTAAACGATATCGAGGGTCGGTTCGATAGAATAAACGCTGAAATGATCGGTTTCAAACACCATAAAGCCGTTTGAATAGACAGCGTTCATGTCGTTCTTTGCGCCGTTGTCGGCGATATGGTAAACACGCATATCGGCGCCGTTCATGCCCTGCGGAACGGGAAGAGCCACAAGGACAGCGCCGTTAGGCTGAACGGTTTCGCCGCCTTTGACAAGACCTATGTCGAACACCGCCTTTTCGGCGGTCTGCTCTTTTACAACAACGGAAAGTTCCGCATTTTCGGGAACACCGCCGCCGACGGTCACGCCGCTTGACGTGTCCGTAAGCTCGCGATATTCGACAAACGGTATGCCGTTTTTGTCCGCATAGGTTTCGGCACAAGAACCTTTAACGCCGTATATAGTCAGGTTGTCGCAGCCGTCAAATGCGGAATTGCCTATGTTTACAACGCTTGCGGGGATGAGTACAAATTTAAGTTCGGCGCAGTTCAAAAACGCGCAGGCTCCTATCTGCGTTGCGCTGTCGGGAATTTTTACGAAAGTCAGTTTTGAGCAGCCGTAAAATGCGTATCTGCCTATTTGGCGCAGTCCTGCCGGAAACGAAATTTGGGTCAGTTCGGGGAAAGCATTGAACGCGTTATCACCGATATTTTTCAAACCGTCCGGCAACCTGACACGGGTAAGCTTCGGGCAGGCCGAAAAAGCGCCGTCGGTGATTTCCGTAATATTCGGCAGGGATACTTCCGCAAGTCCCGAGCCGCTGAAAGCGTTAACACCGAGTTTTGTTACGCTGTCCGGAATACTTATTTTTGTCAAATCCGTGCAGCCCGCAAAGGCTCTTGCTCCTATCTCGGTCACGCTGCCGTCGGAAGGGATAATGCTTGTCTTACAGCCGACGACAAGTTTTTTTGAGGATTTTTCAATAAGGCAGTTGTCAACGCTGAAAAACTCCGTGTTGTTTTTGTCAACGGTTATCGAGGTCAGCCCCGGGCAGTACGCAAATGCGGAGGAGGCTATCCATGTCACGGCAGAGGGAACAGTCAGCTGCGTCAATCTGTCGCGGCCCCAAAAAGCGGAGGAGCCTATCGAGGTCACGCTGCCGTCGGACGGAATAACGCTTGAAGCACAGCCCGCGATAAGGTTGCCGGAAGATATTTCCGTAAGGCAGTTGCCCGCGTCACTGAAAAATGTGTTTTTTTCGTCAACCGTAATGCTTTCGAGAGAGGGACAATCGGAAAATGCACCCGCTCCTATATTCGTCACATTTGCGGGTATATTTATGCTTGTCAGACTGCCGCAACCCTGAAAGGCTTCGGGAGCGATAGAGGTCAAGCCGTCGGGCAGAGTTATCGAAGAAAGAGAAGAGCAAGCCTTAAACGCGCCCCACGCTATCTCCGTCACGCTGTCGGGAAGAGTTATCCCAGTCATAGCCGAGCGGTTGAAAAATGCGGAATCGCCTATCACGGTCACGGTGTATCCGCCGAGCGTGGACGGAACAACAACGCTGCCCTCAACATCGCCGTAATAATCCGTAACAACGGCTGTGCCGTTTTTCACGTCGTATTGCCAAGCGCCGACGGATTTTGCCGAGAATTGCGCGGCGAATGCGGGAACAAGAGAAAGTACCAGCGCAAACGTCAGCAGCACGGAAAGTGTTTTTTTCATTTTTTATACCTCTTTTATTTTCGCCCGCAGACGAAAACTTTTAATTTTCACAGGTATTATACTACCGTTTAATGTTTTTGTCAACATATTTAAATTTTTATCATACGGAAAATCCATATCACGGAATTTATATCTCCGAATCAGCCGCAAAAGCAGTTCTTTATTAAATTGAACCCCATATTTTGCAAGCAAAAGTATATATCACAAAGTTTTATAGAGTTGTAAGTCAAAGCCGACAGTTTTTATCTCGAATCAAACCCCTGTTTCGCGAGCAACAGCAGCGTTATAACATTCGGAAACGCCATAAGCGCGTTGCATATATCTGCGGCGTCCCATGCGGCACGGACGGGAACGAATGCTCCGAAAAATACGAATGCGATGTAAGCAAGGCGATACAGCGTCAGAAAAAGCCCGAAGCGGCGGCGTTTTCCGCAGAGATAGCGCAGGCTTTGTTCGCCGTAAAAGCACCAACCGACAGCCGTTGTAAACGCAAAAAGTATCAGGCATACGCCGAGCATAACGCGCCCGAACGGGGAATTTTCGCCGAACACGGGCGCAAGCCCTTTGGTGAAAGCCGAGGTTACGAGGTCGGCGGCTTCAAGAATTTTTGAGCCGTTCGAAAGCGGCATATCCGCACCCGTGACAAGCACGGCAAGACCGGTCAGCAGGCAGATAACGTGAGTGTCGAAAAACGTGCCGAGCATAGCCACAAGCCCTTGTTCGCGAGGGTCTTTTCCGTCCGAGCAGGCAATGGCTATCGGCGCTGTGCCGACGCCCGATTCGTTTGAAAATATGCCGCGTGAAACGCCGAGACGCACGGTTTGGGAGATACCGTAACCGACCGTACCGCCGACCGCAGCGGACGGGTCAAACGCGCCGACAAAGATACGCCCGACGGCGGCGGGGAGCGCCGAGAGATTGCAGCCGATGACGCACAGTGCAAGCACGATGTACACGCCCGCCATAACAGGCACGGCAACCGTGGAAAACGTGCTGACGCCTTTCAGCCCGCCGAAGATTATGACCGCCGCCAAAAATGCGGAAACAACGGCAAACACGGCAACGGACAGCGGCACGGACGCGCCGAAAACGGAAAAACTTTTTTCTTTGCCGAACGCGCCCGCTATACCGCGAACGCAGAGAGCCATTCCGTTTGACTGAACAAGCGTTCCGAGCCCCGTGACCGCGCCGACGACGCAGACAAGCGCAAAGAACACGGCAAACGCGCGCGGCAGTTTTTTCGCGCGCGGAAAACGACTTGAAAGCCCGCATTCCATATATAAAAAAGGACCGCCGAACGGAACGCCGAACGTATCGGTCTTTCTGTATTTCACGGCAAAAAAGCCCTCGGAGAACTTAACCGCCATGCCGAGCGTGGCGCAAAGGATCATCCAAAAAAGCGCGCCCGCACCGCCGTAAACGACGGCGGCGGTCACTCCGACGATGTTGCCTGTGCCTATCGTGGCGGAAAGCGATGTGCAGAGCGCGGCGAAAGGAGAAACGCCGACGCCCGTCCCTTTGCGAAACACTCCCGCAAACGCCTTTTTGAAGCCCCTGAATTGAATAAAACCCGTCGCGACAGTCAGAAAAACACCCGCAAAAAGAATAAGCGCCGTGAGCGGCACGCCCCACAGCACACGACTGATTTTTTCAAGAATTTCGACCATGCCGCACACTCCGCATATTTTTGTAGATTTATATGCGAATGAACGATGAAATATTATTATTAAACATTATCGACACTCAACTTATTCGGAATTTTATTGTGAAAGACGGAGAATCACCGAGCGAGAATTCCCCGTCATTATATACGCTTAAAATATGTTCCGACCTTATATCAATCTGTTTTTTCCGACAGCCAATCGCGCGCGTTCATTATACTTATTCCGTCATATTGCATTTCGGGGTCATCGTCAAGCGTCAAAACAAATTTCGGATAACGGTCTTTGACGGCGGTCAGCGGACGCAATTCGCGTTTTAGAGTATTTTCGTCACGAACGGTCAGCGCGACCTGATAATACAGCGTCTCTTTCCCTTTTTGAGAAACAAAATCTGTCTCAAACTCGTCGATCTTGCCCACATAAACATCATAGCCGTTGCGCAAAAGTTCAAGATATACCACATTTTCCGAAATTCGAGCAGCATCAACGCGCCGCGAGCCGAGCAGCCGCAATTCCATACAAAGAGAGTATGCGTACTTGTCAAGCGCCGCTTTGGTCACAGCGAAAAGCCCCATGAACGGGAGCGGATTGAGCGGCGCAACTTTTTTCTCTGCCGCTCCGACGTTTTTTCAAAACTATACCCGATAAGGTATAATTCGCACAAATCCAATGCGTTTTATACCCTATCGGGTACGATTTTATATTCAGATAAACTTTTTGTTTATTCTGCGGCAGTTGTCGCCGCTTCTTTTGCGGGTTCGTTCGCGCCGAACGCGGTCGCGGTGTATGACGTAACGCCGAGAATGGTCTCGCCGTCTATTTGAAGCGCGCGCGGGCTGTCAAACTCAACGGTTATGGTCTTGCCTTCAAGCACGGTCACACAGTCCGTGTGTTTGACGTGTTCGCCCTTGAAAATGGACGGGAAGATAGCCAATGTCTTTATCTTGCCCGAACCGTGGAAAAGCATCGTTGAAAGTTTGCCGCCGTTTCTGACCTGCTCGGGGGTCGGCATCATACCGCCGCCGTAAAATCTGCCGTTCATCGTAGGCGCAAGCCATACTTTTTTGAACTCATGACGAACACCGTCAACGGTAACGACCGCGTTTGTCGGTTTGTAGTGGAACAGCAGCCCCTTAATTGCTATTCCCGCATAATTGATGTCTTTCTTTCCCTCGCCGCGCATTTTGTCGCCTACTTCGCAACAATAACCGTCGATACCGTAGCCGATGCCGTTGATAAAGCGGTATGTATTGCCTTTTACGCAGACCGTAGGCAGATTTTTAAGATATTCGGTAATGTCGAACGGTTCGTCGTCCGCAGTTTTGCCGAGGTCGTGCGCAAAGTCGTTGCCAGAGCCGAGCGGACAGTAGAAAACATCGTGTCCGAGGTCGCGGTTGCCGACAAAATTGATAAATCTGTTCAGCGTTCCGTCGCCGCCGCAGACGATGAGTTTATCGTCGGGAGCAAGGGAAAAAAGAGTGCTCTCGTAAACGCTTTCGTCGGTCATATTGCAGAAGACCGCGCCCTCGCCTACAACTTTTGTCAGACCTTTCGCGCTGTCTCCGCACCTGCCGTTGCCCGCAAGCGGGTTAAAAAATACATAAGTGGTTGCCATATCCATATTCCTCTCTTGCCGTCCGCCGAACTCCTTTCGGACCCCGGCGGACGTTTTCATATTCATTTATGGTTTTTCAGAGCCGTGGAACAGAGCATATCCGGAACGGGCAGACGGCCTTCATACGCCGATACCGTCCGCCGTTTCTTACGGGATAAGCGGATTGAACCGCAAAACTCTTATACCCGAAGTGCCGAAAACTTTTTTGCCCCGTTTTATTAGCCGACAGCCGCTGAATTACTTATCAAGGATCTGCATAAACTCTTCGCCCGTGATAGTTTCCTTTTCATAAAGGAACTTGGCAAGCTCGTCGAGTTTTTCGCGGTTTTCGGTGATTATCCGCGTCGCTTTCGCATACTGCTTCTTAACAAGGTCAACTACCTTTTTGTCCACTTCGCGCTGCGTTTCCGCCGAGCAGGAAAGCTGCGTGTCGCCGCCGAGATACTGATTCGTTTCGGTTTCAAGCGCAACCATGCCGAACTCGTCGCTCATACCGTAACGGGTTATCATGGAGCGCGCAAGGTTCGTTGCCTGTTCGATGTCGTTTGATGCACCAGTGGTTATCGAGCCGAAAACGACCTCTTCCGCAACTCTGCCGCCCGTGAGCGTGGCTATCTTGTTCTCCATTTCCTCTTTCGTCCAAAGGTAATGGTTGCCTTCCTCCACCTGCATGGTATAACCGAGCGCGCCCGACGTTCTCGGAACAATGGTTATCTTTTGAACGGGTGCGGACTGCGTCTGCTTTGCCGCCACAAGCGCATGACCTATTTCGTGATACGACACTATGCGTTTTTCGTGGTCCGTGAGTATCGCGTTCTTCTTCTGATAGCCCGCGATAACGACTTCTATGCTCTCTTCGAGGTCGGACTGAGTAACGGTATTTCTGCCGTCGCGAACCGCACGGAGAGCCGCTTCGTTGACGATGTTCGCAAGTTCCGCGCCCGATGCGCCGGAAGCCATACGCGCAACAGCGGAGTAATCTATATTGGGTTCGGTCTTAACTTTTTTGGCGTGAACGCGCAGAATAGCCTCTCTGCCTTTCAGGTCGGGCAGTTCAACGGGAACGCGGCGGTCAAAACGTCCGGGACGCGTCAGCGCGGGGTCGAGAGATTCGGGTCTGTTCGTCGCCGCAAGAATGATAACGCCCGTGTTGCCCTCAAAACCGTCCATTTCCGTCAACAGCTGGTTCAGGGTCTGCTCACGCTCGTCGTTGCCGCCTATGCGCGAATCGCGCTTGCCGCCTATCGCGTCTATCTCATCGATAAATACTATGCACGGAGCCTTTTCTTTTGCCTGGTTGAACAGGTCGCGGACTTTTGAAGCGCCCATACCGACGAACATTTCAACGAACTCCGAACCGCTCATTGAGAAGAACGGAACGTTCGCTTCGCCCGCAACGGCTTTTGCAAGCATTGTTTTACCCGTGCCCGGAGGGCCTACGAGCAATATGCCTTTCGGCATCGACGCGCCTATTTCCGTATATTTTTTCGGGTCGTGAAGATATTCCACTATCTCGGCCAGGTTTTCTTTCGCTTCGTCCTCGCCCGCAACGTCATCAAAGCGTATGCCGCTTGAAGACTTGACATATACCCTTGCATTGCTCTTGCCCATATCGAACATCATCGAGCCTGCGCCGCCGCCCATTTTCTTCATCATCCAGCGGGACAGCAACTGCCCGAGAACGAACAAGATCACAAGGGGAAGCACCCAATAAACGACGAAACTTACAATAGGCGAAGTCTCTTCGATTATCTGCGTCGAAAACTTTGCGCCCGACGCTTCGAGACGGGAAACAAGTTCATCGTCCGTGCCGATATAACCGGTTTTATAAAGGTTGCCCTGCTTGTCGGAAAAAACTATCTTGTTGGACGCAATATCGACCTCGTCAAGTTCTTTCTGCTCCGTCATTTTGATAAACGTGCCGTAATCGACCTCTTTGACCTGCTTTTCCGCTATGCGCGGCATCAGAAGCAGGTTAAAAAGAACGATAACGAGCAGCGCGATGCCGTAATAGAAAAATAACGGCTTGTTCGGTTTTTTTACTTCGTTCATACCGAAAATCCTTTCGTTAAAAACTTTGCGTATCTCACATTATACATTTTTATAGCCAAATCACTTCGCACGTTTTATTGTAACATAAATTTTCGATTTACGCAAGTCTTTCCGAAAAAATGTTTTCGAAAGAAACACAATCGACCGAAAACTCCGAAAAACGCGTTGTCACGAGCAAAGAATACGTGCAGCGGACATATAACAAGACAAAACTTCAAATCACGATTTGTCTGAACCATATAGCAAAGATATTCTTTACTGTGTCAGTTTCAAGTTTCAAATAAACATTAAAAAAGAAAAAAGGTCTCCGGATTTTCGGAGACCGAGGTTTTTCGTGATCCTGTCCGTGTTGTCAGAACAGTTTTATCTCTTCGGGCGGGAGGTGTTTTTCCGCGTAAACGTCGAGGAACCAGCTGAACGCTATGCTGAGAGCTCCCACGATAAAGATTATGTAATGAACCCAATATATATTGCCGTAATGCAGCGTTTTTGTAAAGGGAAAACCGAGAAGTCCGATAACCGCCCATACGAAAGCGATAACGTGCGTGAACCACTCTTTCGGCATGGTAAAACAAAAAATCGCCGCCACAAGGCATATAAAGAACAGCGCGAACGGAACGAGGAACTCGTTGTTTATCGCGTAGCCGGGAATGACGGAACGCCAATAATCTTTCATTTCATCGAAGTTGAGCCATATATAACCGGAGATGGAGGAAGTCTGACCGTCACCGTAAGAATAGTACGGCAGGAACATCAAAAGCCATTGAATGAGTATCAGACCGCCTGTTCCGTAGGCGAGAAACTGTCTTTTTCTTGCGAGTTTTTCCAACATAACTTTGCTCCTTATCAAGCAATACTGACGATATTATATAACATCGCTCGGCAAAAGTCAAGTTTTGTCATAAAAAAATCGGTTTAGAGGAATCAATACGGTCACATCAATCCGTTTCAACCCGTATGTTCCCCGCCGCGTCGGCAAAGACGGAGATACAAAGAGAAGCGTCCTGTGTGACGTAAGTCTTTGCGCCGAGGGCGTCGAGAGACGCGAGGACGGACGGCGCGGGCGTTTCGGAGCGTTCGGCGGTCGAAGTGCTGATAACCGCGACTTTTGCGCCGACACGCTTCAAAAATGCGTAGGAAGACGCTTTGTCCGAGCCGTGGTGCGCAACTTTGAGAACGTCGGCGGAGATGTCGAGCGGGAGCAGGTCGTTTTCCTCTTCAAACTGCGCGTCGCCCGTAAAAAGTGCGGTCGCTTTGCCGCCGCAGAGTTTCAGCACAAGCGAATTGTTGTTTTCGCCGTCGGCAAGGCGAACGGGTGCGAGCACGTCAAAAAACAGCCCGTTTTTACCGACCGAAAAATGTTCTCCGACGGAAAGGCGGGTCACGGCAAATCCGTGCTTTTCGGCGCGTTTGTCAACCTTATCCTTTCCGTCTTCGTCAAAGTCTCCGACGGCGGGGGCACAGACTTTGCCGACGGAAACGTCGCCGTTTTCGAGCAGGTCGTTCAACCCGCCGATATGGTCTTTGTCCGTGTGCGTGATGAACACGGCTTCAAGCGAGGTCACGCCGAACTTGTCAAAAGCGGTCCGCAAAACGGAATAAGAATCCTTTGTCCCCGTGTCTATCAGATAAAAAAGTCCGTCGGCTTCAATCAAAATCGAGTCGGCTTTTCCGACGTTGAGAAAGCGCGCCGTCCAAGCGGCTTTCGGCTCGTCAGGGGAAGAGTTCTCGGTTACGGACGTCGTGGGGTCTGTGTTATCGCGGCAGGCGCAAAAAAGAGTCAGACACGCAAAAATCACGGTAATAGCAGCAAAAAAGCGTTTCATTGCATTTCCCCTATCCGCTCACATACGGTTTTTATGTATTCGTCCCACGACGGCCAGCAATGCGCGCCGCCGGGTTCGGAAAGAGTCACGTCAAAGCCTTTTTCTTTCATCAGAGCGAAAAGTTCGCGGTTATCCGCAAGGCAGAAATCGTCCTTGCCGCAGATAAGTTCGAATTTGGGATAATCGGCGGCGTTTTCCGCTTCCGAAACAAGGCTGAAAACATCGTCTTCCCGTTTCGTTTCATCGCCGAAAACCGCGCGTCTTTCGGCTTCATTCGCAATATATTTTTCCGCATGAAACGCGCCCGAAAGAGGGAACGCCGCACGGAATTTTTCAGGATACAGCAGCGCGAATTTTGCCGCACCGTAGCCGCCCATGGAGTTGCCCGCAACAAAAGTATCCTCTCTGCGGGTCGAAACGCGAAACATATTTTCGATTTTTCGCGGTATCTCCTCAAAAACAAACGTGCGGTAAGCGAGCCCCGAGGCGGTGTTCGCATACCACGAACGGTGTCCCGAAACAAGCACAACGCAAAGGTTTCCGACCGCTTCGGCGTACCGTTCGAGGTTGGTTCGGTGCAGCCAGACGGACGGAGCGTCCGAAAGTCCGTGCAGAAGATAAAGCACGCGCGCGTTTTTGCCGTTTTCGAGTGTCGGCATTATAACGCGGACGTCCATGTATTCGGAAAGCGTGTCCGAGTAAAAATCAACGGTCAAAACAGAGGTCATTTCAGTTCATCCTTTCCGATAAGTCCGTAATCTCCGCTTTTGAGAAGCGAGATGTATTCATCCGTGTTTTCGGGAACGGAGCGAACCCATATTCCCGAAAGTCCGACAACGTCGGGGTCGTGACAGTCCGAGCCGGCGGTCATAATTCCGCCGTGTGCGCGACCGACTTTTTCCGCGAGGTCGTTTTTCGAATCGTGGCGAGGGTGCGCGTTCAGTATCTCGTAGCCGTCAACCGCTTCACCCTCAACGGGCAGACATTCGCCGCGGAACGGGTGCGCCTGAATGAGCAGTCCGCCGCGGGCAAGCGTGCGCCGATGATATTCGCCGACGGTTTCGCGGTCAAGAAGATCTACCGTCCGACGCAGAAAACTTCTGTCCCAGCCGAGCATTATAAACTCGTCGGGACAAGTCGCATCAAAGCAGAGTTCGCTGCCCTTGTACACTCTCATTCCGCGTGTTTTGCCGTATTCGACGGCGTTTTCGTACACGTCCGCCATACGGTCGGCAACGGCGTGTCTGTCTCCCTCTCGCGGCAGCGTGTAACCGACGCGCAGATGGTCGCAGAGCGTTATCGCGGAATATCCTGCGGCGGCATAGCGGTCGATGAGTTCTCGGACGGGAATATTCCCGCACGGGCTGAGTTCCGCCGTGTGGCAATGAGTTTCTATTTTATAAATGTAACCGTTTTGCGGGGATCTGAAAGACATAGAGAAGTCCTTTCGTGCATGAATACAATAGCAACAATCCGTTCGGCCTGCCGCACCGGTAGAGGATGTAAAAAAACTTACGGTTTTTTCGGTTCCTATACGGCTTTACTGAAATATAACATACAATCATTATACCCTTGTGATGTGCCCATCACAACTTTTCGTACAGTTTCTTTCCTTTCGTTGCAATCAGCGCCGTAACCACGGCAAGGAACGAGACCTCGGCGGCGATAACGATAACGGGAGTTACGACAGCCGACGAACCGACGCCGTAAACGGCAAACAAGAATGCGACAGCCAAAAACGGAAGCATGATAAGCGTGGGCAGGAACATTCCGATAACGGCGGCGGCGCCCTGTTTTATTGCCTGCGCTTCGTTTACGAAATCGAGACGCGGAAAACGCAGGTTTGCAAGAAGTCCGAGCACGGCAACGACAAGCGGCAGAATAACGGCGCTGACAATGAGCGCAATCCCCGACACGGCATCAAGTCCGAGTCCGAAAACAAGAACGAGCGTACCGATGAGAGAACTTGGCAAAAGTATGGTAAGGCAAACGCCTATTTTTGCGCCGAACACGCTTTTTGCCGCGATGGGAGAGGAGCGCAATATCCACAGGCTCTTGCCTTCGAGAGAGACCGACGCGGCGGTGGTGCAACCCATGGCAAGCGTAAATACCTGAAACAGCACAAGCGCGGGCACGGCAAAGCCCGAATTTTCTCCCGTCAACATAGCAAGATATGAACTGTCGCTGAAAGTGAAATACACAGAGCCGAATACGAAAAGCAGAGGTCCGATTATCGTGTTGACGACATAGGTCGTTGTTCCGAAATATTTTTTGAGTTCTTTTGCGTAAAGCGCCGCGTCGACGCGGGATGCCTTAATATCTGTTTTTTCAAGTTTTCTGCGCTTGCCGCCGCCCTGTCTGCGTCTGCGTATAATCGGGAAATACGCAAAGGCGAGAAGCCCGACGACAACGGCGCATATACCGACGCTTGCAGCGACGTAGAGCAGCAGCGAAACAAAGTTGCCGCCGACGGCGTTGTCCAGCAATGCAAGCGGGAAATATATCTTTTTCATCGCATTGGTAACGGCGGGGTTTATCATCAGTTGCGTCATACCGTCGCCGCCGTAGAAGAACCACATATAAAGCCCGACAAGTCCGAGCGAAAGGAGCGTTGAAACAACTTTGCCCAGCACGTTGTTCTCGGGGATAAGCGATACGAAAAACGCGAGAATGACGGACACCGCAAGCGGTATCATCGGCAGCAGAAGCAGATTAAGTATCATCGAAAGCACGGTGCAGAACATTATGTCCACGTTGCCCAACGCGAAAACGACAATGTAGGACGGAAGCACGAAAACCGTCGAATAATAAAGCAGGGACACATACTGTCCGACAAGCTTTGACCAAAGCACCTGCGAGGGTGTGACGGGCAGGGACATAAGAAAATCAAAATCGCGGCACTTGAAAACGTGCGTTGCCAGCCCCATCGTGCCGAGGAACAGCGTCATTGCCGAGCCGAGGATATTCGCAACGGTTACAGCCCCGTAAACGGAAATATCGCTTTCGCCGTCAACCGCAGCAACGACCATGCCCGCATAGACCGCGCCCATGGAAAGAATTATAAGAACGCCTATCAGCCCGTACATAACAAGCGTGGTCGCGGCGGAGGCGACTTTGGCTTTTTTCTTGCGTCCCGCAGAAGCCGCAAGGAACGTCTGCTGAACGGACAGGCGCATAAGTATCAGAAATCTTTTCATTTTTCGGTCAACTCCATAAATACGTCTTCGAGGGACGATGTGCCTTTAACCTCGTCGATATCGCCGACGGCAACAAGTTCGCCGCCCTTGATAACGGCAATTCTGTTGCAGAGTTTTTCGGCGACTTCGAGGACATGAGTCGAAAAGAGAACCGCACCGCCATTTGCACACATTTCTCTCATATAATTTTTGAAAACAAGCGCGGCTTTGGGGTCAAGACCGACAAACGGCTCGTCGCAGATAAGCAGTTTGGGTTCGTGCAGCAGGCTGCCGATTATCGCAAGTTTCTGCTTCATGCCGTGCGAATACGCCGCAACGGAAGAGTTCAGGTCGCCCGCTATCTCAAATTCCTCCGCATAGCGTGTGATACGCTCCGAACGGACGGATTTCGGCACTTCGAAAATGTCGCCGATGAAGTTCAGATATTTTATACCGGACATAAACTCGTAAATATCCGGATTATCGGGCAGATACGCAACCTTTTTCTTGCACGTCAACGGGTCTTTTTTGATGTCCGTGCCGTCTATTTTGATAGTACCCTCATCAAATTCGAGAATGCCCGCGCACGCTTTTATTGTCGTTGTCTTTCCCGCGCCGTTATGACCGATAAAGCCGAAAATATCGCCGCCGCGAACCTCGAACGAAAGATTTGTCACGGCATTTTTCTTGCCGTCGTAACTCTTGGTGAAGTTGCTGATTGAAAGCATATTTTCCTCCTTGCGAAAACTTTTTTCGCAAATTTTATTGTGTTTTTTCTCTTTTCGGACATACTCTGTCCCACGTTCGCCGCCGTGTCGCGGAATGCGCGCACTCACGCCGAAAAACCAATCAAAAACAGATGTTTTCTTTTCGCTTTTCATAATACACCCGCGCCGCCGCATTGTCAATACACGCGCGGCAGATTTTACAAAACAGTAGTAAATCAAAGAAGCTGCGCCATATAAAGCGGCAGATGTATTATCCCGTCCTTGACACACACGTCCTTATCGTAAAGAATATACGACTTACCGATTTTTTGCGAGAAACGGCGGCGGAATTTGTCAAGAGATATATGGCTTCTGTAATTTCCCGATTTGACTTCGATGGGAGCTATCCTGTTTTTCTGAGTAATAAGAAAATCTATTTCCATATGATTTTCTCTTTCGCGGCTGTCGCTTCTCGAATAAAAATACAGACGATGTCCTCCCGCGCGGAGCATTTGCGCAACGACGTTTTCGGTTATCATACCCTCATTGATGTTCAGTTTGTCGAAAAGCACCGAGCGATAGAGGTCGTTTTCGGTATATTTTCCGCTCATAAACGCTTGCGTCACAAGCAGACCCGTATCTGCCATATAGCATTTTTGCGTCGAATGGTCGGAACTCAACGCAAGTCCGACGCTCGGGTCGGTCGCATTAAAGCAGGCGTTGACTATCATTGCCTCGTTCAGCCACACAAACGAATCTTCGTAGGAACGGAAACGCGCCGTTTTTCCGAGAGATGAAATTTTATATTTTTTTTCTTTTTTGGCAAGTTGTTCGGGTATTCCGTCAAACACGGCAAATACTTTATCCTCATACCCTGCCGCGAATTTCGAAACGTCCTCCCGATACAGATTCAGAATCCGCCTTTTTACCGTGTCGGCTGCGGCAAAATCCCCCCCGTCGAGATACGCAAGAACCGCTTGCGGCATACCGCCGACAAGCATATACCGACGGAAATCATTCAGAACTTTTCGGTGAACCGCCTGACCGAGCGGGGTCAAAGACTCAAAGCACCGCCGTATAAGCGGATATGTCGCTTCGTCCCCGAGCGCCCAAAGAAACTCTTCAAAATCAAGCGGGAACATTTCGAGATGTTCTTCTTCCGAGGGAATTATAATATCCTGCACGTTCTTTTTAAGACGAATCAGAGAGCCTGTTTCAACATAATCGTAACGTCCGTCCGCAACAAGATATTTTATCAGTTGACGAGCTTTAGGAAATTGCTGAATCTCATCAAAGACAATAAGAGATTTTCTTTTATAAAGTCTTGTCGAATAAAGAGACGCAAGTTTTGCGAAAAACATATCAAGGTCTGCGCTGTCGTTTTCAAAAATATCAAGAACGCCTTGCGGTGCATTTCCGAAATCAATTATGACATGGCTTTTATACTCTTCCCTTGCAAATTTTTCAACAATAAAACTTTTTCCTACGCGGCGGGCGCCGTCTATCATAACTGCGGTCTTGCCGTTTGACTTTTGTTTCCATTCGAGCAATTCATCATATATTTTTCTTTTAAGCATCACAGTCATTTCCATCACATCGAATATTTTGTTCCGTTTCAAGCATATTATAACACACCAATCACGAAAATGCAAGTATCAAAACAAGTTTTTTGCACGAAAATGCAACTTCGTAAGTTCAAATTCTGCACGAAAATGCAACCTCACACGCTCGATTTTTGCACGAAAATGCAACCTCGCACATCGGATTTTTGCACGAAAATGCAACCTCGCGAACGCGAATATTGCACGAAAAAGCAGGTTCGCGGAGTTTTGAGCCGTCAAAAACGCGTTTTAATTTTTCGGTTTTTCGCGGCGCGGCGCTTTTACGGTTTCCAATTTTCACAAAAACGCTCGAAATATATCTTTACATTTCCGCACACGTATGATATAATATATAATAATAAATTATTGTCAAATACACGCGCGTCTGCGCACCGTGCGCGGGCGCGAAGACATAAGAGAGGAATATCACGATGAAAAACAAGGTTCTTGCATTCGATTTCGGCGCTTCGAGCGGCAGAGCGATTCTTGCGACATACGAGGACGGCAAACTGACGCTTGAAGAAATGCACAGATTTTCAAACGACCCCGTTATGGTTCACGGCACGTTTTATTGGGACGTATTAAGACTGTTCCATGAGATAAAACAGGGTATTCTCAAATGCGTAAATTCGGGCAACGGGGACATAACCTCGATAGGCATAGACACATGGGGTGTCGATTTCGGACTGCTTGACAAGGACGGCAAACTGCTTGAAAACCCCGTTCATTACAGAGACGAGAGAACAAAGGGCATTATGCAGAAAGTTTTCGAAGTCATTCCGCAGGATGAGCTTTACGACAAAACGGGCATACAGTTCCTGGACATCAACACGCTTTATCATCTCTATTCGCTCAAACTGAACCGTCCCGACGTGCTCGAAAGAGCGGAGACGCTTCTGTTCATGCCCGACCTTTTCGCATATCTGCTGACAGGAGAAAAGAACGTTGAATATACCATTGCTTCCACCAGCCAGTTGCTTAATGCGAAAGAGAGAAACTGGGACTTTGACATGATCGACCGTCTCGGTCTCAAACGCAGTCTGTTCGGAAAGATAACTCCTCCGGGCAACGTTATCGGCAAACTTTCGAAAGACATTGCCGACGAACTCGGCATAGCGCAGGTAGACGTTATCGCGGTAGGCTCGCACGACACGGCGTCCGCCGTTGCTTCCGCGCCCATCGAAAAGGGCGAAAAGGGCTGCTACGTTTCGTGCGGCACGTGGTCGCTGCTCGGCGCGGAGACAAAAGAGCCGCTGATAAACGAAAAAACGTTTGAAGAGAACTTCACAAACGAGGGCGGCGTGGAGAATACAATACGCTTCCTCAAAAACATTTCGGGGCTTTGGATATTGCAGGAAACGCGCCGTCAATGGATAAGAGAGGGCGACAACATTTCGTTCAAGGACATCGACAAAATGCTGCTCACCGAAAAGAGCGCGAACGTTTACATAGACCCCGATTACGCGCCGTTCGGCAAACCGGGAAATATGCCCTCAAAGATAGACGAGTTCCTCAAAAAGACCGGTCAGGCACTGCCGCAGTCCAAGGGTCAGTATGCGCTCTGCATTCTGGAAAGCCTTGCGATGACTTACAGATACTATATCGAATCGCTTGAAAAACTGCTCGGCGAAAAGACCGAGGTCGTTCACCTCATCGGCGGCGGCGTAAAGGACGTCAACCTTTGCCGCTTCACCGCAAACGTTACGGGCAAAAAGATAACGGCGGGTCCCGTTGAAGCCACGGCGATAGGCAACATCGCGGTTCAGCTTATCGCGCAGGGCACGATTAAGGACGTTGCGCAGGCAAGACACGAGTTCTGCTCCGACGATCTGAAAATATACGAGCCTGAGGACAGCGCGGCTTGGGACGCAAAATATCAAGATTATCTCAAATACAAGTGGGCTTTGCAGGACTGATATAAGCCCGAAAAGAGTGACGGAAATGTACGAAGAAATCAGAAACGAGGCGCGGCGGGCGGCTGAACTGCTCGTCGCCGCCGCAAAACTCAAAAAAGGCGACCTTTGCGTGGTGGGCTGCTCGTCCAGCGAGATAGTGGGTCAGCGCATAGGCAAAGGTTCGGTCTTTGAAGTGGGACAGGCGGTCTTTGAAGAGATATACGGCGTGCTGAAAAAGAACGGCATATATCTGGGCTGTCAATGCTGCGAACACCTGAACAGAGCCGTGGTGGTAGAGGGCGAGTACGCGCAGAGCCACGGTCTTGAAGAGGTCAACGTTGTGCCGCAGCCGAAAGCGGGCGGCTCATGGGCGACCGCGGGTTACAAATCGTTTGAACACCCCGTCGTGGTCGAAGAGGTCAAAGCCGACGCGGGTATGGACATCGGGGACACGCTGATAGGTATGCACTTGAAGCGCGTTGCCGTTCCCGTGCGTCTCGACGTCAAAAAGATAGGCGAAGCAAACGTTGTTTACGCCCGCACGCGCCCGAAGTTCATCGGCGGTTGCAGAGCGGTTTACGACGAGGAGAAAATGTGATATGCCACCGGGAATTGAGATCGAACGGAAATATCTGATAAAGATGCCCGACGAAGCGTTCCTTGCAACGATAGAGGGCGCAACGGTCACGGATATAACGCAGACATATCTTGTGCCGATAATCCCGACTTTTACGGAAAGGGTCAGAAAAGCCGAAAGAAACGGCAACGTGGTATACACGTATACTCTCAAATTCGGACATTCCCGCAGTATGAGGCACGAACAGGAAGAGGCGTTGGACGAAAAGAAATACCTCTCCATGCTGAAAAAAGCAGACAAAAATCTGACGCCGATAAAAAAGCGACGTTGGAAAATCCCGATGAAAAACGGACTTTTCGCGGAGATAGACATTTATCCGTTCTGGAAAAAGCAGGCGATATGCGAGGTCGAAACGGAGACCGAAGACGAATATTATACCCTGCCAGCTTTTATAGAGGTCATACGCGAAGTTACGGAAGACAAGAGTTACACAAACAGATCCATGGCATTTTTTGTGCCGTTTGAGGATAAAGACCTGTGAGCAAATCCAAAAAGATAAACAAAGAGGATATCGCCGCCGCGCAGGCGAAAAAAAAGCAGAGAAAAATTATTCTGCGGGTTTTGGGGGCGGCGGTCCTGCTTGCCGTTGCTGTGACGGCGGTTATATATTTTGTGCCGAAGAAAAACGGCGTGTTCGGTTTTGAGCAGACAAAGACATATTTCGAGGTTCGCGGTTTTCTCAAAGACGTAATCGCGGAAGACCTCGATTCCGCGGTTGAAAAAGTCTGGTTTTTCGACAACGAGGAAAACTGGGAAAACGGCACCGAACTTTCGGCGGAAGAGGCTCAAAACGTTTGGAAAAAGCGTGTCGCGGCACAGAAAAACGGCGAATACGCAAATTATATCGAGGATTTTTCCGACCTGAAAGTTTATAAAAAGGACGGCGTTTTTTACGCCTCGGTAAAATTGCATACAAGAGAACGCGGCGTTGCGTCTTACAGGACAACGACTTTGCGTTTTGCAAACGGAAAAATATATACCGTTGCCGACTATTCGACGGAGCAGCTCAATCCTCTCGAAAAGGCGCTTTCGGGGTATCTCGGCGAGTAAAAAGTTTTTGTATCGAACGGAGCTTGCCTGTCTGACCTGTGTTGCGAGCCGACAGTCAAAAAAAACGGTTTCACCGCAAAGACGTCGGAGAGTTTTTGTTATGTTACATGATATAATGCGCGCATTCCGTCCGCTCCCCAAACTGAAAACGGAGCGGCTCCTACTCCGCCGTCCGTATCTTTACGACACGGACGATATATTCTTTTGTATGTCCGACCCGAGTATATCCCGTTTCGAAACGTGGGAAACGCACCGTTCGAACGCGGAGACCGCAGAGTTTTTGAACGGGCTTATTCTGAAATACGAAAAAGGCTCCTGCACTTCATGGATAATCGAGCGCAAAAGCGACGGGCGGGCAATAGGCATGATAAACCTGCACGACATTGCGTCGCTGAGCCGCCGCGCCGAAATGGGCTATTGGATAGCAAGCGATTGCAGGCGCAGAGGTTACGCTTTTGAAGCGGCGTTTGCCGTTATGGATTTCGGATTCAACAAAGTCGGTCTGAACCGCATCGTGGGCAAATGTGCGGCGGACAACGAACCGTCGGCGGCGCTGATGAAAAAACTCGGCATGGTGTACGAGGGCTGCCACCGCGAGGAGATATGGCTCAAAAACCGCTATGCGGACATAAAGATATTCGCAATGCTGAAAGAAGATTGGTAAGCGCGGTCTGCGCAGCCCAAACGCAGGGACACAGCCTGAAACAGGCTCTTTGCCGATATTTTGCAAAGCGTTATAAATAAGAGGATAACTCATGGATAATTTTGAAACGCCGGAGCAGCGGCTTCGGAAAATTCAGAACGAACTGAATACGGCAAAAGCGCAGACTTTCCCCGCAGATGCCGAAAAAGCGGCGGAAAATGCGGAATCGGAGACGGACGCAGCGGAAATCCCCGTACCCGACGGCGAAAGCGAAAATGCGGAACCAATGGTGAGAGATGCGGACGCGGAAAGCGGCGAAAAAAGAAGCGACGGGACCGACAGCGAAGTCCCCGCACCGCAAAAACCGCAGAAGTTCACATCGCCGAAGAATGAAAACAGACACAGAAACGGCGTTTCCGCTGTTCTGATAACGTTGACGACGATAAGCGCGGCGATAGCGATTTTCAGCACCTGCGTGGCGATGGTAGCGCTCCGAAAAGCGGAGAACCAGCCGAAGGCGAGCGTTGAGATAAAACAGTCCAGCGATGAGCCGAAGCACGAAGAACCGACCGAAAGCGACGGGTCGTCAAAAGCGGCAATACAGAAGATACTGCCGAGCGTTGTTGAGATAATGACGAAGAAAACAAGCGGCAGCGGCGGCGGAAGCGGAGTTATAATGACTTCCGACGGATATATTCTGACAAACGCGCACGTCATAGACAGCGCACGGGCGGTCGAGGTGAGAGACAACGAGGATAACTACTACCACGCGACCGTGGTCGGTTACGACTCGGAAAGCGACGTCGGAGTTATCAAGATAGAGGGAACGTTCACCCCCGCCGAGTTCGCCAACTCGGAAACGGTCGAGGTCGGAGATACTGTCATCGCGATAGGCACGCCTTACGATTCCGCGCTTTTCCAGACTGCCACAAAGGGCATGGTCAGCGCGATACGCAATTCGGTCGAGTTCAAAAATCTCGGCATAACGGCGGACGTTATCCAGCACGACGCCACGATAAATTCGGGCAACAGCGGCGGACCGCTTATAAATTTGAGCGGTCAGGTCATAGGACTGAACAGCCTGCAAATCGCGGGCGAGTTCAAAAATCTCGGCTTTGCACTCCGCATAAACGGCGTGCTGAATTACGCAAAACAGATAATAGAAAACGGCAAAATAGAAAAACCGATGCTCGGCGTGACCGTTAAAGCAAATGCCGACGGCGGGCTTTGGGTCGGCGCGGTGGTCAAGAGCGGCGCGGCTGAACAGGCGGGCGTACTTGAAAACGACATTATCAGAGCCATCGACGACGTTGAAGTGAACGACACGGACGACCTTTCCGCATATCTTAAAACAAAGCGCGTCGGCGACACGGTCGAACTGACGGTTGAGCGCGGCGGCAAGGAAATCAAGCTGAAAGCCGTGCTGAAATCGTCGAAGTGACATCGGCTGCCAAAAGAAGAGAGCCGCAGACCTTTCATATTAAAAGGAATATAACAATTATGGAAACAAGAGTAGCCGTTATGGCGATTATAGTCATCGCAAAAAGACCGAGCGCAGCGAGCAGTTTTTGCGATTAGCCATGTGCGGTTCGTTCGAATGAACGAACTATCGCACGGCGTATAAAAGTCGGTACAAAACGTTTGCTCGGCTTTTCGCCCTGCGAAAAACGGCGCAAACTCCGCGAAGCGGAAAGAAAAAGGCTATGCACGTTTCGGGAAGTACCCTGTTTGCGAGGCAAACACTTTCTGCATTTGGCAATATATATATTTTATATTCACATAATTATATAAGTCAAAAGAACGAGCCGCAAGCCTTTCATCTTAAAACAAAAGCCGCCAATACAAAAAGGAATATAACAATTATGGAAACAAGAGTAGCCGTTATGGCGATAATTGTGGAAGATACCTCTGCGGTAGAAAAACTCAATGCGGAACTCCACGAATACGGTAAATATATAATCGGAAGAATGGGTCTTCCCTACAAGGCAAAAAACATCAACATCGTTTCGATAGCGCTCGACGCGCCGCAGGACGCAATATCCGCGCTTGCGGGCAAACTCGGCAACGTCAAAGGATTAAGCGTCAAAACGGCTTATTCCAACGTAACGGGCAATGACTGACGCAAAACAACTCATCGACAGACTTGACCGCGAACATACGCTCACCGTCGATGAATACGAATACCTTATAACGGCGCAGACTGACGAACTTGCCGAATATGCGGCATCGCTTGCGGATAAACGGCGACGCGAAATATATAAAAACGAGGTCTTTGTCAGAGGTCTTATCGAGATAGGCAATCTGTGCAAAAACGACTGCTTTTATTGCGGTATACGCCGCTCGAACAAGGCGTGCGACCGCTACCGACTGACAAAAGAAGAGATTTTGGACTGCTGCAAGACGGGTTACGAACTCGGATTCCGCACATTTGTTTTGCAGGGCGGCGAGGGCGTTTTCGGACTTGAAGAGATACTGCAAACCGTTCGCGAGATAAGAGCGGGATTTCCCGACTGCGCGATAACGCTTTCTCTCGGCGAATATCCGACCGAGGCTTATGCGGCGATGAAAGCGGCGGGCGCGGACAGGTATCTTTTGCGGCACGAGACTGCGGACAAGGAACATTACGAAAAACTGCACCCCGCGAATATGTCGTTCGACAACCGTATGCGGTGTCTGAAAGACTTGAAAACGCTCGGTTTTCAGGTCGGGTGCGGGTTTATGGTCGGTTCGCCTTATCAGACGGCGAAAACGCTTGCAAAAGACCTGAAATTCGTTGAGACGTTCAGTCCCGATATGTGCGGCATAGGACCGTTCATTCCGCAAAAGGACACTCCTTTCGGCACGTTTACCGCAGGAACGGCGGCGCAAACGGTATATCTTCTGTCGCTGATACGTCTGATAAAACCGAACATTTTGCTGCCGTCCACCACGGCGCTCGGCACGGTTGACCCGAAAGGGCGCGAAAAAGGAATACAGGCGGGCGCAAATGTGGTCATGCCCAACCTTTCCCCCGTTTCGGTGCGCAAAAAGTACGCACTTTACGACGACAAGATATGCACGGGCGACGAATCGGCGCAATGCCGTGCGTGCCTTGCGGGACGCATGAGGTCGATAGGCTTTGAAGTCGTCACGGCAAGAGGGGATATAAAATCGTAAACCTCTGATTTCACATGAAATATCGCTCCGCGATATGATATCTTTGCACAGCATGTATTACGGCAGGGATATACAAAACAAATTATTGTAAAAAATTAAATATACATATATTATATCTGTCTGACGGAAAGGGCTTTGACCCTGACCGCAAGAAAGGAAGTATCACATAACCTAAACCGTAACGAGAAAAATTGAGGCTATCCCATCGCAAAAAGCCGAGCGAAGCGAGCAGTTTTTGCGATTAGCCATGTGCGGTTTGCGCGAATGCGCGAACTATCGCACGCGTATTAAAATCGGTTTTACCGGTTTGTTCGGCTTTTCGCTTGCGAAAAACGATGCAAACTCCGCGCAGCGGAAAGAAAAAGGCTCCGCACGTTTCGGGAAGTAACCTGTTTGCTTCAGCTGACACTTTCCGCACTTTGCAAATTTAATCTGAAAACAATAAAACTCTAAATTACAAATAAATATATCAACATATCTGTCTGACGGAAAGGGCTTTGACCCTGACCGCAAGAAAGGAAGTATCACCATGGCAATTTATGATCCGAAATCAATGAAAGCCGAAGAGTTTATCAACGACGAGGAGATAAGACAAACGCTTGCGTACGCGCAGGCTCACAAGAACGACGCGGAACTTGTAGACGCGCTGCTCGAAAAGGCAAGACCGAAGAAGACCGAAAACGGCGTTGTATGTTCGGGACTGACGCACAGAGAAGCGTCCGTTTTGCTTGCGTGCGACCTGCCCGACAAAATCGAAAAGATGTACGCGCTGGCAAACGAGATAAAACTTGCGTTTTACGGCAACCGTATCGTTATGTTCGCGCCGCTTTATCTTTCGAATTACTGCGTCAACGGGTGTGTTTACTGCCCGTATCACGCAAAAAACAAGACTATCCCCCGCGTCAAACTGACGCAGGAGCAGATAAAAAAAGAAGTCATCGCACTTCAAGACATGGGGCACAAACGCCTTGCGATAGAAGCGGGCGAAGACCCTGTGAACAATCCCATCGAATACATTCTTGAATGTATCAAAACGATATATTCCGTGCACCACAAAAACGGCGACATACGCCGCGTAAACGTCAACATTGCGGCGACGACCGTTGAAAATTACAGAAAACTCAAAGAAGCGGGCATCGGAACGTATATCCTGTTCCAGGAGACCTACAACAAAAAGAGTTACGAGCAGCTGCACCCGACGGGTCCGAAGCACAACTACGACTATCACACCGAAGCGATGGACAGAGCCATGCAGGGCGGCATTGACGACGTAGGTCTGGGTGTGCTTTACGGGCTTGAGGGTTACGATTACGAATTTGCTGGGCTGCTTATGCACGCGGAACATCTCGAAGCCGTTCACGGCGTGGGACCGCACACGATAAGCGTGCCGAGAATAAAGCACGCGGACGACATCGACCCGACGGCGTTTGACAACTCCGTGCCCGACGACCTGTTCGCAAAACTCATCGCCTGCATACGCATTGCCGTGCCGTACACCGGCATGATAATTTCCACGCGCGAGAGCGAAGAGGTTCGCGGCAAAGTGCTTGATTACGGCATTTCGCAGATAAGCGGCGCGTCGCGCACGTCCGTGGGAGGATATTGCGAGGACGAGCGTCCGCACGATTCGGAGCAGTTTGACGTTTCCGACCAGAGAACGCTTGACGAGGTGGTGCGTTGGCTTATGCAGAGCGACCACATTCCGTCTTTCTGCACCGCGTGCTATCGCGAGGGCAGAACGGGCGACCGCTTTATGAGCCTTTGCAAGAACGGGCAGATACTTAACTGCTGCCACCCGAATGCGCTGATGACGCTTGCCGAATATCTTGTGGATTATGCGTCCGAGGAGACGAAAAAAGTCGGTTTTGAAGTCATCGAACGCGAACTTAAAAAAATTCCGAAAGAAAAAGTGCGCAATATCGCGAAAGAGAACATAGAGCAGATAAAGAACTCTAACCGCCGCGATTTCCGCTTCTGATAGGGGGAAAAACAATGAGTTTCAATTCAACCCCGTCCGCCGAAAGAGTCCACATCGGCTTTTTCGGGCTTCGGAACGCGGGCAAATCGAGCGTTGTCAATGCCGTTACGGCGCAGGAACTTTCGCTTGTTTCCGACGTAAAGGGCACGACGACCGACCCCGTTCGCAAGGCGATGGAACTGCTGCCGATAGGACCTGTGGTCATCATCGACACCCCCGGAACGGACGACGAGGGCGCGCTCGGAGAACAAAGGGTCAAACGGGCGATGAAAACGCTTGACGAGACCGACATCGCCGTGCTTGTGATAGATGCCGAAAAGGGCGAAACGCAGGCGGACGGAGAACTGAAAAAACTGATAACGGAGCGGAAGATCCCGCTCATAACGGTATATAACAAGGCTGACTTGCTCCCCGCCGTTCCGACGGCGGGCGAGAACACGCTTTATGTCAGCGCGGCAAGCGGAACGAACATTTTCGAATTGAAAGAAATGCTCGGCAGAATTGCCGCCGACGGCAAAAAGGAGAAGCGGCTGATAGGCGACCTGCTTCAAAAGGACGATATCGTGGTGCTTGTCACGCCTATCGACGAATCCGCGCCGAAAGGCAGAATGATATTGCCGCAGCAGCAGACGATACGCGACGTGTTGGACAGCGACGCGGTATGCCTTGTCACAAAGGAAACACAGCTTGAAACGCTGCTTTCTTCCCTGCCGAAAAAACCGCGGCTGGTCGTGACGGATTCGCAGGCGTTCGGCTTTGTGAACAAGGTCGTGCCGAAAGACATTCCGCTGACATCGTTTTCGATGCTGTTTGCACGCTATAAGGGCGACCTTTTTGCGTTGGCGGACGGTGCGGACACGCTCGACAAGCTACGCGGCGGCGACCGTGTGCTTATCAGCGAGGGCTGCACGCACCACAGGCAATGCAACGACATCGGCACGGTCAAACTGCCGAATTGGGTCAGCAAATATACGGGAAAGGACATTGTTTTTGACTTCACGTCGGGCAGGGATTTTCCCGAAGACGTTTCGGAATATTCGCTTGTCATTCATTGCGGCGGCTGTATGCTGAACGATGCGGAAATATCGTCACGCGCAAAGCGCGCAAAGGCGCAGGGCGTGCCGATGACGAACTACGGCACGGCTATCGCAAAAATGCACGGAATATTGGAGCGGGCGATAAAGCCGCTTAAAAAGTAAAAGGTAATTTCAAGAATAATCGCCGTATCTGCCGGCGGTCGGTCATCAAACCGTAACAAGAAAGATTGAAGTTATCCCATCGCAAAAAGACCGAGCGAAGCGAGCAGTTTTTGCGATTAGCCATGTGCGGTTTGCGCGAATGCGCGAACTATCGCACGGCGTATTAAAATCAGAAAAAAAGGTTTGCTCGGCTTTTCGCCCCGCGAAAAACGACGCAAACTCCGCGCAGCGGAAAGAAAAAGGCTATGCACGTTTCGGGAAGTACCCTGTTTGCCCAGCAAACACTTTCCGCACTACGCAACTCGAATCAAAAAGCACTACAAGAACAATCGCCGCATCTGCCGGTGCGACGTCATTATAGATATATTATGTAAAAGCATTAAAAGAAAGGATCTTTCCCATGGAAACAATAGCACAGTTTTTCCAGGACATCAACCCGTGGGGAGCGACCGGAGCGATAGGTACGTTCTGGGCAATAGTTCCTCCCATTGTCGCGATAGCGCTTGCGCTGATAACAAAGGAAGTTTACATCTCCCTTTTCGTCGGCGTTGCGGTAGGCGCGCTTCTTTACAATCCCGCCAAGATATTTGAGACTATCTTCGGCATTATGGGAGACAGCATAGGCGGCAACGTCAATATATGTATCTTCCTTGTATTTTTAGGCATAATCGTTGCGCTTGTCACCAAGTCCGGTGCGTCAAAGGCATACGGCAATTGGGCGGCGCGGGCGATAAAATCCAAGCGCGGCGCGCTTTATGCAACGTCGGGGCTCGGAGTGCTTATCTTTGTTGACGACTATTTCAACTGCCTTACCGTCGGCACGGTTATGTCCCCCGTTACGGACAGACACAAGATCTCCCGCGCAAAACTTGCGTACATCATCGACGCAACGGCGGCTCCCGTATGTATAATCGCACCCATTTCAAGCTGGGCGGCGGCGGTAAGTTCTTCTCTTCCCGATGGCACGGACGTTGACGGTTTCAGTCTGTTTTTGCACACCATTCCGTTCAACTTCTATGCGCTGCTTACCATTCTGATGATAGTTCTGATGATAGCGCTGAACTTCGATTTCGGGCCGATGAAAAAAGCGGAAATTGCGCAGAATCCCCCGCTCAAAGTGCTTGACGAGACCGAGACCGCAGAGAAAAAGACAAAGGGCAAGGTTATCGACCTTATCCTTCCCATCGCGGTGCTCATTGTTACCTGCATTGCGGCAATGCTTTACACAGGCGGCATTTTTGACAAGACAAAATCTTACACGGCGGAAGCGGGAACTTCTTACACGATTTCCGACGACGCACCCATTTCCGTATACGTAAGCATTCCCGAACAGGGCGAAAACACGTCCGAAAGCACTTATGCGGACATCAAGGGTCTGTTCGCAAACGGTCTTACCGCGAAAGGCGCAATGGATCTCGGCACGCTTTCTTCCGATATGCTGGAAGACGGTAAAATAACGGGCGAAGACGGCGCAACCGTAACGCTTCCCGCAGATTTCGAGATAGCGGACACCGACGCATACATCAACGCGATGATAGCTTACTACGAAACGCAGGGCTACACGGGTCTGACAAAAGAGAAGCTCGGCGTTGTTGATGGCACGGTGATCTCCGTCAAACTGACGGCTGACGCGGAAGCCACGATAGCAAAAGGTACGGCTGTAACCGTGGGCAAAGCGGACATTTCGACATGGGAACTGCTCACGTCCTCTTTCGGCGACTGCAACTCTTCCCTTTCGCTCGTTCTCGGTTCTATCATAACCATACTTTTCATCTTCGTTCTTTATATGTCCCGCCGCATTCTCACCTACAAGCAGTTTGCGGACAGCATAGTTGACGGCTTCAAAGCCATGGTTCCCGCCATTGCCATCCTTGCGCTTGCGTGGACGCTCGGCGGAATCTGCAACAACGGCTACCTCAACGCGGGTCAGTTCGTAAAGACCGTTGTTGAAACTTACAGCATTCCCATATCCATTCTTCCCGCGATATTCTTCCTTATCTCCGTAGGTCTTGCGTTCGCAACGGGAACTTCGTGGGGTACGTTCGGAATACTTATCCCGATAATCTTCACCGTTCTTAACGGCACGATAGACTTCTCAACCGACCACGGCTTTGAGCAGCTCGCGTTCGTTATCTCCGCGGTTCTTGCGGGTGCTGTATGCGGCGACCACATCTCGCCCATTTCGGACACGACGATACTTTCCTCCACAGGTGCGCGTTGCAACCACCTCGAACACGTTTCGACGCAGATCCCGTATGCCATGGTCGTTGCGGGTTCGTGCCTTGTGGGCTACGTTCTCGGCGGCGTGCTGGACAACGGATATATCGGTCTTGCCATCGGCGCGGCGGTACTGCTTGTTGCCATTGCGGTTCTCTACTTCTGCAACAGAAGCAAACAGCCCGTGCTTGTAACGGCTGACGGTGCGGCAGTGGACACACAGAGCGACGCAGAAACGGCAGACACAGTTACTGCCGAAGTTGCTGCGGAAACCGAGACCGTAACGACCGAAACGGCTGCCGCCACGGAAGAAGCTCCCGCGCCCGAAACGGAGACCGAAACGGTTGAGACCGTTGAGGAAACCGTACAGGAAAGCGACGAGCAGTAAACAGAATATTACAAACCAAATCCCGCCCCTGCACAGCAGGAGCGGGATTTTTTGTATAAGATAGCCTTAATCTTCAGGCATATCGTCTGACACAGCCTAACCTAATCGCGCAAACAACCTATCGGAACAACATAAACGCCATCGGGACGTTTATATCCGTATTGAGTGCCAGTTATCACAATCTTCAAATCAGGCGCACGGAGCAAACATTGTTTTTCCGTTTTGTTGTACTCTTCAACAAGTTTTTCTATCTCGTTAAGATGTTTTGCACCTTCATCTATTTCGGAACTGCCGAGTTTGAACTCTATAAGCGCATATTTGCCATCCCTCAAATGAAGAACGCAATCCGCTTCAAGCCCATAGCGGTCTCTGTAATACGAAACGCGCCCACCCAACGCATTTGAGTAGATTTTCAAATCGCGTATGCAGAGCGTCTCAAAAATAAATCCGAACGTTTTCAGATCAAGATTAAAATAGTCGGGTTCCACACCGAGAGCCGAAACCACAAGCGACGGGTCAACAAATTCGCGTTTATTGCCAGACTGTATGGAACTTTTTGACCTTATGGCGGGACACCAAGCCTCAATGTCTTGTATTACAAACAGTTTTTTCAGCGCCGCGACATATTCGTAAAACGTAGTTTCTCCTATATCGGTATTCGCCCTTATATCCCGCAAAATCGAGGTATTGGCGGCGGTTGTCGAAATATTTCTTGCATAAGAGCGCAAAAGAAGCGTCGTCACCGTTTCATCGCGCGTTTTTCCGTCTATGTTTGAAATATCTTCCCTGCACAGTCCATCAAAATAACTTTGAGCGACAAGCAATTTCGATTTATCACTGTTTTTGAAAAGTGCGGACGGCCAACCGCCGCGGCAAGCGGCGAATATAAGTTCGTCAATGGAAAGTTCCGTTTGGCAGCCGTCATCCAACGCTTTTTCATCGCGAAACAGCGCAGACAAAGAAATACTGCCGTTTGATTCGCCTGTTTCAAAAAGGCTCATCGGATACATATTCAGAGTGTCAATTCGCCCCGTTCCGGTATGCATTATCGAAGTCTTGTCTATCGAATTTGAACCCGTAAGAATATAAAGTCCCGATTCGTTTCTTCTGTCTACGGAAACTCTGACGGCATCCCAAAGATTCGGCGCTATCTGCCATTCGTCGATAAGTCTCGGATTTTCGCCTATCAAAAGATTGGACGGTTTTATCTTTGCCGTTTCCAAATACATTTCCCTTTTATCGGGATCTTGCATTTCTATATAACTTTTCGCAAACTGTTTTGCCGTTGTGGTTTTTCCGCACCATTTCGGTCCGATAATGTGCACCGCACCGAAAGTTTCAAGTTTCAGTTTGAGATTTTCGTCGCAAGTACGCTTAATATAGCCGTTCGACATTCAAAATCAACACCTTTCAAAAGTATTATAACCTTTTTTTTTGAAAAAGTCAATAGGCGGCGAAGACATTTGGGGTATTTCGACGAAGGATTTTGGGGTATTTCGGCGAATAATTTTGAGGCATTTCGGCGAAGACATTTGCGGTACAAAATAAACTGCGACCCGAATCGCACGAAAATTCAACTTCTTCTCCGACGAAAATATGCGGCTTGAACAGAAAACAGACGGCTGAAACACAGCCCGAGTTTTCGGCATCAGCCGACGCACGCAATTGATGTCTATGTTTTAGAAATGCGCGGCGAGAACGCAAATAAAAGTCCCCCGGGCAGACATTTTCCGTCTGCTCGGGGGTTTTATGTATTTAAAAAAAATGTCGGTTCCGTTTTCGGCAGAATATACCTTGTTCAGGTCAAACATCATCAACCTGATTTTTTATCTTCATATTTATATACCCTTTTGTTTACCCTTACGCTCTTTGACAAGTCCGACATAATAAAGGACGAGAAAGACCGCGACGGCGGCGGCGTAAATAAACGAGGGCACGGTCTGCCACGTAAAATCAACGCCGAAAAGGATAACCCGGAACAGGTAGTAAAAGAACATAACAAAGTCCGCAAGCACAGGCACGGCGATAACGGCAGGCAGCCACGCGGAGCGCATTTTGACGCCCTTTGCGCCGAAGAAATACAGCAGCAGCAAAACCGCAGAAGCGAGCAGCAGAGGAAAACTGCCTGTCATACCGAGCAGTAAAAACATGGTGGCTACAAAGTTCGCGCCCGGAATAAAGAATGTTGTGCTGACAAAAGAAAGCATAACGAGCGAGCCGACGGAAGCGACTATCGCCCACCATGAAAGATATCGGAGAATGTTGTCTGTTTTGGACATGATATATCCCCTTTCATTATCTGTGAAACACATTTGTGCATAGGCTGCAAAAAACCTATCTGTTTGGGCGTGCAATAAGCGCTGCGCGGTTAACCTATGCTGAGACCGCCGAAATACTTGTTGTAT
Organism: uncultured Eubacteriales bacterium; assembly: GCA_900547165.1. Lineage (GTDB taxonomy): Bacteria > Bacillota > Clostridia > Oscillospirales > UBA644 > UBA644. The sequence goes on from URFZ01000004.1 coordinate 132,361, forward strand.
TCTTCATCGGTCAGATACAGCGTGCTTTTCAGGTTTGCAAGCACCTGCGCAATGCGGCTGCCGCCGTAACTGAGACCGCCCAGCCCCTCGATTGAACCGCTGTCGCTTACGGTGCGGCGAAGCACATCGACTTCGTATTTCCAGTTGTCGAACGAAAGGGACCACCGTTCGCAATGGCGCTGCATTTCGGGAAGAGATTCTTCATAAAGGGCGTTTATCTTTGCAAGCACAGTATCTGCGGAAAGCGCCGACGAAAACAGTTCGGACATACGCGAAAGATACAAAGCGCGGCAGTCGGGATTTTTCAGCAGATTTCGGATAAGAGTGTTGCTGATAAAGTGATATCCGCTTTCGACTGTGCGCGCAACGGAATCTCCGAGTTCACGGAACGCGTAATCCTGGTCGTAGAATATCCACCGCCACTTGCCGTCCGAGCCCTCGGCATCGCTCTTGTAATACTTGATATTGTGCAGGTCGTAGTTGCCGCTGTAAGCCTGAAAAATCTTGAAATCTATGTAATTCTGAATATCTATCCGAGAGCAGACGTAATCATAATTTTCTTTGAGCGTCATGTCGTGCGTCTCTACAAAATATATCAGCGACGCATAGCCTTCGTCAGTATCGCCCATAATGACTTCACCGTTGCGGTAAAGCATGGTGAAAGAATCGGGACCGTAATTCTCATGCTGCGCAAGGAAGTTCTCGTCAACTTTTTCACGGATATAGTAAACGCCCCAATACTGTCCGTTCAGATAAAGCACGCAGGCGCGGTATGCCTGTGAAAGCAAGGTGCTGGAACTGTCCGTGACAAGCGAGGTAAACAGTTCGTCGCGAAAGCGTGAACGGTAACTGTCCTGCGAACCGCAGCGCAAAACAAGCGCGTCAAAAACCGACATATCCGAATACTGCTCAAACATTTTGTAATGCAGTTCGGACGTTCCGTATTTCTTCTTAAATTTTATCTGAAACGGCTTCTGGTCGTATGCTCTGCCGTAGTTGCCGAACATTTTTATGCCGCAGTCAAGCGAAAACCCGTCTTCCCCGTCCGCAAAAAACGCTACATGCGCGTCGCGCTCCCAGTCCTGCCAGAAGTTTGCGCCTTTATGCGGAAACTCGTATGTGTAACCCGGACCGTCGGCGTAAATGCCCGTGTAATAATCAAAAAGGTCGTCGGGGTCTGCCGAAAGACTGATAACGGGCAGCGTGTGATTTTCGTTGACGATGTAACTCAACGTCACCACCGCGGACGGCAGTTTTCCTTTTTCGTAAGCCACCGCCTTGACAACGGTAGTCTTGTCCAGCGTCAGTTCGCCGAGGTACTGCGTGCTTGTATATGTCGGCTCGGTGCAGTCGGTCGTATAGTAAACCGTCGCGTCGCCGAAAGCGGACAACGCGACTTTGACGTTCGCTACATTGTTGTAAACGCCCTCCGCCGTGTCGGTAAAGGGTGCTGACGAAACCTGTCTTATACCCATACCGTTGACATAGCCGGGCGTGGGCTGGCTCAAATTGTAGAAGCCGTTGCCGAGACTTGAACGGCCGAACGAATAACCTGCCCTGATATTTGAGAAGTATACGCTGTCAACGACCGTGTCATTCTTTGAAAGGAACAGTTCTTCGCCGTCGTTGTCTATCTTGAAATTCGCATGGATATAACTCGACGTCGAAAGCGTTTCGTCGCCCGAACACATAACAAGAGCGTATTCGCCGGGGCGAAGCGTCCGCTGCGGCAGCGTGAACGCGCCGAGATCGGAGAGTTCTTTTGAAAGAGTATATCCGGAAAGGACTATGTCCGCGTCGGAAGCGTTGTAAAGTTCTATCCAGTCGTAATATCTGCCGCCGTTATGCGCGCAGTATTTCTCGTTGCCGACCATGACCTCGTTGATAATAAGCCCGCTCGGCATTTTCAGCGTTTCGGCATATTTTTCATAGCCGTCAACCGTATTTGCAAAGCCGGGAGTCTGCCACGGCGTTGCGGTAAAGTTGCCGTTTTCGTCGTCGGCGTAGGACTCATTCGTCTCAACGCCCGAATATTCCACATGGTCAACTATCCCGCCGTCGGGACGCGCAAGCACCACGGTTCCGCTCTTTGAAGACAGCACAAAATCGGCGTGTATCTCGTCGCCCTTTTCAACGTCTCTGCCCGAGCAGAAAACATATATGTAACCTCCCGCTTCGACCGTCACATCGGGAAACGACCATGCGTAAGGCTCTTCCGAACTGTCGGAAAGTTTGTAGCCTTTCAGATTGACTTCCGTATCCGACGTGTTGTGAAGCTCTATCCAGTCGGACGTCTCACCGAAAGAATCGGTAAGCCCGATATGGTTTTTCGGAGCTATTTCGCTTATCTTTATCGGGTCGCCGTCCACATAAAGCGACGCAAGGTAATTTGCCCTGCCCTCTTCCGTGTTCGGGAAAAGCGGAGTCGGGTCGCCGCCGATCTCAAAGGAAGAACCCTCTTTGACGCGGTACATCGTCTTGCCTCTGTCCAACGTCTCGGTTTTAAGAGCATCTATCGTTTTGCCCGAAGACGCCAAAAGCGTCAGTTCCTCGCCGCCCTTTTTGGAAAGACGGAACGTGGCGTAAACTTCGCCCACTCTGCCCGAGTCTCCCGCTCTGCCCGCGCAGAACACAAGCGCGTACCCTTTTGCGGGGATCACCGTTCCGCTCGGTATCGTCCACACCGCAGCGGCGGAATCAAGCCCGAAACCGAAGCCCGAAACGTCAACAGCTTCGTCGGTCGGGTTGCAAAGTTCTATCCAATCGTAAAATTCACCGTCGGGCGCGGGCACGCTCGAAGAATTCGAAGTCATTATTTCGCTGATGTAAACGCGGCTGCCGGTAACGGTCTTTCTCGTCATAACAGATGCGCACAGCGTAAAAATCACACACACCGCAATAAATGCGGCAAACGCGCCGATTATCGGGACAAAACGCTTTTTGACGTTTTCGTCCGCACCGCCCGCGTTGAGTTCACTGCCCGAAAACGCGGGGAACGTTTTTGATTTATTCTTATCTCCCGAACCGCTTTCTTGATTAGCGGGCTTTCTGTTTTGAGCCGTTTTTTCGACTGCGGTCGGAGCATGGTTTCGCCTATTCTTTACGGGGCTGTCCGTTTTCTTTGCCGTGGGTCTGTCCTCCGAGGGTCTTTCGATGGGTTTTTCCGCTCTCTGCGCAGGCTTATCCGCAACAGGCTTTTCCGCTCTCTGAACGGATCTTACGGCAGTTTCGGACTGCCGCACGGCTATGCGGCGGCGGGTCGGACGTAATTCTTCTTCGTCCTCGTCGTCGTATTCGTCGTCCTCCGCGGCTTCCGCCGCTTCGCGCTCGGCACGTCTTTTCGCAAGGCGTTCACGCAGAGACAAAGAGGGCTTTTCGTCCTCTTTGTCTTCATCTGTTTCCTCTTCTGCGGCTTTTTGCGCGGCTCTGCTTTTGGCGAAACGTTCACGGAAAGACGGACGCGGCGCGCGGTCTTTCTCCTCGTGCTCTTCATATTCATCGTCTTCGTCAAATGCCGCCTGCTCCGCAGCGTTTGAGGCTTCCGTCTCCGCTCTTCTTTTTGCGAGGCGTTCGCGAAAAGACAGCTTTTCCTCGGGATAGTCGTCGTCTCCGTCGTCAGCTTCGAAATCGGAATAGCCGTAACCGTCGGAAGTCGGCGTTTCGTCCTCCTCCTCCGCAAGAGGAAAGTCTTCTATGGGGGTTTCCGCGGGACGGAATGAAAATTTGGGTTTGTTATCTTGTGTGGCGTGGTTCTTGTTTTCGTTTTCCAATGCGATGTCCTCAGAGTAAAAATATGTTGCGTTCGCCGCGTTGCGGCAACTTTCGTTTGATCCTTTTCTGTGCCGAAAGCCTTATCAGACGTTCTGCGTTATGACGGGCAGAGCCGCCATGCGGAGTTCCGTTGCGCCGTAAGGTATAAAACGGAGCATCTCCTTTTTGTCGGAAGCCGCGACGGCAAGCGGTTTTCTGACAGCCGCGCCGTCTTTTATGCCCCACTGTATGCGTTTGCCGCAGCAGAACATTTCGACTGCGGGCGTAGCCGACGAGAACGGGAACGATGTCAGCGGCTTATCCTCAAACGTGACGGATTTCGAAAATCTGTCCTTGTCCTCGGCAAGCACGGCAAAGTTCCAGCCGCCGCTTGCGGAAAGTTCGTATTCGCTGTAAGGATAAGTGTTGCCCTCGGTATAAGCCTTGTCCGCCGCTACGGGCACGGCATAGTAAAGCGCGCCGCGGCTGACGATATAAAGGTCGTCGGGCAGTCTGTTCAATCTGAATTTGTCGTTCGTGTCAAGGCTGAAAACGGTCGAGTCCGTCCATGTGCCTTTGAACGTGTAAAACTCGCTCTTGCGCGGCATAAGCATCTCCGAGCCCGAGCCTATTTTCATATTTTCCGTCCAACCGGGAATGCGGACGCCCAGCGTAAACGTGACGGGCGAAGAAACCGTAACGGTTATTTTTGAAGTGTTGCGGAACGGATATTCGCCGCCGACCTCAACTTTTACGTTCGCGCCGTCTATCGTTGTTTCAAGCGTTGCGGGCGCAAGCGAAGAAATATATATGCCGTTTTCGTGTTTGAGAAACCAAACGCCGCAAAATGCGGCATATCCTTTGCAGAATGCTGCGACGGAGCATTTTTTGCCGTTTCCGAGCCCGAACAATCCCGCTCTTTTGTCTGCGGTCGAAAACGGGTGTTCGCCGTCCGCGACGCACTGTATCTGATTGACGAGCTGCACGCGCTGTTTTGCCCACATATCCGCGGAAAACGCGGCGGGATAAGCGTTGTACGCCAAGCGTTCGAGCCTGTCCGCGATGGCCACCGAACCCGACGTTTTGAGCAGCGCGGCAAGCGCCGACATATATTCGCAGAGTGCGTCCGTGTCAAGTCCTCTCGATGCGCTTTTGCCTCCGAGACGGCTGTCGCCCGTTATCATGCCTATCGCCGAGCCGTGGAAACGCTCAAGCGTGTATATCATCTCAAACGCGCGGTCAACGTAACTTTCGTCGCCGTAAAAATCGGCAAGCGCGGCGGCGGTCTTGACCGCCTGAATATTGTTGTGTATGTCAGTTAAAAACGACGCGGGCAGGTCGGAAGCGGCGACGTGGGCATATTCCCAGCCATCGAAAAATCCGAGCCAGTCAAAGCCCATGCACGCAAGTTTTTTTGCAAGCCGACGCAGGGAGCGGTCTTCCGTTTTTTCTGTCTCCCTCGCTATCGGACGGAGCGCGTCCGCCCAGCAAAGCGACGCTTTCTCGGAAAGAACGTGCGTGTCCGTATAAACATCGAGTTCTTTGAGCGCGGCAAGTATATATCCGTCAACCTCGCCGTTGCCGCTCGCCTCCGCATAATCACAGAGTGCGTTCAGCAGAACAAAAAGAGACGCGATGTCGAATTTTTCGTTCTTACCTTTCGGAATGAACCCGTTTTTGTTGTTTTCAAGCAGTTTTTTGATATAAAGTCCCGCGCGCTCCTGCATTTCGATGTCGGAGATGAGCCACGCCGTGGGCACAAAGCCCGAAAGCCAAAGCGGAAGACTGTCATAATCGCCGCTGTTGCCGCCGAGCCAGCGGGATTCTTTCACCTCAGGCAAAATGCGGTCAAGATTGCCCAAAAGCCCGTCCGCCTGCAAGCGCAGGTTTGCCGCCTGCCAGCCGCATGGAGTCACCTGCGACGCGGAATAAGACGTTGTGATTATTCTTTCGGAGATCATATTTTCTGCTCCTTATATTTCGGTTTCGGAAAAACGCGAAACGCTTTATCCGAAATACTTGTCAAATTCTTCCTGTGAAAGCCCGAACCATGCTTTTATCTCGGGCAGCATGAACGCTTTTCTGTCCTTTATATACGTTCTGACCTTTTCGACTTCTTTTCCCCAGCCCGCATACGATTTGTCCCAGCGTTCGCATTCGCGCTTCATGTCGGGTTCTATCTTATCCACTATGCTTTGCAGGTGCGCCAGAGCGACTTCTTCGCTGAACGTATTTTTAATATGGTAGGACATTCGCTCCAAAAACAGCGTTCGGAAGTCGGGATTGTCAAGCAGGTTGCCGATAAGCGCGTTTATCTTTGCAAAGCCGTATTCCGCCTGCCCGCGTTTGCGCAGGTAAAAATCAAGCGGTGTGTCGTAATAAAAGCCCCAGTCGAGGTCGTAGTATATCCAGTGCCAGCGCGTGTCGTCGCTTGCGGTGTTGCGGAACCACTTTGCGTTGCCGTTGTCCTGGTTGCCCGAATAGTATTCGCCTATCGTAAAATCTATAAGGCTGACAAAATCTATCCGTTCTTCCGCATATTTGTAGTTTTCCGCGTTGCGCATATCGTGCGTTTCCACAAATTCGCGCAGTTCCTGAAATTCCTCCCGCGAACCGTAAATCACAGCCTCGCTGCCCACAAGCAGGTCGGTGTTCTCCTCGGCGGCGTTCAGATGTTTGGCAACGTAATCCGAATTGACCTTTTCGCGGAAATAGTAGATGCCGAAATACTCGCCGTTGACATAGAGGTTGCAGGGCTTATAAGCCTGAACGTAAAGGTTTTCGGAATGACTTTTGAGCAGGCTTGTGAAAAACTCGTCGCGCAGCATCGCGTAAGCGTAATCCTGCGAACCCGCACGAAGCACCAGCGCCTTAAAACTTTTTACCGTGTCAAGTTCGTCAAAAACGGAATACACAAGTTCGCTTTGACCGTACATATCCCTGAATTTGAGTTGGAACGACTTTTTATCGTCCGCGCGCGAATACGCGCCGAAAATGCGTATGCCGCAGTCTATCGAAAAGCCGTCGCCGTTCTCAAAAAACTCCGCCGTGCATTCTTTTTCCCACGGTTTCCAGAAGTTCGCGCCCAGATACGGAAATTCGGACGAAGCGTTGTAGCCCGTCGCATAAATTCCGCTTTCGTTGCTGTAAAGGTCGTCCCTGTCCACGCAAAGAGTCATAACGGGCAGCGTGTTGTTCTCACCCACAATGTAAGTCGCAGCCGCCGCCGTTGACCTTATTTTTCCCGCGGAGTACGAGACTGCGCGAACGGACTTCGTCTCCGCAAGTTCAAAAGGGGCTGTATATTTTTTGGAATAAACGGTCGGGTCGGAGCCGTCAAGCGTGTAATAAATATCGCCCTCGCCAGATATCGTGACCGTCACAGCCGCATCGTAAACGCCCGATTTCGTTTCTATCACGGGCTCGGAAGCAACCGCGTAACAAAGGCTGTCGCCGTCCGTATATCTCGGTGACGGTGCGGTATTCGTCCAAAAGCCCGCTCTGTCGGATGCGCGGGTCAGGCTCTGACCTATCTTCGTGCCTTTGAGACACACGCCGTCACAGAGTTCGCCGTTTTTGAACAGATATACCTGTTCGTCGCCGTTTATCTTGAAATTCGCGTGATAATATTCGCTGTTCGAAAGGCGTTCGCTGCCCGAACAGATAATAACGAACGATTCGCCCGCGCCGAGTTTTTTCTCGGGCAGCCGCCACATATCCGTCGTTGCCGCGTCGTTCGAAAGGCAGTAATCTGAAAGTTCGATTTCGGAGGACGATGTGTTTTTCAGCTCGACCCAATCGTAATATCTGCCGCCGTTCTGCGGAATATATCCTCCGTTTTTCGGATTTTTGGACATCGCTTCGTATATCACAAGCCCGTCCTTGCCCTTGTCAAGCAATTTGCCGACGCTCGCAAAGCCGTTTTCGTCGTTCTCAAAACCGGGGGTCGGAGAAAACGTTTCGGCATAAGCGCCGCCGCCGTCTCTGGAATACGACGCATCGGGGGACAGCGTTTTTATCTCGACCGAATCAATTATTCTGCCCTGTATATCGGAGACCGTGACGCAGATATTGCTCGTTTTCAGCGTAAAATTCGTGTGAAGTTCTCCCGTTGTTTCGGAAATATCCTTGCCCGAGCAGTAAACAAGAAGCGTTTCGCCCGCGCCGAGAGTGACGGCGGGAAGCTGCCATTCATAAGGTGCGGAAAGGCTCGAACCGAGCGAATAATAGTTCAGGTTCACGGCGGAAGAAGAGATGTTTTTCAGTTCTATCCAATCGTTTCTGTCGCTGTCTTCGTCCGTTATGCCCACGGTGTTTTTGCATTGAACTTCGTTTATGACTATCGTTTTTGTTCCGTCCGTGTTTTTGCGGGACGCCTCAAGCGCCGCATAGCCCTCGTCTGTGTTCGGCTGTCCCGGCGTGGGCTTGCCGCTGACCGTCCACGCGCCCGCGTCGTAAGACGTTCTCTCCATAACGGAATTGGACGTCATTTTTTCGGTGGTGACGGAATCGAGCGAAGTGCCGTCCGCGTTTTTGAGCACAAGCGTTTCGCCGCCCGCCTTGGAAAGGTTGAACGGCGCACACATATATTCGGAAAGATACGAATTGTTGCAGTAGACAAGCAAATACCCGCCCGCTTCTATCTCCGTGCCGTCGGGAAAAACAAGCGAATCGTTTGATTTGGACGATTTCTGCAAAACGAGCGCGTAGCCCGAAACGTTGACTTTTTTTGCGGAATTGTTATACAGTTCCACCCAGTCCGCGGAAGAACCGTCGGGCGCAAGCAGCGTGCCCTTGTTCGAGGTCATCACCTCGTTGATATAAACTTTTCCGATACCGGAGTCGGAACTCGTCTTACCCGACATAAAATAATTTACAAGGCAGACGCCGCCGATAAGGCAGAGCATACCGACGAAAAGCATAAATATGGGAAAAACATGGCGCTTAGCCGAAAGGCGCGTATCGTTCGCCTTGATTTTTTTCTTTTTTGCCAAAAATATCCTCCTCCCGAAGTGTATCGAAACGGAATAACTGTCAAAAATACGGATTGAGGCGACTTGCGTCAAAACCGTTTCAGGGTTTTGCAAAAAAACGACCGAGCCGCCCGTCTCATTTTATAAAAAGAGAGGTAACAAAACAATGCCGCAGATTTCTTGCAGCGCACACACCTGTGTGCATAACGCGGAAAGCAAATGCTGTTTGCAGGACGTTCGCGTCGGAGGTTCCGATGCAAAAAAGGCGTGCCAAACCTGTTGTGACAGTTTCCGCGAAAAGACCGAGGGCTTTGCCAACGCCGCCTGCGCTTCATGCGCCTGCTCGGACAGTCACGTTGACTGCGCCGCCGACAGATGTATATTCAACGTCGAGGGCGTTTGCGAATCGGACAGAATAAACGTCGAGGGCGTCGGAGCGTGCAACTGCAACGACACCGAGTGCAAGACCTTCAAAAAGTAAGCAAATAAAACCGCACGGTCGGATCTTTCGGGGTTCGGCCGTGTTTGCTTTTCCGCAAAGTCCGTCCGCCGAAGAGGAATGCCGCCAGAACAATACTATCCGATTATATAATATATTGTATATTATCTTCTTGTAAGTATAACATTTTTTTACCGACAAGGCAAGAGGAATGTGTGAAAAAAACGTAAAATATAGACGCACAACGTCGTTTTGTGACGATTTTTGTGTCTTGAAGTATTTTTTTTCGCCGCCGATTCGAATTTCTTTTGGTAATCATTGCATAAACTGAGTGAGCTTTTTTGGTAAAAACGCCGTTTATTTTTTTTCGCATTTTTTGCCTTGCGATATAAGAAAAAGTATGATATAATACAGTGAACGGTCGTATTAAAAACGACTCGAAAAATGTCAAAAAACAGGTTCTCCGACGCTCTGCCTTATGTCGGAGGGACGCTGAAAAAATTATTATTTTTCAAGGCAGAGAAAAGAGGACACTATGCTCGCACAAAGACCGCCGATGGGCTGGAACTCGTGGAACACTTTCGGAGAAAACATTTCCGAAGAACTCATTATGGGCATCGCAGACGCGATAGTTGAAAAGGGACTGCGCGACGCAGGATACGAATACATCGTTATCGACGACTGCTGGTCGCTTCGCGAAAGAGGCGAAGACGGCAGACTTGTCGCAGACCCGAAAAAATTCCCCCACGGTATGAAATACCTCGCGGACTACATTCACTCCAAAGGCATGAAATTCGGAATGTATTCCTGCGCCGGAACTCTGACCTGCGCGGGTTATCCGTCAAGCTTTGACCACGAATATCTCGATGCGCAGACCTTTGCGGATTTCGGCATCGACTTCCTTAAATACGACTTCTGCTACAAGCCCGAGACGTCCGACGGACCTCTGCTTTATTACAGAATGGGTATGGCGCTCAAAGCCACCGGCAGAGAGATTCTCTTTTCCGCCTGCAACTGGGGCAGCGACAACGTATGGCAGTGGATTCGCTCCACCGGCGCGCATATGTACAGATCTACAGGCGACATCGTTGACCGTCCGAACTCGTTCCGCGACATCGCGTTCAGCCAGATTCCCATGCTCAGTCAGTCTGCGCCCGGCTGCTATAACGACACGGATATGCTTATCTGCGGTATGTACAACAAGGGCAACGTCGGCTTCGGCGGCTGCAATCAGGAACAGTATGATATGCACTTCGCTCTTTGGTGCATGATGGCGTCCCCGCTTATGATAGGCTGCGACATCAGAAACTGCGACGAGCACACGCTCGAACTCCTCAAAAACAAGGCTCTTATCGCCCTTGACCAGGACGAGGAAGCAAGACCGCCGTACACGCCGAACAGAAAGATCGAAGAAGTTCTTCTCCTGTTCAGACACCTTTCCGGCGGCGAATATGCGCTTGGCGTATTCAACTTTGCCGAGGGTTCCGCACGCAAGTACATCAATCTTTTCGAACTCGGTCTTACCGCAAACTGCGGCTACGGTCTTGAACTCACCGGCATGCTCGACGACGAAAAGATAACCGTTAAAGACAACTTCTACCTCGACCTGCCCGCAACGAGCTGCAAGGTTTACAGAGTAAAGCTTATAAAACTGTAAACCATGGCGACCTGCAAAAACTGCGGCAAGGAACTCGAAAACGACGAGATAGGCATATACAAACGTATGGTCAATCGCGGCGCAACGGAGTTTTTGTGCATAAAATGCCTTGCGGAATATTTCAAAATAAGCGAAGACCTTGTTCGCGAAAAGATAGAGCATTTCCGCAATATGGGCTGTACCCTGTTCGCGCAAAAGCCAAAGGATACGCCCGATAAAAAACAGGTATAAAAATTGCAGCCTTTCGCGGAGCGAAAACCGTTCCGTGAAAGGCTCTTTTTTCGGGCACAGTCGGCATACTCCGTCCGCCGGAATAAAATCAACGCATATTTTATGTAAAATTTTCCGCAAACCGCTTGACTTTTTTGCATTTTTAAGTATATAATGAAAGCAGATAAAGGAGGTAGGAAATATGAACAGACTTAATCTTGTACACAACATTGACATCGCGGATCTGATGAAGACCGTTGACGCCTGCAAGGGCGATGTTTTCCTCGAAACGGACGAGGGCGACGTGCTGAATCTTAAATCAAAGTTTTGCCAGATAATGGGCATAGCAAATATCCTCAAAGGCGGCATTGTCGAGGGCGCATACATTCGCTGCCCGAACCCCGACGACGAGGCCCTTATGTTCCGTCTGAACCTCTACCACGAGGTGCCGAAAAAGGACGAAGATAAATAATCTCCGACCGTGCGGTTTTTCATAATCGCATAGCCTTTTTCATGTAAATATATCCGTGTTGCAGCGGACTTTTTCCGAACTTTGCGCAATTTGATAAAAAACATATACAAATACGACATTTGTTTTTAACCGCTTGACACCGTGTTTTTATTATGATATAATCATTCTGTTTGAACCGGCGGATTGAGGCGGCGCAACTTAAAAGTAATATCAATCGTTCGGGTACACTTGTCAAAAAGCAGGTGTGCCTGTACTTTTTTTGCGTCTTAACGCCTTATTTCACAGGCAAACAAAAACTCATACCGAGAAAGGAATTTGTTTTATGAAAAACAAAGACACTGGCAAAAACGTTTCATTTTGGGACAGAAAATTCCAATACACCAAAATGGGTTCGTCGCCCAAAACCGAAATCATCGCGGGTCTGACCACATTTCTTGCGATGGCATACATTCTTATTGTCAACGCGGGAATGTTTGCAACACTCGGCGTGGTATCGTTCGATGCCATGTATGTTACAACCGCACTTTCCGCAATCATCGGAACGGTGCTGATGGGACTTCTGTCCAATCTGCCGCTTGCGCAGGCGCCCGGTATGGGAATCAACGCATTCTTCGTATACACGGTTTGCCTGACGCTCGGTTTTTCTTACGCAAACGCGCTTGTATTCGTGCTCATCGACGGTCTTGTGTTCGTTCTGTTGACCGCCACGGGACTGAGAAAGATAATTTTTGACGCCGTCCCGCCCGTTGTTAAGGCGGCTATTCCCGCGGGGATCGGCTTGTTTATCGCGTTTTTGGGACTTCAAGACGCGAAGATAGTTATTCCCAGCGCGTCAACAGGCGTTACGCTCGCATCGTTCAATCTTCTCGGCGACGCAAGCTGGGCGTCCGTTATGCCGCTTCTCGTCGCAGTTTTCTCGCTGCTGCTCATTGCGGTTCTTTCTTACAAAAAGATCAGGGGCGCTATCCTTTACGGAATCCTCGGCGGAACGGCTCTTTATTACGTTCTCGGCTTTACGGTCAACGGTTTCTACACCGGTTTCGCGGAAAACTTCTCGTTCAACCCGCTCAAACCGTTCGCTTCATTCGCAACAGAGTCTTTCGGCAAAGTATTCACGGAAGGATTTGACTTCTCCGCATACCTTAACACGGACGGTCACACCGTCGGCGGTCTTGTGATACTCTTCATCACCACCTCTCTTGCTTTCTGTATGGTGGACATGTTCGACACGCTCGGAACGCTGTACGGCGCTTGCCGCGGCGGCAACCTGCTTGTTAAAAACGACAGGGGCGAACTTGAAGTTCCGAACATGAACAAGGCGATGATGGCGGACGCGCTTGCGACCTGCACCGGTTCCGTTCTCGGAACGTCCACCGTTACGACGTTCGTTGAATCCTCCGCTGGTGTTGCGGCAGGCGGAAAAACGGGTATCACCCCGCTTGTAACTTCGGGCGCTTTCGCGGTCGCTCTGTTCTTTGCGCCTATCGCAAAACTCATTCCCGCCTACGCTTACGGCGCGGCTCTGATATATGTCGGCGTGCTGATGATGGGCAGCGTTAAGGACATTGATTGGAAAGATGTTTCCGTCTCCGTTCCCGCGTTTCTCACAATAGCAATGATACCTTTCTCATACAACATATCTTACGGTATCGCGTTCGGTTTGATTTCATACGTTGTTATCAAACTTTTCTCCGGCAAAGTAAAAGAGATAAAGGCTGGCACTTGGGTCATCACATTGCTTTTCCTTGCAATGTTCTTCTTGACCCACTAATATAATTTGACTAAAAATACGGGCAGTAAAGAACTTGCGTTCTTTACTGCCCGATTTTTTATAAAAGCAAAAATGCCGATATTTATATTGTTATGCGGTGCAATCATTCACCCCATTTTGCGGCAAACAGATTCGACGACCCCGCAAAGCCGTTGTAATCGTAAAAGCCTACCGCCATGCGGGTATAAATGCTGTCAAGAAGATTTTCGCGGTGACCTTTTTTTGACTGCATCCACAGGTGCAGAACCATAAATTCGCCGCTGTTTTCCGTGCCCGCGCCCGCGCAGTTTTCACCCTCTGCGCGAAAATCGCCCTGTTTGTAATCGGTATTTTCATATATTGCGGTAAAGCAATCTCTTCCGTCAGGTCTTTTGTGCGGTCCCGCGCCGTAACCGTCTATCCACCAGCGAACATATTCTTCGGAGCGGATAACGCTCGGTTTATACAGTTTTTCGTCCCATTGCAGGGGCTTGCTGCCGTATCTGACACGTTCGTAATTCACGTTTTCGAATATTTCAAGCGCCTTGTCCCTGCCCCCGATAACAAGCGTATCGGACTTTTTGGCGACGTAATAAAATACCGCCATAGCGTCCGAAATATCAACGTCAAGGTCGTCCGTCACTTCCGCATAAGGCAGGCGGTCTTCCGCAAGAAATTCTTTTTTGGCAACATGATAAAACAGCAGCATTGCGTCCGTTATATCCACCCTGCCGCTGCCGTCAACGTCACCCACATATTCGGCATTTTTGTCGGTTATTCTGAACTCGCCGAGGGCATCGCAGCCCACTTCAAAACCGCCGTTGCAGAGGGTCGAATAAAGGTCGATGACATCGCGGTTTTCGTCAACTCTGCGGAATCTTGCGCCGTCAGCGTTTATCGATTCAGGGACGGGCAGGAACACCCGTACCGCGCCCTGCGGCTTTACTTCAACGCCGTTTTTGACAAATGAGATCTCATAAAAAACGGACGCTTCGTTTTGTTTCAACACGCTTACTTTCAACTTCGCGCCCGCGCCGACCTCCGCAAAGACTCGCACGCCCGTTGCGGTGTCGTAATACTCCGAATAAGCGACAAACGGAATGCCGTTCGCCTTTGCATAATTTTCCGCAGAAGAGCCGCGCACGCCGAACATCGCTTTCAGACTGAAATCCCCGCCAAAAGCATTTTTGCCGATATCGGTCACGCTGTTCGGAACGGTCACTTCGCTGATATGCTGACAGTTCGCAAAAGCCTCCGCACCGACAGAAACAACTCCCTGCGGCAGATTCACAAAAGGTATCGCCCAGCATTGATAAAATGCCCCGTCGCCTATCGTTTTAAGCCCGCTCGGAAGCGTAAGCGATTTAAGCGAACAGTTGTAAAACGCTTCTTTGCCTATCTCCGCAACGCCGTTCGGAATGTTCACATCCGTCAGCCCGTCGCACAGATAAAAAGCGCTTCCGCCTATCTTTGTCAAGCCCGACGGCAGCGCAACGTTTTTGAGCGATTTGCACCGCGAAAACATACTGTCCGAAAGTTCCGTGAGTTTTGTTGCGGACAGATCGGCGCGTTCAAGGTTTGTGCAGTTGCCGAACACATATCGCCCGAGCGTTTTCAACCCTTGCGGAAGCGTTACCGAGGTCAAAGAGGAGCAGTTTGAAAATGCGCTGCACCCAATATTTTCGAGCACCGACGGAAAATTGATGTTTTTCAACGCCGAGCAAAACGAAAAGGCTTCATCACCGACGGAGACAAGACTTTCGGGAAGCGTCAGCGACATCAGCGACGAACACCGGAAAAACGCTCCCTCTCCGAGAGCGACAATACCGTTCGGCAGAGACACCTCCGTAACGGAAGAACACTCCGCAAACGCATCGTTTCCTATCTCCGTTATTCCCTCGGCAACAACAACTTTTTTGATACTCGAGCAGAACAGAAACGCCCTTTCGCCGACGGCAGCAACTTTGTGTCCGTCGATTTCAGCGGGAATCGTGACCGTCTCGCCGGGTTCTTCTACCGTTCCCATTATAACGGCTTTGTCGTCCTCTTCTCTTAAATAATACTGCCAGCAGCCGTCCCCCGACGTGAATATCTCCGACTCGTCCCACGCCGCGGCGGAGAAAACCGAAAATGCGGGAAAAAGCGAAAGAAATACCGTCAGCGCCAACAGCGCCGCAACCGCTTTTTTCATACAAAACTCCCCTGTAATTTGTTCTATGACATAATGATACCACCGAACGCGGGTTTTGTCAACAATGCGATAAAAACATGTGTGGTTGAGTATTCAATAAATTCGTCGTTGCTGATTTTGTCCCTGTCTTTGCATCACAAACGCAAAACGGACGGCAAGGTTCTTTCCCCGCTGTCCGCTTATATTTTTCTTATATTTAATACTGCCAATCGCCCACAAAGAAGTTCGACGTGTAGTACCAGCCGTTCGAATGCTCGCATACCGCCACCGCCATCGCGGTATAGGACTCTGTCAAAATATTAGCCCTATGCCCCTCGCAAAAAAACCGTACAGATTTTTTGCGAACAGCCATGCGCGTGTTGCGCAGCAACAATTTCGCGCGGCGTATTCAATCTTTCGCGTGGGTGTTTACAGGAAATACCGCTTTGATTTTACCGAGAACCTGCAAAGTGATATTTTACCGTGATGATACGCGGTGCGCATAGTCTCCCAAACCATGCTCAAAATCAAGCCCGAAGCGGGTGTCGGTCTGCGCCGTATAGGTGCGCTTTATGCTGTCTACGGTCAGGTCAAGGGCGATGTGGGCGGCGGTTGTTCTCGAACCGTAACGATAAAAATTGGGGCTATCCCATCGCAAAAAGACCGAGCGCAGCGAGCAGTTTTTGCGATTAGCCATACGCGGTTTACGCGGACGCGTAAACAATCGCGTGGCGTAAGGGCGAAGAAAAGTCCGTTCTCATAAGGTTTCACGGGCTAATCTTTCCCTCCGCATTGCGCTCACTTCTTGCAATACACAAAGTATTGCTTCAAAGTGACCGCTTCACGGAGAAAAACATTATCTCCGTGTAACTCTTCGACCTGACAGCCTTGATTTTGTTCTGTTTTGAAGTCGAGGAGAGCGAGAATACTTTCGTATTTTAAGAGACGAGACAATAAAACAGGGCAAAAGCAACACTGTCAGGCTTGTGAAAAAGGGCTTTTCTTCGCCCAAAATCTGAATCTGTGTGGGAACCAGACCGCCGATCGCGTCCGGCAAAGGCTCCACGCTGAAATTGCACTGAGGGTCAATCGTGTAAGAACCGCTGCCGCTCAGTTCGCCGACTTCCAGTACGCCGGAGCCCTGCACGGACAGGCTGCCGTTATTGACCAACCCGTGCAGCGAGAGCCGCCCGCCCAGCCGCAGGGACAGGCCGGCGGACGCGTCGAGGATCATTTGGCTGAAAGCGCTGCTTCCTTCCGCACGGAAGGCGGACATTCCGCTCAAGGACAGACTGCCGCTGGTGCGGGCCGATTGCAGCGTCAGGTTCGCAGCGCTGACCTGCGCACTTTGGGTCGCGTTTTCCTCGCTGGTCAGCACGGCGGCGGAGCCTTCCACGTTCAGCACGGAAGCGGCGTTTGCCGAAAGCACATACTCCTGCGGCTCGTCGGAAAGATACACCAGAATTTGCTCGCCGCTGACACGGGCCTTGTAGGTCTTGCCGTCCTCCGGCGCAGGCAGGGCGGCATAGGCCGTATCGCTCTTCTCAGGGTCGGCGCTCATCACCAGCGGGATCTCCGTCCCCCGCCGCAGGAGGATCCCGCTTTGGGAACGAATGGAAACTTCGTCGAAATAATATGTGCAGGCATGCCAGCGAAGCGTACCGATGCCCAAAATCAGCAGGGCAACCAGCAGGTCAAACCACGCACCGGCTCCCCAGTCGATAAGGTTCTGAAGTGAGAACGGATAGAACCGCAGGCTTCGCAGCAGCGGGAAAATCAACAGCCACAGGTTTTTGGCACTGTAGCGTAAAATCTTGATCGGGTGTTCCCGATACACTGCCTCACCGGCAGTCCCAAGCCGCATCATGGGCTGCTCCTTTCCGGCGGATCTTCCGCATTGCTGCCAGTTCCTGCCGGCGGCTGCACCGCACTTTCAAAGGCATCGAACTGCGGCTCCTGCGGAATGTCTGCGGGATTTCCGGTGACAGGCACTTCCAGTGTCCGCTGGCTGTGGCTGTAGACCGTCTTTTGCAGAAACGCCTGTATCTCCGCCGCGTCAGAACTGCTCAAAAACGACAGAATGACCGTGCCGCCATAGGCATGCAGCGGGATAAAATTCATGCCGGTGGCATCGGCAAAGGGTGCCTGAAAAATGCTGCTGAACTGCAACGCCTGTGTCCGCATGACTTGCTCCTGTATGAAAAAAATGCCGCATTTTCGGGTGATATGGGTCGCCGATACACAATAGGTCACAGTGCAGAACCACATAGGCAGCAGCAGTGTGGCCAGCAGGATCGCCGCCGCCGCCAGCACTGCCGTCAGTGCCCACAGCAGCCAATGGGGCAGCAC